>DATCKN010000132.1:0-42473 GCA_036562185.1 Thermoclostridium sp.
TGGAACTCATGGTTTCCTGCAATGATATACCTTGAAGATAAATCGAAAGAGCCGCTGCAGCTGGTACTGCGACAGGTCCTTATTGTAAATGACATGAGTGAAATGGGAGTAGGAGAGGATCAGGAACTGGTGTCTGAAACAATCAAATATGCGACAATCCTGGTATCAACCGTACCCATCCTGTGCTTGTATCCATTCCTGCAGAAATACTTCACCAAGGGAATGATGATAGGAGCGATAAAGGGTTAAGATTTATCACTGAGCGTTCTCAAATATTTTCTGGCTGTCTACCTACCGGTTGTTTGCATCAGCGGATGTTTGCCCTTAAGTGTTATGTGTGCTATTCTATAGTTGGAGGCATATACCAGCAAAGAAGGGATGATAAATTTGAAAATTCAAGAGTCTGCAGAGATGTATTTAGAAACAATTCTAATTTTGTCTCGTAGACAGCCGAACGTCAGATCTGTTGATATTGCTGGTGAACTTGGTTATAAAAAATCAAGCATCAGTGTAGCAATGAAAAATTTGCGTGAAAATGGATATATTAAAATGGACAGCGACGGATTTATTACTTTAACCGAAAAAGGAAAAGAAATAGCCGAGACAATGTATGAACGCCATACTCTTATAACAGAATGGCTAATCGGGCTTGGAGTTGATGAAGTTACTGCCACCGAAGATGCATGCAGAATCGAACATGTTATCAGTACAAAGACATTTAATGCTTTAAAAAACCATTTTAATAACTGCAAAAACGTCAATAACCAGTAAGGCTACGTGGAACAGGTGATTATTTAATGCAGGAATCGAAGATAAATCATATGAAGCGTATGGAGACACCCATCAGAGGTTTTGATTTGAAAATGACGTCCCCCAGCTTGTGGAATTTTTAAGAGTGCTTAATGGATATCGGTTTTCTGAATCCGGAAAACCCGCCAATAGTAAGTTTTGAAGTAAAGCCATGGGGTGATGAGGATCCTGAAGTGATAATTGCAAATTCGAAAAGAGTCCATAATGAAGAATGGGCTGTAAGCAGCTTATTGCTGTGGACGAGGTGAAAACTTGAAAATAGTGGTTTTGGATGGCTTTACACTAAATCCCGGAGATCTCAGTTGGGATGATCTTAAAGAAATCGGCCAGGTGGATATATATGACAGAACACCAAATGACAAAATTCTTGAAAGAATAGGTAGCGCTGAAATAGTTTTTACCAATAAAACGCCTCTTGGCAGGGATGTTTTTGGAAGACTTCCCAATTTAAAATATATAGGAGTTCTGGCCACAGGGTACAACGTTGTAGATGTTGAAGCCGCTAAAGAATTTGGAATAACAGTAACAAACATTCCTGACTATGGCACGATGGCTGTCGCACAGTTTACTTTTGCTTTGCTGCTTGAGTTGTGCCATCATGTGTGGGAGCATAACATGGCCGTTAAAAACGGTGAGTGGTCAAAGTGCGTTGATTTCTGCTTTTATAAATATCCATTAATTGAACTTGCAGGGAAAACTTTAGGCATCATAGGCTTTGGCAGAATTGGCAAGGCCGTGTCAGGCATTGCCCGCGCGTTTGGCATGAATGTACTTGCATACAGCAGAAGTAAAAATATCAACATTGAGAATGATTTTATAAGTTATGTGCAGTTTGAAGAGCTATTGGAAAATTCGGACATAATATCTCTGCACTGCCCTCTTAGTGAAAGCACCAGGGGAATAATAAACAAAAATGCAATCGAAAAGATGAAGGACGGCGTAATAATCATAAATACTGCAAGGGGACCGTTAATTGCTGAGGAGGATCTTGCCGATGCGCTAAATAACGGCAAGGTTGCGGGAGCAGCGGTTGATGTGGTTTCAATAGAGCCAATCAGGGAAAACAATCCACTCCTCACTGCGAAAAATTGCATTATAACCCCTCATATAGCCTGGGCGGCAAGAGAGACCAGGGAAAGGCTCATGAGGATTGCCGTGGATAACTTAAAATCATTTATAGGCGGTAAACCTGTAAATGTTGTCAATCCGTGAAATAGTTCAAAAAATGCCTCCTGTTAAAACAGGGGCATTTTTTATTTTCTTCCTTTTTTATAATTAAAAAGCTGCCTGTCTTCAAATCTGATTTAACATACATAATTTTTCGGTCTTTGAATATAAAACAATAAAAGGCGAATATTAAGCATTCAAGGGTAGTTTTTCCCAATGGTCTGAATACTGATTGAATAATTATGTATATTGTTCTGATGGGAGGAATGTATTTGCTGCCACATAGCTGTAAATTGGATGATTTGATAAAGCAGCTTGACACCGACTATGATAAAGGGCTCAGTTATGCCCAGGCGGAAAAACTTTTACACCAGTATGGGGAGAACAGGCTCAAAGAGGGCAGGAAAAAGACCGCCGTGCAAAGGTTCATTGAGCAGTTTAAGGACGTAATGATTTTAATTCTTCTTGCCGCTGCTGTCATTTCTTTTACAATAGCTGCCATTGAGGGAAACAGATCTGAGTTTTTTGAACCTTTTTTAATTTTACTGATTGTGGTTTTAAATGCAATAATGGGAGTGCTTCAGGAGAACAAGGCCGAAAAAGCCCTTGAAGCTTTGAAAAGCCTTTCTGCTCCCCATGCCAGGGTAATAAGGGATGGCCGTGAGCAGGTAATTGTTGCATCAGGCCTTGTACCCGGCGATATCATTTTACTCGAAGCAGGCGACTTTATCCCTGCAGATGCCAGGCTTATAAAATCTGTAAACCTGAAATCCGAGGAATCGGCATTGACCGGGGAATCTGTGCCAACTGAGAAGGATGCCGGAAAAACGCCGGATGATAATGCACCTTTGGGTGACAGGCACAACATGGTTTATTCGGGATGCAGCATTACTTATGGCCGTGGTGTCGCCGTTGTTACGGCTACGGGTATGAACACCGAGATGGGGAAAATTGCAAACCTGCTTGAAAATGCAGAGGAAGCAAAAACACCACTCCAGGAAAGACTGGCTCAGCTTGGGAAATACCTTGGCGTTGCAGCCTTGCTGGCGTGTGCCGTCATATTTGTGATTGGCATCATATCGGGAATGCGTGTAAAGGATATTTTCATGATAGCAGTATCATTAGCCGTTTCGGCAATTCCCGAAGGCCTTCCGGCAATTGTAACAATAGTGCTGGCCATAGGTGTTCAGCAAATGGCAAAGAAAAATGCCATAGTCCGCCGGCTGCCTGCTGTCGAGACTCTTGGAAGTGCTTCTGTAATATGCTCGGATAAAACCGGAACTCTTACACAAAACCGTATGACACTGGTCAAAGCATACTATGATGGAATGGAAGATGCCGAAGAGGTAGGCACCGAAAACAGTGAAAATATACGCAAGTTACTGCTGTACGGAACACTGTGCAGTGACGGTGTTATTGAAGTGGACGGGGAAGAAGTAAAGCATATCGGAGACCCTACAGAAACAGCCATTGTTCTTGCAGCATACCGGAACGGGATGGAGAAGAAGGAACAGGAAAGAAAATATCCTAGGCTTTCCGAGATTCCTTTTGATTCCGAGCGTAAGTCCATGTCCACCGTTCATGACATAGACGGGAAAATAACCGTAATTGTTAAAGGTGCGTTTGATGTTCTGGCTCCCAAATGTATCAGCGGAGACATTGAAAGAGCCAGGGAGCTTAATGAAAAGCTAAGTAATGATGCGCTTCGGGTTATAGCGATAGCCTCTAAGGAAATTGACCGGGTACCCGAGATGCCAAAGGCTGATGAACTGGAATCAGGTCTTAATTTCATGGGGCTTGTGGGGATTATAGATCCGCCGCGCCCCGAAGCCTATGAAGCCGTAAAAATTTGCAGGAAGGCAGGAATTAAGCCTGTAATGATAACCGGTGACCATGTTATTACAGCATCTGCAATTGCCAAAGAGTTGGGTATATTGCACGAAGGCGACATGGCGATATCGGGTGCCGAGCTTGCATCAATGACAGATGAAGAACTGGCCGGTAAGGTTGATAAGATTTCGGTTTATGCCCGTGTATCACCCGAAGATAAAATAAGGATTGTACAGGCATGGCAGAAAAAAGGCGAGGTTGTATCAATGACGGGAGACGGCGTAAATGATGCACCTGCTCTTAAAGCTGCAGATATCGGATGTGCTATGGGAATTACAGGAACAGATGTTGCCAAGGGGGCTGCGGACATGACATTAACCGACGATAATTTTGCAACAATTGTGGAGGCTGTTAAACAGGGACGAGGTATATATGATAACATAAAGAAGACAGTTGCCTTTCTTTTGGGAACCAATATAGGTGAAATACTGACTGTATTTTTCGCCATGGTTTTATGGCAGAAAACCCCTCTTATATCAATCCAGCTGTTATGGATAAATCTTGTCACCGACAGTTTGCCTGCCATTTCGTTAGGCATGGAAGAAATAAAAAGCGATGTAATGGAGCGCAAGCCAAAGCCCAGGGATGAAAGCATTTTTGCCCATGGGCTTTTATGGCGGGTAATTTTGCAGGGTATAATGTTTGCGGCTTTGACATTGTTTGGTTTCCGCCATGGGGAACGTGTCACCGGCAGTATCCAGGGCGGAAGGACAATGGCATTTATCGTTCTGGCGTTTACCCAGGTGGTGCACGCATTTAATATGAGGTCAGATTATTCCCTGTTTAAAATAGGGCCGTTCACAAACCGTAAATTGAACTTCGCTGCGCTGGTATCTGCTGTTCTTATGATTTTGGTCTGCTTTGTCCCACCGGTAACAACTGTATTTGGGTTAACTAGGCTTTCCTATGGGCTGTACCTGGAAGCTTTGGGCCTGTCGCTGGTTCCGCTGGTGGTACTGGAACTGGCAAAAGTAGTGGGATTATTTCGGCAAAATGAAAATAAAGAATGAATAACAGGATGGAATGTGAAAACGAGTGGACATTTAATACATTGTAAATGTCCACTCGTCTGTTTTGGCTGTGTATTATTAAGTTAAATCCCTAAAATTAAAGCGGCGGATGCCAGCCGTTGATTCCGCTGCGCTGGATTGCCCCGAACAAATTATCTTTTAAATGCCTGTTATCCCTGGACAGATCATATATAAGCTCCTTAACATAATGGCGTTTTGTTTTTCCTTCCGCCCTGCAGCAGCTTGCGATAGGGGTAATTCCCTTTTTATTTACATATGAACGTATCATTTTTTCTTCGGTATAAATAAACGGGCGGATAAGTGTAACTCCCGTTCTGTCCAGGTAAGTGACCGGGGAAAAGGTGTGAATTCTTCCCTCATAAAATAACGACATTAAAAGGGTTTCAATAACATCATCCCTGTGATGGGCAAAAGCAACCTTATTGCATCCAAGCTTTTTGGCGGCATTATATATTGCGCCACGCTTCATGTTGGAACACAAGGAACAGGGATTTTTCTCATTGCGGACGTCAAACACGATTTTAGCTATAAGGGTATCTTCAATATGATACTGAATATTTAGGCTTTCATAAATATTTATCAATGACTGGATGTCAAATCCTTCATTACCAAGTGAAATTGTAATTGCAGCCAGTTCAAACTTTTTGGGATAAAACCGCTGTAATGCCTGTAAACATTGCAAAAGGGTAAGACTGTCCTTGCCGCCTGAAACACCTACGGCTATCCGGTCCCCCTCCTGAATCATTCCATAATCCTCCACTGCCTTTCGTACGCGGGCCAAAAGCTTTTGAAACAATATTTCCGATTGCAAATAAAAACCCCCTATTCCGATAAAAGTTTTGCTTTTTCATTTTCTATGGATTTTCAGAGTCAATAAATATACCTTATAGCAGTTTCTGTTTTCTAAGCTTTCGCATAATATTGCCGGTTAAAGCATTTCGGGTTTATGTACCGTTAAACCCGGAATTTGCACAGCTTTTCATTATGTCGGCCCTGTCCTGTCAATAAGACGGTAAATAGCCGATTATTAACTAATAATAAATACAACAGTATTTTAGCAGCATTTAAATAAATGGTGAATATCTTTTTTCTGGTAAAAAAACCGCAACGGATATTAAAACCCGGTCTTGCTTACTGTGCTTCTTGGCTAAATCTGTTTGACAGTATTATTTGAATATGTTATATTAATTGAGTTGTAATGTGATTATTTATATATAAAGAATCGTGTGTGAATGGTTGTTAGCGGAAGGAGGCATTGGAACGATGTCAGATGCAAAGAAGAGAGATAATAATAAAGAAGCCAACGATAAAAAAGTTGTAAAGCCCTTTAAAAGAAAGACCAGAAGGAAAGTTTGTCAGTTTTGTGTAGATAAGGTTGAGCATATAGATTATAAAGACACGGCAAAACTTAAGAAATTTCTTTCTGAAAAGGGTAAGATCCTTCCCAGAAGAATAAGCGGTAATTGCGCAAAACATCAACGTCAGATGACTACCGCTATTAAACGGGCAAGACATATTGCACTTCTGCCATATACAACCGATTAACAGTTACAGCCTATAGATTAAATCTATAGGCTGTATGTAAATATTGCCATTTCGCCGAAAAGCAAAAAGGCCACATGGGAAATTTAAGCAAATAAGCCACCGGTGTTATAATCGTATTGAGGGGCAGATGACAGATATAACCATCCTGTTATCTGGTAAACAGATGGTGCAAAAACCTGCCGGTGATTCAAAATTTACCGCCCCGAAAACGATATTTTGATAATTATTCAGTTATAAAAAATATCTATGAAAGTGGTGGTGTTATGAGTAGTGGCCTTGATGTAACCAGAAATTTAAGGATTATTGAAAATCTGAAAAGCGAGTTGTTGGAAGGTATCGCTGCTTTATACAGGCATCTTGCCGATCCTGTACTTGAAGATACACGGGATGTCGCGGCAGATACCCTTTCAGAAATGATCGTTATCAGCTATTTGCTGGGAAAACGCCTGGGCGTTGATTATTCAACGATGGACAGGCATATATCAAAAAAAATACGTTTGGGACTTATTAATGAGAATGAAATAGAGAAATATTTCGGTGATTTGTCTGAATTGGCCCGTGTGCGTTCAGGTGAAGCACAGAAACGGTAGGCCGGCTGATTAAGCGCTTTAATTGTTCCAGAACAAAACCGGAGGTATGAAAAAATGAAAGTGATTCTAGTACAGGACGTAAAAAATCTTGGCAAAAAAAATTCTCTCGTTGAGGTTAGTGACGGGTATGCACGGAATTTCCTGATTCCCAAGGGTTTGGCCGTTGAAGCCACTCCTTCGGCGATTAATGAAATGAAAATGAAGGAAAATGCTGAAAAAGCAAGGAAAGAAAACGAGCTGGCCAACGCTCGCAAGCTGGCCGACAAATTAAAGGGGACAACGGTAAATTTTGCCACAAAAGCAGGGGACAACGGCAAGCTGTTCGGTTCGATTACTGCAAAGGACATTGCCGACATGCTGGAAAAGCAACACAAAGTTCAGATTGATAAGAGAAAAATTGTGCTTCCCGATGCCATCAAATCTCTTGGTGTTTATGATATAGAATTAAAACTGCACGCAGGTGTTTCAGCAACCATTAAAGTGCAAGTAATAAACCAGGAATAAATCTTTAACAAGTTTCTTATATTTTAGGGGTGCTGAAATGGATATTGGTTTTATGGGCAAAGTACCACCGCACAGTACCGAGGCGGAGCAGTCGGTGCTTGGGTCCATCCTTTTGGACAAGGATTTATTGCCGGATATTGCCGGAAGACTGAAAAGTGAAGACTTCTATATGGAGCAGCACCGGGAGATCTACGAGGCTATTCTGGATCTGTACGATAAGAATCAGCCCGTTGATTTGATAACTGTTTCCGAACAACTGGTAAAACGGGGTACATTGCAAAAGGTCGGCGACTATGAATATCTGTCAAACCTGGCCACGTCAGTTCCTACTACTGCAAATGCTGCCCATTATGTCTCAATTGTTGAGGAAAAATCTTTACTGCGTAAATTAATTCAGGCATCCAATGAGATTTCAAGAATGAGCTTTGAATCCAGTGAAAGTGCCCTGGATATATTAAGTTACGCCGAGAAATCAATATATGACATAGTTCAGAAACGTAACAACACCGGGCTTACTCCGATAAATGACGTGCTCGACTCAACATTCTCAAGGCTTGAGGAATTATACAACAATGCAGGCTCGCTGACCGGAGTTCCCAGCGGTTTTATCGATTTGGACAGGAAAACGTCAGGTTTTCAGAGATCTGATTTGATTCTGATCGCTGCAAGGCCTGCTATGGGTAAAACATCTTTTGCATTGAACATAGCTTCTTATGCTGCCATCTATCATCATATACCCGTTGCCATTTTCAGCCTTGAAATGAGTAAAGAACAGCTGGTTAGCCGTATTATTTCTTCAGAAGCCCTTGTGGATATGGAAAAAATGCGAAGCGGAAGGTTTGAGGATGAGGATTGGGTGAAGATGGCACAGGCAATGGGGCCGTTATCGAAAGCTCCTATTTACATAGATGACAATGCAGGCATTAACGTGATGGAAATGATGTCCAAGTGCCGAAGGCTTAAAATGAAACGTGGCCTTGGCCTTGTATTGATCGACTATCTGCAGCTGATGCAGGGGAGCAGGCGGACCGACAACAGACAACAGGAAATTTCTGAAATTTCCAGATCACTTAAGCTCATGGCTAAAGAACTTGAGATTCCCGTAATAGCACTTTCACAGCTTAGCCGTGCGCCTGATGCCAGGCAAAACCACCGTCCTATTCTGTCAGACCTGAGAGAATCAGGAGCAATAGAGCAGGACGCAGATATGGTTATGTTTTTATATCGTGATGACTACTATAATGAGGACAGTGAGAAGAAAAACATTACCGAAGTAATTATTGCAAAACACAGGAATGGTTCGATAGGCACCGTTGACTTGGCATGGATTCCTCAATATACTAAATTCGGTAATCTCGACAGGGGAATATGAATGGCAGATGAATGACAAGCTTTTGGAAGAAGTAAATCTATGGGCTGAAAAATATGATGTGCTGAAGCCGGGAACCGTTGTTGTAGTTGGTGTTTCAGGAGGCGCCGATTCGGTATGCCTTTTGGATATCTTGCATAAACTAAGCAGTATAAAAGCTTTTTCGGTGGTTGCTGTTCATGTTAACCATATGCTCCGTGGGGAGGAATCCGACGGGGACGAATGCTTTGTCAGAAGCTTATGTGAAAATTACGGGATTCCCCTTGAGGTTTTTAGGGAGGATGTCGCTGCATTTGCAGATGACAGCAATTGCTCGATAGAAGAAGCGGGAAGATTAATCCGGTATAAAGACATGAAAAAAGTTATGGAAGAATATGGTGCCGCGCATATAGCCGTTGCCCATCACAGGGATGACCAGGCCGAGACTGTTTTTTTAAACCTGTTAAGAGGGGCAGGGCTGGACGGGTTGTGCGGAATGTCTGATATAAAAGACAGAATAATCCGCCCGCTGTTAAATGTCAGTAAATCGGAAATAGAAGCATATATTAAAAGGAACGGGCTTTCATACAGGACAGACAGCAGTAATTATGAAAATACCTATTTAAGGAATGTAATAAGGAATGTAATTTTTCCTGAAATCAAGCTTCAGACAGGGACGGATATATCGATGTCGCTGCTTAGAATGCAAACATTACTGAATGCTGACAGGGATTTCCTGAACCAGTATGCTGAAGAAAAGTTTAAAGATTTGTTAGTTTCAGAAGACAGGAGCAGGGTGGTACTGAAAAGATCGGGGATAACAGGGCTTCATCCGGCCATTGCCGGCAGGATTATCCGTATTGCCTGGGAACGGGTTACAGGCAGTTTACAGGGGCTTGAATCTGTACATGTGGATATGGTTTTACATGTTGTTAAAACAGGAGGAAACAAGTTATCTGAACTGCCGAAAGGAATCAGGGTAATTGCTGAGTATGACAACGTGGAAATTATATCCGGTATTGCCCGTGAAAAAGAAGAAACGTTTTCGCTTAAATTATCGGTACCGTCAACTATTGAATTGCCTGTCTATAAAATGAAAATTGAAACCAGGCTTTTTACCAGGAATGAATACATCAAGGCATTCGGTGAAATTGTAAAGTCAAAGGAAAACAGCCTCACCCAATTGTTTGATTACGGCAGAATAAAAGAGGGAATATATATAAGGAACAGGATGCCCGGAGATGTGTTCTTCCCATACAACAGTAACGGAAAGAAGAAGCTTAAGGACTTTTTTATTGATCAAAAAATACCGACATACATAAGAGGGAGCATCCCTTTAATGGCAGACGGGAAAAACATAATATGGGTTATTGGTTTTAGAACTGCAGAAAATTATAAAGTAAGTGATTCTACCGAATCAATATTATATGTTAATATTACAAAGGAAAGAAACTAGAGCTTTGTTTCGTTGCTTGCTGCAAAGAAATCAAAGCTCTATCAAATCACCGTGGAGGAATACATTATGAAATTGGAAGTACTGATTTCAAAGGAACAACTTGAGGAAAAAGTTGCAGAGCTGGGGAAAAAGATAACAGAAGATTATAAGGGAAAAGAACTTGTGCTTGTAGGAGTGCTAAAAGGCGGGTTTATATTTCTGGCCGATCTTGCCCGGAAGATAGATATGGAGGTAACGATAGATTTTATATCTGTATCAAGCTATGGAAACTCCACCGAATCGTCGGGTGTAGTCAGGATTATAAAGGATATAGAAACGGATGTTACCGGCAAACACGTTTTGATTGTTGAAGACCTTATAGATACGGGTTTAACATTACAGTACCTTAAGGATTTATTTAACACCAAAGGGTGTGCCAGTGTGAAACTTGCAGCAATTATGGATAAACCAGAACGCAGGAAAGTGGATTTGAAGGTGGATTACGCCGGAATTGAAATTCCCGATGAATTTGTTGTAGGTTATGGGCTTGATTATGCGGAGAAATACAGGAACCTGCCGGAAGTTTATATTATACGGGAAACTTAAGATTGAGTTTTATGGGTAATTATGCTAATATATCAGAAAGCAGGTACTTCTTTTCATAAAATACGTCTGCGTTCCAGAATACAACATAATTCTTCGGATAATATAATTCTGGGATTATTAATTCGTGTTTATGGAGAAGAATAGTAACGGCAGTAATTGATTGTATTTATCTGACGGGAGGTTTGACTAATTGAAAA
The DNA here is from genome assembly GCA_036562185.1 of Thermoclostridium sp. Lineage (GTDB taxonomy): Bacteria > Bacillota > Clostridia > DSM-8532 > DSM-8532 > Thermoclostridium. Next base: position 11,124 of record DATCKN010000132.1, read on the forward strand.
ATTTACGGGGAATAAGTTTTTATATAATTCTGTTTGTTATTATTTTAATCATCATAGCCATGTGGAATGATTTCAATAATCCCCTGGTTATGAAATACAGTGATTTCAAGAAAGAGCTGGACAGAGGCAATGTAAAAAGTCTTCAGGTACAGGGTCTGGACGCTCAGGTTATATTGAAGGAACCTTCCGGTACATTCAAGGATAATGTTGTCTACAGTACAAGTTTTCTGTCTCAGGAACATATAGCCGAAGTTGTGGATGAAGCTATTGAGAAGGGCCTGTTGGATGATGTATATTATCCGCCTGAAGCAAAAGCTCCGTGGTGGCTTACAATTCTTCCCACCGTTGTTATTGTGGCATTGTTTATACTGTTCTGGGTTTTCTTTATTCAGCAGTCCCAGGGCGGGGGCGGGAGCCGTGTCATGTCTTTCGGAAAAAGCCGTGCCAGAATGGTTTCAGATGATAAAATCAAGGTGAAGTTTGATGATGTTGCCGGTGCCGATGAGGAAAAAGAAGACCTGATGGAAATTGTTGAGTTCCTGAAAGAACCCAGAAAATTTGTTGAGTTGGGTGCCAGAATTCCGAAAGGTGTTCTTCTTGTTGGACCTCCTGGAACTGGAAAAACCCTTTTGGCAAAAGCGGTATCGGGTGAAGCAGGCGTTCCGTTTTTCTCCATCAGCGGTTCTGATTTTGTTGAAATGTTTGTCGGTGTGGGTGCATCGAGGGTTCGTGACTTGTTTGAACAGGCCAAAAAGAATGCTCCGTGTATTGTTTTTATCGATGAAATAGATGCAGTAGGCCGCCATCGTGGTGCCGGTTTAGGCGGCGGTCACGATGAAAGGGAGCAGACACTGAACCAGCTGCTTGTTGAAATGGATGGCTTTGGAGTTAATGAAGGGGTTATTATTCTTGCAGCTACAAACCGTCCGGATATTCTCGACCCTGCCTTGCTCAGACCCGGGCGCTTTGACAGAAGGGTCGTTGTTGGTCTTCCCGATATTAAGGGCCGTGAAGAAATTTTGAAAGTGCATTCCAGAGGAAAACCACTGGGGCCGGATGTGGATCTGAAAGATCTTGCAAGAAGCACGCCGGGATTTACCGGAGCCGATTTGGAAAACCTGCTGAACGAATCTGCGCTTTTGGCTGCACGTAAAGGCAAAAAGCAAATAACAATGGACGAAATAAAAGAGGCTACATTTAAAGTAGTCATTGGACCCGAAAAGAAGAGCAGGGTTATGAGCGACAAGGAGAAAAGGCTTACAGCTTACCATGAAGCAGGTCACGCCATTGCTGTCAAAGTTGCGTCCACGACAAACAAGGTGGACAGGGTTTCAATCATCCCGTCAGGACTTGCAGGCGGATATACCGCTCATAAGCCTGAAGAGGATATTTCTTATAAGACCAAGTCGCAGCTGATTGAAGAGATTATAATATCCCTTGGCGGACGTGCAGCAGAAGAACTGGTGCTTGGTGAAATAAGTACAGGTGCATACAGCGATCTGAAGCATGCAAATACCATTGCACGCAATATGATCACGAAATATGGTATGAGCGAAGAACTTGAAAACATGTTTTTCGGTGATGAAAATGACGAGGTCTTCCTCGGAAAAAGCTATGGCCATTCCCAGTATTTCAGCGAGCAAATGTCTTCAAAGATTGATCTTGAGGTTAAGAAGATTATCGATGATGCCTATAGCAGGACAAAGGCCATACTGAATGAAAACATACAACGTCTGCACGATGTTGCCCAGGCTTTGTTGGATAAAGAAAGACTTGAAGGTTATGAGTTCGATCAGATATTTAACGAGGGATATAAACCAAATAAAGCCGAGGAGACAAAAGAGGAACAGAAAAATTAAAAAGGTTTCAAACCAGTTCAGGCATAGTTTGCATTTTTGCATTCTATGCCTTTTTATTTGCCTTCTGAAATGGATTTTATACTGCGGGAATTTATTCATTCCGGTCCGAAGGCATAATCTGACTGATTTTATTTTAACTGAATATAATTGTGAAATAATTGTACTTGAATGGATATTATACAATATGATAAAATGATTAAAATTTTATATCAGAGGATAAAAGTGGATAGTATTAAGTTTTACAGAAATGTTCCGGCCCAGTATAAAAAGAGCCTGATATATACCCGCTTAGGGTATGAAAAGACAAATACATTAATTGACCCCGACAGGAAAAAGCAGATAGATAAGTGGATAACTGAAGCAGAGGCATTGTGCAGGGTGGACGTAGTTTTCCGAACCGTTGAAATATCAAATACAGAAAGGGACACAATCGTTCTTGGCAACAATGAGAAGATAACAAGTTCGTCTCTGGCGGCCCTGCTTAGACATTCGGATGAAGCGGTTATAATGGCTTCAACGTCCGGAAACCGCATAACTGATGAAATAAAAAGACTTCAGCAGGCGGGGGAGATGGCAAAAGCACTGGTTTATGATGCAGCTGCATCTGAAATAACAGATGCAGGCCTGGATTGGCTTATGGGTTTTATGCGGCAGCAATTAATGCGCCTGGGCAAGGTATTGACTCACATGAGGTACAGCCCGGGATACGGGGACTTGGATTTATCCAATCAGGATATATTTTACCGCTTGTTGAATTTGAAAGAGTGGGGCGTTGAAATTACAGATACATGCATGCTGATTCCTGAAAAAACGGTTATTGCAATTGTTGGAATCGGGTCTTATAAATAATGGATTGGAGGAGTTAATTTGACAAAGGGCAAGTTTAAACAAATGGTATCGGATGGAATAGTAATTCTTGACGGGGCTACAGGTACGCTTCTTCAGCAGCAGGGAATGCCGGCAGGTGCATGCCCTGAAAAGTGGGTTCTTGATAATCCGTCCTCGATTATAAACATCCAGAGGCAGTATATTGAAAGCGGCTCGGATATTATATATTCCTTCACATTCGGAGCAAATGAGTTAAAGCTGAAAGAATTTGGCATTGATGATGTTACAGGAATAAACAGGGAACTGGCGAGGTTATCCAGGAAAGCGTCAGAAGGCAGGGCACTGGTAGCCGGGGACATGTCACCAACAGGGCAGCTCATGGAGCCCTTTGGATCCTATTCTTTTGAAGAAATTGTAAATGTATATAAAAAACAGGTTGCTGGTTTACTTGAAGGCGGCGTGGACCTTTTCGTAATTGAAACAATGATGGATATCCAGGAAGCCAGGGCAGCGCTTCTTGCAGTAAAGGAAAGCTGCGATCTTCCGGTTATTGTCACGATGACTTTTGAACGCGGGGGATACACAATAAACGGTACAGACCCGCTGACAGCATTAATAACCCTTCAGAGCCTTGGTGCTGATGCGGTAGGCTGCAACTGCTCCACCGGGCCGGAAGAGATGCTTGAAATAATCAGAAAGATAAAACCATATGCCAGAGTCCCGCTTGTAGCAAAACCAAATGCAGGAATGCCGAGGCTTGTTAACGGGAAAACCGTATTTGACATGAATGCTGATGATTTTGCAAGCTTCGCCGGGCAGTTCATAGAAGCCGGTGCAAACCTTATCGGCGGTTGTTGTGGTACAACACCCGAATATATACTTGGCATAAGCAAAATAGCAAAGGGGAAAAAGTGCTGTGAAAACGTTAAGAAAAACAACGATTTAATTCTTTCTTCATCACGCAGGATAGTTTCCATTGGCAGTAATCTGCCCGTTTGCATTATAGGTGAAAGGATAAATCCAACAGGGAAGAAAAAGCTTACAGAAGAGCTTAAGGAAGGTTCAATGGATTTGGTCATGGAGCTTGCAATTGATCAGGCGGAACATGGGGCGCTGGTTCTGGATGTTAATGCAGGCATCCCCGATATTGATGAAACAGAAACCCTTACAAAAATTGTCAAAACACTTAGCCCAATGGTAAAGGCCACGCTGAGCCTGGATTCTTCGTCTCCCGAAGCATTGGAATCTGCATTGAGGGTTTATCCCGGAAGGGCATTAATCAATTCAATATCGGCAGAAAGGAAAAAGATTGAAAAAATACTTCCTGTAGCGGCAAAATACGGAGCGGCATTCATCCTGCTGCCTGTTGATGACAACGGAGTTCCGGAAAAGGCAGAGGACAGGATCAAAATTGTTGAGGAAGTATACGAAAAGGCTGCAAGGTACGGATATACAAAGTCCGACATTTTGGTGGACGGACTTGTTCTTACTGCTGCAGCAAACCAGGATGCCTGCCTTGAAACGCTTAAGGTGATAGAATGGAGTACCGGGGAATTCGGCGCAAACACTGTTATAGGCCTGTCAAATGTTTCTTTCGGGCTTCCGGAAAGGCCATGGATTAACGCAGCCTTTCTTGCCATGGCAATGTCCCGGGGGCTTACCGCCGTCATAATGAACGTGCAGTCCGAAGAGACCATGCATATAAAAAGGGCTGCGGATGTGCTGACAGGCAAGGATCATAACAGTATTAATTACATTAAAGCCTATGGAAAGAAAAATGGGCAAAAGGAAGACAAACACGATGATGGGATTTATAACTGCATTCTGGAAGGCCGGAAAGGAGAAATTGTAGATTTAATAAAGAATGTAATTTCTAAAGGGATCGGGCCTGCACAGATAGTGGATAATCATCTGATTCCGGCCATAACCCGTGTGGGTGAACTGTACCAGGAAAGAAAATACTTCCTGCCCCAACTGATTCAAAGCGCAGAGGCGATGGAAACCGCAATGAACTATATATCCCCGTTGCTGCAGGAAAACTATTGCCAGGTAAAAAAGAAAGGAAAAATAGTTCTTGCCACGGTGAAAGGCGATATTCATGACATCGGGAAAAACATGGTGGCTTTAATGCTTAGAAATTATGGCTTTGATGTTATTGACCTGGGAAAGGATGTTGATTCGGATACAATAATTAAGGCAGCAGTAGAGGAGAAAGCTGATATAATAGGTCTTTCGGCATTAATGACAACAACAATGGAAGAGATGAGGAAAATTGCCGATTTAGTGCGGGAACGAAACATTGATGTTGGCCTGTTAATAGGCGGGGCGGCTGTCGATGAAAATTATGCCGGGGAAATAGGGGCAACATATGCAAAGGATGCATATGTTGCGGTAAAAAAGGCTGAAACCATGATAGCAGGGCGGAACCGTTAAGGGTATAATTATTTTATCCCGCAGAATATTTTAGCCCGACTGATGAATAAGACATACCGGTATTGATTACGGCATGATACTTTCACTTTCAACGTAAGCTAGAAACAACCCGGTTGGAAAAATGGGGGAATGAGCATGGAACAAGTACCTGAGCAATTTAGAAAATATTTTAATGAAGACAACAAATTAAAACAATGGCCTTCAAAAAGGAAAGGCAAGTTATCTGTCCTTGAGTTCTTAGCAGAAAAATTTGAAAAAGACAGAATATACAGTGAAAAAGAAATAAATGAGATCTTAAAGGAAGCGCATACCTTTAATGATGCTCCGCTTTTAAGGCGGGAACTTTTTGATAATGGTTTTCTGGACAGAACCAGGGATTGCAGGCAATACTGGAGAAAAATTAATATGTAAAGTATATGGGATTCCTTATTTTCAGGCCGGGAAAATGCAAGTATCCGGCGCTGTAAACAGAGCATGGCGCCGGATGCGGTTATGCCGGTAATGCACAGGCTATGGCTTAAATAAAGCTTAGCGATGGCAGTCCAAAATGTCATTTTCCGAAGCGAATAAATGGAAGAAAAACTTTTTAAACAGGCTCTTGACGAAATGGTTGGTGCATGCTAAAATAATAAAGCGTCTTGACCGATGCGATAACATGGCGGTGTAGCTCAGTTGGCCAGAGCATGCGGTTCATACCCGCAGTGTCGGTGGTTCAAATCCACTCGCCGCTACCAGCAGAAGTGAGAAGCTGTGTGAGTTTAATTACACGCCTCCCACTTCTTATATTTAAGGCCCATTGGTCAAGAGGTTAAGACATCGCCCTTTCACGGCGGTAACGGGGGTTCGATTCCCCCATGGGTCACCATTTTGGAATGTGTGGGCGCATAGCTCAGCTGGGAGAGCACCTGCCTTACAAGCAGGGGGTCATAGGTTCGAGCCCTATTGTGCCCACCATTTTTATTTGTGCCGCAAATTAAACCGTTAAATAAAAAGCCTCCGGGGTATATGTCCCCGAAGGCTTTGTTTTTTTTAACAACGCTGCAAATTACACTCTATATAGATACAAGGGGTTAATTAATCCGGAAAAATTTTGATAATATCTTGAGCCTGCTGTCATAATTTTTCTTTGTCATGATAAGGAACCTTTTCCTTCACGATCATTGTTCCTATCCCCTGGTTCGTAAACATCTCGAGAAGTATGCAGTGCGGAATTCTGCCGTCAATAATATGTGTGCGCTTTACGCCGTTTTCAAGAGCTTTTATACATCCCATGACTTTCGGGATCATGCCCCCCACTATTATATTGTCGTTAATTAGCTGTTTAACTTCACTGATAGTAAGAGAAGTTGCAATTTGCGATTCTTCCTTCGATGATTTTACGCCTTCAACATCGGTTAACAGGATCAGTTTTTCGGCTTTTAAAGCACATGAGAGTTCGGCTGCAACAGTATCCGCATTTATATTATAGCTCTGCCCGTTTTTATCAACGCCTATCGGGGCTACAACAGGAATATATGGTCCCTGGGACAGGACATTCAGGAGATGCGGGTTTATATTTGTAATTTTCCCGACATAACCCAGGTCAATTTCCTCTCCGTTTTCTGAGAGGGTTAATTTCTCACATTCAATCAAATTATCATCAATTCCGCAGATGCCAATTGCTTTACCGCCCATATGATTTATTAATGAAACAATTTCCTTGTTTGTTTTACCAACCAGAACCATCTGCACAACTTCCATTGTAGTGCCGTCAGTTTTGCGAAGGCCGTTAACAAATTCCGATTCAACATTAAGAAGCCTGAGTGTACGGTTTATATCAGGGCCGCCGCCATGAACAACCACGGGGTTTACACCAATATACTTCAACAGTGTAATATCTTCCATGACAGAGTGTTTTAATTCATCACTGATCATGGCGTTGCCTCCGTATTTAATTACCACCGTTTTCCCGTTAAGCGCCTGTATGTAAGGCAAAGCTTCAATAAGTATTTCTGCTTTTTTAATAATGTCTTTCATATTGCACCTCGATATATTGCGTTATTGAATTAACGTTTAATTAATTGTGAACTACAGGTAAAAGGCAGGATGAATTAATCCTGTTGTTTCAGTAAGGCCAAGCATTATATTCATGCACTGGACAGCCTGCCCTGCAGCGCCTTTTCCAAGGTTATCCAGGGCGCTCACCACTATTGCCCTGTTTGTGCGTCTGTCAAAATTGACGCTTATATCAATAAAATTTGAGCCGGACACATTTTTTGTTTCGGGAAGAGTTCCGGGCTTTAAAACCCGTACAAAAAACTCGTCTTTGTAGTGTTCCCTGTAAACTTCATAAAGGCTTTCATTAGTCCAGTTATCATCTTTTAAATTTAAATAACTGGTACAAAGCATGCCCCTTTTCATCGGAACCAGGTGAGGCGTGAATGTTATAACAATATTTTCTCCCGCAAGGGCCGACAATTCCTGTTCTATCTCAGGGGTATGCCTGTGATTTGCAACACCGTAAGCCTTGAAATTTTCATCTACTTCACAGAAAGAATAGGGAAGATCAGATTTCCTTCCCGCTCCGGATACTCCCGATGCCGCATCAATAATTATATTGCTTAAGTGAACAAGCTTATTTTTTATAAGCGGTGCAATGCCTAAAACCGAACACGTGGGATAGCAGCCCGGGTTTGCAACCAGATTTGAAACGGCTATTTTCTCCCTGTATATTTCAGGAAGGCCATATACAGCCTTGTCTAAAAGCTCCTCCATGCCATGTGCTGCTTTATACCATGTTTCATATACATTCTTGTCTCTGAACCTGAATGCCGCACTATGATCAATAACCCGTTTACCCCTTTTTATAAGTTCGGGAATAATCTCTTTTGATGCATCATGAGGCAAAGCGGTGATAAAAATATCCGATATCTCGCACAATCTATCCAAATCCATATCCATTAAGGTTTCATCAAAAATGTTCCTTAAGTTTGGATAAATTTCGGACAGGGACTGTCCGGTAAAGCTTTTTGATACAACAGCACTTATTTCAGCATCAGGGTGCTGCACAAGCAAGCGGATAATCTCGGTACCTACGTAGCCGGTTGCACCAATGACAGCGATTTTATACACGAATAACCCTCCATGCATTTTTATACATAATTATATACGTATATGCATAAAAATGCAACTATTATGTATAAAAATAAAATCGCTATTTTTTTATTTGAAATATATTATGCAAAGTCACTAAAAGAAAAAAATCTTTTTTGGTTAAAAAAGTAGTGGTAACCCAAGACTGCTTCATGTTACAGTATTGATATGCCGAAAAGATATAATCTATTTTTTAGGAGGGGATTAAATGGCTGGCGTAAAATTAGTAAACGTCTTCAAGACTTATCCCGGTGGTGTTACAGCAGTTAGTGATTTTAATATTAATATCGAAGACAAAGAGTTTATAATTCTCGTTGGACCTTCAGGATGTGGAAAAACAACAACGCTCAGAATGATCGCAGGTCTTGAGGAAATAACCGAAGGAGAGCTGTACATTGGGGACAAGCTAATGAATGATGTTGCTCCTAAGGACAGAGATATAGCAATGGTTTTCCAGAACTATGCGCTTTATCCACATATGACTGTATTTGATAATATGGCATTTGGTCTTAAATTAAGAAAAACTCCAAAGGATGAAATAAAGAGAAGAGTGCACGAAGCTGCAAGAATTCTTGATATTGAGCACTTGCTGGACAGAAAACCGAAGGCTTTGTCCGGTGGTCAAAGACAGCGTGTTGCTTTGGGACGTGCTATTGTACGTGAACCAAAAGTATTCCTTATGGACGAACCTCTTTCAAACCTCGACGCAAAACTGAGAGTTCAGATGAGAACAGAGCTCAGCAAGCTGCATCAGAAACTCCAGACAACATTCATCTATGTTACCCACGACCAGACAGAAGCTATGACAATGGGTACACGAATTGTTGTTATGAAAGACGGATTCATTCAACAGATTGATACTCCACAAGGATTATATGATAATCCTGTTAATATGTTTGTTGCAGGATTTATCGGAAGCCCGCAGATGAACTTTGCCAATGTAACGGTTATTAAGGAAGATGAAAAGCTGTACCTGAAGTTAGGTGATGACAAACTTGAAGTTCCTGCCGACAAGGCAAAGGTTATTGAAAAATCCGGATATATCGGAAAAGAAGTTGTATTCGGTATCCGTCCGGAAAATACCCATGACGAACCACAAAACCTTGAAAAATGGGCAAATGCAACAGTTACCGCCAAAGTTGAAGTTACAGAAATGCTCGGTTCCGAAACTTATCTGTATATGGTTATCAATGGTGTTAACTTTACTGCAAGAGTTCATCCGAAGACAACAACAAGACCCGGTGACACTATAAAGGTTGCTTTCGATATGAACGCCATGCACCTGTTTGACAAGGAAACTGAAAAAGCAATTGTTAACTGATAACGTTCGAATATATTATATATTGATAAAAAATTACAGCGGGGATTTTAATCCCCGCTTTTGCTTTATAAATGTCAATTTTTAAAGTCAATTTTGAATAAACTGTGGTATAATGTGTTTGCTGTGATGGCAGTATTTATATAATAAATCAGCATGCTGAAGTTGCTATGCAACTTCTTACCTGGTTTTGACTGCATGTAGTTTTGAAATAAATGAATTTTGGAGTGAGTTTATGCGAGTTGTAGGTTTCGTTGGAGCAAGCGGTACCGGAAAAAGCTACAGGGCGCTTTGGGTGGCAAAAGAAAGAGATATTGACTATATAATTGATGATGGTTTGCTTATTTGCCAGAACCGTATTATTGCCGGAAAATCAGCCAAAAAGGAACCTACAAAATTAGGTTCAATTAAAACGGCGCTTTTTACCGACCCGGCACATAGGAACCAGGTAATTGATGCGATCAGGATGAATAATCCAAAGTCCATACTGATTTTGGGAACTTCGGACGGTATGGTGGAAAAAATAGCTGAAATCCTTGGTATTGGACCGGTTAATGAAAAGGTATATATAGAGGATGTGGCCAGTGAGCTGGAAATAAAACAGGCCATTAGCACGAGAACAGGGCAGGGCAAGCATGTGATACCTGTTCCAAGCATGGAATTGAAAAAGGATTTTTCAGGGTATTTCCTTGATCCACTGCAGATTTTCAAACGGAAAGCAAAAGGCCATTTCCAGAGCATGGGGGAAAAATCGGTGGTACGCCCGCCGTTTAGCTATAACGGGAAATTTACCATATCCGATTATGCAATTTACCAGGTTGTAAATCACATAATTGTTGAAATGGATGAAATGGAAAAAGTCTCACGGTTCAGGATAAACAAAGGTGAAGACGGGGTTATTCTGGATATGGATGTTATAATGGTTTATGGATATAACCTGGTAGAGGCAATAAAAAGAGCCAGGCTAATGATTCGGGATGAGCTGGAACACTTTGCCGCTTTAAACGTACTGGCAATTCATATAACTGCAAAAGGGCTGGTTATGAAGAAGTCAGAGCCTTGACAGTGTACAAGCAATAACATATAATTTTTAGATAAGATGGTTTAATTATTAATTTTTTATAAAAACTTTCGGCTTCTGATTTTTCTGATCCCAATAAAATTGGGAAAAGTTTATACATAAATAAAATTATATAAACCAAGAGGATTGGGAGACCTAAAAGTGGTAACAGGATATAAAACTGAAGAATATTCAAAATTAGAAGACGAAGAGATTGTTTTGCTTGGCAGGAGTGGTGACAAAAACGCCACAGAATTTCTTATTAACAAATATAAGAACCTTGTAAAGGCTAAAGCAAGAACATATTTTCTTATTGGCGCTGATCGTGAAGATGTCGTGCAGGAAGGAATGATTGGGCTTTATAAAGCTACCCGTGATTATCAGCACAATAAATCCATGGCATTTAAGACATTTGCTGAACTCTGCATTACAAGGCAGATGATTACTGCTGTAAAAAACGCAACAAGGCAGAAACATATCCCGTTAAACACGTACATTTCTCTAAATCGAAAGGTTTATGATGATGACTCTGATAAAAGCTATATTGATATGATTTCATATCAAATTGTATTGGATCCTGAACAACTCCTGATTACAAAGGAAGAGGTCAGCGGAATAGAGAATAAAATGGGTGAAATCCTTTCAGCTTTTGAATGGGAAGTTCTCTCCCTTTATCTTAATGGGAAATCATACACAGAGATAGCAAGGGAACTGAATAAGCCTGTGAAATCTATTGACAATGCACTTCAGCGGGTTAAGAAGAAAGTTGAAAAACATGTTTTTAATAATAAAACCCTGTAAAATAAATACCCGTCTCGTTGAACGGTGTACTTTTCCCTGATATTGATTATTTGCAATAGCATGTTTTAAGCATAAACTATACTTTACTTATTTACTGCCATGATATTTTATATTCAGGAATGAATATATAAACGGCCAATTTTGCTTATAGGAGGAATTTATGGATATAAGAGCGGTTTTACAGAAAGAATTCGGATTGGGCAAAGTGCAGGTCAATAATGTAATTGATCTTATAGATGCAGGAAACACCATTCCCTTTATAGCCAGATACCGTAAGGAAATGACCGGTTCGTTAAATGATCAGGTGTTGCGTGAAATTAATGATCGTTACACATATCTGAAAAACCTTGAAGCCCGAAAACAGGACGTGTACAGATTAATTGAAGAGCAGGGCAAAATGACCGAAGAAATATCAGCTTCAATTGAAAATGCAATGACACTTCAGGAGATAGAGGATATATACAGGCCGTTTAAGCCAAAGCGCAGAACCAGGGCCATGGTTGCCAGGGAAAAAGGCCTGGAGCCGCTTGCTTCTTTAATCCTGCTCGATGGTATTTCTGATGAAACAATAGAGAACAAGGCTTTGGATTACATAAACCCCCAAAAGGATTTAAACAGTGTGGACGATGTTTTGCAGGGCGCAAGGGATATAGTGGCAGAGGATATCTCTGACAACGCAGCAATAAGAAAGGAAATCCGCAATATTTTCCATTCGTTTGGTATTGTGGAATCCAAGGCCAAGAAAGAAGAGGATTCGGTCTACAGGCAATATTATGATTACAAGGAACCCGTTAAGTCGATTGTAAGCCACAGGATACTGGCTATTAACAGGGGTGAAAAGGAAGAGTTCCTTAAGGTGGATATTTCAGTGCCGGAGGAAAAGGTTCTTACCTTCCTGTTTGACAGTTATAACATAGTCAATAAGGAAAAAAGAAAACATATGGGAATGGCAATTGAAGATGCCTATAAGAGGTTAATCCAGCCGTCCATTGAGCGGGAAATCAGAAGCGAATTGACTGAGAAAGCCGAAGAGCAGGCTATGGTGGTGTTTAAAGAAAATCTTAAAAATTTACTGATGCAGCCACCGGTGCATAATTGTGTTGTTCTCGGGCTTGATCCCGCATACCGGACAGGATGCAAAATCTGTGTTGTTGATGAAACAGGAAAAGTTCTTGCCACGAGTGTTGTATATCCTACACCTCCGCAAAATAAAACGGAAGAAGCAAAGGCCGTTCTGAAGGGGTTAATTGAAAAATACCGGGTTGATGTTATTGCTATAGGGAATGGTACAGCCAGCAGGGAGTCAGAGATATTTATTGCCGATATGCTTAAGGAAATAGACAGGGATGTTAAATACATGGTGGTAAGTGAGGCAGGCGCATCGGTGTATTCGGCTTCAAAGCTTGGAGCAGAGGAATTCCCGGATTTTGATGTATCATTGAGGAGTGCTGTATCAATAGCAAGGCGCTTGCAGGACCCGCTGGCCGAACTGGTTAAAATAGATCCTAAAGCCATAGGAGTAGGGCAGTACCAGCATGACATGAATCAAAAACGCCTGAGCGAAACTCTTGGCGCAGTAGTGGAGGATGTTGTCAACAAGGTTGGCGTTGATTTAAATACCGCATCTGTATCACTGCTATCATATGTTTCAGGAATCAGTAAAAGCGTTGCAGCTAATATTGTTGCATACCGGGAAAGCATAGGTAGGTTCAGAAACCGCCAGGAACTTAAAAAAGTGCCAAAGCTCGGACCGAAAGTATTTGAGCAATGTGCGGGTTTCTTAAGAATTCGTGATGGAGATAATGTGCTTGATAATACCGCCGTTCACCCTGAGTCTTACGAAGCGTGCGAACTGTTTCTGAAAAAGCTCGGGTATACCCGTGACGATGTATTAAATAACAATTTGGCTTTGCTGGATTTGGCTGTCCAGAAAACAGGGCTTAAAAAGCTTGCCGAGGAGCTGAACATAGGAGAGCCCACCCTTAAGGACATTATTGAAGAGCTGAAAAAGCCGGGAAGAGATCCCAGAGAGGAACTCCCACCGCCGATGTTAAAGCGCGATGTATTACAGATTACCGATCTGAAGCCGGGTATGGTGCTTACAGGTACTGTGAGGAACGTGGCCGATTTTGGGGCATTTGTTGATATAGGCGTCCACCAGGATGGATTGGTCCATATATCACAATTGGCAGACAAGTTTGTGAAAAATCCCATGGATGTTGTTTCTGTTGGTGACATTGTCACTGTTAAAGTTCTGGAAGTGGATCCCGAAAGAAAAAGGATATCACTTACAATGCGTGGAGTGTAACCAGGGTGATAATACCCTTTTGCAGAAGTGCCAATCTCAGAAGTTAGCGAATGATTTTGTGCATTACATGAAACAGACGCTTTGTTTCATAGAGCTGTGCAGTTCAGCTTGGGCAAGCCGAAGCCCGGGTTGCTTGTCCCTCACCCGGCTGCACGGCTCTGCGCTGCACTACGCTGAAAGTTTACTTGCATTGCACAATCCAAAGCCATCTGACAGTAATACGGGGTATGTACAGTGCCGGAAACAGACCTGTACATAGTGTGCTTTTTGTTGAAGAATAAGACATGTTTATGGTATACTTGTTGTAAAATATTCAAGTTTTATCAAGGTAAAACCGATAAGGTAACTAAGGTAGGAGAAAATGTCATTTTATTGTCAGGTATACTTCCGATAACAGCCTTACCCTATCATACGAAAGAAAACAGGAGTTGATGAGATGGCCGGCAAGAATAAGGTTAGCGTACGTATTGCAGGGAACGAGTACACACTTTGTGGCTATGAATCTGCCGAATATTTACAAAAAGTGGCCTTATATGTAGACCAAAAGACAACTGAAATTATGAAAGCCAACCATACCTTAAGTACTTCCATGGCTTCTGTTTTAACGGCTATTAATATAGTTGATGAAATGTTCAAGCTAACCGAAGCTAAAGAAGCTCTGGAGAAGGAATTAGAGATTGCCAAAAAAACATTGCAGGAAATTAAGCAGGATAGGGATATGCTGTCTCAACAACTTCAGAAAGCAAATGAAGAAAACAAACATCTTTTATTAGAACTTACAAAGCGTGAAGCAGAGCTTAATGAAGTGAGAAATTCATTGGCAAAAGCCACCGGCGATACTTCCCACAAGCCAAGGTTACATAATATAAAATAATTAACGAGCTTATTGGAGGAATTTAGTATGTTTGATGCAAACATTACCTGGGGTGATCTGTTTAAAGTAGTCCTGTTCATTCTTGCCACGGGTGTGTTGTTTTATCTTTTATTAGCCGTTGCCAATCTTGTAGGCATATTAAAAAATTTAAACAGAATATTGGATAAAAACCGTGCCAACATTGACAATACCCTCGATAAACTTCCGGAAATAACTGATAATGTTGCAAAGGTATCGGACATTATCAGAAAAGAAACAGAGTCAATTCAAAAGGTTGTTCAAAACGTCGGTAAAATTTCGGACTCTGCAAAGGACGCTGCTGAAATGCTAAAGAAGGATATTTTGGTAAAAGCAAAAGGGATTGTTGATATTCTTGATTGGATTAAAAAATTATTTGAAAAAGATGAAAAGAAAAAGGAGATAATATATAAGTATAAATATAAGCCCGAAAAGGAAACAGTCGAGCAACACGTTACCGGACAGGCAGGTTTTAATGACAATAAAGCCTATACACAGGATTGCGCAGCGGAAAACGGTGATCCTTCCGGACATACCCTGAATGAAACTGTTTCTGACGGAGATAGGAAGAGAGGAGAAAACCAACAGGGAGCAGGAATATGAATAGGAAAAAAATTGAGCTGCTGGCTCCGGCAGGAAGCCCTGAAGCATACCGGGCCGCAGTAGCAGCAGGGGCGGATGCTGTATACCTTGGTGCGAAATCGTTTAATGCCAGGCTTAATGCCGGCAATTTTGACAATAAATCCCTGCCGGATATTGTTAAAGATGCTCACATAAGAGGTGTTAAGATTTATCTTACTTTAAACACGTTAATAGCTGAAAAAGAGCTTAAAGAAGCCCGTGAGTTGGCTTCTTTTGCATGTAAAGAGGGAATTGACGGGATTATTGTCCAGGATCTTGGGCTGGTAAGTGTATTGAAGGAAATAGCTCCCGGGCTTCCTGTCCATGCCAGTACGCAAATGACAATTCATAACACCGACGGGGTAAAAGCAGCTCAGGCTCTTGGCATCAGCCGGGTTGTGCTGGCAAGGGAATTAAGCCTTTCGGAAATAGAAAATATCATACGCCGGACGGGTATTGAAGCAGAGATTTTCATACATGGCGCTTTATGCATTTGCAGGTCGGGGCAATGCCTTTTAAGCAGTTTTATTGGCGGGAGAAGCGGAAACCGCGGAAGGTGTGCCCAGCCATGCAGGTTGCCTTATAAAATAGAAGGAGTCGACACTTCAGGTGAGTACCTGTTAAGCCCGAAAGATCTGATGACGCTGGAACTTATGCCCGATATTGTTAAAACGGGTGTTGCAGCGCTGAAAATTGAAGGCAGGATGAAATCGCCGGAATATGTGGCTGCGGCCGTTATGATATACAGGAAGTATCTTGATCTTGCCATGGCCGATCCTTTGCAATATAAAGTAGACCACAGGGATTTGCATATATTGCAGCAGGTTTTCAACCGTGGCGGTTTTACCACGGGATATCTTAAGGGAAAGGATAAAAAGCTTCTCAGCATTGAGCACCCAAAACATTGGGGAATCCCGGCGGGTACGGTTGTAACACAGGATGGTGACAGCCGGCAGAAATTTTTTGGCGGCAGGGATAATAAGCTGATTAATGTAAAGCTGAGCGAACATGTCAGTATCGGTGACGGTGTTGAAATATGGGACAGGGAAACGCTGTCCACAATTGTAAGTGTTATCATGCGCGACGGAAAACATGTAAAACATGCTGAACCCGGTGATTCGGTACTGTTGGGAATTTTCAAATCCTATGCGAAAGACCGAAGTCCTGTTTACAAAACCTATGACAAAAAACTGATGGAGAGCCTCACCGAAGTTGCTTCCAAAAATGTTCCCACAGTTCCTGTAAACGGGGAATTCCGCTTTATAAAAGGCGAGAAACCCACATTAACTGTTACCGACTGCGATCAAAACACTGTAAGTGTCGAAGGTGCTGACCCCTGCGCGGAAGCGCTGAAGAAACCTTTAACCAGGGAACGTGTCCTGGAACAACTAAAAAAGACAGGCGATACTCCTTATTATTTCGAATGCATTAATGTTCTAACCGATAACATATCGTTCATACCTGTTTCGGTGATAAATGAAATGAGAAGGGATGCACTGAATAAGTTATCGGTAAAGCGTGCATTAGTTACAGAAAGATATATAAGTAACAAAAATGAACACTTCCCCGGAATTGCGCAGCATTTATCATACGGAAGAAAAATAAGCCTGATGTTTTATAAAACGCCGCCGAAGATTTCATGGGAAGATCTTGATGTTGACAGGATATACCTCAGGGCCGATGACTTTGAAATCATGGAAGAAGTTCAGAATGCAGGAGCTGAAGTTTTTGCAGTGGTGCCTGCAGTATTAACCGACAGGCAAATGGATATGTATGCAAAAAGGATTAGATCGCTGCACAAAAGCCCGGACGGTATTCTTACGGGTAATCTGGGAGCGCTCCACCGTATGCGGGAAGAGTTTCCCGGGATACCTGTCGCCCTTGACTATACGATGAACATATTTAACTCAGCGGCAGCAGAGCTTTTAGGCAAGTATAAACCGTCGGGCATAATGCCTTCATTGGAACTGAACTTTGAGGCTCTGGGTGAAATAAAGTCTCCCAAAATTCCTCTTGAAGCCTATGTGTATGGCGCAATACCCGTTATGACACTGGAATACTGCCCGGCAAGCAATAACGGAAGCTGTAACCGGAAATGCATGACGTGCATGAATAAACAGGGGTATTTGACAGACAGGTCGGGAAGGCGTTTTTTATATATTACCGATCCCGTGCTTAGCAGAACGACGCTGTACAACAGCAGTATATTGATGATAGACGATGTGATGCCTTTTGAAAATACCGATGTAAAAGTTTTAAGAATTGGTATAATGGATGAAAGTGCCGATGAAATAAAAAATATCTGCAAATATTACAGGGACCTGTGGGTTAATGGAAAGAGCAAATTTGAAACGCAGATAATGCTTCAAAATAAAAATTTAACCAGAGGACATTACTATCGTGGCGTGGAGTAAAAAACATTATATACGGAATGGGGTCTGATTGATATGAAGGAAATAGAAGTTGCAGTGGAAATATGCAGGGAAGGTGCTAAATTACCAAAGTATCAGAATGAGTGGGATGCAGGCATGGATGTTTGTGCTGCTGAAGAAGTGATTATAAGGCCGAATGAGACCGTAATTGTTCCTACCGGATTGAAAATGGCGATACCACCCGGGTTCGAGATCCAGGTCCGTCCCCGCAGCGGCATTACCTTAAGAACGCCCTTGCGAATTTCCAACTCACCCGGAACAATAGATGCAGGGTACAGGGATGAGCTGGGTATTATCATAACCAATACATCTGTTGAATCAGGTAATAATAATGAGCATTATACCGTTGACAGCAAGGGCAATAAACAGGGTATATACCATATTAAAAAAGGCGACAGGATTGCGCAACTGGTTCTGCAGGAAGTACCCAGAATGAGGTTAAAAGTAGTTGGTTCTGTAGCTGATATAGGAATGAATCGTGGTGGCGGTTTTGGTTCCACCGGCATAAATGAATGAACTTTAAATATTATGGAAATAAATACAGCTTTTTGAGAGAAGGGGATAAAATGGGTAATTTAAATCGAAATGAATTCAGAGTTAACACTGAAAGGCTTGTAGATACTTTCTGTGAACTGGTCAGGACAGACAGTACCTCGGGAAATGAAAGGCAAATGGCCGATCTTTTAAAAAGGAAACTTGAAGAAATGGGCTATAAGCCAGAAGAAGACAATGCCGGAGAAGCAATTAACGGCAATGCGGGCAATGTTATTGTAAAGGTTCCGGGAAATGTCGAGGCCCCGCCATTGCTTTTCATGGCACATATGGATACAGTGGAACCAGGAAAGGGGAAAATCCCGGTAATCAACGGGGACATCATCACAAGTGACGGCACCACTGTACTTGGCGGTGACGACCTTGCGGGGGTTGCATGTATTCTGGAAGCCATTAATATTCTTAAAGAAGAAAAGGCACCACATGGTGACGTTTATGCCGTATTTTCGATTGCTGAGGAAACCGGGCTGTATGGGGCAAAAATGCTTGACACTTCCAGAATACCTGCAAAATATGCCTTTGTATTGGATGAAGGAGGGCCTATTGGTACAGTTGCAGTAAAAGCTCCATATCAGAGCAAAATACGGTTTATAGTCAAGGGTAAGGCAGCGCATGCAGGGGTTTGCCCTGAGGAAGGCTTAAATGCCATTCGTGCGGCATCCGTTGCCATCGCGAATTTGCCCTTCATGGGAAGGATTGACGGGGAAAGCACGTGCAATATAGGCATAATCAATGGAGGAAGGGCAACTAACATTGTTCCCGATGAAGTAATTATTGACGGGGAACTGAGAAGCTTAAGCGAGCAAAAACTTAATGATTTTACAAATCAGTGGGTGGAATCCTTTAAGAACAGTATAGAAAAGGAAAAGGCCACAGTTCAGATTGAACTGAAAAGGGTATACGGAGGCTTCCATATTCCCGAAACTCATCCGATTATGAGCTTATTGAAAAATGCTACCGAAGCATTAAATCTTCCGTTGCTGCCCGAATCAACCGGCGGCGGCAGCGATACGAATGTATTGAACACTAAAGGAATTCCTGCGGTTAATTTAAGTGTGGGAATGACAAATGTGCACGGTACGAACGAAAAGATAGCCATTTCGGACATGGTTAGGGCCACGGCGTTAATAGTGGAAATTATAAAGGTAAATGCACAGCAAAAATAAAGACAGTATCATGCGGAAAAGAAAAATAAATGTGTTTTAACGGGTATTAAGCCTCGTAATAGCTATAAAGGGACAGTATTTTAAACATCCCGTTATTGGCATTCACAATGCCTTTATTTTTCAGCTGTATTGCCGTAGAAGCAAGGATGCTGTTAATCCAGCCGCTTTCAATGAGCTTCTGGCAGTACAGTGCAACGGTGGAATTCCAGATATCGTTGCGTTTACAGAAGAGAAGGTATTCCCACATTGCTTTTTTGCTGGGGATAAATTGCTTTTTATTGAGTTCTGAAAACGCATTCATTACTTTCTCCATATCCTGCTGCGCCATAAAACTGGAGAGCAGGAAATTTACATAATCAGTCTTATATGCATTTTCAGGTATTGATTGAAAAAGGCCTGCAATTTTAACATCTCTCAAAATTGCAGGCTGTTTTGTAGACAACGCCTGCGCAAGATCCCACCTGAGCCTGTCGGTTATGCCTTTCATGTTTACACACAGGTTATATACGGGACATGCCCTGTCATCGTTTTTTCCCTTTTTCAGATAATACATGGCCAGAAGGATATTCACAACAGGATTTTCCTTACTGCTGCCAAACAATTTCTGAAGTGCGCCTATTTTCTCATCGAAGGCCAGGAAAGAACGCAATTTTCCCAAATAATCCGAAAAGCCTCGGGATAGGTATATATTGCTCACTATATTATTTATGCGCTTAATATATATTTTTTTTCTCACGAACACACTGCGGTTTTTGTCATAGTATCGCGCAGCGGCTATGTATTTGTTTTCCCTGAGAAAAACCTCAAGTTTGCCAATCATTGCGGGAACATAGGCAGGAGATTTTTTCAGCGCCTGGCTGAACATTTTGTCAGCCAAATTGGGCATATCGGCAAGCATATACTGGACTCCAAGCCCGTAGTAACCAAAAGGCCTGTCAGGCTTTCTGCGGATAAAATCCTGAAATTTTATTATACGGATATCCAAACGTAATTTTTGATCCATTTAATATCCTCCCGCAACTTTATATCAGTTACCTATTTTGGATTCTTCAAGATATTCCTGGATTATTTTCTGTACATGTGTGTCTTTAATTGTTATGGAAATCTGAATACGGCGGTTTTTTGTCTTGGCTGCTTCTGTAGTGCCCGGATCTATCGGACGAAATTCAGAGAAGCCTGTTGCTGCAAAATATTCCCCGTATTTTTTCTCAAGAGCAGGATTTTTCGCGAACATTGTGTTTATAACGGCATAAGCCCGTTCGCATGAGAGCTCATAATTTCGCTGGTATGATCCGTCGGAGTCTGCATGGCCTTGTATATTGATTGCGTCGATATAATCACGTATGTTCTTGTCGTCAAGTATTCTTTCAAAAGCCACTGCAAAACGGCTTAACAGTGCCTGACCTTCGATGGATATTTGAGATGAGTTTTTCGCAAAAAGAAGCTGGTTATTAATGATGAGGTTTGCATTGCTGTCGATGGCAACCAGCGGCTCCCCGTCCGGAGTGGTGGATGTTCCGATTTCGTCCTCTATGGATTTTTTTACTTCCTCAAGAATACTTAATCTTAAAACCGAAATATTCTGAAGCTTTCCTCTAAGCTCACCCAGTTCCCTGTTACTGTCTGCTATTATCTTTTCCTGTTCCTGCAATTTCTCAAGAGAAACCGTCAGCTCCCGTTTCCCCTGTTCGACCTCGGCCCTAAGCTTTTCTGCTTCGTTCTCCATTATGCGGAGTGCATCTTCTTTTTCTGAGATTTCCAGCTTTTTAAGCTCCAATTCATCTCCGGCACGCTTTAATGCATCTTCGGTGGCCAACAGCTCCGCCTTTGCCTTACTTAGCCTTTCATTCCAGATAGAAACAGAAAACATTTGCTGGAAATAGGCTAAAAATATCAGGAAAAACAATACCAGGACTATCGTAGACATAACATCCGTAAATGATGGCCAGAAATGGGCTGCTTGTTCAGGTTTTCTAAAATTCCGGTTTCTTACTTTCATCTCAAAAAACACCCCTTCAATGCAAATCCTGTTATTTTGAAGTAATTTCCTTCAATTCTGCAAGCTGCTGATCTATCTTTGCGGCTGCAACCTGGTTATATGTCAAGACCTGTTCGGGAAGGGATGCAATTGTTTTTGCAAAATGAATCTGATTTTCACGGAATTGATCCAATAACTCGAGTATTCCCTTCAAGCTCTCTTCCATTGACAGCTTGACTTTCTGGCCCATTTCCCAGCTTGCCTTATTCAGGGCTTCGCTGAAAGAATTTGCAGCGAGGTGTCCAAAGCCTTTGATATCATCGTTTATTTTCATCATAACCTTTGTAAAGTGTTCCTGATAAATCTCCAGATCCCTTGTATGCTGCTGCATATTTGTATCCATTGCCCCGGCAAGCTTTTCCACAACCTGAACTGTGGACGATATTTCGCTTACAAGTTGTGAAATATCACTTACAAGCTGGCGGTTGTATGAAGTCATTTCATCAGCGGCTTCACGGATGTTATTCGAGAAGTTTTCAATGCTGTTATAGTTTTCCAGGACAATATCCGAGGCTTTCGTGAGAGCTTCGGTAACTTTAATGAAGTTTACGTCCATTCTCTCGATGTTGTTGCGCATATTTATATTAAACTCGTTCAGATCCTTCATGTTCGAAGCAAAATTGGCAAGGGAGGCATCAAATTTATCAACGGTTGCATCAAGGGTCTGGCTTGAAACATTAACGTCCATGACAACGGTGGTGAGCTTTTCTCCGAATTTCTCAACCGTTTCCTTCAATGAAGCCTGAATTTTGTCACCAAATTCCATAAATGTTTCTCTTAAAATATTGTTCATCATGGTGTACTCTGTTTCTTTATCCTGTGATACGACCATTGCTATTGTATTATCAAGGTATTCTTCAATCTGCACCATCAGGTTTTCTCTGGCTTCTTCGGCGCTGAATATTGTAAGGAGAATTGTAAGTATAATTGAACAGCCCACACCCACAAGGCTTGTGACAAAAGCCACAGACATCCCTTCAAGGGATCCTATAAGATGGCTTATAAGCCTTTGTATGCCGGCATTTTCAATAAGATCGGAAATATCTATATTGGTGAATATTCCTGCAAGTTCGGCAACTGCAGTGGTAAGCCCTACAAAAGTTCCGAACAGTCCCAGTGTGATTAGAAGGGTATTTGTGTTTTTTATGAATCGTTCACCTAAGGCAAGGCTTCTTAAGTGCAAATTAAAGTTTTTTTCAATTATTGCCTGCGTGTTTACCTCGCTGTAGCTTTCTTTTGCCGTAATTTTATATTCCTCAACAATTTTGTTTAAGATGTCAGAATGAAAGGCAGCCTCCTTTTTCCTGTGCCAGTCAAGCAAATCATCAAGGATAATGATATACTTTTTGCGAATTACCAGATTTGCAATGAATGCCACAACAAATATTACAAGTGTGGTTACAATTATGTACATGCCAAAGCCATGCACTTGCTGATAAATGTTAATTAAAGTATCAAACACTTCCAATCACACCTTTCAATATAAAATTGCCACCGATTAATATTTGTAAGTGTTTTTCCTTAGGAGAATATTAATAAAATAAGTATAGCATATTTTTCATACATTCACGTTACAAACGAATTAAAATATACCATAGCAGCAACATTTTTTATTTTCAAAATAAGACGGGCTTTTACAAAAAAATGTTCCTTGGAATTAAGAGGATTTTCAGAAAATATGTTAAAATGTCATAATGAAAAACTTAATGCGG
Source organism: Thermoclostridium sp. (assembly GCA_036562185.1). Taxonomy (GTDB): domain Bacteria; phylum Bacillota; class Clostridia; order DSM-8532; family DSM-8532; genus Thermoclostridium. The sequence continues at coordinate 34,276 of DATCKN010000132.1, forward strand.
GGAGATAGTATGGTTAAATCATTAATTTTTGATTTGGGAAGAGTTCTTTTAACTTTTGAACCAAAAGAATACCTGCAGAAACTATATGGTCAGGGTGAAAAATCACAGATGTTGTACCGGGCGGTGTTTGGGAGTAAAACCTGGCTGGAGCTGGACAGGGGAACGGTTGATTATGAAGACGCTATACGTATTATGAGCGGTGAATGCGGTATCTATGCCGCCGAGATACGAGACATTATGTATAACTGGCTGGAAATAATGGTACCTATTGAGGAAAACCTGAAACTGCTGGATGAATTAAAGGAAAAAGGATATAAGCTTTTTCTTCTGTCAAATTTCCACAGGGAGGCATTTGATAAAGTCTTCAGCAAATATGGCTTTTTCAGAATTTTTGACGGTATTTTTATATCGTCTCACCATCGTTTGCTAAAACCCGATCGGGATATTTATGTAAAAATGCTCCGGGAATTTTCGTTAAACCCTGCGGAATGTATTTTTATTGATGATTCGCCCGAAAATATATCCGCTGCAAAAGAACTTGGCATTGAGGGTATTGTGTTCACAGATCCCGCGTCTTTAAGGGAGGATCTGATAAAACACAAAATTTTATAAGGCTGAAAATTTATTTTTTCCCGGCAGCAGGTGCATGAATACACCGGCAGCCGGTTTTTTTTACAGTCCGGCACCTGTAAAACCTGTTCCGGTTTGCTTATGGTGAAACATATTACAATGTTTCTGAAATAACATGAGCAGACAAATGACTGCAATTGAAGAAATCATGGCATGTGCGCGGCTGATAATATTTTTTTAAATACACGAAAACCGGCTTTTCAAATTGCAGCGATATATGATCTTCAAAGGCTGATTCAAGGCAAAAAAAAGTAGGTTAAACTGTAGGGGGGCAAGGGAAATTACAGTTCAACCTGCTAGAGTAAAAAATGGAACACATATATAATATATCTTATTTCCCTCAAATTTTAAAGTACCATTTGTCACTTTTTTGGAAACCAAAAAACGGAATCAGCGTAAACAGCAGGATTATCAGGCATTAGAAATAATTTTTATGAAACATCATATCTGTTCAGCAAAGCCTGGTGATGCAAACTTTGCTTTTTATATTCAATAATGGAAGGTATAATTTCTGATTTTTTAAGATAGCGATTTCTTATAGTTACATGGTTTTCAAAATTATTTTGCTGTACAAGCTTCATTATTGTCTTGTGATCAACATGATGCTGATCCATCAGTTCCTGTATGGTAATATACTCTTCTATCGGCCTGGGGATCAAAGGATCACCGCCGAAATATTTTTTGCACATGGCGGATATAGTGGTGGGGTTGCTTCCCAGTTTCTCCGCAATTTCAATATATGTAAGCCCGTTTCTTCTAAGATCCCAAATCTGATTTGGCTCTATTGCTTTCTGTTCGGCTCTTGAGCTTTTATAGACATAACCAAACCGTTCAACAAGCTCGTTTATTTTGATCCCTCTTTTTTTGGCACAGCGTTTTAAATATGAATATACACCGTTGTATGAATGCAGGTTATATATATACTTGCCGGTAGAAACCTCTGACAGCCGTTTCCTTATATTTCCATCCTCTTTTCTGTTCAGTGCCGATTTGATATCCGCCTGCAGCTTTTTCTGGTTTTCACTGTTACCAACGGTTTTGTAAAAATAAAATTCCTTGGCTTTTTGCGGCTTTCCGTCAAAAACAGTCAACAGCATGCTTATAAGCCCTAATTTTCTGAATCCTGTATTGTTCAGAAGCAGAATTTCATCATCAGAAAGCTGGTTTTCTGAAAAGACTTTATCCATAAGGCGGAGGGCATTTTCATATGATTCCCGGACAGAATCGGTTCTCCATTTTGCTTTGTATTTGAAATCGGCAGGATGAAAACGGCCTGGATATACAAAATCAAACAGCTTGTATATGGACCAGTTAAAACGTGACAAAACATTATATATGTTATACTTCAGCAAACGCTTTTTCCAGTCATATGCGGGTATAAGCTCCACCCTGCGTATGCCTTCTTTTAAGACCATGTATTGAACTGCCTCTATAACATATTTATCATTGTCCCAGATGCCATGTTTGCTCCACATCCATTCGGTAAGCTGCCTTTTTTTGAATTCGTCTGGGTAGGCGTTTTTCAGGACTTCAACTATATCATTTTCAAAAACCGTTTGAAGCATTCCCGAAAGCCTGTTTTTAATGAATATTTCTTTAAGCTGCTTTAAGTTATACTCAGGGAGCTTATCCACAGTAATACCTTCAATATATTCAAGGCAATATTTTGTGATAACCTGGCAATTAAGACGTATGCCGGTTTTTGCTTTTTCATTCTGCCAAAAGTTCTTTTTAAAAAACTGACCTGTTTCCAAAACATCTCTATATTCAGCCAGAGCTATTAATTGCTCTCGATCCATGTCGAAAAATCTTAACATAAACATCCCTCGAACAGCAATGAATTATGGTGCTCATCCGGAAATCAACTGCGACTTGAAAACATTTTGCAAACATAATAATAGTATTATATAATAAAGACGAAGAAATGCGCAATAATCATGTCTTCCTGGTGAATGTTTTATTACTTGCAGATGAAGTTGCATTAAAAATTCAACGCACTTTTTCAAATAGTAGTTAATCCAGCAGGAGGAGTTTATGGCAGTAGTATATTTTTATGTCCCGGTTGAAAAGACCAATGATGTTGTTGAGTGCGGTCTGAAGTTAACTGAATGGAAGGACAGAGAGCAGCAAACCCCCTGGAATTTCGGACCACAGCCCTGCTTATGTGCGTTGTTGCACCCGGAGGATGACAAAAGGAGCAGAGATCGGGCTTATCAGTGTATAAAGATAAATATTCCTGCGGAAGATTGCATTATTGCAGATGGGGATTTATACAAATTAAGCAGGGAATACCCCGACATAAAGAAAAAGTACATAGATACAATGGTGCCGCTTAACAGATACCTGTTCGGGTCTTTTCGAAACCCGGAATGCCTTATTTTCACAACCATTCTTGGAGAGCAGATAAGTGTATATGGAAAAGGGCTGGATGACCCGATACTGTATGAAAATTCTGAAACCCTTTATTTTAATAATATTCTTGAACGGTACAACGACAGGTACAGCGGAATAAACCGGGAATTACTGTATTGCTTTCTTTTGACGCAATCACAAAACGGATTAGTGGAAAGTCTGATAAGCGACAGCAATGGTCTGGCATTTTTCTCAGGCAACGGGACAGACAGGTATGTAACCGTTCCCGTGCCGGATTTAAAAAAATACAGGCTTGATTTAATATAAATTTTTTAATTTTGAAAGGCAGAGAGTCAGGTTGAATACAAAAGACAGAATTCTTGCAATGCTTACGAGCAAAAAAGGAGAGTTTGTATCGGGCGAGCAGGTTAGTGAAGAATTGGGAATATCTCGTACCGCTGTCTGGAAGCACATACTCAAATTAAAGGAGGAAGGACACAATATTCAGTCTGTCAACAAGCTTGGATACCGGCTTGTTAACAGCGGAGACATATACGACAGGAGTACAATCGTAAGTAAACTGAATACCGAAATACTAGGCAAAAGCTTGTATTTCTTTGACACAATTGATTCAACAAATGACGAATTAAAGAGAATGGCTGCTGACGGTGCATGTGAAGGAACCGTGGTTGTGTCGGCATGCCAGACCGGCGGAAAGGGGCGGAGAGGAAGACATTGGCAGTCCGATGCGGATGTCGGCATTTATATGTCGGTCCTTTTAAGGCCTGAGCTTTCACCGGAAAATGTACAGTCCATAACGCTTCTGGCATCAAGTGCGGTGTGTAAAGCCCTGGATAAGTACGTTCCAAATAAGCTGGGGATAAAATGGCCGAATGATATCCTTATTAATAATAAAAAGGTATGTGGCATTTTAACCGAAATGACGTCCGAGCCCGATAAAGTCCAGGCCATTATTCTGGGAATTGGCCTTAATGTCTGGAATAAAGAAGAGGACTTTAGGGACGGGCTTGCAGAAACGGCTACTTCACTAAGCCTAAATACAGATAAGGAGTTATCGCGCAGCTTGCTTGTGGCAGATATTTTACATGAACTTGAGGATTTATATCTTGGCTTTGCTGAAAAGGGTGACACCTCAAGTTTTATGGACATCTGGAGAAGCTTTTCAATAACAATTGGCCGTGATATTATAATATATCAGGGTGATAATAAATGGCAGGCAAAAGCGCTTGATGTTCTGGACGATGGAAGACTGCTTGTTGAAACGCCTGACGGGCAGCGCAGGACAATTCTTTCGGGAGAGATATCAATACGCAGTTGCGGTGCGTAAACCGGTTAATCCTTCTGTGTAATGGGATTAAAATAATCAGAAAAACCAGTTGTTAAAAGGAGTGAATATGTTGTCGGATAGCAAACGCAATACAAATCAGATCAAAAAAAGCAATAACCCCCCGGCAAAACAGGCGAATACCCAAATGAGCAAGCCCCAAAAAGACAGCAGCCGGACCAATTTAAATAAAAAGAACAACAAAAATGAATACCAAAAGAGGCCTTCTCAGCGCTATAATTCCGAATCTGTTGTATCAAGAATAGCCAACCCGAGGAGAGAGGAAACCATTGAAGATATCAGAATGGATATAGAAAAACTTGAAAAAGAAATCCAGTTTGAAATCAAGCAAATCCGCAGTACAAAGCTGGGACTGTAAGGCATGTGCCGGCTGCTTCAGCCGTTTATCCGGAAGGAGAGTGTAATCTTGTTACTGACCATTGATGTTGGAAATACCAATACAACAGTTGGACTTTTTGTGGGACATAAATTAAGGCATAACTGGATTTTTTCAACCGATCCGCACAGAACTTCTGATGAAATAGGCATACTGTTTCTTTCACTGTTTCAGCATATAAATGAAGACATAAGGTCAGTCAGGGATGTAATTATCTGCTCGGTAGTCCCGCCGGTAATGATTTCTCTTGTTACGGCAGTTAAAAAATATATACAGAAAAACCCGATAATAGTCGGGCCCGGTATAAAAACAGGTATAAACATCAGGTACGAGAACCCGAGAGAAGTAGGGGCAGACAAAATAGTTAATGCGGTAAGTGCCGTGAAACTATATGGGGCGCCGGTAATAATTGTTGACTTTGGAACTGCTACAACATTCTGCGCAGTTAACAGCAACAGGGATTATTTAGGCGGGGTAATATGCCCCGGAATTATGATATCGTCTGAGGCTTTATTTGCAAAGGCATCCAAACTTCCTCGTGTGGAAATTGCAGAACCTTCTAACGTAATTGGGAAGAATACAATAGCCAGTATTCAGTCGGGCTTGTTTTTTGGATATATTGGGCAGGTTGAATACATTGTAGGAAAGATAAAGGAAGAAATGAAAGAAGATAATATAAAAGTTGTTGCAACAGGCGGTTTGTCAAGGCTTATCGCATCGCAGTGCCGTTGCGTGGATGAGATTGATACACTGCTTACATTGGAAGGTCTTAAGGAAATATATTATTTAAACGTAAAAGGATAGGAATGTATAGTGCAATTGGAAAAAGTATATATTAAAACATCGGAGGAAATTAACCGGTAAATTGATTAACTGTGTTCTTACTTAAGGAAGATTAACGCGAAAGAAGTTAAAAACATAAGAAAACCAAAGCATTATGCGGATAATTTAAAATAATCGCTAATAAAGACGGTATTTAATAAAATTTATACAGATAATCTGTTTGCTAGAAAAGGGAAATCTATATAATATTGTATTAGCACTCGTCCTTATTGAGTGCTAATAAATTGTTTGGAGAAAATACATATTTGCTATATCAAAAGCGAAATTAATCCCGTGGTTCGGGAACTAAATTAAGGAGGGTAAATCACATGAATATTAAACCTTTAGCTGACAGAGTGGTAGTTGCAATGGTAGAAGCAGAAGAAACCACTAAAAGCGGAATCGTCCTTCCGGGCTCTGCTAAGGAAAAGCCTCAAGTCGCTGAGGTAAAAGCTGTTGGCCCTGGCACCGAAGAAGTTAAAATGGAAGTTAAAGTGGGAGATAAGGTTCTCATCAGTAAATATGCAGGAACCGAAGTTAAAATTGACGGTGTTGAATATACCATTTTAAAGCAAAGTGATATTCTTGCTATAGTAGAATGAGGAGGGAATATTTAATGGCAAAGCAGATAATTTTTGGCGAAGAGGCCAGAAAAGCGCTTGAAGCTGGTGCTAACAAACTTGCAGATACAGTAAAGGTGACACTTGGCCCAAAAGGAAGGAACGTTGTTCTTGATAAGAAATATGGTGCTCCGCTTATTACCAATGACGGTGTAACCATTGCAAAGGAAATTGAGCTTGAAGATGTATATGAAAATATGGGGGCTCAACTGGTTAAAGAAGTTGCAACAAAAACAAACGATGTTGCAGGTGACGGAACCACAACAGCAACTCTCCTGGCTCAGGCTATTATTCGTGAAGGTTTGAAAAACGTTGCAGCCGGCGCTAATCCTATGATCCTGAAAAAAGGGATAAGCAAGGCTGTTGATGTTGCAGTAAAAGGTATAGAAGAAATCAGCCAGAAAGTTAAAGGGAAAGAAGACATTGCAAGAGTAGCATCCATTTCTGCCAACGATGATGCAATCGGCTCATTGATTGCAGACGCAATGGAGAAAGTCTCAAACGACGGTGTCATTACCGTAGAAGAATCAAAGACCATGGGAACAGAACTCGAAGTCGTTGAAGGAATGCAGTTTGACCGTGGATACATTTCTTCATACATGGTTACAGATACAGATAAAATGGAAGCAGTTCTTGAGGATCCATATATCCTGATTACAGATAAGAAACTTTCAAATATTCAGGAAATTCTTCCTGTTCTTGAACAGATTGTTCAACAGGGCAAGAAGCTGTTGATAATCGCTGAGGATGTTGAAGGTGAAGCTTTGGCAACCCTCGTTCTGAATAAACTCAGAGGAACATTTATGTGCGCTGCAGTAAAGGCTCCGGGTTTCGGCGACAGAAGAAAGGAAATGCTGCGTGACATAGCTATCCTGACAGGTGGACAGGTAATTACAGAAGAACTTGGCCTTGATCTGAAAGAAACAACATTGGATCAGCTTGGCCGTGCCGGTAAGGTGGTTGTTCAAAAAGAAAACACCATTATAGTAGACGGAGCCGGAGATCCTCAGGCTATCAAGGACAGAATTGCTTCAATCAAGGCACAGATTGAAGAAACCACTTCGGACTTCGACCGTGAAAAACTCCAGGAAAGACTTGCAAAACTCTCGGGCGGAGTGGCTGTTATCCGCGTAGGTGCAGCAACCGAAGTTGAAATGAAAGAAAAGAAATTAAGGATTGAAGACGCACTTGCTGCTACACGTGCCGCTGTTGAAGAGGGTATTGTACCTGGTGGCGGAACAGCATTTATTAATGTAATTCCAAAGGTTAAGGAACTTGTTGACACACTTGAAGGCGATGAAAAGACAGGTGCCATGATTATTCTGAAGGCTCTTGAAGAACCTGTTCGCCAAATCGCAGCCAATGCAGGCCTCGAAGGTTCTGTTATTGTTGACAAGGTTAAAAACAGTGAAAAGGGAGTCGGCTTTGACGCATTAACCGAAAAATATGTCAATATGATTGAAGCAGGTATTGTTGACCCTGCAAAGGTAACCCGTACAGCACTTCAAAATGCTGCATCGGTATCATCAATGGTATTGACCACAGAAAGCCTTGTTGCAGATATTCCCGAAAAAGAGCCGCCAATGCCAGGAGGTATGGGCGGAGGCATGCAGGGCATGATGTAATCTCCGGACAAAATTAATATAACATAAATTGACAAAGAACATCCGAACCGTTCTATAATGATGGTTCGGATGTTTTTGTATTGTGGCCGGCATGAGCAATCTAACCTAGAAAGTTCTGAACACACCCGGGAAGTAAGTGCATGGGCTGAGAAACGGCGATAATCATAAGGGGGAGGAAGCGGCATTCTTGATTTATGTCAGGGCTTTCTAGTAAAGTAAAAAACATGATACCTTGTATGAAAGGTCTTCGATGTTTTAAGAAGTTCATCGTCGTAAAATAAAGGTGGGGAAGGTCGTTGGAAAGCCTGAGATATGAACTCACCCTGTACTTTACCGTCATCATTGCAGGGATACTTTTAATGGTGGGTGGGATTTCCTGTTACTGTACGAAAAAAGCCGTGGAAGTT
>DATCKN010000139.1:0-4476 GCA_036562185.1 Thermoclostridium sp.
TACATGTTGGATACGCACATAGTAAAAACCTTGTTATTAAGTGCTGTCATCCCGTTTCTCATAGTGCAACTCCTTCTTAGAGATTAAAAACTGGTTAGTGAGATAATATAACAGTTTTTCATATATGTCAATAGGGTTTTAATGTTTTTTTCTGTCGATGGCATCAACAGCCGTAAGAGCCATCCCCCTGGTTTAGGAGCATTTTAAGGGTTGCGGCATCGTCAAAAAATTGATCCACACTGTTGTCCCTTACAAATTCCAGCATGGCATAGCGATCCCCGGGTGCCTTCCCGCTAATTCTCATATACTCTTTCCACTCATCCAGACCTGATTCAAGCGGCAGCTTTTTACCTTCAACCCAATGAAACACTTGAATGTTTGCAAGAATTTCTCCGGGTGGCCAGATGCCTGAATGTTACTGAAACAAGACCTGAACAGCTCATAACTGCTCCTTTCTGCAATTTTAAGCCTGCGGGTAGTATGAATAGTTTGTCAGATTTATTTTCTTTCCCTGTTTTGCCCATGCAATACCCATTTCACTTGGCAATTTCCAATGGTCATAACACTCGGTCATAGCGTCCGCCAGGCCTTCTACGAAGATTACCTCATCTCCTGACGGAAATGCTCCCTTTTTAATCAAATTTTCAGGGAAGGTTGTAATCTCAGGCATTGATTCCTGCATTCCGTTAATACACAGAATTTGTGAATACGCTGCTTCCGGACTGCACGAGACAGGTGTTCCGTCCTGAACCTGGCTGATAAACCTCAATAACTTCGTGTAACTGTCAACAAACGGAGCTTTATATGGAATAACGGTTCCGTCTTTTAAACAGGCTTCAAATGTAACCTGCCCTTTTATATCAGAATAATGCACCGTGCCTTCTGTAAATTCATAGCAAAACTCAAGCCGGTTTCCCGTTTCTGTACCATGCGCATGGGAAGCGAAAAACATTATTTCCACGTCTTCATCGGTAAAAATTCTCGCTGCCACAGTATCGTAGTTTTCAATGTCATTTGCCCTGTACAGTTCGGCTTGTACTGTTACAGGAACTGAACTGCCGTATTTGTCTTTGCCGGTGACAAAAAACATATTATGCAGGTAATGGGCTGTAGCATTATTGGCAATACTGTCAAGCACCCATCTTCCCGAAGCATCTTTCTTTTTCCCTGCCCAGCTTCTGCTGTAATACTTAAGGCCTCTTGGCCACAGTGTAATTGTTTTAAACCTCTTTGCGCGTCCAAAAACACCCGATAGTATATCCTGCTTCAACTGCCGGATTTCATCACTGAATGACCACTGGTATCCAATTGCAAGAACTTTCCCCGATTTGTCCCTTGCTTCAATCATTTTTTTTGCATCCTGGACCGTTGCGCTGATGGGTTTTTCGCATAAAACATGGCTGCCCATCTTCATAGCATATAAAACCTGCTCACAGTGAAACTGGATTGGCGAAGCAATAACCGCATATTCTGCGAAACAATTCGCATAGAATTCTTCCAGGGTTTTAAAAACAGGAATATTTCTTTTTCTTACTTCGTCAATACAGTCACAATTTTCCGGATAAGGCTCTACAACACCTGCTATGTTTATTTTATCTTTCTCCTGATTGTTAATAATCCCTTTAATATAAGTGTGTCCGAATCCTCCGATTCCGACAATGACAACCGAAACTGACATTGATTAACGCCTCCAAAATTATGTTAACTTATTATACCTCTAAACGGTCCAAGCTTCCATTGGATCTTTTTATTGCGTCTGCAAAAAGAACTCATATGAATTATGAAAGCGGTCTTTCAGTTCAAGACCTCCCCTGCTCTCATTATATACTGCAGCAATGTTAAAACGCAAAAACATAGAATCTCCTTATGAGCAAAAAAAGCTAATTTATAAGCATGTATACTATAGAAATTCAAGCCATTCTAATATATATTATCAAATAGAGATAATTTTCTTCATCTTACCATAACCGTTTACAGTATAATAAGGTAAATAAGAAAAAATTCCGGGGCAGGTGGTGGAATAATGGATTTTAAAGAATTTAATTATCAAAGCATTGAGGACATAAAAAACGAAATTAAGGAAATGGGCCTGGATATCCCTTTTTCTGATAATCTGGATTATCTTTCAAGACAAGTGAAAATTGGCAACTTCACATTAGCCAACTCCATGGCGATTAACCCAATGGAAGGCACGGACGGAATGCTTGACGGCAGTCCCGACGGATTAACAATCAGGAGGTATAAGCGTTTCTCTGAAAGCGGTGCCGCATTAATCTGGTTTGAGGCAGTAGCCGTTGTACCTGATGGAAGAACATGTCCTCGCCAGTTATGGATTCATAAGGACAATTTATCGGCATTTCAAAGCTTATGTAATGATATAATTGAAAATTCCCTAAAGGCATCGGGTTTTACTCCTTTGTTAATCATGCAGCTCACCCACTCCGGCAGGTTCAGCAAGCCCCAGGGAAAACCTGCCCCAATAATAGCGGCGCATAACCCATACCTGGATCCCAGGTTAAACATTGACGAAAATTATCCGGTAATCAGCGACAGTGAACTGGAACAGCTTGAGGATAAATTTGTTGAAGCGGCAGTCCTGGCAAAAGAAGCAGGTTTTCATGGTGTGGATGTTAAGTGCTGCCACCGGTATCTTAACTCTGAACTTCTTTCGGCGTTCACCAGAAAAGGTAAATACGGGGAATCTTTTGACGGCAGAAGCAGATTTCTCCTGAATACAGTAAAAAAGATTAAAGACAGGCTTGGAAATGATTTTATTGTAACCACCAGACTGAATGTATATGACGGCATACCATATCCATACGGCTTTGGCGTTGACAGGGAAGATTACTTAAAACCCGACTTTGAAGAACCCATACAATTGGTTAAAAAGCTCCGAGAGCTGGGGATGCCGCTTATAAACCTTACCATGGGAACACCTTATTACAATCCGCATGTTAACAGGCCATATGACAAAGGAGGTTATATACCCCCCGAGCATCCGCTGGAAGGTATTCACAGGTTAATATCAGGTATCGGGGAAATACAGAAACATGTCCCTGATATTGCCGTTGTTGGTACAGGTTATAGCTGGCCAAGGGAGTTCGCCCCGTTTATAGCCGCAGGAGTATTGGAAAAAGGCTTGGCAACTGTGATAGGTTTTGGCCGCCAGTCTTTTGCATATCCTGATTTTGCAAAAGACATACTTTCGGGCAAAGGCCTGGATCGGAATAAATGCTGTATTACCTGCGGAAAATGCGTGGAAATAATGCGTGCAGGCGGAACTACAGGATGCGTTGTCCGTGATGCAAAGGTATATGCCCCGATATACAAAGAATACTGTAGGGGATAGGATACCGATAGTAGCGTGAATAGCTAAAATTACACAGTAAAAAAGTCGGGTTTCATAAATCCGACTTTTTTAACGCTTTCGATACAGATACATCTTCTGTATCCTCTTAACTAAATACATTTTTCAATAACTCCGTTTTTCATTACAACTTTAATATGGTCCTTATCTGCAAGACAACTGATGTCATCCAGCGGATTACCGTCTGCAATTACAATATCCGCAAGTTTATTTGCCTCAAGGCTTCCCAGTTTGTCTGCACATTTCATAAGGTATGCCCCGTTAATTGTCCCGGCCTTGATTGCTTCCATCGGGGTCATGCCTGCCTGGACCATTGCTGCAAACTCCATTCCGTTTTTCGCATATGGTGTATTTCTGGAATTGCTGAAATCTGTCCCGAGAGCTATGCGTATACCGGCTTTTCTTACCATTTCAATGGTTTTTATATTTGCTTCTGCACATAGTTTTGCTTTTTCCGCAACAGCGGGATGCAGTCCCGGAAAATTGGCTACATTCAGTGAAATATACAGCGTCGTAACAAGGGAAACATCCTTTTCAGCCATTAAATCTACGGTTTCCTGCTTGAGCATGACCCCATGCTCAATGCTTTTCACACCCGCCTTAACAGCCTGCAGCGCTCCTGTATTTCCGGTACAGTGGGCTGCCACGTACGTGCCGTGCCTTTTTGCTTCATCCACAATAGCCTTTAATTCCTCAAATGAAAACTGGACATCGTCAACATTATCGGTAATTGACGATACCCCGCCTGTTGCACATACCTTAATAAATTTTGCCCCCTGCCTGAAATTCTCCCGAACGGCAAGAATACACTCATCAACACCGTCGCATAATCTCCCTGTCAGGTTTGTTGCATTTACCTCTTCCTTTGTGGCATCACCGGCTGTATCGCAGTGCCCTCCGGTTACACTCAAAAGTCTTCCGCCGGGCATTATACGAGGTCCCCGAAGATAGCCTGCGTTAACAGCACGCTCCAGCGCAGGCCCAAAAACGCTCATATCCCTTAAACCGGTAAATCCTGCATCGAGCAGTATTCCAATTTCATATGCGGCACCCAGCAGTTTATCATACCGGGTGCTTTTTTCTCCTGCCGTTGCTTCACCGCACAGGTG
>DATCKN010000007.1:0-17993 GCA_036562185.1 Thermoclostridium sp.
GGGTACTATTATTCTGAAAAAGCAGGTAAAAACACTCGCCCCGTCAATGCATGCCGCTTCTTCAAGTTCAGCAGGCAAACCGACAAAAAAGCCGTAATATACCAGGGTAGCAAAAGCAAGGTTTATACCGGTATATGGCAGAATCAGTCCAAAACGGCTTGAGCTTAAATTTAACCCGTTTACAATCCGCGCAACAGGAATTAGAATGGCCTGAACAGGTATAAACATCCCGATGGAAACAATAATTCTTACCAATCCTCTTCCTCGCCATTTCATGCGGGATACCGCATAAGAAAAAGGCAGCGCAAAAATAATCGTAAAAAATACAGTTGCAACAGATACGAAAACACTGTTTCCGAAATAAACAGGCACACTGTATTCCGACCACGCTTTTACGTAGTTCTCAAAACGCAGCACCCTGGGAAATCCAAACGGGTTGGTTACAAAAATCTCGTTGTTGTTTTTAAACGAATAAAACAGAAGCCAAAGGATTGGATACAGGGATATACCGGCATAGAACCAGCAAAAAACGCCCAGAATTGTTCTCCCGAGTGAAGTCTTCATATTAACCTGTTTTTTAGCAGTTCTTCTTTCCACCATTTGATATTTCCTTCCGCTAATTTTTTACTCCGTTATATTTTAAACCGCTCAGAGCATTGAATAAGCTCTTTTTAGGCTTATTATCATCGTCATTTAGCCTGATGATACGGTTAAGAATTATAATAACAACAAGGCATTGCAGTACCATAATACTTGCAGCCGCCATGCCGTATCCATAGCGGTATTCCCTGAAAGCTGCCTTGTACATCAGGTATGTTAAGGTGTATGTAGCATTTCCCGGACCGCCCTTTGTCATTATAAACATCTCGGAAAACGCTTTAATTCCACCGGTGAGTGATACAATAAGGCTCAGCTTATAGGTTTCTGCAAGGAGAGGGAGCGTGACACGCCAGTACGTCTTCCATGAAGACGCCCCGTCAATTCTGGCAGCTTCATAGTAATAATCGGGAATGGATTTCATGCCTGCCATGATCAGGGCGAACTGGTAACCCATCCATTGCCACGCATTTACAAACGCAACGGCAAAAATTGCTTTTGACGGTTCTGAAAGCCACTTTTGCCGATAATTTAATCCGACAGCCTTAAACAGGTTGTTCAATAACCCATAGTCGGCATTATATATGGAAAGCCATAGCTGGCATACCACAGTAACCGAAAGGACGACAGGCAAAAAATATGCGACACGCAGAAAATTACGCCCGAATATTTTTGAATTTGTGATAACAACTGCGAAAAAACTGGCAAGAACCAGTTGAAACAGAGTGATTATACCTGCGAATATCAAAGCATTTCTATTCGCAATACTGAAGACGGTATCCTGAAAAAGCCGTGTATAATTGCCAAATCCGATAAAAGTACCGCTTCCAAGGCCGTTCCAGTCATAAAAGCTCTTTACAAACACCTGCACTATGGGGTAAAGCACCATTACCAGGAAAACTGCAAGTGTGGGAAAAATAAACAATATGATAGCCAGCGGGTTACTGTAGAATTTTTTCAAAATGATGCTCCTTCCGATTGTTGTTATATTATGCCATAACGAGATCCTTCGTCGCACAGCATAAGGCATTGGCTCAGTGTGGACATTGCTTTCACCGTACTTCGAAGAATCCCGTTATAATACATCCGGATTTATTTCAGAGAATTATCCACTTCTCTTATGAAGTCTTCCACGTTATAATCAGGTACAAGAAGGAATTTTGTCTGATCCTCAATTGTTGTCTTAAAGACTGAATTTGTTAAGTGCCAGTCGAATTTTGTAATGCTGGTTATTTTCGGAATGTTATCCATCAATTTTTTCGTCATCGGCGCGTATTCCACTTCGGGCTCAACATCAACATTTAATGCGACAAATGGCATTCCGCGCAGTTTTACTTTTGCTTCACAATATTTTTCTGAAATAAAAGCCGCAACTTCTGCTGCCAGTTCTGCATGTTTGGAATCTGGATTCACTGCGTATCCTGCCGCTGCCCCGCCACCTGACCATACAGTCTTTCCGGCTTCATATGATGCCTTATCGTATGAGGGGTAGTACATCCAGTCCACTTTATCGCCCAAGGCTTTGGTCGCATCCGTAATATACCATTGCCCGTTGAGGAACATTGCTGCCTTTTCTGAAAGGAACAGTTCCGAAGCCTGATCATAGTTTGTAACATTAACACTGTCAGAGAACAGTCCGGCTTTAACTAATTCATTCATCATCCTGGCAGCATTTACATAAGCCTCATCCGAAGCCTTGCCTTTACCGTTATCCAGTTTTGCAATCCCTTCCTGATCCCACCTGGTAGCAAGGCAGTCATAAAACGCAACTGTAATCCAGCCCTCAGCGCCGAAAAGGGCCATTGGTACTATATCGTTGGCTTTGAAAACTTCTATAGCAGTCATTAACTCATCAAATGTTGTTGGTACATTTACTTTATATTTGTCGAACAGTGCTTTGTTGTAATACCAAACTACATATTCGTTGCCTGCATAAGGAAATGCATAGATATTGCCGTCTTCGTTGTACAGTATGTTTTTTGCGCTTTCAAACACCTTGTCAACGAACCCTGTTCTTTTCGCAACATCATTCAGAACCATGATATTGCCCGACTTCTTAAAATTCTCGATTTGTGCAAGCGCTACCTGGTAAATATCAGGGAGATTGCCTGTTGCAGCCAAAGTCATCAATTTCTGTCCGTCATCCTGTGCCTGGGGCTCCAGTTCCAGTGTAACATTCGGGTATGCCGTTTTCAGTGCTTCAACTGCATAATCATATGGAACTTTCGTGTCATCATCAAAATATTGCGCGTAAATTCTCAGGGTGATTTGCTCGTCTGCCTTCTTTTCAGGTTCTTTCTCTGTAACCGGTTTTCCTCCTGTTGCTGTATTGTTACCTGGATTTGCCGTACAACCTGCCAGCAATGAAACAGCAATTGCCATGGTAAGCAGAATCACTAGCCTCTTTTTCATACCTAACCTCCTCAACACATTTTAAAGGCTTCCTTCTCACCGGAATCCTTCATGTTAAGTTTATCCGCCCCAGGTATTTCAAACAATGGAATATTCAAAATTGTTTGGTAATATTCAAAATTAAATTAAACTTTTTTCGTAGCGCTGGGTAAATACCCATAAAATTTCTTGTAGCACTTGCTGAAGTAACTTACATCGTTATATCCCACACTGTATGAGATGCTTGAGAGCTTCTGTACTCCCTCCAGAATCAGTTCCCTTGCTTTTTTCATACGTACAGAAGTAATATAGCTGCTCATAGTCATATGGTATTTTGACTTGAACATACTGCGCAAATATGTCTGGTTTACACGGAGTTCTTTAGAAATATCCGCAATTGTGAGTTCGGGGTTTTGGTAATGCCTGTCTATGTATGATTTAGCCTGTTCGGCTATATGATGTGATACCGCATCAATGTTTTCTTTTTTGTAATCTATCGTTCTTTTATAGCAGGAATATATAAAAGACCGCTTTTCGGTGTAAGGTATGTTGCCGGTCAGCATGCTGTATGGATGGAAGTCCTTTCCGAAAATATCATCAATGTTTCTTCCGCTTTTTACGATATATGAAAGAAGCAGGCTTAACAAGCTCATATATATCATTGGGGCAAGCTCAGGGCTTTCATATTCCCTGATCCTGTCCAATTCGGAAGAGATGGACTTTTCAATCCGGATGTAATCCAGAGCGTCAAGGCTGTAATATATATCATCGATTATTTTCCACGAGTAAAATTCCTGGTTTGTATGCAGCCGCCTTTTTTTATAATCAAAAAACCCGGTTTTCCGCTCGTTATATGCAATACTCAGCGCCTGTATCGTCTGGTAATAAGCATCTTTTACATGTGACATGCCATAACAGTAATCACTGACACCCACAGAAATATCGAAGCCCAGGTGCTTCTTTGCAAGATCAATTAAGTCCTTAAATTCATAAGCGGCATAGCTTTCCATGTCTTTCTGATCTTTGAAGTTTAATATTGTTACAATATTGCCTTCAAAGTCATAAAAGATTTCAAATACGCCTTCAATTTTTATCATACTATGAAGCAACTCGAAAAGGATTTGCTTCCATTTGACAATATTGTCAGAGTCCACTTTGTTCTCGTGCAGCTCTATTCGCACAGTTATTACAATGAAATATTCAGATGGGAATATTCCGGCGCTATATACATCATTGGGGTTATTTGAATAAATCAGTTTGCGGAGCAAATCTTCCTTCTGCTTTTCGTAAAATCCGTCCTTTTCATTTTTCTCTTCCAGGTGCCGGTTTACATTATCCTGAAGCTTCAGGAGCGAAATAATCAGTTCTTCCTTTTCAAATGGCTTTACAATGAAATCACAGACGCCAAGCTTTACTGCTTTTCTTGCATATTCAAACTCACCGTTCCCGGTTATCAGAATTATCGACAAGCCCGGGTTTTCCTTAAGTAGCATTTCAGACAATTCCAGCCCGTCATAGTATGGCATCACAATGTCGGTCAGCACGATATCGGGAAGGTATTTCTCGTAAAGTTCCAGCGCTTCCCTTCCATCCTTCGCTTCACAGCAAATTTCAAAGCCATAGGCATTCCAGTCGATAAAGTCTCTGAGGTATTCCCGGAACACCGGCATATCATCTACTATCATTATTTTCATCATAGCCTGGTTTCATCACTCCCCCCTTGTTCCTTTGGCAGGCGGATGTCAACCACCGTTCCTTCTCCTTCGGTACTTTTTATTGAAATTCCGTATCTTTCTCCAAACAAAAGTTTTATCCTGTGGTTCACACTGTATACTCCAAAATGGCCTTCGGTATTGCTCAGCAGTATTGATTCCAGAGTTCCTTTTTTCATACCCACTCCGTTATCCGCCACCGACAGGATTACATAATCATTTTCCAGCCTGCTGGTGATTCTTATGCTTCCTGTCCTTCCCAGGTACTTTATCCCATGGTATATTGAATTTTCAACCAGGGGCTGAAGGGTAAGCTTCGGGATCAGCAATTGCTCAACCTGTTCGTCTACATCGGTTTCATATGTGAACAAATCGCCATACCTGATTTTTTGCAGTTCAAGATAATCTTCAACAATTTTCATCTCCTGGCCGATGGTGATAATCTCTTTGCTGCTCGAAAGGGAATTGCGGTAATAATCGGCCAGCTTGCTTGTGGCCCGTCTGGCCTCACTCGTTTTATTCATCTCGATAAGCTTAATGATAATATCCAGCGTGTTATATAAAAAATGAGGTTTTACCTGCTGGTGAAGCAGCGAAAGTTCGTATTCGCGTTTTTTCCGTGCTTCATAATCCACCTTTTTCAGTAATTCTTCCACCTGTTCGGTCATGTAATTGAAGCTTTTTCCCAACTGTCCTATTTCATCACCGGTTTTGAAGTTAAAACGGATTTTCATATTTCCTTTAGCGATTTCTTCCGCACCTTTTTTAAGTTTCAAAAGGGGTGCGGTTATTCTCGAGGTAAGGTATCCTGAAAGGGCAATTTCAACTACAATTGCCACTGTAACGACAATTATGACTAAATATAATATTTTCTTTGCCTCTACATTGAATTTGTTTAAATCGGTTATTCCAATCAAGGTCCATTGATAGCCCTCAATCCTGTAATGGGAGATGAAATACTTGTCACCCTTGTGTTTTCGGATCCTGTTTTCTTTAGATTCCTGAATCAAATAAATTGCATCCTGCTCCTCAAGATTCTCAGAGCATATCTTGTAACTTATAACCTGGTTATTGTCATCCAGCAGCCAATAGCTGATAAGCTGGTTTGTCAGGTTACGTTCAATGGAGCTGATATTTACATTGATAATAAGGTAACCTAAAGGTTCACCTGAATTTATCCTGATAATTTTTTTACCGAGTGTAAGCACCGGAAGGCTTGCATCCCGAACCATATACTCCCTTTCTGCATATGGGAACCATATTGATTTTCCGCTGGTTCCCTCCAGTTTTTCCAGCATAAGACTGTTCTTGAATCCTTCTATGTTCTTCAGCATTGAATTATCTGAAACATAAAAATTTCCGTCTGAACTGTAAAAAGCAACTGAATCAATTTCATCGAATACAATTTTGGAAACGTACAACTCGTTAGTGATGGTTTTTTGATAGGTTAAGATGCTTTGTTGTGATTTTTGGTTGAATTGCTCTTCAAATGCTTTATTTATGTTAACAGTTAAATAATTGGAACAGTTTTCAGCATCCCTCAGCACCCTGGTGATACGCGATGCAATGATTTCACTCGCATCCTCAACGCTTTTTTCTGTCCGTTTATTCACCGAGTCATCATAAACATCTGTCAAAAGAACTGCGAATGCAATCATCGGTATTATGGCAACCATAACGTTGATCAGGATAAGCTTTTTCTTGATGGACATCTGGTTTTTGGACCATATCATAGGATTTATCCTCATATGTACTACTTTGCTTATCTTTTTATGTACCCGAGAGAGACTTCATGTTATAATATCGAATTCTTAATTTCTATTGTTTTCAATTGATAATTTAAGCAAATTGGGATTTTTATCTATTTAACTGTCCAATTTGCTCCGTTACAGCATAAATAAATTATACCATGAATTTAAAACAGATTAAAATAATTCCTGAATTTCATTCCTCTGAGACGAGCATGGAACTAAAAAAGTGGCGTACATTTTCTACATAACATCATTTTATTTATCCTGTTTGCTTGAATTTCTTGTATTTGATATAAAGCCTCTCTCTGTCCGGCCACATTTCTTTATCATGGGGTAGAATTATTTTATTATGCTGAAGCTGTTGGATACCATGTTTTAGCATTGGACCATCTTTTTCCTTCAGTACGTCTTCTCGAACTTCTATTATGTAATCGGGAGTAACCCCTATTATATTTGAATCAAAAGCTGCATGATGAATTTTACATAGAGCTAGTCCATTATTTACAATGGGATCACCTAATTCTTCCCCGTCGGGTATTATATGAGCAGCATCTAATAGTTGAATGTGTCTTATTCTGCAAAACGCACATTGCTGTGAATAAGCTAAAAGCACCCTCTCCCTGAATGCTTTCTGATGCAATCTTTGCTTTACAGACGAGGTTATGTATTTGCGTACTGCAATCTCGGAATTATCTGAAACATTGCTACTAAATGAATTGAACAAGTGATTTTCTATTGTTGTTATATCATCTGCTGCCAGGGTGAAAGTCAATGAAGTAGGATTATCGTTTATAATGTAAACAGGCCAAACTGCAAGATACTTTCCGGGTACAATACCATAGAAGTATATTAGAGGGATCTGTTTTTTCATAGCTTCTCTCAAGCCCACATTGTCCCTATGAAACGGATCAATACCTCTATAGCGATATTGCAAAAATCCATCGTTAGTTATCGAATCATCATAGGGGCCGTTATATACTGTTGAAATTGACAATGGTACATTTTTAAAAACTTTTGGTTTCCAAATCCCCTTTGGTCCAATAAGAGTTACCCTCTGCCCATTATATTCAAAACCTTTTTCCAAAAGAGTTCTGGGTAACACCTCTCCATACAGCATAGTTTGTTCTTTTAACCAGTTGAATGCAGCCAACCTTATTTGTTCTTCCATAGTATAACCCCTTAAAACTTTATTGTTTATAGTTAACTATGATTAACAGTAATAATTAATCTAGATTACCAGTCTGGATAATGACTATTTTTCAAATCTTTTATAATATTCATCTAATTTTTTATCACAGTGACAAAGTATCCAATTAATGTCTTCGATGGTCAGTTTCTTAAATATGATTTATAATTTCGGATATTTTAATTATACCACTTATTACTAATAAAATTTATTTTTGCATAATTGATAAACCAGGCTTGTTTTGCATCCCATAATAATATTATCCAACAATTGCATTAAATGGTTATCTGTTTGATAATAACAAGGTTATGAAAGGTTACATTTTATAACTTGTAATCAGGCGTATTCTGCCCATAACATTTATTATAATTATGATAAATTAGTTATAATTTATTTTGCTGTAATGAAGACTGCCCCCCACAATTCGGTATTCATTACAGTATTCTTTTATTATGATCTATTTATTCCCATACTTTTGCAGTATTCTTTCTGCTTCCCAGGTAATTTCAAACTTTAAGGCAGCCGGTTCCAACACTTCGGCATCTGCGCCAAACCTTAATACCCACTGCAATATATCGGGTGAATAGGTTGTTTTCTTTTCAAAAAGAATTTTATCCCCGTCAAGGATGGTAATCTTATCGGCTTTTTGTGCCTCATATTCTTTTACATACCTTGCACCCTGGCCTTCAAATATAATTTTTAATGTTATATCTTCATCTCCCATCAACTTTTCAAAGCGGTTTTTATTGTATTCCTCATAGAAATTTTCAGGCCGCTTGAAAGTTTCATCCAACATTTCCACACTCTTCATGCGAGATACGCGGAAATCGCGGATTTCCTCCCTGAGATGGCAATAACAAATCAAATGATAACATCCTTCCCTGATCTCAAGGTAATACGGATCTATTTTTCTGCGTGTCATTTCATTATTGTTAAACGAAAAATATTGTATCTGTAGCCTTCTGTTTTTTTCTATTGCTTCCCGTATTATTCGCATGTAATTCTCGTTAATGCATTTTTCAAGCACTGCCTCGGACGGGTTCACTTTTATAAAGTCAGAAAGAGAGTCTATGTAGTTCTGCTTTATCGGGGGAACTTTTTTAAGCATATTTTCAAGCAGGTCCTGTGCTGTTTTTCCTACATCCAGTACCGAGTATGGTTTTAATATTTCTTTCAGAAAGTATATAGAGATAAGTTCCGGTACAGTAAATGTTATGTTTTTAATGTTATACTTGTCGGCCTTGTAACAGATTTCTCCGGAATTGTTTTTTTCCTCGTACACAAAAAAGTGCCTGGATATATCATCTATATCCCGTTGAATGGTTTTTTTGCTCACATCTATTCCCAGCTTTTTCAGGTTATTATAAATCTCCTGGATTGTATACCCTTCCTTGCTTTCTGACAGGACAGAAAGGATGTGCATTTGTCGTTCAATTTGCTTTATATCGGCCATAAGAATCACCAATGACTATATCGGAATAATATACGCTTGCTATTAATTATAGCACTAACGCCATACATTGGCATATACTTATTTGGAAGATTCAGCCTGTCCTGCCTGGAATATATCCGAAGTAATCGCCAGTATTCGTTTTTTCACAGAAAACAGGCTGAATTTTAGCCATATTAACTCTTAACCCTTACCAGGCCATGCCTTGTAAAATACAACTCACCGCTCACAACTTTTTCGTTAATAATCCGCTCCAGTATACGGCAATAGAGTTCAATCTGCTTTGAATAATGCTGAACCAGAAGATTTAACTGTTCCTCTGTCTCAAAATAGTTTGTCTTATAATCAATCACCGACCAGCCATGTTTCTCTTTTACAGCCAAGTCTATTTTTCCGTTAAGGACTACGGGCAATGCATTTTCAATCCCCAGTATTTTATGTATTTCATCGCTGCTTTCAAGTCTGATTGAAAAAGGAACCTCGGTAAGCTTTACTTCAGCATTTTGAATTCGTGAATAAAGTTCGCTCCCTTTAAATTCCTTTATTATTTCCTCTGCTTTCCTGATGTACTCAGGCCCAGTAAACCCATACTGTTTCAGAATCAGTTCACAGCAATTGCCGTAGAATGTTTCATCCCTTACAAGCCTTTCAATTATTTCATGAATGGCACTGCCCCACTCCGGGCCAAGTCCACCTTTTATATCGTGGGGAGGGGCTTCCTTAATTATGTCTGTTACGGCCAGCTCTATGTATGTAGGTTTTTTAGCCGAAACAATTAGGTTATTAACTTTAATTTTAAATTCCTCAAGTTCTTCCTTTTCCATGGATGAAGATTTTTCAGGCTCTTCAGGCTGAGGAATTTGAATATCCGGTATTTCATATATGTCATTTTCCTTGTTGGTAAAAATGAGCAGCGGTTCCCACGGGTTTTTACTGTTGGACTTATCACAGCCGGAAATAAACAGAAGGTTCCTGGCCCTGGTTGCAGCAACGTACAAAAGCCGTGCCTCTTCGGCATTCTGGTACTGAATTTCTGTGGATTCATATTTATCCCAGTTTAAAGGCTGCCCAACTATTTTGGTTGAGAACTCCCCTGCTTCCTTTTTTATAACAAAATAACCTTTTGATTTTTCTTCGGTTCTTTGAATGTGGCAATCGGGCACAATATTGGGCCGTTTATATGGATGGGCAAGGAAAACAACGGGAGCTTCAAGCCCTTTCGCTTTGTGGAGGTTCATAATCCTGACGGCATTTTGCTCTTCACCGCTTATGTCAAGCTCCTCATCCAAATCTGCGTCGATTATGGCTTGAAGCTGATCAACCATTGAGCTAAAATCGCTGAAACCCGAAAAAACATTACGCCTAAGCATTTCCAGAATTTTTATTATATAACCGCATCCGGTTTTGCCTTCGGCTCCGGCAAGAGTTAACGGAATAAGGCCTATGTCCTGCGCTATATTTTCAAACACTGCTACAGGAGGTTTGTTTCGAGCCCAGTTAAGATACATTAGCAGCTTTTCATAAGCGCTTTTGAACAAAGCTGCTGTTTCTTCCTGTAAATTCTCAGGGATTTCCGCATATGGCTTAAAAGAGCCGCCAGAAAGCTTGTACTCTGCCAATGCTTTATCGCTTATGCCAAAGAACATGCCCCTCAAAACGGCGACTAGGAGAACCTGGTTTTCGGGATCCTGCAAAAACTTAAGAAGTATAACAAATTCTTTTAACTCTTCCACATCGGACAGTGAACTGCCCCCAGACATCTGTACCGGTATGCCGTATTTTTTCAGAGTCTTTGCATAGACTTCCATGCTGTCTTTATAACGCAAAATTATTAAAAAATCCCTGTATTCAGGTTTTTCGGAAAGGCCCTTTTCCTTTTCCGCATTTGTCCTTGCAAGTTTCAAGCCTTTATTATCCACTGCATTACGGATGATCCGCGCAATATAACCGGCATCCTGTTCCACTATTTCCTGTTTCTTTGTGAATTGCTCGGGTGTGCTTATAACCCTTACCCCTGAATCAGTACCTTCGACATCGCCATTTACAGTGTTTACGGTGCTGAACGCCGCCTGGTACTGGCTTGCTTCATGTGGCAATATGTTTTCAAATACCTTGTTAAACCAAATCCCCATTGTATTCGTTGAGCGGAAATTTGATGTTAATTCTGCAACCTTCCCGCCTGTCTGCAAAAACAGTTGTTTTACCCTGTTGTATATATCGATATCAGCTCTTCTGAACCTGTATATGGACTGTTTTGGATCGCCTACAACAAAAAGTGAACCCGGATAAGGCACAAGTTTATGCCACTTTTTTTCATTCACATCCTGCCCGGTCAGAAGAAACATCAGTTCTGCCTGGATTGGGTCGGTATCCTGGAATTCATCTATCAAAAGGCACTTGTACTTGCTTTGAAAATACAAACGAACTTCGGGATGGTTTTTTAACATATCCACTGTTTTCATCAGCAAATCCTGAAAGTTAAGGCCAGATTGCCTGTTTTTTAACCGCTGGTAATATTCCTGGGCAGGCATCAGGAAATTCATTGCAATATAATGGCAATATTCCCTCCATTGCTTTAAAACCGGCCTTATTTCAGTTTGTGACAGACAGTTTACTTCATTCTGGATCTCCTTTGTTTTTTCGCTGTCACAGAGCCATTTCTTCAAAGTTGCCTTTTGTTCGGTTTCAAATTTCTCAAGCAGGTTCACCCTGTTTATTTCAATATCCATATCGTAATAACTGAGCATGCGTATAGCGGCCAGAATTCTTTTCTGTAGATTATCATATCCCTTTTCAGGTTCGGTTTTCGGAATATAATTTTTTGCTTTATACAAAACGGGTTTAAGCTTTCCAATAGCAGGCAAAAAGTCAGGCTTTTGCGCGCTTTCACGTACAATCTCCACATCGGGATATTCTGTAACGCGGTTGAAAATACTTTCAAGTTCTGAAGGGTTCAGCCCGATATCATTCAGCTGTGACAACCTTTCGGGGAAATTTTTCCTTACATCCAGCAAATATTGCTGCCAGGCCTGTTTATGCAAAAGCCTGTCGGTTATTTCATCTATCTCTTCAAAATCGGGATCAACGGCGCCTTCAACAGGTCTTTCCCGCAGTAATGAAGCGCAGAAGGAATGTATTGTGCCTATAAAGCATTTCTCCATATTGTTCAGCGCTTCTTTAAGCTTGTTTTTAAGCTCTGCATCCGATTCTTCACGACAGCGCTTCTCAATTCCGTTCTGGAAACGTTCTTTCAGCTCCTGGGCTGCTTTTCGGGTAAATGTAATTGCTGCTATATTTTCCACTTTGCATTTTCCCGAAGCAATCAGGCTCACCATACGATCTACCATGCTCGTGGTTTTTCCCGAACCTGCTCCCGCTTCAACAAGCATGTTTACATCAAGCTCGTTTTTAATTAATTCCCTAACGCTTATATCAGGAATAGTATTCTTATTCATAATCATTAAGCCCCCTTAATGCCTTCAGAGCTGCTACAGTATCATCATTTCTTTTAGCCCCTGTTACTTTCTGAAGCCTGTAAACACGGCACACCACCTGGTAGTCACACCACCGGCAGTCATCAGTATCCAGGGTTGCAGCAAATGTCCCCTGTTCCATTACATCAAAAAGGTTATTAAGCAGGCTTACCAGTTTTGATTTGTCACGCTGAACACGGATATAACGCCTGCCTTCTCCCTTTTTAGTGGGAAACAGGTATACCCCTTCTTTTACCCTCACATCTTTGGTATCGTTGTTTTTTCGGAGCAATACCTCACAGGCATATGCATATAGAGCATGCTGCAATTGCCTGCCTTGTTTAAAGAAGTCCCTGTCGCTGTAACCGTAAGTTCCTCCGGATTTATAATCCACTATTCTGTAAGTATTTTCATCCAGTCTGTCCACACGGTCTATTTTTCCGGACAAGAGTAATCTCCTTCCGGAGCCCAGAGGAATTTCTACCGGCGGATAACCTTCATCATCCAGTCCGAATGCAAGTTCAAATTCAACTGGTATTCCCCCGTCAAAGTTTTCTTCCTCTCCTGCAAGGAAAATGAGACAGGACTCTAGGATCTCCCTTTTTTCAATTTCAAACACTATTTCGTTGGGCGGCGGGATCTGGTTTTTTATTTCCTGAATTGCTGCTCCGGCAATTTCAAGGATAACCGGGCTGTGCTTTTCCCTGCTTGGTTTTTCATCCTTTTCGGAAATGGTTTTATAAAATCGCTCGAATATAGTATGGTACAATGATCCTTTTTGAAAAGGATCAAGCCATGTTTCCGGGTCATAGACCAGTTCATCGGGAAGCGACACATTGAGAACATAGCAGAGGAAATACCGGTACGGGCATTTTGCGAGAAGCTCCAGCCGGCTTGCCGAAAATGCCTCGTTTTCTTTTATTATATCCAGATTTCCAACATATCCGTCATAGCAGGTGAATTTGTCACTGCCCTGATTGTCCCATGCATCCTTTCCGTGCTTAAGATTTGGGTAACACTCTATAACAGATTTAATTATATCGCCCGCCAAAGCTCCCTTATAATATTTATTAAGCCAGAAATATGTCGCATCAAGGGCATTATCAGAAATATAGCCTTCTGTTGCAGTAAAATAACTCTTTAAATCCGAATAATCAGCCGAGACGTTCCCGCTAATCATCCTGTAAACCTGCAGGATAAACGAAGACGGTATTTTATCCCGGTTTTCAGATGGGTCAAAGGATGAATAGATGAGCGTTATATTTCCTCTAACGCCCGATATCAGTTCAACAAGACCGTACAGCCTTTCATTCGGTTTTTCTCTATTTTGAATTATATGCTCCGATATTTTTTTCTTTTCCACATCAAGCAGAACAGGATCTTCACCGATTTTTCCCGGGAACCTGTCTGCATCAAGGCCGATAAAATAGTGATGCCGCCTGTTGATATATAAACCATTATCAAAATCGGTAATGTGGATATGCCCCTTTTCGGGCCCCGATACTCCTATTCGTATATTCTGTACATTACTTTCCAAAATACGCAGTCCTTCGTCCATCTCAACAGAAAGATCGGCTGAAATCCGGTCAAGGTTTTCAGAAATTGCATCTTTTGCGGCTTTATCGAGAGGACTTTTTACCTGTGCAAATGCATTAATAAAATCCGAAATTCCTTTTGCAAGTCTGCCCAGTGAAACCATCCGTCCAGGCGGGTCAGGGATCATATTCAGTATGGCTTCTATAAACTTTCTCACAGATAAAAGTGTTTTTATCCTGTTTTGATTTTTTTCGCCGCCCGCATTGTTTTCAATTTGCAGATAAGCCAATTTTTCATCAAGGACGGGAAGATAGCGCTCCCTTCCCCATCCGATACCAGATGCTCTAAGGGTATTCGCGGCCTGAAATGCCGTTATGGTTTCACCGTCTTCCCCGGGTATCTCAATAAGACCCTGGTATAACATTTTTGTTAAATATGAAACCTGATAATTTGAACCTATCCATTGGATTACTGCGGTAAAAGCCTTTCCTGCCCTTGTATTTCCAACGTTTATACCATATCCGAATGAAACAGGTATATCAAGCTGTTCTGCTTTTTGATACAGCAACTGGGCGTATGGCTCCACTGACGCAGTATATATGCATACATTGTCGAAGGGTACTTCTTTTGATATAATGTCCCGCAATACAGCTTCAACTTCATTGCTTTCACCATATGCTTCCACTAAACGTATATGGCTTAAGTCATCATCTTTTCTGTTTTCATCAGGAGAATAAAGATTAATAAAAGGGGAGGAGACGGTTTTTTCAGGATATTTTACGCAGTAATAAGAATTCGGTACACTGATTCCATTCAGCTGTTCATCATATATTACCTGTATTGAACCGAATTTTTCATTAATCAGTTTCTTTTCAATCAACCGGAGTTTAATGCTGTTTGGAACAATTAACAGTGCATCTTCTTCTCTTGTTCCGCTGCACCTTAAAATCTTCTGAATAAGCCCGGGATAATCAGTCAGACCCTGGTTTTTCAGCATTAAGTCATATTCATTAATTATCTTCCTGATATCCCGGCCCTTCCCGGGGCACACAAAACTTGTCTCACTGAGTTCTTCAGAGCTTAAGCCGGCATACCTGATTTCCATAACGGCATTCCATATAATATCCGATAACGAAGGTGTTGCCTGTATATCGGTAAAGTACTCAAATTCATTATTCTGCCGCATACTGTAAATGACTGAGAACATCAGCTGCCGTGACAAGTTGTCGTCGGCAAGGATTTCATTATTTCCGCCCAGCAGCGGCATGCCCAGTTCATATGCAATGCTTTTGATTGTTTCAATCCTTAAATTGAATACCGGGATCTTTGCCGCGAGGGATGATAAAATGTTCTGCCCGATGGCATACGAAGGCAGAAGAAGTATTTTTGTCTTCAAACTATTATTTGTGCATATATTTGCTAAAGCGTCTATCATTACTTATAACCCCTGTTTTTTAAAAATGGTTTTTGGGAAAGCGAAGAATTTGCAGCCTTACAACTGTTGCGGAAAAATGGGTGTACGCCCCCTTTTTTTATATTACTATAAAAAAAGAATTTTGTGGAGAAAGAACAGTTATTGCTTCGATAAATGTAATCTGCCTGAAAGTCAGGATAAAGCTTTTTGTTTTATCATTTCCCCGGATAAAAACTGGATAAATGCTATAAAAAGACGGGCAACTGAATAGAAGTATATTTAAACAGTTGGCGAAGGAAGTCAGGCCAAAGAAGTATTTATATAATATGCCGGTTGAAATTAAGACTATGGCCATGCATATCAGCAGGAGGCAAAATTTCAATAAATTGGAAATTGAGTACTCTGCATCAGGAAATCAAAGTAGTAAAACTTCCTGTGCATTTTAAAATTGCCCCCCTGTAAAATGTCATGGCCATAGCCTGCTACTTGCGAATAATTATGTCTACAAATTGCCTGCCATACTGTCCACATTTAAGCTCCGCATGCTCAGCGGAACATATTCCCTGCGGGGCGCTATGCTCTTGTAAGCAGGTCTTATAATTTTCCCCTTGTTCACCAGTTCTTCTATCCTGTGAGCACTCCAGCCTACAATCCGTGCTACCGCAAAAAGCGGTGTAAACAACTCTTCAGGGATATTTAGCGCTTTATAAACAAAGCCTGAATAGAAATCCACATTAATGCTGACGCCTTTATAAATCTTTCTTTTTTCTGCAATAACCTCAGGTGCCAGGCGTTCCACCTTTTCATACAGCCTGAATTCATCCTCATAGCCTTTTTCTTTTGCAAGCTCCCTGGCATACTCTTTTAAAATCTCGGCTCTTGGATCGGATACCGAATATACCGCGTGTCCCACACCATATATTAATCCGCTTCGGTCAAAAGCTTCACCGTTCAGCA
Organism: Thermoclostridium sp.; assembly: GCA_036562185.1. Classification (GTDB taxonomy): domain Bacteria; phylum Bacillota; class Clostridia; order DSM-8532; family DSM-8532; genus Thermoclostridium. The sequence goes on from DATCKN010000007.1 coordinate 16,468, forward strand.
GTCTATTAAGATAATCCCGTATCTGGCCTTCATCCTCCCAATCGTTAACATTCCGTTTCAGATCATCAAACATCTGCGTTACCTTTACATTTGCACCTCCATGCCTTGGCCCTTTCAGGGAGCAGATTGACGATGCTATTGCCGAGTAAGTGTCCGTTCCTGTTGAAGTAATAACATGGGTGGCAAAGGTGGAGTTGTTTCCTCCCCCATGCTCAGCGTGTAAAACCAAGGCCAGGTCCAGCAAAACGGCTTCGAGATGAGAGAATCTGGAATCAGGCCTTAAAAGATGAAGGATATTTTCAGCTGTAGAATACCTTCGCTTTGGAGCATGAATAACCAAACTCTTATTCTGATAGTAATGAGCCAATACCTGATATCCATAAACAGCCAGCAATGGAATCTGGGCAATAAGCTGCAGGCACTGCCTTATAACATTGCTTATCGATATGTCGTCTGCCTGCTCGTCATAGGTATATAATGCCAATATACTTCTGGACAGGATGTTCATTACATCCCTGCTGGGAAGTTTCATAACGGCATCTTCCGTAAAAGATGGGGGCAGCTTTCGGTATTCTGACAATAATGATTTAAACTCATTTAACTCGTTTATGTCCGGCAGTTCTCCAAACAGCAACAAATATGTTACTTCCTCAAAGCCAAACCTGCCTTCTGACATAAACCCGTTTACGATGTCTTTTATGTTCATTCCTCTGTAAATTAATTCGCCAGGACCGGGAACTGTCTCTCCCTTTTCATTAACATACGAAGCATTAACCTCGCCAATTTCTGTAAGTCCTGCTAAAACGCCCTTTCCGGAGATGTCTCTTAAACCTCTTTTCACATCGTACTTAATATAGAGTTCAGGGTCAATCCTATTGCATTTCTCAGCCATTAAAGCATACTCTTTCATCAGTGAACTCTTTCTTTTCTTAATCCCTTCCATACGGCACCTCCTAAACTATTTTGTTTTAAAGTCAATATATGTGATTTATTCCAGAAATTATCGAGGTGGTTATAAAAAAACCATGGAGTATATCCATGGTTAATATGCTATACCCCTCTTTCACGGCCTACGAGGTTAGCTGCCGGGCTCGGACTGAAAGAGTTATCCTATCCATAATGGAATTCGCCCCTTAAATTGGTTCCCCCGCTTCACAAACGTGAATTAAGCCTATATGACTTTAAAAATATCCACTTTAGATTATACAATATCCTCTGTCATTTGTCAAACTAAAATTGCCTTGTATGGTGTACAGAAAGAAACAGAAGGGGTTAGGCAGTTGCAAGCCCGCCAAACCCCATTTAGCAATATGGACTTATTATATTCAAGAACGGCTAAATTGGTTTTTAAATTCACTTTTCAGAAGACAAAAGCGATATTATGTCCTGTTTCTTAAGAATTTCGCATAGGGCTGTGACATGAACAGGCTTTAAATCATCATCAATGGTAGGTATTTTATATCTTTTATTGTTTATGAAGCCTCTTCCCAGGATACCTATATTTTTGATTACCTCATCCAGGTCCC
>DATCKN010000016.1:0-3866 GCA_036562185.1 Thermoclostridium sp.
CCCCCAAGCCTTCCTTTCACCTTTATACCGATAATAATTAGTCAAATTATATATAATTGGGGGTTTTACCCCCCAATTATCTTGTTTATCAATTAAATATCAACCGGTAATTATTTATTCAGCAAGGCGTCGTAGCGTTCAATAGCTGTAGTATAGATTTCAAGCAATCTGGCTACATCCATCTTTTCCAAATCTTTAACGTAGTTGTTCCAATCACTTAATGATCTTGCACCGGTAACAAATTCAGTTCTTGCATTCTTAACATACTTGTTAATATCTGTTTCAAGTGCGTTAAGCTCGTCAGATTCTTCCAGTGTAAATGTAAAGCTTGGCCAATAAACCTTTGGTCCATAATTAAACATTGCACGTGCTGAAGCTGCAGGAACGGGTTGTACTTCACCGCCGCTGAAATATGGAGCTTTTTCTATAACAGGGTTGTTACCGCCTGTATATGGTGAATATGAACTTACAACTTCATCAAAGGTCTTGTTTCCTGTCATCTCTGCATAAATCTTGTCTGTCCAGTCATATGTGCCATCAGCCTTTGCTACATATGTTTCGCCTTCTACACCAAAGTGATAGAACAATGTACCTTCATCTGTCCAGAAATAGTCAAGCCATCTCAGTGTTTCAGGAACGTACTTGTTTGCAGAAGTGATAACTGCAGCACCTGTTGAATGGAAGTGTGCTCTTATCGGAGCCCACAACTTATCGCCGTGAGGGCCTTCTAAAGCTTCTTCGAGAGCTACGAAGTTTTCAACTTTATCAGAAGGTACGAAAGCCATATTGGTATATGCGAACATACCAACCTTGTCATCAGCAGCTTTTGTAATCCAGTTCTGTGTTGTCATAGTGAATGTTTCCTGATCCATCAGGCCTTCTGTATACAACTTGTTTGTATATTGCAGGAATTCCTTCCATCCTTCGGTTGTTGGAATGAAACGGGCACGATTATTCTGTTCATCCCAGTCAACAAGAGAGTTATGAACGCCGCGGTTTTGAATTCCAAAAGCGCCTACAAGTACATCCTGGATACCAGCCCATGTCATGGAGCAGAATGGGATTTCATCATTAGGATCACCATTACCGTTAGCGTCTTTTTCCTTGAATGCTTTAAGAATGGTATATAATTCATCCAATGTAGTAGGAAGTTCCATGCCTACATTATTAAGCCAGTTCTTATTAATGAACAGCTTTCTTGATACACGCAATTCAGCACCGTCATTTACCTGCGGGAAAGAATAAATACTTCCGTCAGGATACTGTACACTGGCAAGTGTATCTTTATGCTCTTGCAGATATGCCCAGAAATTAGGTGCATATTTCTTTAACATATCATTTTCGGCAAGGTTAACAAAGAAACCCTGATCCCCGTATAACTTCTGGTTAATGGCCGAAATACCGCAGCGGAAGAAAAGATCAGGCAAATCATTGCTTGCAATTGCAGCACTTACCTTTTCTTTCGAGTCAGAGCTGGATACCTGGATCCAATCAATATGGATATTGGTCATCTCTTCGTATTTCTTCCAAACATATATGTCATTCCAGTCAGGCTGGTTATCTGACCGTTGAGCCATAACTCTTAACGTTATCTTTTCTCTTGAAATAGGAAATTGGGAATCTGTATTATTTTCTTCCTGTTTGTTTTCATTGCCGGATGCAGGTGCATTATTCTGCGAATTTTGTGTATTTTGGTTATTTTGATTTGATGTGTTTGCAGAGCCATTTTTGGCACAGCCGCTTATAGCAGCCATTACCATTACCAAGACTAAAACAGTTGATAATATTTTGCTTATTTTTTTCATAAAAAGCTCTTACCTCCATTTTAATAACGATTGTGGCGGAATTATTATATTGATTTTAAGTTTTTAGTTGGCAGAAATATGACTATTAATAGATTAAGCTATTACATTTCATATCCGCCAAAAATTAACTTTGGCAGCTCCTTAATGCCGGCATTCATAAAGCTGGCCATAACCAACATGATTATTATATTAGAGATGCAAAAATACATTCAATATACAATTTCTGTTTAAATCCCCGATGATTAAATTTTCATATTGCATATTATCCAATAAAAAAACATTCTATTAGTGAATTATTTGTGTAAAACAGAAATTGCATATAGTAATAAAGTGCTTTCTACAGTAAAATATATGCGTTTATGCACATGTTCCCCATGAGGCGACGGTAATTATTGCCGATGTCCGGCAACAAGTAAAGTAAAAGGAGATGGTTACTATACAACACGATGTAAATAGCTTATTCCAAAACATTCCTCCATACTTCGGCGGAAAAAACCGGCAGTACTTCGATTGTAACAATGATTGTTATATGCTTCGCATAGACAACACTTCCAGACAGGAATATGACAATTATCTCATGTCCCTTGCCAATGCCGGATTTCAATTATATGACAATAATATCATACGGGACAACTATTTTGCAACTTACATTCGTGATTCGCTGCTGCTTCAGGTGTATTACACCGGACATGACAAAACGGCAAGGATTGTTGCAGACCCTAAAACCGCCCTTTATCATAGAAAAAATGATATAACTTACACAAAAATATGTGATACCACTCTTTATCAAATGGAACTGGATTTCAGGAATATTGACTGCGGCATGTGCTATATCATTCAATGTGCTGACGGAAGTTTCTTTATCGTAGACAGTGCCCATATGTTCTCCGTCAATGATCACAACCGCCTGTACGATTTGCTGTGCCGTCTTACTCCGGAGGGGCGGAAAATTATTATTTCAGGCTGGTTCTTTACTCATGCGCACCAGGATCATATTGCCATGTTTATGAATTTTCTGAATGCAGGGTTTGAAAATTACCAGATAGAACGCCTTTACTATAATTTCCCGTCACTGGACATTCCGGACGCAGAAAAATGGAAAGAATCGGATAAAGAAACCATGCGGGAATTTTACCAGCTTATAGAGAAGCACAGTGAAATACCGGTAGTTAAATTACATACCGGCCAGAGGTTTTTTGTGCGCAACCTGGAATTCGAGGTACTTGCAACTCATGAAGATGTTTATCCCGGCAGCCTCAGCTACTTCAATGATTCCTCCACAATCCTTTCAATGACTGTTGACGGATGCAAAACCTTGTTCCTTGGGGATGCTAATTACACCGAATGTACAATTTTGGTTGCGCGTTATGGATCGTATTTAAAATCTGACATCGTTCAGGTTGCCCATCACGGTTATAACGGCTCCAACGTAGGTATATATTTCTGTGCTGATGCAAAGGTAAGCTTATACTCTGCACCGGTAAAGAGATATGAGGACGGTAAGTCAACCGCGGCAAACAAGGTAGTCCATACGCTCAGCAACGAAATATATGTTGCTGAAAACGGAACAACCGCACTAAAGCTTCCCTATACCCCCGGAAGTGCGGTAGTGTATCCTAAAGAAATCATGATTATAACGAACCCGGAATAAATCGCGCTACAGACAGGATTTATCTTCATTGACCTTTTAACCCCTTGCATTTACGCAGTAAAAATTTCTTTTCATTATAAAAAGCTAATCCCGCAGCAAGTATTTTCCACTGCTGCGGGATTTTTTATTTGATTGGTATCGTGCATTAATCCATGAATCAATTATATTGCCTGTTCAGTTCTTCCCATTCGGCCCGACTGATTGCATACACTTTATATCTTTCATTTGCATCATCTTCAAACTCACCAACCAGGCGACATCCATAAGCCATTGCTGTTCTGCACGACGGAACGTTTGAATGTTTCATATAGGAGTAAATAATATTAAACGGCGTGTTCCTGAATGTCCAGTCCCTTACTGCTTTTGCCGCTTCACTGGCGTATCCTCTTCCCTGGCAATCCTTCCTGATA
>DATCKN010000044.1:0-1514 GCA_036562185.1 Thermoclostridium sp.
GAAACAAGATTTATAGACCTGATTTGAGGGTGATGATATGGCATATTTCAATCAGATTGCACACAGTATTTCTCCCAAAAGTATCAGCAGAGTCAAATCTATCACCATCAGGCTGTGCGTCACTGACTGCACCGGCACAGTTTACTTTACTGATTTATTGCTTCAGGGCGGCTCGGTTTCCACTGGATGGATCGGGCATGTATGCGAAATCCTGTGGACATTGGACGGATAAATAGGAGCAGGAGGTATTAATATGTTATAATTTGTTTGATTTATATCTTTGAAAGGATGTGCCGAAGTTGGATAATAATAAAATTAAACAGTTTCCAATAACATATTCACAACGCCGAAAAAACTCCCTTGGACCATTGCATGTAGAATGTCAAATCTCTGGGAGGTATTTAAAGTTTTACAAAAACTCATCGATGTTACAAGGTGGCGAATTCATTACTCTGGATGTAATGGCGACGCCTACTGAAGATGGGAAAGCATCAAAAAAGATATGTCAAATGATTGTAACGAGAGAAGATTTAATAGAAGCTTTAAATAATATAACTCCTAAAGAATAAGGCATTGTAAAAAATTAATCCAGTTTTGTTATAAGAGATCGCATTAGCGGTCTTTTTTATTTTATCTGGAGTGTTGACGATGGCAAAAAACAGCTTTATCAGGTTCGCAGAAACGTTAATGATTAAGAAAGAAATGCGCGTGGTCAGTATCACAGTTCGTCTGATGATCACAGATTGTACCGGAACTATATATTTCACCGACCTGCAGCTTCAGGATGGAGATCAGTTGACAGGCTATACCGTCCACACGAGCAAAATGCTAACGAAGATGCAGGAAAACGGGCAGCCAGTTCCGCCCCGGCATTATAACGGTGTGGTACGGACAGCGGAGACTGTAATTTTATTCAACCTGGGTAAAACTTCTGCTGGCCTTGACTGCTATATTTATCCTATACAGGATATGGCCGCAGGGAGTATTGAACTATCCCAAGGTGTAGGTGCGCATAAGGTAAAGTTTCTTGACCCGGTTAATGCAGGCGATGAGCTGGCGCTCAAGGCTTCCACCCGCCAATGCCTTAAAAACGGAAGCCCTACTCGTAAGGATGGATTTTATCAATACTCTGCGGCATGGGATAGCAAACATATGGTGAAGATGGAAGAGAGAAAATCGGCGCGGGTACTCTTTGAGTTTCAGGAGATGCAGGAAGGCGGTGACCGGTTGTGAGGGATTTCTTAAAAGGCAAACGTTGCATGGTGTGGAGTTTTATGGGTAATTCCCGAATGTATGAGGCGCTTAGAGACTACGGCGACCGCTTTGATACGGTAGGCATTTTTACTTTTGAGGTTGACGCAACAGGCACAATTACTGAAACCGGTACCAGCATCAGCAGCATGCTTCCGTATATTCAGAAATGGCCGCACATTAAGTGGCTGCTCACTATTATGAATCATGGAATAGCCAATATTTTTACTGCACTTCGCAACAACGAAAACGGTGCAAAGGAT
>DATCKN010000047.1:0-19542 GCA_036562185.1 Thermoclostridium sp.
GCCCTCATAGCTCAGTAGGCAGAGCGCATCCATGGTAAGGATGAGGTCACCAGTTCGATTCTGGTTGGGGGCTCCACCAAAGAAGCCTTGAAATATTGCATTCCGCATTATTTCAGGGCATTTTTATTATCCTGTCTTATCTTGTTTCATATAAAATCATCGTCATTGGATGTTGTGAGGATTTTTTATCGGTTAGATATTTGGAAATTATGGCAAGAGTATTGTATACCTTTGAATTTTTTCAAATAATTGATATAATATTGGTACAGTACCTTTTCCAGTGTTTTATAAATCTACAACTGTGCAGTGGGGTGTTTTTTCCGGTTGATATAATAGTAAAATACTGATAAAAATTTCGACTGAAAATAAATAGTTTATTGAATCTTTGAATACCTTAATCAATCGTACATGTCACAAAATATCAAAGCAGTGCTCACTGCTGCCTATATTGATAATTTACATCAACGGACATTACTTAATTTGATTTGGGGGACTGGATTTTGAAACTATTAGAAAGCAGAAGGTTGCCAATTTTTGTTGAGTTGTATATTTTCATTGTAATTACTTTTCTCATTCCGCTTGCAGTTGTTACAGTTAACAATAACAGCAAGCTTTTGCAATATTCTGAGGCTGAAATAATTAGATCAGCAGAAAACAATATTAATTCCACCGAAAAACTGATTAGTCTCATTTGTAACAATGTGATTTCCACCACGATTAACATGTCGAAGGATACGCTTATCAGCGATATCGGCAGCCTGACAAGTTATGATCAGTTCCACAGTAATGCAAACAACATGCAGCTTATAAGAAAAGTGGCTAATAAGCTAAAGGTAATGGAATACAGCGATACATTGTATCATTCCATATATTTCTATCTGAAAAATTCAGATTATATAATCACCACAAAAAATGATACTGTTAAACTTGAAAGCTTTTATGATCTTGATTGGATGGATAATCTTGATATAGGTTCAAAGCCACAGTTCAAGGCGACTTCCTCAGGTAACATATGGATATACAGAAAATTGCCCTTTGATATGACATCCAGAATTTCAGGTGAAGAAGGTTATACAAACGTTGTTAGTTTTCTGTATCAGACCACCAATTTCACTACAAGTACAAAAGGATATTTCGTAGTTAACATGTACGAAAAGGAATTCTGCAATATCATGAACAACAGCGGATTTGACGAAAACAGCTCTGTTTTTGTCATAAATAAAAAAGGCAGGATAATCTCACATTCGGACAAGAATATGCTGGATGCAGATTTATCCCATTTGCCGTATATTAGGACCATTCTGGATAAAGCTCACAACAAGCCTGACTATACCATAGACAATTCCAATGGACAGAGGACTCTGTATTGCTTTATAGAATCTGATTTTAATGATTGGATTTTTGTAAGCATGCATTCCCTCGATTTACTTCTGAATCGCTCGATTGAACTCAGAAACCAGGCTATTTTCCTGGCATTTGGAATATCTTTGGTCCTGTTCCTTGTTGCATACCTTTACTCTCGCTATATGACCACTCCGATTAATGAACTTATAAAATTAATTAGTTCGCGCAAAGGTTATCAAACAGAAAAGAAGGCTAACGAATTGAAATTTCTAATGCATGCATTTGAGCAGATAACCGAACAGGAAGAGTATTTATCCAGTCTTGTAAAGAAAAGTGAAATGAGTATGAAAGAAATGTATCTGCAGAATTTATTAAAGGGGAATATTGCAAATGATGAGGAAATTCATAACGATGAAATCTTCCCGTATCCTCATTTTATGGCAGCCATGATGGTTCCGGACAATCTGCAGGTATTTTACAACAGGTATACCCCCGATCAAAGGTTTTTCGTTCGTACAATTATGCAGAAAAAATGCAACGAACTGAAGCTGGACGGTATTATTTTCGAAAGTGTTCTATACGATGAAGACAGGATTTCAATAATCATAAACATAAAAACCTATGACTGCATTGAAACACCCAAAAAGCTTGCCAATATTTTTTCAAATTTGCAGGAAGAACTGAAAAAGGTTACCGGTGACTCGGTATCGATTGGTATAAGCGGATGCCATAACAGTTTAAAAAGTATGCCCGATTCTGTTTCGGAATCAATGGATGCCCTTCGCAGGAAATTGCTTTTAGGCCATGGCAGTATAATTTTCTGGGAAGAAGAGAACTATGGAAAAAGTAAGTACTACTACCCGTTTGATCGGGAAAAACATATTCTCAATTATTTAAATACCGGACATATAGATAAGGTAGAAAATGAGATCCATAGTCTTGTTCATGATATACGCAACATACCTGATATTTCATGTGAAAACATTATTCAGGTTTTTAACCAGCTTATCAGTGCGACAATTAAATACTTTGTAGAAAACAATATTGCCATTGGGCGAATTTTTCCTAATGTTTATAACCTGTACCTTGAAGTGGCAGGCAAGGAAACCCTTGATGATATTGAAAACTATATGATTGATTTTTACAGGAAAATACATTCGGTTACGCATTCTGCCGGTAATAATGACAAAAATAACGAAGAAAAAATATTCTCTTATCTGAACAGCAATTACAGGGAAGAGCTGGATTTTGAAAAAATGGCACGGGATTTGCAGATAAGCTATTCATACATCCGCAAAATTGTAAAATCAGTTACAGGCAAAAGCGTGCTGGATTACATCAACAGCCTGAGAATAAGTGAAAGCAAAAGGCTTTTAAGGCAGACAGACATGACCATAGCGGAAATCGCCTTAAATCTCGGATACAACAATGTACAAAGCTTTAACAGGTTCTTTAAAAAATACGAAGGAATAACTCCCGGTGAATTTAGGTCCAGTGCGGGTTAAAATATGTTTATAATGAAAATTTTTAATTTTAGTATCATTTTTGATAATTTCATCATATTTGTAAAGTTAATTAGAGCATATTCCAAAAAGCTAATCCTTGTTTCCGTTATGATCTAGCTTCACTGCTATCCGCTGTTTCAGCCGAAATCCTCTATTATCATTTTTGAAACACTGTATCAATTATGAATATTTACGTTAAAACGCACTAAAGGATATAATTTTTTTTAGATAGAATTGTGCAATTATTACTAATAACATTTTCAGTCAACTTTTTAGTTTTAGCTTATGGTCATATTACAACAAGGAAGGTGTACAGTTTATGGGAACACAGACAATGGTACATAAAACTGCAAAACCTAAAAGCAATAAACCAAAACGTGGTTTTATGTACTACTGCAAACGGGATTGGCAGCTTTATTTACTGTTGGTTTTTCCAATAACTATGGTTATAATTTTTAAGTATTTTCCGATGGCCGGACTCATCATTGCATTTAAGGATTATAAAATTCTTAAAGGCTTTATGGGAAGCGAATGGGTAGGATTTAAAAACTTCGTGGAGATCTTTTCAAATAAGGACTTTTACAGAGCTCTTAGAAATACTTTAACTCTGAACGGGCTGGATCTTTTATTTGGTTTCCCGATGCCGATAATCCTTGCCATTATGTTAAACGAGATTCGGACTCTCTGGTTTAAAAAAGTAAATCAAACCTTATTATATCTTCCGCATTTCCTGTCATGGGTTATAATCGCAGGAGTAGCATACCAGCTGTTTCAGCCGGGAACAGGGATGATCAACATTCTTTTACGGAATGCAGGTCTTAGCGAAGTACCTTTTTTAACTGAAAATACCCATTGGATATTCAGTTATGTATTAATAGGTGTCTGGCAGTCTATGGGCTGGGGTTCGATAATTTACCTTGCAGCCATTACAGGTATCAATCCGGAGTTATACGACAGTGCTACAATAGACGGTGCAGGACGCTGGGGAAAAATCCGTTATGTAACTCTCCCCGGAATCAGAAGCACTATAACAATCATTCTGATCATTAACCTGGGCAGAATCATGGGCAGTTCTTTTGAGCGTGCTAATAGTCTGGGTAACCCGATTGTTAAAGAAGTATCAAGTGTTATCGCCACTTATGTATACAGTGCAGGAATCCAGGCCCAGAAATACAGCCTAACGACTGCAGTAGGATTATTCCAGTCTGTCGTAGGCCTTATCCTTGTACTTATTTCAGACTGGATATCGAAAAGAATCGGAGACGAAGGTTTGCTATAGATTACGGAAAGGGGACTAAACATGCCTAGCAATCAGAAGAAAATAAAACACAGCTTTTATACAAAAAGTAAAATCGTAGATCGGGCGGCAGATATCTTCATTTATTTTACAATAGCATTTTTGGCGATATTATGTGTTCTTCCCTTTGTGCATGTTCTTGCAAAATCATTAAGCTCTGATGCCAAGGTTACAAGCCAGCTTGTTTACCTTATACCAAAGGATTTTAATCTCAGAGCTTACAGAAGTGTTATCGGGGATCCGTCAATGATACTGTCCCTGTGGCAAACTGTCAAGGTTACTGTTATATTTACAGCGCTGGGAATGTTTTTAACCATATGTGCCGCGTACCCGCTGACAAGAAAGCGCCTTAAAGGCCGAAACATTATTTCGGTATTCTTTATAATAACCCTCTACTTCAGCGGTGGTATCATTCCCGACTACTTGCTGATGCATAGACTGGGTTTACTGAATAAAACCGCATCACTTATCCTCCCTCTTGCTTTCAGTGCATATAACATGATAATTATGAAAACTTCGATTCAGACAACCGTTCCTGACAGTCTTGAAGAATCTGCGTTGTTAGATGGAGCAAACGACATAAGAATTCTTGTGCAGATTGTACTTCCGCTGTGTAAGCCAATTTTGGCCACACTGTGCCTGTTTTACGCCGTAGGGCGCTGGAACGCCTACCAGGATTCTGTTTTTTACATCACAAGGCAGCCATTGTACTTGCTTCAGCATAAATTGAACCTGTTAATACAAACGACAAACACTACCCTCACTGCAGCTGAAGCTCAGCCAGACACAGTAACAAACCCCGAAGTAATTAAATCTGCTTGTATTATATTTGCAACACTGCCAATAGTAATAGTTTATCCCTTTGTACAGAAATATTTCGTCAAAGGTGTAATGATTGGTGCTGTTAAGGGTTGATAGCAATAAACCTTATTAAGGTTTATTTGACTATAAAATAAAAGATAGGAGGATTAAATATGAAGCAAAAATTAACAAAAACCTTATCTGTATTTTTAGTTTTAGTGCTTGCTGCAGTAATGTTTACTGCTTGTGGCAAAACCGGTAAAGATACCCCGACCACTCCGGCAGGCAGCGACAAAACAACATCTGCCCCGACTGCTGCGCCAACTGCTGCAGCCCAGGATGACGGCAAAGTATTCAAGAATCGTGTTACCATTCAAATTCCGGTTTACGATCGCGGCGTGGAAGGACAGGCACCTGTTGATGACAACTACTGGACTCGCTGGATTCAGAAGGAATTCGGTGATAAGAACAACATAACTGTTGAGTATGTTGCGATTCCAAGAACCGACGAAGTAAACAAATTCAACATGCTCCTTGCTGCAGGAGATGCACCTGATATTATTTTCCATTATGACTTCCCGGCAGCAGTTGCTTATTATGATGCCGGTGCTATTCAAAAAATTGATATTGACATGCTGAAAAAATACGCTCCTACTTACTATCAGAAAAACGTTGACCTGGATATGCTGAAATATGGTGTTCTAAACGGCGAGCAATATTTTATCTTCGCAAGCCGCCCCACGGCATACAACTACCTCACAATGATCCGTCAGGACTGGCTTGATAAAGTGAATATGTCAATGCCTACCAACCTTGAAGAGTACATAAATGTTCTAAGGGCATTCCGTGACAATAAGCTCGGCGGGCCAAATACAATTCCATTAGCTCACAGATTGCCATATCCAAACGGGTATTTTGCAAATGCATACCGCCCTTACCCCATACCTGAAGAAGAATTGGCATTGTACTCCGATCTTTCCGTTGTAGCGTTAACCTGGGAACCTGTTAAGCAAAATATCAAGACCGATAACCTGTTATACAATGAAAAACTGATCAGCCAGAACTTTGCCCTGGATTCTGACGGTACGAAGGCTAAAGCAGATTTTGTCAACGGTGTTGCAGGTGTATATGGCGATTACCTGACTAAACAAGGAATAATAGATGTTCTCCTGTCCAACGTTCCCGATGCAAAACTTTCATTGCTGCCTGCTACTGCCGGTGTCCCGAAGGGTGGCGTACCTGCTGAACGTGCTTACTGGCCTTTTGGAATGATTATTGGTTTTAACTCCGCGTCCAGCGAAGATGAAGTAAAAGCTACAATGATGCTGCTTGAATGGATGATCCAGCCCGATAATCTCTTTACTCTGCAAAATGGTATTGAAGGCAAGACCTATACCATTGGTGATGACGGATTGCCCATTGCCATTGGCGATTATAAGGGTGAAGAGCGTCTGAATTACAACTCCAATAAAGACCTATGGTGCCTTGTAATTGAAGGTAAGGACTATGGCAGCCCGGAAGCAAATCTTAAGGTTCAAAAGACCACTTATGCCCCGGACGGTTTTGAATTCCTGATTCAGGACAGATACGAAGAATGCGTTGCAAACCAGAAATACTGGTATACAGATTTCCTCTTCGACACAGGAATTTCTGCAGTGTCCGAATACAAAGCCATTTTGCAGGAAAAATTCCAGGAATTCTATACGCAGCTGGTTATGTGCCCTCCTTCTGAATTCGAAACTCTTTATGAGAAATACTGCAAGGAATACCTCGACGCAGGTTTCCAGAAAATCATAGATGAGAAAAAAGCAGTTTATGAAAGAATGAAGAAATAGAAATACAAACAATAAATATTAAAAAAAATGCCGGTTGTTCAAACCGGCTTTTTTAATTAAACTCACATCCCAAACCTTATAAGTGGGGAAGATACAGGGGGATGTATTTAAATGATGAGGAGGATATAACACTAAAACAAAATCTTTATCCCATAATAACAACCACATCGTGTTCATTCCGGTCTGACGATACCGGAATGATATTGCCCGTAATATCATTGCCGTCTATAATCACTTTTTTTACACCTTTGCATATATGGTTTGGATTCTCTACACGGATTTTATATTTTACTCCACGGAATTCTCTAATTACTGTAAAACCATCCCATGATGCAGGAATGCACGGATCAACCATCAGCCCGTCATATGCCGGCCTGATGCCAAGAATATACTGTGTTATTGCAACATAATTCCATGCAGCAGTACCCGTCAGCCAGGAATTTTTTGCCTCACCAAAACGGACGGCATCCCTTCCCGCAATCATTTGCGAGTATACATATGGCTCCGTTCTGTGAATTTCACTAATATCTTCAATATACGCGGGAGCAATTTTCGAATAGACTTCGAAAGCCCTGTCTCCTCGCCCTATAACCGTTTCGGCAATGGCAATCCACGGGTTGTTATGGCAGAAAATGCCTGCATTTTCTTTGTATCCTGGCGGATATGACGTGATTTCACCGAGATTCAGATAATATTCACTGTATGCAGGTGTCTGAAGCACTATGCCATATTTGGTATCCAGTCTTTCTTTTACTGAATCCAGTGCTTTTTCTGCAAGGCCCTCCTTAACACCAATACCCGCCATAACGCAGAAACCCTGAGGTTCAATAAAAATTTGCCCTTCTTTGCATTCCTTGCCTCCTATTTTATTCCCATAATGATCATAAGCTCTAAGGAACCATTCGCCGTCATAGCCATGTTTAAGAACAGTTTCGGCCATTTTTTCAATGTGCTTTTCGGCCTGCATCGCTTCTTCTTCAAGTCCAAGCCTTCTGCAAAACTCAACATATTCTGATCCAATTGCTACAAACATGCCTGCTATGAATACCGATTCAGCCACCCTTCCGTCAATAAGCCCGCAAGTCTGGAAAGACTCATCAGGCACCGTTGAGAAGCAATTCAAATTAAGGCAGTCGTTCCAGTCAGCCCTTCCTATAAGGGGGAGCCCATGAGGTCCAAGATTATTGACAACGTGGTAGAACGAGCGCTTAAGGTGCTCAAAAAGTGTGTCCTTTTTATCTTCATTACAATCAAAAGGGACCATTTCTTGAAGAATATCAAAATCCCCTGTTTCTTTAACATATTGTGCGGTCGCCAGAATGAGCCACAGCGGATCGTCATTAAAACCGCTTCCTATATCGGAGTTTCCTTTCTTTGTAAGGGGCTGATACTGGTGATACGCACTTCCGTCTTCAAGCTGTGTTGATGCTATGTCAATAATTCTTTGCCTTGCCCTTTCAGGAACCTGATGTACAAAACCCAAAAGATCCTGGGCGGAATCCCTGAAACCCATTCCCCTGCCAATTCCTGATTCAAAATACGAGGCGCTTCTTGACATGTTAAATGTTACCATGCACTGATACGGATTCCATATATTGACCATGCGATTAAGCTTGTCGTCATGACTTTGCACAGTATATTTTGAACATAATCCGGTCCAGTAATCTTTAAGCTCCTGAAAAGCTTTATCCACACAGGAATCGTCAATAAAACATTGCTGCATTTCTTTTGCTCTTTTTTTGTTTATTACGCCTTTTCTTTCCCATTTTTCATCGTCAGGGTTTTCAACATAGCCCAGTACGAAGATAAAACTCTTTTTCTCACCCGGCCTGAGAACCATTTTTATATAATGCGAAGCTATTGGTGACCAACCGCTGGCAATAGAATTGGAAGCCTTTCCTGCTGCAACATTTTTCGGAGAATCGAAACCGTTATAAAGGCCTAAAAAGGATTCCCTGTCGGTATCAAAGCCATCAATACGGGAATTTACCCAGTAAAACGCGTAATGATTCCTTCTTTCCCTGTACTCCGTTTTATGGTAGATAGCCGATCCTTCCACTTCAACCTCACCGGTACTGAAATTTCTCTGAAAGTTGGTCATGTCATCCATTGCGTTCCATAGGCAAAATTCAATAAAGGAAAACAGTGCTATTTCTTTTTCTTCCTGGGTTCTATTTGCAATTACAATTTGATTTACTTCACCGTTATAGTTTAACGGTACAAAAGACAACTGTGTTGCTTCTATACCATTGCGTTCACCTGTAATCCGGGTATATCCCAACCCATGCCTGCATTCATATTTGTCAAGTTCCCTTTTTACCGGCATCCATCCGGGGGTCCAATAATCCCCGTTGTCGTATATGTAAAAATACCTTCCCCCGTTATCCGTAGGTACATTATTGTACCGGTATCTTGTAATCCGCCTTAACCGGGCATCACGATAAAAACTGTATCCGCCTGAAGTGTTTGAAATAAGTGAAAAGAAATCCTGGCAGCCGAGGTAGTTAATCCATGGGTATGGAGTGGCAGGTGTGGTAATTACATACTCCCTGTTCAAATCATCAAAATAACCAAACTTCATGTGAAAAACCCCCTTTAATTTGTGAACGCGCGTTTATTTAATATTAAAAATATCCTCCGGATTAAATTATTCAAAAACAATATTTAAATCATGATGCCGGTAAAGTATCAACACACAATGTTCAATAATACTGCCTGATCTGTTATAAATTTATGCTAAATCTGCTTTACCGTGGCGCAACTGTCCCTAATCACCAATTCGGTTTCCAGATTGAATATGCTTATATTTCCTGAGGTATCCCCCATCATTTTTATAACCTCGTCTACAGCTTTTTGCGCCATTGAATAAAGAGGTACCCTGACAGTTGTAAGTGCAGGTTTCACCAATGATGCCGGCATAATATCATCAAAGCCTGTAATTGAAACATCATCGGGTATGTTTATTTTTTTGTCCTGAAAAACTTCAATTGCCGACAATGCCATGTCATCGTTGCAGCAAAACAATGCAGTGGGGAGTTTTCCCTTGTTAATCATGCTCAGAACTTCCTGTGCGGCCGCCTTTTTAATAAATTCTCCCTTCAGTACCCATTCTTTCATAGGCCTAATCCCATATTCCTTTAAAACCCTAATGTATGTTTCATACCTGATTCTGCCCGAATAAGTGTTCATTCTCCCATTTAGAATTCCGATGTCTTTATGCCCAAGGCCAATCAGATATTCAATCATTTTTTGAGTACCTTCGTCATCGGTGGAATTTATTACAGCCACCCTTCCTTTTTTTACCATTTGCACAATTTCTTCAGGTGAATAGTCTATAATTGAAAAGGGGTAACCCATAGCAGCAACATCTGCTATAACATCAATTTCCTTTTCCGTTCCTACGATTATCCCCGCATCAATCCTTCTTTCAACGAATGAGCGCTTTATTTTTTCATAATCCTCTGTTTTATATATTGAGTTAACCAACACATACTTGCCATTCGCGTTTGCGTTGTCGATAACGGCATCAACAAAAGGCGAAAAATAATTATTCCTGTATACCCGGTTAATATTATCTTTTTCTGCAATACTAACAATAAAAAGGCCTATCGTATCGGTTTTCTTTCCGGCAAGAACCCTGGCTGAATTATTTGGGTGGAACTGGTACTGTTCTATTACCTGCATAACCTTTTTCCGGGTTTCTTCAGGCACATTTTTGTAATTGTTTATAACTCTTGACACAGTGCTTCTGGACACACCTGCAAGCCTTGCAATATCTTCACTCTTCATTATTAACCCACCGTGAACGCGCGTTTATAATTTAATTATACAAAGTTTTACCAAAAAAGCAATAAGACAGATGGCATAAATTTAATTAACAAAACAGAAAAATGGCAAAACCATACAGGAAAACTAAAAAAGTCAATAAAAAAAGTGCTTCTGGCGAGAAGCACAGTAATTATTGGAGCGGGTGATGGGAATCGAACCCACACAGTCAGCTTGGGAAGCTGATATTCTACCACTAAATTACACCCGCAGAAAACTGCGACATAGTAATTTTATCACAATCTTCAGGTGTTGGGAAGTAGGACGAAAATATTTTTTTTGAAAATATTAGTCCGTTGAATGAAAACTGAAATTCTACTTTCATTGTTATATAAGTTTGTGAATGAAAAACGTCCACAATATTGATTTTTAGAGCACAGAAAGTATGTAAGATTCTCTGCGGATACAGTATAATTTGAATATAAACTGGTATTTTAAGGCTATTTTTGAGCATAAAAATGATATGGTCCGGAAAATCTGGTGAAAAATTAAATTCCGCCCATTAATCTATCAATTTTTCGTGATATCTGTCTGCAAGCAAAATTCAACTTTTAGTTATCTTTTAATAAGTGATGGCTTCAATATAATTTTGTCACCGGTAGAAATTCAATAACTGGCATATGAGAAAACACAAATGGGCGGGGAAACCCGTCCATTTGCGTTTCTGAATGAATATATGTGAAGTTAAGAATTGGCTCATTCAATATTCCTGTCAATTTTAAAGCGCAGAATCTTTCTTGAAGTATTCTTTGGAAATTCCTCGTTTCTGATTTTGACCATCTTTACTGCCTTGTAGGAGACCATTCTTTCATTAATTTTCTTTATTTCTTCATTAAAATAAGCCTGTACATCCTCGATGCCTTTTAATTTCAGAGCTTCAAAATCAGGGTATATTTCAGCAACAATAACCTCCTTGTTTTTCTGTGCTTTGCTCTCACCTGCGTAAACAACAACTTCCAGAACTCCAAAGATTCCTGAAATTTCATTCTCTATTTCTTCGGGATATACATTTTTGCCGTTGCTGAGGACAATTATATTTTTAATCCTGCCGGTAATATACAGCCAGCCTTCATCATCAAGCTTCCCATAATCCCCCGTCTTAAAATATCCTTCCTCATCGAAGGCCGCAGCAGTTGCTTCAGGATCTTTATAATACCCCAGCATCACATTCGGCCCTTTTACACATATTTCACCCTCGCCGTTTTCATCCGGATCTTTTATTTTTATCTGCTCACTTACAATTGGTATGCCAACGCTTCCTTTTTTCTGATATTTATTGCGGTTGCATGAAACCAACGGGGCGCACTCTGTAATGCCATAACCGTTAAGGATGGTTATTCCAAAAGCCTCAAAATTATCGATAATATCCTGGTTCAAGCTGGCTCCGCCGCAAATAATGAATTCAAGCCTGCCCCCAAAAAAGTCATGTATGCTTTTAAAAAGTTTGCGGCGTAAATCGATACCGAATTTCCTCATGAAATTGCTGACTCTAATTAAAACACGGAGAGCTCCTGCCTTGCCGATCTTTTCAGCTGTCTGCCAAATCTTCCTGTGCATTGTTTCAACAAATAAAGGCACCAGGACCAAATGCTGTGGTTTCTGCTCCTGCATTTCTTCCATTATATACCTAAGACCGCTCGATATATAAATGGTGGAGCCCTGAGCAAAATGCCCGACAAAATTCACAGTTGAACCGTATGTATGATGAGGCGGCAATACGTTCATTGTTTTCGGTGTTATAGCGAAATTATACATACCCAGTGTCATATCCAGTACAATATTCTTCTGGGAAAGCATAACACCTTTTCCCTTGCCGGTTGTTCCGGATGTAAAAACTATTGTGGCAAGACGCTCGGTATCAATTTCATAGTCATAATACGAGTTATCTCCATTTTTAAACCGGATACCGCCTTTCCGTACAATATCAGGCAGGTCCAGTGCACCTTCAAGGCTGGCCTCCCTCATGCATACAAAAGTTTTAACATTAGGCACCGTATCCTTTATTGATTTGATTTTATCTTCTACCACAGGACTGTAGAATATAGCTTCACTGTCTGAAAAGTTTATAATTCCGGCCATCTCGTCAGAGGGCAAATCCTTGTCGATAGGAACGGTAACTGCACCTATGGACATAAGGCAGAAATATGAACATATCCATTCAAAGGAACTTTCACCAATCAATGCAACGTGTTTATCCCTTAAACCCATATTAATAAGTTCGGTACCCATATCCCTTATATAATCCCTTGCTTCTGCATAGGTCACATCTACAGTTTCCTTATCCTTGGGGTTTTTCTTATATGATATTGCAACTCTGTTGGGATATTTCTTGGCCACATTTTCGGTCATAATTCTGAAATCTTCAAAAATTGTAGTCTCATACAGCGGATAATTCTTTTTTCCCATACGGTTACTCGCTCCTTGTAAAATGAAATGACAAAACCCGCTTATTATCTTTTTATCCTCTCCAAGAATCCAATACAAATAAATATACTGATACTTTTATCTACTAAAGTGTGAATTGCATAAAAAAATAACAAGCCGAATTTAATTCATCAAATTCTTAAAAAAGTTACATACATACCGGCCAATTAAGGTTCATAAGCCATGTTACAAATATATATTAATTCATATTAATAAAAATATCAATAATACAATTAACTGTCTGTTACGACTCTCTTCATGTTTTTTTCAAACTTGCTGCGCGGTATCATAACCTGGTGACGACAGCCCTGGCACTCCATACGGATATCGGCTCCCGTACGCACGACTTTCCATATCTTGCTTCCACAGGGGTGAGGTTTCTTCATCTCGACCAAATCGCCTAATTTGAATTCTTTATTTACCATATAAACCTCCCTCTAGCATACTGTCTAGGTTGTTATACTTTTAATTGCTGTTTCTTCATCCGGATATATCTCAACCAGTTTTGTCAGTTTAATAATATCAAAGAGCTTCATTACTTCGGGCACCAAGCCGCATAAAACGAGTCTTCCTCCGTTTTCCCTGAACTTCTTTATGCAACCTACAATCATACTTACACCGGTATTATTTATATAACCCACACCGGACATATTAAGAATTACTGTTTTATTGCTTTTTTCCTCTGCTATTTTATCGAAGTGTTTCTTGCATTCATTTTCAGTACAGAGCAGAATCTGACCTCTCATCGAAAAAACAAAAATATCATTAATTTGCTTTTCAATAACTTCCATTCTTCCTTCCTCCCAAAGAAGCCCTAATTTATTTGTTACCACCTGAAAGAACCTGTATAACAAATATTTAGTTGTCTTCTCCAAGAGGCCGGAAAATAAATATTAATCAGCGACCAGATCCATTTCCCCCACTAACCAGTCTATAAACTGCCTGGCTGTTCTTGGAGACATTCCGTTGTACGCCATCTCCCACTGCATGGCTTTTTGCTCGAGCAGTGCGGGATCTATTTTTAATTTCCTGTCTTCGGCCATTTTATGCACTATCTGAAGATATTCCTTTTTAGCAGGAGATGAAAATACAATTGTTATCCCGAACCTGTCGGACAAAGATAATTTTTCCTGTATGGCGTCCCGTGCCCTGATTTCCTCATCAGGGTTATCCGAATAAAGGCCTGTTCTGTCTGAAAACCTTTCCTTCACAATATGCCTCCTGTTGGTAGTTGCATACAGAAGGATATTGTCAGGCCTGTGTTCAATTCCGCCTTCCAAAATTGCCTTAAGCGCCGTATATTCTTCTTCATTGTTATCAAAGGCAAGATCATCAATGAACAAAATAAACTTCAAGCCGCGGCCCGAAAGCATTGAAGTGATTCTTGGCATTTGATCCAGATATCTCTTTGGTATTTCAACCAGCCTTAAACCATGATGGCAAAACTCATTGGCCAGTGCTTTAACCATGGAAGACTTTCCGGTACCCCTGTCACCATAAAATAAAATATTGTTCGCAGTCTTACCCGCGAGAAATATTCTGGTGTTTTTCACCGCCATTTCTTTCTGCCTGTCGACAAGATAAAGCTTGTCAAGGGTTATGGTATCAGGGTTCTTAACCGGAACCAGCCTTTGTGTACCACCGTCGTAGATAAAGAAAAAATGCCTGCAGAAAAGACCTGTTCCGTTTTTTCTGTGCCATGAAATCCTTTTGTCAACCTCAGCCTCCCATCTGGAAGCCTTCTTTTTTTCAAATGAATCATTCCAGTCCGGAAGGTTTTCAATTACCTGGTTTATTGCTGAATTATCAGAAAACTTCTCTTTTATCCTGTTTTTAATGTCAATGCAGCTAACCTCTGCAAGCTT
The DNA here is from genome assembly GCA_036562185.1 of Thermoclostridium sp. Classification (GTDB taxonomy): domain Bacteria; phylum Bacillota; class Clostridia; order DSM-8532; family DSM-8532; genus Thermoclostridium. The sequence continues at coordinate 14,897 of DATCKN010000047.1, forward strand.
CTGCAGTATTCCAAGCTCAACTGCCGCCTGCTTTGCCAAAGGAGCATCAATGCCAATCTCTCCCTTTTCACATGAAAGGGTAAAGATGTTTTCATCCTGGAAAGAAAGCTCTTCAATATACTTATAAAAATTTTCACAATTTTGCTGCAGCAAAAATGCATAAATATCGCTGTAAGTCCTGATTGCTTCCTCTGGAGCATATGATTCAGAGCATAACATTTTTAAAAGGTCAGTAAGCTTTTTAACTGCCTTATCCTCCAAAATGTTTACATAAATACCCAGACCGGCCAGTTCAAGCAGCAAAGTATTCATCAGTTCCCCTCACCCTTTGTGTTCCTCAGATAATTTAAAAGAATTCAAAAATTTATATTAATTATATCACCTCTTTCTTTGAAAATCATTAGACAAACCAGGAACTTGGCTTTTTTTATATTACTGCCTGTCAACCGTAAATAAAGTACAAGATTTATGAATAAAATTATATTAATCAGGGCACGATCCAAATTGGAAGAATAAATTCCAAAATTAAAGCAAAGGGGTTGATTCCACCAAAAAAGTTTTATCACCATCCTGAAAAATATTCTCGATGCACCTTAGGAGGACATTATTAGATGCACTGCTACACCAAATCCTGCCACATTATCCGGGCAGGTTAGGCGGACCGGTTAAGCATATGATACCGATCCGCCTATTACATTTATATAACCCGAAGCAGGCTCCGCAAAACACAGCAAGCCAACAAAGCAAAAATGCTACATAAATCAGTGGGTGGTTCGGGTGATTTTGGCGACGCAGAGCAACACACTCCTAAGCCTTGCTGCATCCCCGTAATTTGAGAGCGTGGAACCGGCCCACCCGGGATATGGAGACCCCTGTACCGGTTTAATTTATTATTGTGAGCGGGTATCGATGCAGGTGCTTTGTTGCTCAAGGAGACAAAACACCCGAAACAGGACCCGCAAATTAAAGCATTTTGAAAGTTTCAGCCTGGCTCCGCTAAAACAAAGCAAGCCAACGGAAAGGTTGCTCTTGAAAATGCATACTTAATCGGGTATAATAGAACATAAGTTCTTTTATGAACCAAAAGGATACCTGGCGGTTTCCTTACACTGTTTCAATGAGGTACCGGATCTTACCGCAACCTCCCGCGTATTTTATTATGCCATTTGCTTAACCGGTAAAAGGGGGAAAAACCTTTGGGAACAATACACAACTTCTTTGCCTTTCTTTCCAGAATGAAGCATATCACAAGATGGGGGCTAATGAGAAATACCAATGTTGAGAATATTCAGGAGCATAGCCTTCAGGTTGCAATGATTGCTCATGGTCTTGCGGTTATAAGCAACATTTTCTTCGGTAACAACATTGACGCCAACCGCATCGCAGTTTTGGCAATATATCATGATTCCAACGAAACCCTTACAGGGGATATGCCAACCCCGATAAAATATTCCAACCCGTCCATTCAAAAAGCATATAAAGATTTGGAGGAAGTTTCAAAGGAAAAACTCCTGTCAATGCTTCCTGATGAAATGGCTCCAACTTACAGGGATATCCTTTTTTACGACGAATCTTCCTATGAGGGGAAAATTGTTAAGGCTGCGGACAGAATCTGCGCTTACGTCAAATGCATAGAAGAAGAAAAAGCCGGAAACCTTGAATTTAAAAAAGCTGCGGAAGCAACTCTCAAAAAAATACTGGAAATGCAAATGCCCGAAGTGGAATATTTTTTTAAATATTTCATCCCGGGCTTTAAACTGACTCTTGATGAGCTAAACTGATATTATGAAACCAATACGGTTTCGCTGCTATAATCTGATTATTCTGGCTCCCAGCGTGGTCAGCTTCTTTTCCATTGCTTCATAACCACGATCAACATGGTAAATGTCGCTTATTTCGGTTCTGTCCTTTGCACATAATCCTGCAAGTATCAGAGCTGCTCCTGCCCGCAAGTCGGTGGCTCTCACCTGAGCCCCCATGAACTGGACCCCTCCCTCAATTATTGCTGTCCTGCCGTCTATTTTGATTCTGGCTCCCATCCTCTTTAACTCACTAATATGCATAAATCGGTTCTCAAATATGGTCTCAACAACCATACTTGTCCCTTCACATTGACTCAGATAAGCTGTCATTTGTGCCTGCATATCTGTAGGAAAACCTGGATATGGATGGGTTTTGACATCAACTGCCTTGGGGCGCACAGGAGCTTTAACATGTATGGAACTAACTTCTTCGGCTATTTCCACGCCCGATTCGCGCAGTTTTGCTATAACGGGTTTCAGGTGATCGGGCATACTATTTTCAATAATAATATCACCACCGGTCATTGCGGCTGCAAGCATGTAGGTGCCGGCCTCAATCCTGTCGGGTATTACTATATGTTCAGTGGGATGAAGCTTTTCGGTTCCGATTATGCGTATTGTATCAGTACCTGCACCTGTTACATTTGCTCCCATTGATACCAGCATTGTGGCTAGATCCACAATTTCAGGTTCGGTAGCAGCATTTTCAATTACAGTTTGCCCCTTTGCAAGCACAGATGCCATGAGGATATTTTCAGTTGCTCCGACGCTTGGAAAATCAAGATAAATCCTTGCACCTGTAAGCCTTCCCTTTACCTGTGCCTCAACAAAGCCATGTCCGGTATCAATTGTTGCTCCCAATGCTGAAAAACCTTTCAGGTGTAAGTCAACAGGCCTGCTGCCAATGGCGCATCCTCCGGGAAGCGGTACTTTCGCACGGCCTTTTTTTGCCAGCAACGGCCCCATTACAAGAAAGGAAGCCCTCATTGTATTTACAAGTTCATAAGGTGCAGTATATTCGATAATCGAACTGGTGTCGACAGTTATTTCCCGTTTCTCAATATTAAAATTTACTTTTGCCCCTAAAGATGCCAGCAGGTTACACATAGTATGTACATCTTCAAGGTTCGGAACATCTTTTAATACACTTTGACCTTCCGTTAACAGGCATGCAGCTAATGCCGGAAGTATCGCATTCTTCGCACCGCTTATGCGAACCGAACCTTTCAGGGGAATACCACCGTCAATAACAAATATGCTCATTATCAGTCTCTCCTTCTCTTGTCTTATGTAAAGATTTTTTCCAAATGCGGTGGTGAATTAATTATGTCCACAATTATTATGTTCAATTTTAAATTTCTTTATTAAGTCGGTTTCTACCGGATCATCCTTATAAATAATTGACAATTCGTTTATATTTTATACCATAATTGCCAAAAAGGCAAAAAGGAAAGTTTGGTAACTTTTGCTTGTGGACAAGTTGCCAAACTTCCGTTTTTGTAAAAACCATAAATATTATACTATAAATCTCAAATTTTGCATCATGAATTTTCCTTTATTACCTTTCCAATTTTAACCATGTTTTTCTTCCGGCTTATGAAACTGCTTTGCCAGATATCAGATTTCTCCGGCAAATACAAGGATTCTTTCGATTATTGCCAAAAGTTCGTACAACGTTATCGTTTCGCCAAGATTCATTTCACCGGTATATCCGTCCAGTATCCCGTTGGCTATGGCAAAGGCCACCGCATCCCTGAACGGTTCCTGTTCCAAGTTCATATATCCGTCGTATTCCGGCGGAATGTATGCATCCGACATATCAATTCCAATTTTTTTGCGCAGAACCGAAACCGCCGCATGGATAGCCTCATCTTTCCTCATTGGTCTTGAACCCGAATTTACATACTGCCTTGGCAGTAATCCTGCACGAACGGCTTTTTCGGTTACATCTGAATTCCCGTAATCGTAAGGAATAATGTCGAACAATAACTTAAGACCTTCATTAATTGTAAGCTGCCTTGAGTAATTGGCATTTTTCGCTGAAAGTGACGGCATTTCATATTTTGATGTAATATTCCGTATTATTGCATCCAGCATGGAATCCCCGGAATTTGCATTCCGCACATAGTTTATTCCGGTTACGGCGATTGCACCGCTTTTTTCAGGGTATACCCTGAGTTTCCGTTCTTCCGGAACGTATAAACTTCTAACAGTATGCCATTCCCTGACATCGTAATCGTAAAAACGGGTTTCGGCTTTTTCGGTCTTTTCCGGCTCCACTGAAAACGACACCATCACTGGGCGCGCAAACTCCCCTACCGGGAAAAAGCTTTCGCCGGCACCTGCCGTTACCTTGATCTCGGTTACAGGTATCACATACTGCCTGCTGTTCTCGGGTTTCAGTTCTGAAACAGGTGTCCTTGCATCAATTCTTACAACTATGTCCCTAAAACTCTGTTTCAGCCTGAAATACGTTTCCTTCAGGAAACTTCCCGGGGTTATTGTTATCTCCGCATCCGGAGTTTTTATAATCAGGTTTTTCATTGTTCCCGACAGGGTTTCAACTGCCTCGCCGCCCAGCTCAACACGTATAATTCTTGTACCCGGAGGCGGATTTGTCATGTCTATTGAAAAAGTATGGACATTCATATCCCTTACTTTCTCCGAAAGCCTGTGGGCATTTATTCCCACTGCCCTTGCGGTCCATATTCCGTCAACTGCCACGCCGTGTTTCACCACAATGTCGCCTTTAGGTTCATCAAGCCTCGGAACATTGGCATCATATTCCGATCTTCCCTTACGGGTAATTACGGCAATAACTGATGTCGGCTCAGACCTTAAGCC
>DATCKN010000053.1:0-5249 GCA_036562185.1 Thermoclostridium sp.
GAAGACGAATGTGATCTTAGGGGATGAAACGCGCACTCTGTGGGGCCGCGACGCACTCATAGACGAGCTATGCGGTCTGCAGTTCAAGATATCGGCGCGGTCATTCTTTCAGGTTAACCCGCTGCAAACCGCAGTACTCTACAATAAGGCTTTGGAATATGCCGCCTTAAATGGCACTGAAACTGTGCTGGATCTCTATTGCGGTATCGGCACGATCTCATTATTGCTGGCGGGCCGCAGCCGCCAGGTGATCGGAGTCGAATATGTGGAGGATGCCGTAGTGGATGCCCGCAATAATGCCGAAATGAATGGAATCAGCAATGTCGACTTTTACGCTGGCGATGCCGGAACAGTGTTAGAAAATCTCGCTGGCGAGGGTATTAACTTTGATGTGGCAGTTCTGGATCCGCCGCGGGCAGGTTGCGATGCCAAGGTGCTGCGTATTCTGGCAAACCTAAAAGTGCCCCGCATCGTGTACGTCAGCTGCAATCCGGCCAGTCTGGCACGGGACCTTAAGCTGCTGGCAGAAATGGGATATGGGCTAAAAGAAGCGCAGCCAGTTGACATGTTCCCTCAGACGAGTCACGTTGAGTGCGTAGTATTGATGTCAAGGGTGGAGAAGTGAGTGTGTGAAAAGTCCAGTAAATAAGGACTTTTCGAGGTTTGATAGTAAAAATCCGATGTGCTAAAATCGTGAAAATCTTGCTTCGTGGGAACAAGTCCAAAGCCATGATTTTGAAGGTGACAGAGCGATTTAGATGTCGGTGCTTGGCGAGTGGTCAGTTTAGATATCAGCAGTTCGTGAGTGGTCGATTTAGATGTTTTTCGGATTTTCCGGGGTTGTGTGGTCGGATTGGATGTAAGTAGAAAAATAGACTGTTTATGCGAAAAATTTTATTTTGCATTTGCTCAATCGTAGTCCGCTTTAGCTTTTCGCTGTTTTATAGCTGAGTCTGCACTGTATGAATTTATATTGCGAACTTTTGTGTATTTCTCCCAGCAATTTGATTCAAAACTGGATCATAATATTGACAATTGCAAGTAAAATAGTTAAAATGTAATGAGTATTACAAGTAATACTCGTTACATTTTTATAGAGGTGAAACAATTTGGATAAAAAAGAGTGGCTTATATTAAACTTTACTTTGCCAAAAGAACAATCCCGAGTTCGTGTAAGCGTTTGGAGAAAACTGAAGAAAAGCGGAGCCGTTAATATTGGACAATCAATGTGGGTTCTTCCTAACGAGAAAAACTATCTTGAAACCTTCAATGAGATTTCAGGCGAAATTACCCAAAATAACGGTAGCGCATATATTACGAATGCTGATTTTGTTGAAAACGAAAGTTCGGATAATATTATTGCGGTATTTAACAACATCAGGGACGATGAGTACCGTGAATTTATGGACAAATGCGATGACTATTTTCTCGAAATTGAAAAAGAAACAAAAAAAGAAAACTTCACATTTGCTGAACTGGAAGAAAACAAAGAAGAATACGATAAACTGGCGGAATGGCTAAAAAAAATAAGCAAAAGAGATTTCTTTGGTGCTCCTTTAAAAAAGCAATCGGAAGAAGCACTGCAAAAATGTAAGCAATTGCTCAATGGCTTTGCTGATAAAGTCTACCAGGCAAACGATACCGGAGACTTTGGGAGGGATAAGTAATATGAGTGATTTAAAGAAACGTATTTCCCCGGCTGTCACAGTAATAATCATGTTTGGTATTATCAGTATGATGGGTGATGTGGTTTATGAAACCGCACGAAGCAGCAACAGCCAGTACTTAAATCTGCTTGGAATCAGTGCGGCCAAAGTAGGTTTGGTATTTGGCATCGGCGAATTCTTAGGCTATTTTATAAGGCTTATATCAGGATTCCTGTCAGATAAGAGCGGGAAACATTGGATATTTATGTTTCTCGGATACGGAATGCTGATTGTTGTACCGCTGATTGGAGTTACCATAAACTGGAATATAATCATCATCCTAATCCTAATGGAGAGAATCGGAAAAGCTTTGAGGAGTCCGGCAAAAGATACGATTCTTTCCGAAGTAGCCGACAAACAGGTCGGTGTAGGATTCGCCTTTGGTCTGCAGGAAGCATTAGATCAGATCGGAGCTTTTATCGGCCCGCTGATCTTTACTGTGATATTCTATTTTACCCGAAAAAACGGTGTTTTGCAGTATCAATTGGGTTATAAGGCGTTGTTCATTCCTTATGTAATTTTGATGGTATTCTTAGCTCTTGTTTTCATGAGAGTTAAAAACAGCAATCTTGTGCCGGATATTAAGAAAGAACATCATTCAGAAAAATTACAGCCCGTATTCTGGATTTATATGGCTTTTACGTTCTTTTGTACTTTGGGATTCGTAAACTTCAGCACAGTGGGTTATCACTTAAAAGCATCCGGTCTGATGTCCGATGGAAATATAACGCTTGTGTATTCGCTTGCCATGGTTATAGATGCTGTAACGGCACTTGTAATTGGTAAAGCCTACGACAAACTCAAAGCTAAATCAGGGAAAAGATCCGGAGGCCTTCTCGTCTTGATGGTTCTTCCTGTCATTTCGCTCTTTTTACCTGTTTTGACATTAAGCCATTCTACCCCGCTTATCGTTATCGGTATGATTATTTTCGGTATCGTAATGGGCATACACGAAACGGTCATGCGCTCAGCTATTGCCGATGTGACACCATTTGATAAACGCGGTACCGGATACGGAGTTTTCAATACCGGTTATGGTCTCGCTCTTATGGTTGGCGCAGCCTTAATGGGTCTTCTTTATGATATGAATATGACTGGTGTTATCATAGCTTTCACCTTTGCAACTGAAATTATTGCTGCGATTTTATATCTTAAGATGAATAACACGATTAAAAAACAAAGCGCATAATTCTTACATCAGCATCCTTATATGTTCTACATGGGCACCGACTTCCGCAAGCTGAAAGCGCCGTCCTGCTGGTATGATATTGTCAGTGTTGCCGTAGTGCTTAGCAAATATGAGTTTGTACGGAATGACCCGCGCTTCCTTGAGATGGTTGCGCATATAAAAAGTAAACAGGCTGAGGAGGGGTTTCTTCACGCCTGAATCCGTGTATCTAAAATTGAAAGACTGGGATTTTGGCCAGAAGAAAGAGGCCCGTCTCCTTATTTGACATACTTGTGCTATCGTATTTTTGAACGATTGAAATAAGAGCAATAAAATAAGGCACCCTGCGTTGTAATTTCGCAGAGTGCTTTACTCGTTTTTGGGCCTATTCATTTACATCCGCCGTCACGCCGGACTTGAATTCCACCTTGAATTTGTCCTCGTAGACGGTGACTTTTTCAATCAGCCGCCGGACAAGGGATTCGTCGTATTCCGTAAGGGCGATGGGCTGTTCCCGCAAAAATTCGTCCATATCAGCGATGCGCTTTTTCTGCTCGTCCCGACTGGCGGCTTCCAGAAGAAGCATCTGCTTATCCTCGCGTAGACGGTGAATTTCGTCGGCTACGTCGTCGTAGTCGACTCTGGCAGTGGTCCGCTTCAAAAGCTCCTCCTGCAGTTCGGCCAGCCGTTTTTCGATATCGGCAAGGGGCTTATCTTTTTCGTCACGCAGGACGGCATCGATGTTTTGCCGCAGGACGGCGAGAAAATCATCTTTCTGGCACAGCGTGCAGTTGATGGCAGAAACCAGTATCTGCTCAATTTGATTTTCCGGCACGGTACGGGCATCGCAGAACTGGCCGGTGTTTTCAAGACGGCTGATGCACCGCCAGACAATGGATTTTTTGCCCCGGTTGTACCAGTGAATCCGGCGGTAAAACTCTCCGCAGGTGCCGCAGTACACTATATTCGCCAGACAGTGGCGGCTGCTGAATACCCGGTTCTTTCCATTCGGGCTGGTGTGGACGATGCGCCTTCTGACCAGTTCTTCCTGTACCTGCATGAAAATTTCACGCGGGATGATGGCCTCATGGCTGTTTTCTACATAATATTGAGGGACAAGGCCGTTGTTCTTGACCCTCTTTTTCGTGAGAAAGTCAACGGTGTAGGTTTTTTGCAAAAGGGCATCCCCAATATATTTTTCATTCCGCAAAATCTGATTTATGTTGCTGGTATGCCAGCGTTCTTTGCCCGCACCATTTAAAATACCGTCCGCCTCCAAACCGCGAGCAATTTTCAGCATGCTGGCTCCCTCAAGGTATTCACGGTAGATGCGCTTAACGATTTCAGCTTCTTCCGGAACAACTACCAGCCGCTTGTTTTCGTCCTTGGTGTAGCCGAGAAAGCGTGCGCAGTTGACTTGAATCTCGCCTTGTTGGTAGCGATACTGCAGGCCCAGCTTCACATTTTGGCTTAAGGACTGGCTTTCCTGCTGAGCGAGCGACGCCATAATCGTCAGCAAAACCTCGCCCTTGGAATCCAGGGTGTTGATGTTTTCCTTCTCGAAATACACCGGAATGTTTTTCTCTTTCAGCTGGCGTATGTACTTCAGACAGTCAAGCGTGTTGCGGGCAAACCGGCTGATGGACTTGGTGATGATCATATCGATATTACCGGCCATACACTCGTCAATCATGCGGTTAAATTCTTCACGCTTCTTAGTATTGGTACCGGAAATACCGTCGTCCGCAAAAATCCCCGCCAGCATCCAGTCGGGGTGCCCTTGTATGTAGGCGGTGTAATGCTCAATCTGTGTGTCATAGCTGGTAGCCTGCTCCTCGCTGTCTGTGGAAACACGGCAGTAAGCAGCAACGCGTAGTTTCGGTTTTTCCTCGTCCTTGCTCTTGCGAGCATGCTTCCTTGCCGGAATTACGGTGACATTTTTACTGACTGCCATTCTTGTTCACCTCCATTTCAATTAAATTGTAGGCGTATTCCGCCTGCCCGAAGGGGTCGTCGAGTTCCTCTGTTACTTCTTTCATGCGAAAGGTGGTAGGATAGACGATCTCTTTTTCTTGTTTGGACTTTTTGGTACGGCCGAGTCTTTCCGCCCGCATAATTCGTTCTGCCTCGGCAGTGTTGAAAGTGTCTTTGTCAATAATCGGCGGATAAAACTCATCACCGATGTATCGGGTATTTCGTAGCATTCTGCCGATACCGGAATGGAAAGCTTTAATACCTGCTTTCTTAGCTGCTGTCGCCAAGGAATCGCCGCTCAGGTAAGATTGGAACAATGTTTTTATCTGCTCTGCAGCCTCTTTATCAATTACGGCTTTTCCATTTTCAATCCGGTAGCCGAATGGTGTATGACTCATTTA
>DATCKN010000055.1:0-132006 GCA_036562185.1 Thermoclostridium sp.
TAAACGAAGACGGTGAAATTGTAAAAACAAACACTAAGCTATATTTGGATGAGGATAAAATTCGTGAAGAAGAAAAATATGACGGTTACTATGCTATAGTTACCAGTGAATTAGATAAAAGTGATAATGAAATTATTGAAATATATCATAACCTCTGGAAAATAGAAGAGACTTTCAAAATATCCAAGTCTGAACTTAGAACACGCCCGATTTATGTTTCACTGGAAGCTCATATCGAGGCCCATTTTCTAAGTTGTTTTGTTGCATTGCTTTTGATCCGAATTCTTGAAATGAGGATGAATCAATCTGCTCATTCGGGAATTCTTGACCCAAATCTTAAATTTTCTGCTTCTGAAATAATTAATTCTATTCGAAATTATACATGCAGTTCAATTGGTGAAAATTATTACAATTTTCATTATACCGATGGAATAATCCAGAGTATGGAGAAGGTATTCGGTATTGATTTAAGCAAGAAATACAGGACAAGAGGGGAAATTAAAAAAATTATTGCAAATGTAAAAAAGTTGAGCTGATACACTACAACTTATTCACCAAACCATAAAGCCCATAACCTGCTATTTTAGCGTGGTTATGGGCTCTTTTTCCCTCTTCTAACTGCAAAATTCAGGATTATACAATAATTTAATATATATGATAGCTAATGTCAAATTGTATACTTTTAATTACCACGCTGCCATATATTTTTCTTAGTTTAATATTAACATTTTTAATTTATTTGCTGATTCCATTAATAATAACTTATATATTTCAAATTTGGTGATAATCTGTACATAGCGGGATAATTTGGTGAAATTGGTTTCTTGATTTTTTGGCTTGTCTGCTTTTAACTAAACCCTTGCAGCATTATATTTCAGTGGGTATAATAGTGAGAAAAAAGGCATTCTTTAATTAACTGTAAATTTAAGGTAAGGTGGATAAATTGAGCAGAAGAATTACCCGTGAGAGTGCAATGAAGCTTTTGTATCAGTTTCAGCTCAGAGATGATGATATAGAAGAGCAAATAAGTTTATTTCTCGACGAAACAGAGGGTTTGGAGAATTTGGACAAGGAATTTTTCCTGGATGTTATTCATGGTGTTATAAATAATAAAGAAGAAATTGACGGTTTAATACAAACTCATTCAAAAGGATGGAAGCTGGAAAGAATGCCAAAAGTGGATCTTGCTATAATGCGTCTTGCAGTTTATGAGTTAAAATACCGGAAGGACATCCCTATGAATGTTTCAATTAATGAAGCGGTGGAACTTGCAAAAAAGTATGGCGGAGAACAATCAAAGAACTTTATTAACGGTGTATTAGGGAAGATAGTGACAAAGCTGCAGAGCGATGAGGAGCATTAGTAATGCAGGAAATTATAAGTGTAACCCAACTTACAAGGTATATAAAAAGGTTGTTTTCCTTTGACAATATTTTATCGGATGTATGTGTAATAGGTGAAATTTCAAACTTTAAGTTACATTCATCAGGTCATATGTATTTTACACTCAAGGATGAATACAGTGTAATCAAGTGTGTAATGTTTAAGTCCCAGAATCAGATGCTTAAGTTTAAGCCAAAAGACGGTTTAATGGTAATAGTCAGGGGATATGTTTCAATTTATGAGGCAGGAGGTTCATACCAGCTTTATCCCGAATATATGGAACCTGCCGGCCTGGGAAATCTGTATCTTGCCTATGAGCAGCTAAAGGAGAAACTTGAAAAAGAAGGGCTGTTCAGGCCCGAAGCGAAAAAGAAAATCCCATACCTGCCCCGCAGTATAGCGGTTGTTACTTCTCCTACCGGAGCTGTTATCAGGGATATAATGAATGTATTGTTCAGAAGGTTTCCAAACGCAGTACTTAAACTATACCCGGTTCAGGTGCAGGGAGAAGATGCAGCCAGGCAGATTGCATGCGCGTTGGACTTCATTAACCGGCATAATGCTGCCGATGTAATAATAATTGCCCGTGGCGGCGGATCGCTTGAGGAGCTGTGGCCGTTCAATGAGGAGATTGTAGCAAGGAGCATATACAGATCCGGCATTCCGGTGATTTCTGCCGTAGGGCACGAAACAGATTACTCAATTGCAGACTTTGTTGCAGATCTGAGGGCGCCAACCCCGTCGGCTGCTGCCGAGCTTGTTGTTCCTGAAAAAGAAGTTCTTGTAAAAGCAATTATGGATTTGCAGCTTCGCCTGAAAAAAGCCTTGACAAACAGAATACGCTGTGAAAGGCTGAGGCTTGAGCAGCTGATGAAAAGCCCGTCAATGCGGCATCCGCTGGATAAAATAAACCAAAAGAAGATGGACCTGGAGATTCTTAAAAGAAATATGGCAGAGGCGATGAAACGTAAAGTAGAAAAAGAGAAACGGATCCTGTCGGTTTTATGCGGAAAACTTGATGTGCTTAGCCCGCTGACCGTACTGTCGAGGGGATACAGCATTACGATGAAAGAGGGCAATATTATAAAATCTGTAAAGCAGGTACATAATGGGGATGCACTGGAAATAATCCTGCCGGATGGCAGAATCAGATGTTTGGCTGAAGGTGAAGTAAGTAATAATTGAAGGAGAAAAAGAGATGGAACTGAATCTGAGTTATGAGGATGCTGTAAAGCAATTGGAAGAGATTGTTCAGCTTCTGGAAAAGGGTGACATTTCGCTGGAGAAGTCTCTTGAGCTTTTCCAAAAGGGAGTTTCGTTGTCGGCATACTGTACAAAAAAGCTTGATGAAACCGAAAAGAAAATTGTTAAGCTCATTGATGAGAACGGTGAGTGTAAAGAAGAACCATTGTCACTGGAGGCGGAGTAATGAATTTCAAAGAGGAATTGATGAGTTTAACAATTTTGATTGACGAATACTTGAAGGATTATTTTAACAATCTTAAGATTGAAGTTCCTGAAGCTAAACTCGTAGAATCCATGAACTACAGTATTATGGCCGGAGGGAAGAGAATAAGGCCGGTTTTGACTCTGGCCGTGGCAAAAATGATGTCAGCCGATCTCTCTGAAGTGATGCCCTTTGCAGCGGCTATAGAAATGATACACACTTATTCGCTGATTCATGATGATTTGCCTGCAATGGACAATGACGACTACAGGCGCGGCAAACTGACAAATCACAAAGTATTTGGCGAAGCCATGTCCATTCTTGCAGGCGACGCTTTATTGAACGAAGCATTTAATCTGCTTTTGAAGACTTCTGCAAAAGCAGGAGAGAAAATGGAACAATCCGTTAAAGCCTCCTGTGTAATAGCCAGCGCCGCCGGAAAGGACGGGATGATTGCAGGCCAGGTAATTGACATGGAATCCGAAGGAATGCAAATTTCCGAAATAACGCTTAAAACCATGCACAGGAAGAAAACCGGAGCATTGATTAAGGCAAGTATAGTTGCCCCGGCTGTTTTTATAGGTTTGTCCGAGGACGAAATAAAAGCACTGTCAGAATATGCTGAAAATATAGGCATTGCATTTCAAATCAAGGACGATATTCTTGATGTTGAAAGTACAAGCGAAGAGTTGGGCAAGCCTGTCGGAAGCGATGCAAGAAACCAAAAAACTACTTATGTTTCATTATATGGCTTGGATGGAGCAAAGAAAATGCTTCAGGAAGTAACGCAAAAAGCAGTGAAGGTTTTGGATGTATTCGGAGGGAAGGCCTGGTTTTTGAAAGAAATCGCATATTTTATTGCAGAAAGAAGAAATTAATCTTAGCATTATTGGTTGATCATTTACCGAGGTGGGTAATGTTAGAATTTTTTGAGGAAATACTAAAAAACCGGGCTATTACAACACCTGTACTTGCCTGGTTCCTGGCTCAAAGCATTAAATTTTTCTGTAATTATATAAAAACCCGAAAACTCGACTTCAGGAGATTGATAGATTCAGGCGGAATGCCCAGCTCGCATACCGCATTTACTGTGTCACTGGCAACCATACTGGGCATACATAATGGATTTTCGTCAGATATTTTTGCAATGGCGGTTATTTTTTCACTTATTGTGATGGCCGATGCAGCCGGGGTAAGACGGGCTGCAGGAAAACAGGCCGAAGTTTTAAACAAGCTTGTAAACTCAACCGAACACATTCAACTTGATAAACAGCTGAAGGAACTGCTGGGGCATACGCCAATCGAAGTGTTTGCAGGAGCAGCATTGGGGATCATAATGGGGATAGCATTGCATTAAGCCCAATAAACAAAGCTGTTTGCCTTATTAAGGCCAATTAAGGCTAATAATCCCTTTGATCGGGTTATAAAGCTGTGCTATAATAATTTTCATCTTACGGAGTCATATTCGGCTCCATGAAAATTTTACACCGGGATGGCGCAGTATTCTAGTTGGCACTGTTTGTTTTGAAGACGGGCCTAAAAATCCGTTAAAGGGCACATCGATGAAGTTCCTGGTGTCGGCTTGTTACGCCCAGTGATGGGCTGATGCTGGGAGTTAAGGTTTTGGGGCAGCCTGCAATGGCATGCAGGATTTTGACCCCATTACCGCGGAGACCCGAGTTTCGTGGAAGACAGGTTGCTCCATGCAAGGATACATACCTTGACTACGATACGGGAAAGAACCTGCTATGCGGTATCGCATTACGGTGCTGTGAGCAGTGTAGCCTGCCTTGAGTGGTGTTTTGAGGGATAATGGATCAGATGCTCCGGTGCCAGGCCAGCACAGTTGCATTATTGCCATTTGAAATCGGCTCTGCAAAAGAGGCTAGAAGCAAATAAGGCTTTTGGGGAAAACCCCTAGACTGTACATCAGGTATACATGGGATTGCAGTGTGGACTAAGTGGTGATCAGGCTGCGTTGAGGGCAACCCTGCGCCGGAGTGTTTAAATGGAAACAGCCGTTTTGGCGACAAACGGTACGCTCTGGGGAAATCCTGCCTGACCTAAGCCGCAAAATTTACTATGTATATCGCCATCCTGTATGTGTTAATTATATGTGTATGTGAAACCAGTACCGGTTATTTTGCTCACATGCATGAAAGTATCGGTTTATATGGAGAAAGCAGATTCTAAAAATAACAGATGCAAGGTTACAGAGAAAAAACGTTTACCGGTCAAAAAGGTAAAAAGCGGACCCAAAAAAGAGCAAACACTGTGGGCTGTCACTGTAACTATTGTATCTTTTTTATTATCCATGGGTATTCTTTTCATATCAACGGGGTTGTTTGAGAAGATTTCAATTTTCTGGTCATTTCTGGTTGTTTTTGTAATCATTTTTATAGGCATAATATTTGACGTGATTGGTGTGGCTGTAACCGCTGCAGATGAAATCCCTTTTCATGCAATGGCATCTAAAAAGTATAAAGGGGCAAAATATGCAATACGCCTGATACGGAATGCTGATAAAGTATCAAGCATCTGCAATGATGTTGTCGGTGATATATGCGGTGTTGTCAGCGGAACTGCGGGTGCTGCAATTGTTTATCGCATATTCTCCGGAAATGCGCAGTCTGGCTGGACTGAAGCTGCGGTCGGGGGCCTGATAGCCGCACTTACCGTGGGAGGTAAAGCTTTTGCAAAGAGGTTTGGAATGAATAACAGCAATTTTATCGTTTATCGGGTGGGTTTTTTACTTTCGCTGTTTATTCCAGCAAATGGTAAAAAATAATTGATTTAATTCCTCTACTTTAGTAAAATATACGAATGCGGAACATAATTAATTTCGAAAGAAGGAAGACATAATTGAACGATAAAAATTGCTTCTGTTCGTCAGGAGTTTTAAACTGCATACAGGGACCCGAAGATTTGAAAAATTTGAAGCTCTGCTGTCTTCAAACCCTTGCCGATGAGATAAGAGCTTTTTTAATAGAAAAAATTTCCCAGACCGGGGGGCATATTGCTTCCAACCTTGGTGTGGTTGAATTAACCATTGCATTACATACCGTTTTCCAGTCTCCAAGGGATAAAATTGTATGGGATGTCGGCCATCAAACCTATGTGCATAAAATACTGACCGGGAGAAGGGACTCGCTTGAAACAATCAGGCAAATGGGCGGCATTTCAGGATTTCCAAAGATAACCGAAAGCGAACACGACTGTTTTAACACAGGGCACAGCTCAACATCGATATCAGCTGCACTGGGTATGGCCAGGGCGAGGGATTTGCTTGGCGAGGATTACAACGTTGTAGCTGTTATCGGGGATGGAGCCCTGACAGGAGGTATGGCTTTTGAGGCTTTAAATGATGCCGGAAACAGTAAAACCAACCTGATTGTAATTCTGAATGACAATGAAATGTCAATATCGAAGAATGTCGGTGGCATGTCAAGATACTTAAGCCGTATCCGTACAGAGCCAATTTATTATAAAGTCAGGAGTGATTTCCGGACTTTGGTTGATAATATTCCGGCCATTGGGAAATCGGCCAGAAAAGTTCTTCACAAAGTTAAAGGTTCTTTGAAATACCTGCTTCTTCCGGGGGTTCTCTTTGAAGAGCTGGGATTTCATTATTATGGCCCACTGGACGGACATAATATATCAGAAATGTGCAAGGTTTTCCAACGGGTTAAGAACATGAAAGAACCTGTTTTTATACATGTTTGCACAAAAAAAGGCCGTGGGTATTCTCCTGCTGAAGAGAAACCACAGAAATACCACGGAATTTCACCTTTTGATGTGGAAACAGGTGAGGTTAAATCAAAAAGCAACTGCAGCTTTTCAAATGTTTTTGGGACGAAAATTGCCGAACTGGCACAGAAACATGAGGACATTGTGGCGATTACTGCTGCAATGCCTGAAGGAACAGGTCTCAGCCTTTTCAGTGAAAAATATCCGAAACGCTTTTTTGATGTCGGCATTGCCGAACAGCATGCCGTTACGATGGCTGCAGGACTGGCGATAAGAGGATTAAGGCCTGTTGTAGCCATTTATTCATCCTTTTTGCAGAGGGCATATGATCAGATTATTCACGATGTTTCGCTTATGAATCTGAATGTGCTTTTTGCCATAGACAGGGCAGGAATCGTGGGAGATGACGGCGAAACTCACCAGGGTATATATGATATAGCATTGTTTTCAACACTGCCAAATATAACAATAATGTCGCCTGCAGATTATGATGAGCTGGAAAAGATGCTCGACTATTCCATTGAATATGGAAAAGGGCCGATTGCAATCCGGTACCCGAGAGGCCAGGGAAAGAGAAACCTTGCACCCGATTTGCCGATTGAGCCCGGTAAGGCTGTGAAGATTATGGACGGAGAAGATATAACCATAGCAGTGACTGGGTACATGCTGGATACGGTCATGCAGGCAGCAAAAGAACTTGAAAGCCATGGAATAAGATGTGATATCATATATTATCGTTTCATCAGGCCTTTTGATACCGATATGCTGTGCAAATCGGTGAAAAAAACCCGGCTCCTGATGACCGTTGAGGATCATGTGGCAAACGGAGGGTTTGGGAGTATAGCGTTGTTTAATCTGAATCAGGCAGGAGTAAACATTCCGGTTGAAGTGGCTGCATTTCCTGATATACCGATAGAACATGGTGACAGGAGCCTTTTATACCGGAAATTCGGCCTTGATTCAAAGGGATTGACGGAAAGAGTCCTAAATAGGTTAAAAAATAAAGGAGATCTATAGATGCCAAAGGAAAGACTGGATGTCCACCTGGTGAACAAAGGGTATTTCGACAGCCGTGAAAAAGCCCGCAGAGCAATTATGGAAGGGCTTGTCCTTGTAAATGGAATAGTTGAGGATAAGCCAGGTTTTCAGGTTGATACCGGGGCAGAGCTGGAGGTAAAGGGAAACCCCATTCCATACGTAAGCAGAGGAGGGCTTAAGCTTGAGAAAGCTATTAATGAATTTGAAATTGACCTTACCGGCAAAGTGTGCATTGATATAGGAGCCTCAACAGGCGGTTTTACCGATTGCATGCTTAAAAACGGTGCCGCCAGGGTTTATTCTGTTGATGTCGGTTACGGCCAGCTTGCCTGGAAACTTAGGAACGACAGCAGGGTAGTTGTAATGGAACGCACCAATTTCAGGTATGTTAAACCTGATGATATAGGTGAGCGGGTGGATTTTGCGTCGGCGGATGTATCGTTCATCTCTCTAACAAAAATCATCCCCCCTGCAAAACAGGTGCTTAAAGATGACGGGAGCATGGTTTGCCTTATTAAACCGCAGTTTGAAGCAGGCCGTGAAAAAGTCGGGAAAAAGGGTGTTGTAAGGGATCCTGCCGTTCACAGGGAAGTTATTGAGAAAATAATTGATTTTGCGAAAAGTGAGGGCTTTCTTGTACAGGGCCTGTCGTTTTCACCTGTTAAAGGGCCCGAAGGGAATATAGAGTATTTGCTGTACCTGGTTCAAAAAAGCGGGAACCAGGGTTCCGTATCTGTTGACAAAGTTATTGAGGCTGCTCACGAGCAGCTTGATTAAGAGCACAGTTAGCCATGAACAGGCTAAAAAATGCATTAACTTAACTTTTGATTTTACTGTATTTTTATTCAGATTATCTGTATAATAGAATTGATCAATGGGGAGAATCTGGTCAAATGGAACAAAAGAGTATTGGTTTATTTGTAAACAGAAAAAAAGA
Organism: Thermoclostridium sp.; assembly: GCA_036562185.1. Lineage (GTDB taxonomy): Bacteria > Bacillota > Clostridia > DSM-8532 > DSM-8532 > Thermoclostridium. The sequence continues at coordinate 8,553 of DATCKN010000055.1, forward strand.
TAAAGAACTGGAAATTACGAGAAAAGTGGTTGACTGCATTCTTGAACACGGTATGAAACCTCTTCTTCCAAAAACCATATCAAGGGATTTGGGACTTTCCGAGGGATATGCCGAAGAAGAAATGCTGGCCGGATCTTCATTTCTGATTTCCCTGGGGGGCGACGGGACATTGCTGAATATGGCAAGAACCGCATTTGACTATGATATTCCGTTAATTGGAATAAATCTTGGCACGGTAGGCTTTTTGGCTGACGTGGAAATAAACGATATAGAAAAAGCAATTGAGCGGCTGTCCAGCGGTGATTACAGCCTGAAAAAACGCATGGTTCTTTCAGCAACGGTTTTTCGCCATGACTATACGGTTTATAAAAGCATTGCCATAAATGATGTAGTAGTTAACAGGGATGGATTGTCACGAATTATCAGGCTTAAGGTGTTTGTGGACGACCAGTTTATAGATTCTTTCCCTGGGGACGGGGTCATTGTATCAACCCCGACGGGTTCTACTGCGTATACCTTATCAGCAGGCGGGCCTATTGTTCAGCCTGATATGGAGATGATGATTACTACTCCGATATGCCCGCATATATTGTATTCGCGTTCCTTTATTACAAGCCCTGACAGACAGCTTCGCATTACAATCAATGATGATTACCCTGACAGTGCTATTATTACCATGGACGGACAGGAAGGGTTCAGAATTGCGGCAGGGGATGAAATTTTAATTGCACGGGCGCATAAGAGCATTAAATTTGTTTCTTTTAACGACATAAACTTTTTTAGTGTTTTAAGAGCTAAAATCCATGATCCGACATTAAAGTCAAAACCTTGATTGTTCAGCTTATTTGACTGGGCTGAAGGCCGGAGCCTCACATATTTAAGATAATTTTATATTTCGGAGAAAATGAAAGGGGAAGCCTATGAAGTACAACAGGCATGCTAAAATTCTCGAAATAATTGAAAACTACGACATTGAAACACAGGATGAACTTGTTGCAAAACTGAAAGAACACGGCATGGATGTTACTCAGGCGACTGTCTCAAGGGATATTAAAGAGTTGCGGCTGGTGAAGGTCACAAATGCCGAAGGCAAAGCCAGGTACAAGGCAATGAGCAATGACTCCAATGTTATCAGTGACAGGCTTCTTACAATACTAAGGGAAGGTCATGTATCAATTGATTATGCAAACAATATTCTGGTGATTAAAACTCTTCCGGGAATGGCTCAGGCTGTAGCTTCTGCAATTGATTCGCTGGGGTGGCCCGAAATTGTCGGTACAATTGCCGGAGATGATACAATTATGATAGTAACCCGTGCCGAAAGAATAGCGGAGGAAATGCAGGAAAGGATCACCTCGCTGTTAAAGGGGGATTAATGATGCTAATCCAGCTGTCGGTTGAAAACATAGCAATAATTGAAAAGCTTACCGTGGAGCTAGAAGATGGGCTTAATATACTAACCGGGGAAACAGGAGCCGGTAAATCCATATTGATAGATGCCGTAAACGCTTTATTAGGTGGCAGGGTATTGAGGGATATGATTCGCACCGGTGAAGAAAAGGCGAAGGTTGAAGCGGTTTTCCAAGCTCCGAAAAAGCTTGATGAAGTGCTGAGCAGTATGGGAATTGACAGCGAAGAGGACGGTACCCTTGTCATATCCCGTCAGTTTTCGACCACAGGCAGGAACATATGCAGGGTTAACGGCAGCCTGGTAACTGTTGCACAGCTTAAGGAAATAGGAGAATACTTAATAGACATTCACGGGCAGAATGACAATCAGTCACTGTTAAGAAACCAGGCTCAGATTGATTATCTGGATAAATTTTCGGGAAGCGAGCTTCTGCGGGAAAAAGAGGAATACCAAAAGCTTCTGGCAGATTTCCGGCAAATTGACAGAAAAATTGCTGAACTTAAGGCCAAGGAGAAAGAACGGGCGCGATTGGAAGACCTGTACAGGTACCAGGTTAATGAGATAGAGGCGGCAAACCTTAAAAAAGGGGAAGATGCCGAGCTGTCGCAGCAAAGCAGGCTCCTGTCCAATGCTGAGGAAATTATTGAAGCCTTTAACAGTGCATACGCATGTTTGATTGGTGAGGATGACCTCGTACCCGGAGCGCTCGACCAGGTTCAGAGGGCACAGGCTTCTTTGGCGAATATATCGGATTTGGATCCCGATTTTGGTGTCATATCTGAAAACCTTCTGGATATCAACGACAAGCTTGAAGAAATAGCCAGGCAGGTTAGAAACAAAAGGGATCAGATAAATTATGACCCGGCTCTGCAGCAGGAAGTGGAAGAAAGACTTGCCCTGATTGAGTCATTGAAGCGGAAATACGGAAATACCGTAGAAGATATACTCCAATACATGGAAGATGCAAGACGGAAACTTGAAGAGGTTACCGATATTGAAAGCCACCTTACCGAATTGAACAACAGGAAAAAGGAACTGGATGAAGTCCTGTATAAAAAAGCTGCAAACATACATAATATGAGGGTTAAAGCGGCAGAAAACCTGAAGGCTAAAATCACGGCACAGCTTAAGGACCTGGAAATGCCTAAAGCAGAGTTTTCTGTAGACATTAAGTTTGATGATAGCCGGAATTATAACGAAAACGGTCTCGACACGATAGAATTCCTGATTTCGCCGAATCCCGGCGAAGGATTAAAACCCCTGAACAGGATTGCTTCAGGCGGGGAAATGTCAAGAATAATGCTTGCAATTAAGACAATACTTGCAGACGTTGATGAGATTGGTGTGTTGATATTTGATGAAATTGATACGGGTGTAAGCGGAAAGGCTGCGCTGAAAGTGGGCGAAAAGCTCCTTGAAATTTCAGCAAAACACCAGGTAATCTGCATAACACACCATGCTCAGATTGCAAGCCTTGCCAAAGCTCATTACAGGATAAGCAAGGAATCCAGAGAGGACAGAACTATTGCCCAATTGAAAAAGCTTGCCGGAACTGACAGGGAAAAAGAAATAGCAAGGCTTTTAAGCGGTGATGACAGTGCAAATACATCGAAACTTGCAAAGGAAATGATAAAAAAAGGCATGGATCTTAGGAAAAGACAAAGTGCAGGATAGAACAGCAAATGAGAAAATATTCGAGGTGATATTTTGAATATTAAATGGTCTGAACATGTTTCCACCGCAGTTGGCCCTGAGGGGTATCCCAATGGGGATCTGCCTGAAATAGCCATGGTTGGCAGGTCAAATGTGGGCAAGTCGTCTTTTATAAATTTTCTGACCCAGAGAAAATCCCTTGCAAGGGTGGGCAATACCCCCGGAAAAACAAGGGTTATTAATTTTTTCAGTGTAGAGAATAAGCTCATTTTGGTTGACCTCCCGGGCTATGGTTATGCAAATGTTTCTGAAAGCGAAAAACGAAAATGGGGAAAAATTATTGAAAATTATCTGAACAACCGAAGCCAACTGTATGGTATTATTATGTTAGTTGATATAAGGCATAAACCTACGCAGCAGGATATTACGATGTACCGGTGGATAGTATCGATGGGCAAGCCTCATATTATTGTTGCAAACAAGGCAGACAAGATTGCCAGGGCCCATCACCCGAAACATATAAAAGAAATACGGGAGACTTTGGATTTAGTGCCGGGTGTTCCTGTTGTTCCGGTTTCTGCAACCAATAAAACAGGGTTTATTGAGGTCTGGAGTGAAATTGAAAAAATAGTGCCGGGTTTGGTTATAACAAGCACTTCGGAAGATAAACAGAGAAGGTGATTCATATGACAGCGGAAATACTTGCAGTAGGAACAGAACTTTTAATGGGGCAGATTGCTAATACCAATGCCCAGTATATATCCGGAAAACTTGCCGAATTGGGGATTAATGTATATTTCCATACCGTTGTTGGTGATAATGCTGCAAGGCTGGAAGAAACATTGAAAAGGGCATTAAATCGCTCGGATATTGTTATTACCACCGGAGGACTTGGCCCAACAAAGGACGATCTTACAAAGGAAACCATTTCAAAAACAATGAACCGGAATTTGGTTCTTCACGAGGACATACTTGAAGATATTAAAGATTTTTTTGCAAAAAAGCACAGGGCAATGACCGAAATAAATATAAAGCAGGCATATTTGCCTGAAAACTCAATAGTAATACCAAATCCGAACGGGACAGCCCCGGGCTGCATTATAGAAGACGGGGAGAAAGCCGTTATTATGCTTCCGGGCCCTCCGAAGGAAATGCAGCCAATGTTTGAAGAGACAGTTTTTAATTACCTTAAGCAAAAAACCGGCGTAATTCTTGTTTCGAAAATGCTGAAAATTTTCGGTATAGGCGAGTCGGATATAGAAACAAGGCTTATGGATTTAATCGACAGCCAGAGTAATCCGACTATAGCACCGTATGCTTCCCAGGGAGAAGTCACTGTGCGGGTTACAGCACGTTGCATAAATAACGATGAAGCTTCAGAGATGTTGTCTCCGGTCGTTGACGAGATTAAAAGACGGCTTGGCGCAGCAGTATATTCTGAAGATGGACAAACACTTGAAAAGGTTGTGTTTGGTTTGCTTAAAGAAAACGGGCTTGTTCTGGCAACTGCAGAATCATGCACAGGCGGGACGCTGGCAGGGCGGATTACCGATATCCCGGGTTCATCAGAGGTTTTCGAGCGGGCATATGTGACATATTCGAACAGGGCAAAGGTTGAAGATTTAGGTGTTTCACCCGATACGCTGGACAAGTATGGAGCGGTAAGCCGTGAAACAGCACTGGAAATGGTTAACGGGCTAAAACAGAAAACCGGGGCCTCTGTAGGTGTTGCAATAACGGGTATAGCAGGGCCTGGCGGAGGGACGGAGGAAAAACCTGTTGGCCTGGTTTTTGTTGCAGCATATGTTAAAGACAAAGTCATATGCAAGAAGCTTGAACTGGCGGGAAACAGGGAACGAATCAGAAATGATGCGTGCTTGCATGCATTGGACATGATACGCAGGCTTATACTTGGCATAGAGCAGCAATAAAAAGGAGGACAGGAATTTGGGTTTGGGAGAAGAAAAAGGTCTGTCAAGAAATGCTGCTCTGGTTATGTTTGCAACCTTTTTCAGCAGAATAACAGGTTTCTTACGGACTGTATTAATTAAAAACATAATGTCGCCAAAAGGCTATTCGGATGAATTTCTGGTAGCATTTTCTCTTCCTGATCTTACATTTGAACTGCTGGTTGGCGGTGCAATAGCGGCTGCAATAATACCCATCCTTACTTCCAGCATCTCGAAAAATAATGAAAGAGAAGGCTGGAAAGCCATTGGAACATTTCTTAATATAACTGTAATTGCATTCATTTTTATAAGCATTATTTTCTTTATCTTTACACCAAGTTTTGTTGAAGTAGTTGCCATAGGATATGAAAAGGGCACCGAAGAATTTAACCTGGTGGTAAAACTTACGCGCATTCTTTTGCCTTCGTCTCTTTTTATGATACTGGCAGGACAGTGCAATGGAATTTTAAATGCTTACAATAAATTTGCTGCGGCGGCTTTCGGGCCTGTTCTGTATAACCTGTGTGTCATGATAAGCATTATTATTTTCGGTGCAAGAAGTGTTGAGTTAACCACATTTGGCGTAACCATCAGTGCAATTATATATTTTCTTGTTCAACTGTCATGTACATGGAAGCATTTAAGAATGTACAAGCCCCAATTATATCTCAGAAATGAAACTTTCCTGAAGCTTGTTAAGCTGGCTGTACCCTCTCTTGCAGCCTCGGCTGTTGTTCAGGTTAACGGTATTATATCAAGAAGCTTTTCCACCGAGTTCGTGAAAAACAGTGTAACAATGATGAATAATGCTAACCGCACCTGGCAGTTGCCGCTTGGTATTTTTGCACAGAGCCTGGGTGTTGCGATGCTGCCGACATTATCGTCCCAGTTCGCCCTGGAAGAAAAGGAAAGCTATAAGCGTGTTCTGAACAAAGGGCTTAGAACCGTCATGGCTTTATGCATTCCCAGCACAATGATTCTGATTGTCCTGAACAGGGAAATAATGCAGATACTGTTTAAATGGAGCGAAATGTCGAACTATGAGGTGGCAATGAACGGTCTTGCACTGCTGGCATATGCCCCGGCTTTACTGTTCCAGTCGGTTGTTGTAATACTGAACCGTGCATTTTATTCAATCCAGAATACCCGCATACCTCTGCTTATAGGGGTGGGGACCATTGGTATAAATATAGCCGCAAATTTATATTTTTCAAACTATACCGATTTAGGTGCCATAGGGACTGCAATGGCATATGTTGTTACAGTTCTGGTTAATGCATTTTTATTGGTTATTCTGTTTTCCAGAAAAACAGGACTGGAACTTATTCCCGATAATTTTATTTTCCTGGCTAAAATAACCGCAGTAACAATAATATCGGGTATAACCCTGTGGATTTGCACACTGATAATTCCTTTTCCGGCCGGTGAAAGCTTCTCTTTTGGAAGAAAGGTTCTGGAAATATTGTCTGTATGCGCAAGGCTTGTTCTTCCATTGCTGGTTTTCATCGTAACCTCTGTTTTGTTTAAGATTGACGAAATCAGAAAGTTCCTGGCTTCAATATTGATAAAAATCAGTGACTTAAAAGCGAAGTCTGAAAACCGATCGATATTTGCCATTCTGTTTGGTGTTTTAAAGCAAGGCAGAAAAATTAAAGGTTGAACAAGAAAAAATTTACAGCAAAATGCAGAAACCTCTTGATTTTTACTTGAAGGTACATTATAATAAAGAACAGATGTTCGGTAAAGCGGAGAAATTCTCTTTTACCGACCAGGGGAGGTTGTATTATGGCAAGTGATGAAAAGAAAAAGGCTCTGGAAATGGTCTTTAACCAAATTGAAAAGCAGTTCGGAAAAGGCGCGGTAATGAAACTTGGAGAAGCTGCACATATGAATATTGAAGCCATATCAACAGGTTCATTGGGGCTGGATATTGCTTTAGGTGTGGGTGGCCTTCCAAGAGGGCGTATTGTTGAAATATTTGGTCCTGAATCATCAGGTAAAACCACCGTTGCTTTGCATGTTATAGCTGAGGCGCAGAAAGCAGGCGGTGAAGCAGCATTTATAGATGCCGAACATGCGCTTGACCCGGTCTATGCAAAAGCACTTGGCGTCAATATTGAAAACCTTATTGTTTCTCAGCCGGATACCGGTGAACAGGCTCTTGAAATTGCTGAAGCTTTGGTTCGGAGCGGAGCGATAGATGTAATTGTTATCGACTCTGTTGCCGCTCTTGTACCGAAAGCCGAAATCGACGGTGAAATGGGAGATGCCCATGTCGGGCTGCAGGCAAGGTTAATGTCCCAGGCGTTAAGAAAACTGTCGGGAGTTATCAGCAAATCAAAAACTGTTGCTATTTTTATAAACCAGCTGCGTGAAAAGGTAGGGGTTATGTTTGGCAATCCTGAAGTAACTCCGGGAGGGCGCGCTTTAAAATTCTATGCATCAGTCCGTATGGAGGTCAGACGGGTTGAAACCTTAAAAGAGGGTGGAGAACCGGTCGGAAACAGGACAAAGGTTAAAATAGTCAAAAACAAGGTTGCTCCTCCGTTCAAAGAAGCCGAATTCGATATCATTTACGGCGAAGGTATTTCAAAAGAAGGCAATATTCTGGATGTAGCCGTTCAGCTGGATATCATTAAAAAGAGCGGTGCATGGTTTTCATATAATGACCAGCGGCTTGGGCAGGGGCGCGAAAACGTTAAAAAATTCCTGAAGGAGAACCCTGAAGTTTGCAATGAAATTGAATCCAAAATACGTGCCCAGTATGACAAGGCCTTTATACAAAGCGTAGGATCCCATGTTGCTGATGATGACGATGAAATAAATGATATTGACGATATGTAACAGCATATATGAAAATTAAATAAGGTAATTTTTTCGGTATTATAAAAAAGTTTGTCTCACTGACAAGCTTTTTTTATTGAAGACCTGCCTGTTTGCAGCTGTTTGTTTAAATATGGTATAATTTTGTCAAAAAACAAGGTGGGATGATTATGACAATAACATCTGCTGTGAAACATAAAAACAATCCTGAAATGATACAGATTTACATAGATAATTCATATGCTTTTTCCATTCCGGAAGAGGAATACCTGAGGATGCATTTATATGAAAAACAGGAAATTACCGAAGAAGAAATAAAAACAATCCGGGAAGAGGTTAATGTTAAACTTGCAAAACAGCGCGCCCTGAGAATGCTTGCTGCAAGAGACAGAAGCGAGTATGAAATAAAGACCAGGCTCATCCAGCTGGGTTTTGATGAGAATGCGGCAGAAGGCGCGGTATTGCAGTTAAAATCAATAGGCTATATTAATGACAGGCTTTTTGCCAGCAAATTCATATCCGATCGTTTAAAGCTGAAGCCCCAATCCAAAAAAGCATTGGTATATGAGCTTGAAAAGAAAGGTATTTCACCAGACATTATAGCAGAAGTAATGAATGAATTTGAGCTGGATGAATCCCTCATTGCATATCGCCTTGCCAAAAGAAAATACGGCAAATATGACGTTACCGATCCTAAAATCCAGCGCAGAATTGCATCTTTTTTAGCACATAAGGGATTTTCATACGATATGGTAAAAAATATTCTTGAGCAAATGATTGAGGACCGGAACAGATAGTCAATAAAATTTATGTCTATATTGAAAATTTTGCAAAAAAGAATTATAATTACAAAAAATAATGAGGTAGAAAATTAAATACTGGGTCTCTCGTTGAGCAGAGTAGGCGCTTGTGCGTTAAGTGCCGGGTGAACGGGGAGTTGACACCCGGACGAAAAGCCGAAAGGCTTGCGGTACAATCGCCGCATCCCGCTGCTGCATGAGGGAGCAATCCTCTTCATGTAGCATGTATTATATGCCTCGTTAAACAGCTATCGGAAGGCGATGGCGTAGAAAATTCACATGAAAAATGTTCATGAGGAGGTTTTTTTATGCTTAACAAAAATAATTTTTCATTTTTCAAAGATGTCCACTCTATGGTACTGGTGGCTTTATTTATTGCAATCTATGTTGTCCTTTCCTTATTGCGGATCTATGTTATTCCTAACGAACTTAGAGTAAGCCTTACATTTATGCCTATTGCCTGGGCTTCAATGATGTTTGGCCCTGTAGCAGGCGGTGTTACAGGTGCATTGGGGGATATAATAGGCTGGGCTATAAACCCTGTAGGCCCTTATTTTCCAGGATATACAGTCAGCGGATTTGTAGCGGGCGTTATCTACGGACTGTTTCTGTATAAAAAGGAAATTACCTGGAAAAGAGTTATTTTCGCTGCAATTACAATAACATTTATAGTGCAGGTGGGATTAAGTTCATTATGGATGAACATATTAACGGGTAAAGCATATAAAGCTCTTGTTGCGGTAAGGCTTGTAAAGGCGTTAATTATGTTGCCGGTAAAGATATTCTTATTATATACAACCGGGAAGTTAATGAAAAAATTTGCCAAAATCAGCGTAAAAGGTGTATGATTATATCATAAACCTATTGAGCAGGTGAAAAAAATGAAACGGGTATCCGGCAAGATAAAAAGCGATAAAGAAGGCAAGGAAGTATTTCTGGTAACAGCAGCCGATGAACGGGAGTATGATGTCTATAAATCCCTGTTAGAGGCCTATGGCATACCTTTTGTCAAAAGACCAAGGGAAGCGGGAGGATACCTGAATATATCGATGGGGATGAATGTCTTTGGTTCAGACATCTATGTACCTGAAAAATATTATGAAGACGCTGCCGGGCTGATAAGAAGCGCTGAAGAAGCCGGAGACGGCAATGACAAAGAAATGGAAGAAATCAGGAATCAATATCAAAACAAGCGTCTGGCAAAAATCTGGATAATTATAGCCGTATTTTATTTTGTCCCATTATTATTATGGCTTATATATTCGTTAGTGAAAAGCAATTAAATATCAACTCCCCGCTTATGTCTTTACAAAGTTCAACATAATATTTATAATTAATGTATAAAGGTTAAAACTTCATATATGTATTGCAGGTGTGCAGGTTAACAACTGCACTTAAAAGGGAACCGGGTGCAAATCCCGGACGGTCCCGCCGCTGTAAGGATGAGGGTGCATTCACAGTGCCACTGTCGAAAGATGGGAAGGCGAATGTGTTCGATGATTCCAAGTCAGAAGACCTGCCTGCAATAGAAGTGAGGGAAACTACGAGCGATGGGCCCCACTAATTTTTGCATTATTTGCAGATATTAGCCTTTCCTTGTGGAAAGGTTTTTTAATTTTGAGGGCCTTGATCATAATTTGTAAGGAGTGTCTGTTATGAAGAAAGGTCTTATTTTATGCGTTTTGCTGATTTTAATCTTAATGGCAGGATGCGGAAATGTAAAAGCTCCTCAGGATGGCAACAACTCAAATCCGACTCCGGCCGGAACCATAAGCAACAGCCAACAAACCGGTACTCCGGGAGCACAACAGCAGACTAATGCGTATCCTTTGGAAGTAACCGATTTTAACGGGAATACCGTCAAATTTGCAAAAGAACCTGAAAGAGTGATTTCTTTAAGCCCTAATATCACAGAAATCATCTATGCCCTTGGTAAGGGTGACAAGCTGGTAGGACGCACAGCCTTATGCGATTACCCTGACGAAGCAAAAGAGGCCACTGTGGTAGGAGATTTTATTGAGTGGAATTTTGAAACAATATTATCCCTGGAACCGGATGTAGTGTTTGCTTCCTCTTTGAACACTGAAGAGAATGAGAAAAAACTCATGGAGCTTGGTATTAATACGGTGTTTTTAACCCAGATAGAGTCTTTTGAAAGCACCTATGAAACCATTGAACTGGTTGGCAAGGTTTTAAATGCCCGGGATGAGGCTGAAAGAATAATTACCGAAATGAAAAACACAGTTTCAGAAGTACAAAAGGCAGCAGAGGGGAAAGAAAGACCTTCGGTTTATTATGTTGTTGGATATGGTGAATACGGGGATTATACGGCAACCGGGGAAACGTTTATATCCAGCATGATCGAAATGGCCGGTGGTGACAATATTGCTGCCGATATCACCGGTTGGGTGTATAGTCTTGAAAAGCTGCTGGAAAAAGATCCTGACATAATTATCTGCTCACAGCAGGCAAAGGAAGTATTCCAGCAAACCAATGGCTACAAAGAGCTTACTGCCGTAAAAGAAGGAAGAATATATGCAATAGATGAAAATCTTATATTACGACAGGGGCCGAGACTTGCTGAAGGATTGAAAATGCTTTATGAAATCTTCCATTCAGAAAGCATCTCTTCTGATTAACTAAAAAGCGGACAGCGAGTTTACAAGCAAAATTTAATGTATACAGGCCGTACAAAGCGGTTTAACCAACAGCGGCAGCGGATTAATACAAGCGCTGGTATTGAAAAATGTTAAATTTGATTAGGATGATTCAGAAATGGTTTCAGGTTTAAAAGGCAAATTGCCGGGATTGATGCTGGTTGTTATGACAGTATTGTTAATTTTTATAGCTGCAGGTTCCCTTTTCCTGGGGACTGCAAATATAGGTTATGTTGATGTGTTCAAAATACTTTTGCACAATATCCCAGGCCTTGGTGAGCGTATAAGTATTGACGGCATACCCGAATCAGCCATAACAATTATTATGAAGCTCAGGCTTACAAGAGTAATACTTGCTTTACTTGTCGGAGCAGGCCTTGCGGCGGTAGGATCAACCATGCAGTGCCTTTTCAGGAACCCGATGGCAGAGCCGGGACTTCTGGGTATATCATCGGGAGCGGGGCTTGGCGCGACAATTGCTATTATAACCGGGGTTAACACAACGTTTTTCGGTATGGGTGCGACTGCAATTGCAGCATTTTTCGGAGCCATACTGACAATGCTTATTGTTTACAATATATCGAGGACAGGCTCCAAGATGTCGTCTACGGTATTGATTCTTGCCGGAACTGCGGTAAGTTTTATGAACAGTGCCGTAATACAGCTCCTAATGATTTTCAGAAGGGATCGTATGGACTATATCATGCTTTGGACGATGGGTTCGTTTACAACTTCAGGATGGAACAAGGTATTAATCCTGCTTGCGTTTTTGGCTATCGGCCTGGTAATTCTTTTGCTGTATGCAAGGCAGTTAAATGTTATTTCCACCGGTGAGGAGACAGCCCAGTCCCTTGGAATAGAGGTTGAAAAGATAAAAAAGATATTATTGGCAGTTTGCTCCCTTATTACTGCAGCTTGTGTTTCAACCGCCGGAATTATTGGATTTGTTGGCTTGATAATCCCGCATATTTTCCGGTTGGTAGTGGGACCCGATCAAAGGATTCTTTTACCGTACTCAATTGTCGGTGGTGCAGCATTCCTTGTAATTTGCGATACACTGGCAAGGGTAATTGCACCACCGGCTGAAATTCCGGTCGGAGCGATTACTGCTGTTTTCGGTTCTCCGTTTTTCATTGCACTTCTTATCCGCAGCAAAAGGAGTGTGATGTAAATGGAACCGTCTGTTAAAGTTGAAAACTTAAGCTTTTCATATGGCGACAGGAAGATTTTAAAAGAGATATGTGCAAGCTTTAAACCCGGTACGGTATGCGGACTTTTGGGGCCAAATGGCTCGGGTAAAACCACATTGCTTAAAAATATAGCGTCAATTTTAAAACCTGGAAAAAATGCGGTATATCTCAACGGCAGGGATATTACCGGAATGACACCGCCTGAAATAGCAAAGGAAATGGCGCTGGTTCCGCAAAATACGTATATAGATTTTGACTTTACCGTTGAAGACATTGTTATGATGGGAAGAACGCCTCATATCAAGGGTTTTTCGAATGAAAGCAGCGAAGACAGGGAAATTGTTAGGTGGGCTCTTGAAACCGCAAGGGTAAGCCACCTTAAGGACAGGAGCATAAAATCAATAAGCGGGGGAGAACTGCAACGTGTTGTAATAGCAAGGGCACTGGCCCAGAAAACACCGATTGTTCTCCTGGATGAACCCGTATCGCAGCTTGACATCCACCACCAGCTTTCAATCATGGAAACAATTACGAAGTTATCCCACGAACAGAAGCTTACGATAGTTACTGTTTTGCACGACCTAAACCTCGCTGCTGAATACTGTGATATCATATATCTCTTAAAAGACGGAAAAATTGTGTGCGGTGGTTCCCCAAAAGAAGTTCTGACCTATGAGGTAATTGAAAGCGTTTATGACATAGTCTGCCTTGTTTATGAAAATCCTGTCTCCAAAAAACCCCACATAATCCCTGTGAGCAGTAAAAACCAGAGAGATGGTTCTTCTGGTTACTGATTAATTTAATATTAGTTATAGTATAAGGAGATATCAATAAATTCGTTACAGAAAGATTCTGAGCCGTCAAACGAAGACAAGCCGAACGCCAGGGGAACCATCCCCTGGTTATAATGTCTTCAAAAATTCGCGGTAGTCTGCAAGCATTTCCTTAAGCAGCATTGGTGTGTTTAAGTGATATGGACATTTGCCTGAACACTGGTTGCATTCAATGCAGTTTTCAATCAGTTCCATTTTATCCTGCCATTCCTTTGTAATAAATTGCTGGTAAGGAGCTCTTCTGAGAAGGAATTTCATTCTTGCGGCATTTGAGATGGGTATGCCGACAGGGCAGGGCATACAATAGCCGCACCCTCTGCAGAAGCTGCCAGACAGTTCCTTTCTGTCCTCTTCAATTAATTTCCTCCTGTTTTCATCTAACACAGGCGGGTTTTTTTCAAGCTCAATAAACTGTTCAAGCTCTTCCATCCTCTGAATACCCCAGATTGGCACTACATGCGGGTATTGCCACAGATAGCAGAAAGCTGTCTCGGCATTTGTTATCAAGCCGCCTGAAAGGGCTTTCATTGCAATAAAACCAACGCTTTTTTCGTTGCATAATTGAACAAGCTCCAGATCCTCTTTTGATGAAATATGATTAAACGGATATTGAAGCGTCTCATATAAACCCGATAGTACTGCTTTTTTCCCGTTTTCAAAACTATGGTTTGTGATACCGATATGTCTTACCAGCCCCTTTTTCTTAGCCTGAAGCATTGCATCATAAAGCTCATCTTCCATTGCAGGAACCACTTCAGGGTTATGGAACTGGTAAATGTCTATGTAATCTGTTTTTAATTTCTGAAGGCTTGTCTCCAGATGCTGCCAGAATGTATCAGCATCTTTTGCATGGGTTTTCGTAGCGATTATAATGTCTTTCCTGACATCTGACAATGCATTCCCGATTTTTTCCTCGCTGTCCGAATATGCCCTTGCAGTGTCGTAAAAATTTATACCGCTTTCATAAGCTCTAACCAAGATTCTTTTAGCTTCATCCATCGATACCCTTTGTAAAGGCAGAACACCAAATCCCACACGGGTTACTTCAAGACCTGTGCTTCCCAATATTATCTTCTGCATATTTGCCTCCTAAGACATTTCTTATGCTGTAATTATAACCTAAAAGCAGCTTACCTTCAATTTATAGAAAATATTAATCTATTTTTTTACTATAACCAATCATCCTTTTACATGCAGGACAGGGTTGGTCACCGGACCAATCCTTATAAACTGTTTTAATAAAATTATATTTAGTACTACTTATAAGAAACCTACAATATCGTTTCTGTATCGCTGCTATCGCCACAGGCACTATCAAAAAAAACCGGCAAAGTGCAGATTGGATTTCCAGTTAATAACATATACAAACAATCTTAAAATGTATTCAGTTACATCAAATAGATAAAAATAATAATTATAACCAATATTATACTATATATTGGTAAGGGCAGTCTTAGTATAAGTAATGGCATTCATGGGGTAAAGAACGGGTTAATGGCTTTGTAGCTTAAGACTTGCACAAAAAATGCTGTTGCAATACAATGTTGTTGAGTGTTGTATATCTTTCCAGGAGTGACAATTGCGATATAAATATAAGAATGAAAGGAACGGTGGAAGATGATCAATTTCGAGTTTTACTCTCCTACGCGGGTGTTTTTTGGCCGTGACCAGCACAAGCGAATTGGTGAAATTATTAAAGGATACGGTTTTAAAAAAGTACTGCTCCATTATGGCGGAGGAAGCATAAAGAAAACCGGATTATATGATGAAGTGGTAAAAGCCCTTAATGATTCCGGAATAGATTTCGTTGAACTTGGCGGAGCGCAGCCCAACCCAATTCTGGGATTGGTTAAAAAAGGAATAGAGATTTGTAAAAAGGAAAATGTTGAGCTTGTATTGGCAGTGGGAGGGGGAAGCGCCATAGATTCGGGAAAGGTGATAGCCGTCGGTGCTGCTCATGACTGCGACCCATGGCTGTTCTCTTCAAAAAAGAAAGTGCCCGAACGCGCGCTGCCGGTCGGCACCATCCTTACCCTTTCTGCAACGGGAAGTGAAACAAGTTCATCAGCCGTAATAACAAATGAAGAACTGAAACTTAAGAGAGGATTTAACTCAGACTTTAACAGGCCACTGTTTTCAATACTGAATCCTGAACTGACATTCACGGTATCGCCTTACCAGACTGCCTGCGGTATTGTGGACATAATGATGCATACCGCTGAGAGATACCTGACGCAGAAAGGTGAAGCCGAGGTTACAGACCGCATTGCAGAAGCTGTGCTGAAATCAACAATTATGGCCGGAAGGGTGGCGTTGAAAAATCCCAGGGATTATGAGGCAAGAGCTACACTTATGTGGGCGGGCAGTTTGTCGCATAATGGCCTGACAGGTTTAGGACGGGATTATTTCATGGTATCCCATCAGATAGAACATGAAATAAGCGGAATGTTCGAAGAGGTTGCCCACGGGGCCGGGCTGGCAGTTGTTTTCCCTGCGTGGATGAAATATGCATATAAGTTTAATATCCCCAGGTTCTGCCAGTACGCCGTAAGGGTATGGAACTGCGAAATGGATTATGAAAACCCTGAAAATACCGCAATAGCAGGTATTGAAGCCACAATAAAATATTTTAAGGAGATTGGAATGCCGACCACCCTTCGTGAACTTAACATACCGGAGGACAGCATAGAAGAGATGGCTGAAAAATGCACCGATTACGGCAACAGGACATTGCCGGGATATATTGAATATGGCAAAAAAGAAATAATCGATATACTGAAGCTTTGCCTGTAAGGGACAGGGAAGGGACAGGGGAACAGGTCCCTTGTCCCATTCCGGAAACTTCCTGTATGCAATAGTTAAATCCGGCGTACCGGAGAAGGATTTGAATCCGATTACAGTTCCATGTCCACTCCAAATAGCTAAATAGCGTGCCATCAGGCGATATGTTAAATATCCTAAATAGATTGTGTTCCGGATTAGAATTATTTTCCATTTAAAAGTAAGGTACGATGCTATAAAGGAAAGGAGACCGCTATTGTTGTACCCTTTCCTACAACACTATATAGGCTTATTTTGGCATTGTGGTATCGTGCCACATGTTTTACAATTGAAAGGCCAAGTCCTGTACCTCCGGTTTCTTTTGAATGGCTTTTATCAACCCTGTAGAACCGTTCAAAAACTCTGTGCCAGTGCTCTTTAGGGATGCCAATTCCCGTGTCTTCAACTTTCAGTATTGCCTTGTTGTTTCTTTTAATTACAGACATAATTACCTTGCCATTATTCTTATTGTAGTTTATAGCATTGTCACAAAGGTTATATACCAGTTCCTCAATTAGCCTGAAAACTCCTTTAATAGTAACAGGCTCTCCGGTTACCGTTACAGTTACCCCTTTTTTAGCTGCCGGTTCGTTCAGTCTCCTGGCAACATTTTCACAGACCTCAAAAAGATTGATTTCTTCGATGTCAAGATTACTTTTTCCCTCGTCCAGCCTGGATATCACTATTATATCTTCCACCAGTTTCAAAAGCCTTTTAGCTTCGGCATATATCCGTTCTGCAAATTTCGGGATATTGTCGCCGTCAACCATATTGTTTTTCATAAGCTCGGCATATCCTGTTATAACCGTAAGAGGCGATTTTAGCTCATGGGAGACGTTTGCAGAAAATTCACGCCGGAAATCTTCCGCCATTTGTGTTTCAGTAACGTCCTGAAGAATCATGATCGCCCCGTGTATTTCACCGTCTTTTAAAACCGGATTGGCCCAAATTCTTATGTTTCTTTCATTTTTTAAAATGGTATCTTCCGAAGAATTCCCCCTGAAAACTTTATCTATGATTTGCTGAAAACCGAAGCTTCGGTTTAGGGTTAATATACTCCTTCCTGTATACTCACCTCCCGGAGACCCCAGTAAACTTACAGCGCTTGGATTTATTGATAATATATGACCCTTCCTGTCCAGAATAATAAGTCCTTCCGACATGTTGTCCGTAATGATTTCAAACTTCTTTTGGTGCTCTTTTGCTTCAGAAACCTGTTTGTCCAGATGATTCTTAAGATAGTTGATTCTTAATAATAATGGCGATAATTCATCATAAATGATATTCTCGGTCGGTTTGTCGAAATTAATTGAATTTATTGGGGCAACAAGCTGTTTTGACTGGTTATCGGCCATGACCATTGATATTGCTGTAACAACCAGTGCAATCAGCAAAATGTACGGCACCATGCTGATGTATGTTGAATATACGGTATCCGCCGTAAAAGAAAGGCGAAGAATTGAACCATCATTTAGCTTTACCGCATAATAATATGTCTGTTTTCCTATTGTTCCCGACATACGCACAGTTTCTCCCCGGCCGGTTTCCAAAGCCGATTTTATCTCCGGGCGGTCAAGGTGGTTTTCCATGTTCCGGATATCAGACATATTATCATATAAAACGGTACCATCCGCAGCAATTATTGTTATACGGCTATTAATGCCGTACATGGACCCGGAAAGGTTAATATGTTCAGCAGTACGGTTATCGAGCATTGAAGCTGTAAACGAAGCCATGCCTTTTAATTGCTCTTTCATGGTATTGAAGTTATGCCTGTACAGCATAACACAAATTAACACAGATACCATAAAGACAACAGCAAAAGACAAAATAACCATGTTCTTAAATATCATTCGCTTCATCATAAGGCTCCCATCCGGTAACCGATACCACGTACAGTCTCGATTGCTTTGCCGTATCCGCCGAGTTTTTTCCTCAGGGAAAGTATATGTACATCCAGAGTCCTGGTCTCACCGTCAAAATCAAATCCCCAGATTTTATCCAGTAGTTGGTTGCGGGAAAGAACAATGCCGGCATTTGACATTAAACAATATAACAGTTCAAATTCCTTTACAGTGAGTTTAATTTCGTTATTTCCGGCCATAACCATATGTTTTGCAATATCTATGGTTATATCGCCGACTTTTAACACATTCTGTCCGGTTTTGGGCTCTGCTCTTCTTAATACAGATTTAATCCTAGAGATAAGTTCCAGCACACCGAAGGGTTTAGTAATATAATCGTCAGCACCCATATCAAGCCCCAGCACTATATCAAATTCGGTTCCTTTTGCAGTCAGCATGATAACGGGGATACCCTTCGTAGTGATATCATCTTTTAGCTGCTTCAAAACAGTTAACCCGTCAGTGCCGGGAAGCATGATATCCAGCAGTATCAGGGAAGGAAGCTTTGTCCTCATTTCATCAAAAAAGCTTACCGGGTCCGGGAATCCCTTTGCTTCAAATCCACCTGTCTTCAGTGTGTAAATTATCAATTCCCTTATATTGGGATCATCTTCCACACAGTAAATCATGAATCTCGTTCTCCTCTATGAGTACCTGTAATTGCAAATTCAACCCATTCTGCAATATTGGTTGCATGATCACCAATCCTCTCGAAATATTTGGCAATCATAAGGAGATCCAGGGCATATTCGCCGTTAATCTCCCTGTTTTCAATTCCTTTAATTAATTCATATCTTACCTTGCTAAACAGTTCATCGACAACATCATCATAACCGATTACCGTAACTGCAAGCTCCAGATCCCTGTTTACAAAAGCGTCAATGCTTTCCGAAACCATTTTAATTGTAGATTTTGCCATGTCACCTATATATAATGTATCATCAGCATGAATATTCGCAATGACAATTATTTCCGATATATCGGATGCCTGATCCCCAATCCTTTCCATATCGGTTATCATTTTCAGTGCAGCGGAGATAAGCCTTAAATCCCTTGCAACAGGCTGCTGCTGAAGGAGAAGCCTCATGCACAGGTTTTCAATTTCCCGCTCTTTCCGGTCAATTTTTTCATCAACCCGGATGGCTTTTTCAGCAAGCTCCGGATTTCCGGACATCAGGGCTTCTGATGAATATTCAATCGCTTCTTCACATAGCGAACCCATTTGAATTAATGCCTGATTCAGGTTATCAAGCTGTTCATCGAACCTAAACCTCATTACCCAAACCTCCCGGTTATATAATCTTCGGTGCGTTTATCTTCCGGCATTGAGAAAATCTTTTCGGTATCATCGTATTCAACCAGGTGTCCAAGAAGAAAAAAAGCTGTTTTGTCTGATATTCGCACTGCCTGCTGCATGTTATGTGTTACTATGATAATAGTATAATTGTTTTTCAGTTCAGTGATAAGATCTTCAATCTTAGAGGTTGAAACCGGATCCAAAGCAGAAGTCGGCTCATCCATCAACAGAACCTCAGGATTAACTGCTAAAGCCCTGGCGATGCATATTCTTTGCTGCTGGCCGCCCGACAGCCCCAGTGCATTTTTTTTCAGCCTTTCTTTGACTTCTTCCCAAACTGCAGCCTTTCGAAGGGAATTTTCAACGATCTCATCAAGCTTTGCTTTCGACTTGATTCCATGGGTCCTCGGGCCATAAGCTATATTATCATATATACTCATAGGAAACGGGTTGGGCTTTTGAAAAACCATCCCTACACGTTTACGAAGCAAGTTTACGTCAATATTGCCATAAATGTCTTCCCCGTCCAGTAACACTTTACCTGTTATATTGCAGCCTGCAATGAGATCATTCATCCTGTTGAGAGTTTTAAGCAAAGTGGATTTCCCGCATCCCGAAGGACCGATGAATGCTGTTATTTTATTAGCATGGATGTTCATGCTTATATCGTGCAGTGCCTGAAAACTGCCATATAACAGGTTTAGTTTCTCTATTGCAATTTTAATCATGCCTGATTTCCTTTCATTATTCTTTTTGCAAGTACCCCGGACAGCCAGTTAATGAAAAGAACAATAACCAGCAATACCACCGCTGTTGCATAAGCCTGGTTTGTATAAAGTCCTTCGCTGGATAATGCATACATGTGCAATGACAATGTCCGTGTGGAATCAAATAAAAAATCTTTCCCGGAAGGTATCTCTGCAACCGTACCGGCAGTATAGATTAAAGCGGCTGTTTCGCCGACAATCCTCCCAATTGCAAGTATAATTCCTGACAAAATTCCGGGAAATGCAGCAGGAAGGACAATATGAAAAACAGTTCTGAGCTTGCCGGCTCCCAAGCCGAAGCTTACTTCACGGTATGAGTCCGGTACTGCCTTAAGTGCCTCTTCGGTGGTACGCATAATCAGCGGAAGCACCATGATTGAGACTGTAAAAGCACCTGAAATAAGGGATATTCCCCATCTTAAGGCTGTAACAAAAAGCAAGAACCCAAAAAGACCATAAACAATGGACGGGATACCCGATAAAGTTTCAGCAGTAATACGTATTATGCTTACCAGTTTATTGTCACTTTTTGTGTACTCCACCAGGTAAATCGCTGTAAACACTCCAACAGGGACCGAAAGAACCAGCGATAAAAACACCATAAGTATTGTATTAACCAAAGCAGGCATAAGAGAAACATTTGAAGAGGTATATTTCCATTCAAACAAACCTATGGTTATATGCGGGATTCCATTAATTAAAATATATCCTATAATGAATAAAAGAATAAAAAATGTGATGCAGGCAGGCACTGTTACAAGGAGGAACAGTATAAATGACACGGGGCTTTTTTTATAACTAAGTAATTTCACTTTCAAATCCTTAATTACCCCTTCTTTTCTCTTCATCAGCCATTCCTCCTCTTTAGCAGCGAAAATAATAAGTTTATAACAAGAATAAACACGAAAAGTACAACTCCGGTGGCAAAAAGCGCTTCACGGTGAAGGTCAGCAGCATATCCCATCTCAATGGCTATATTTGCAGTAAGGGTCCTTATACCTTTTAAAAGCCCTGAAGGCATTCGTGCCTGATTGCCCGAAACCATGATAACCGCCATTGTTTCGCCAATGGCCCTTCCTGTTCCAAGAATAACGGCTGCTGTGATCCCTGATTTTGCAGCAGGCAGCACTGCGCAAAAAACACTTCTTTCATGGCTTGCGCCAAGGGCAAGGCTTCCTTCATAATAGCTTTCCGGTACTGCATTTATTGCTTCTGCACTTACGCTTATAATGGCTGGGAGAATCATTATTCCGAGTAATATCGAAGCTGTAAGCATACTGTTTCCGTTCCCGCCGAAAGTATATCTTACAGCAGGAACTAATGCAACAATGCCAAAAAAACCGTATACCACCGAAGGAATCCCTGCCAGAATATCAATAGCAGGTTTTAGCCATTTTAAAATTTTCTCCGGGCAAAATTTTGCTATGAAAATGGCTGTGAAAACGCCGGTTGGTACGCCTATAATAATTGCTCCTGTGGTAACATAAATACTTCCTAGTATCATTGGCAAAATACCGTAGGAAGGAGGAGTGTCGCCCGGCTTCCATTCTGATCCCGCAAGAAATTCTTTTATTCCGATTTTCCCAATTGCAGGTATGCCATTGCTGAACAGAAACAAGCAGATTAATACAACACATATAATCGATGTACAGGCTGCCAGTAAAAAAATGATTCCCATTGCTTGCTCTTTATATTTTTTCATACAGACCCCCCTGATATGATTAACGCTTCTAGTTTAGTATTTCTGACCAGTGTTGGACTTTTCCGGTGTAGATGTCTTTTATCTGTTCGTTGGCCAGGTTGTCCACGGGATTTTCATTATTCACAATAACTGCAATCCCGTCCATCGCAATTACAGTAGGTATAAGCCCTTTTTCGAGTTCACTGCCTTTAAGTTCTCTTGAGGCCATACCTATATCGCATGTTCCATTTATTGCAGAATTCATTCCTGTAGAAGAATCGCTTAACTGAATTTCAATCTCGGCGTTCGGATTAACTTTCAGATAGGCTTCTTTCAATTTTTCCATTACCGGTGTTACCGAAGATGAACCAGCTACAACAATTTTCCCGGATAATTTTGTGCTGACGAAATTCTCTACGGCTGAAACAGAAATGTATCCATTATCTTCAACTATCTTTTGTCCTTCTGTGCTTAAAATGAAATTTATAAAGTCCTTTGCCAATTCAGAAACACTTTCTTTAGTAGCAATGTTAAAGGGGCGTGAAACAATATAGGAACCATTTTTAATGTTATCAACCGTTGCCTCGACTCCGTCCACTTTGACAGCTTTAACGGTATCATTCAGCGATCCGAGCGAGATGTAACCTATTGCATATGGATTTGCAGCAACGGATGCCATTACAACCGACGTACTGTTTGAAATAACCGCTTCATCAGTAGTACGATCCTTTTTGTTGCCATCCTCATCCTTTTCTTCAATTCCCAGAAGTTCAACAAAAGCACCTCGTGTGCCTGAACCGCTCTCACGTGATATTACGGTAATTTCCTTTGACGAATCAAAGACTGTATTATTGCTTGTGCCGCTGTTGTTGCCTGTGTTTACCTGGCCAGCTCCTGAACAGCCTGCCAGGGCGATTAGAATAGAAAATGCTGCATAAAGTATATGCCTTTTTTTCTTCATATCCATCATTCTCCTTTACTTTTTTTATGTCTTAAGCGTAAATAATTAGTGTAAAGAATAAAGTCAAGGGAATGTAAAATTTGTGTAAAATCTCCCGAAACCGGGTTCTTTCCTTGATTAATTAAGAATGGCGGAAGGGAAGCTGAACAATATAGGTTCAATATTGATGATAACCAGTAATAAGAGTAAAATATAAATACTTGGAAATGTTTTATATATCAGGTATTAATCACATGCTGGCATAAAAACATTTGAATTGTTGTATCCGGTTGACGAGGCAAGCCCGGAATTTTCACCTGACAGGATATATCCATATTAATTGCAGGTTATCGGAGGGTTGAAATGAAAAAAAGAATAAAAGCAATCTTTTTCATTCTTATCCTGGTGTGTACAATAACGGTTTCAGCGCATGAGAGCCATGCCGGAACTACAGTTACCCTTAAAGAACGATCCATAGGGGAGATAATGGGAAAATATCGTGAGAGGCCTTTTAAGATAATAAATGCATGGTGGCATGATGTGGAATATGACGTTGAACCCAGTTCAGCTTTTCCATATACTGCGGGCAAGGTTAAGGATGAATACCTTCAGGAAGCGCTTGATGCCCTTAATTTTATCCGTTATCTGGCCGGTTTGCCTGATGATGTTTACATTGATGAGACCTATACTGATTATGCCCAGCATGGGGCGGTAATGCTGGCAGCCATAGATACCCTGACCCATAATCCGGTGCAGCCTGGAGACATGCCGGACATGTTTTATGACATTGCTTATAAGGGGACAAGCAGGTCAAATTGTGGTTACGGGCATAATAACATACTGAGCGCTGTTTTAAGCTGTATGGATGATTCTGATTCGTACAATATTGAGCGCTTGGGGCATCGCAGGTGGTTTCTGAATCCATCTATGCAGAAAACCGGTTTTGGCTATTACAAAGGTTTCTCAAGTACATATGTATATGATTGGTCTCGCGAGAATGATATTAAGTATGATTTTATCTCCTGGCCGGCGAAAAATTATATGCCGGTTGAGTTCATGAACAGAAACACAGCCTGGTCTGTAAACCTCGGCGAAGAATATGACTATCCGTCGGTCAATAATGTCACTGTTAGACTGATCAGAAGAAATGACGGGAAAACATGGACTTTCAGCCGGAAAATTTCTATGGACGACGCCGGGAATTACTTCAATGTGGATAATGACAATTACGGAATTCAAAAATGCATTATTTTCAGGCCTGATATTGAGGAATACGCACATAATGACATATTTGATGTCACAATATCCGGAATATCAAAAGGAGGACATTCCGCTGATATTAAATATACGGTGCAGATGTTCAGCCTTTTGAAGCCCGAACCCGTGAAAGCTGATAAGCAGGAAGGCACTTATCTGAACGGTGTGGAAGTTGCTTTATTTTGTGATACGCCGGATGCCGACATTTTTTATACAACCGACGGAACAATGCCAACTACCAAAAGCAACTGGTACATGGAACCCATAAACATCAGTGAAACAACGGTTATAAAAGCAATTTCCTGTATCAACGGAGAACAAAGCAAAGTATCATCTTTTTATTACAACATAGAGCAGGTCAGCAAATGGGCCGTCGCTGATATTGAAAAGGCCATATCATTAAAGCTTATACCTCCGCCGATGCAGAAAAACTACCGGGAAAACATAACCAGGGCGGATTTTTGCAAGCTGGTGGTGAATTTTCTGGTTCAAAAAACCGGAAAATCCATTGAAGAATTGCTGAGGAAAAACCAAGTTTCCATCCGGTATAGTGCCTTTACTGATACTTCTGATAAAGAAATACTTGCAGCCAATGCTCTTGGTATTGTGAATGGTGATGGAAAAGGCAGATTCAACCCCAACGGCATGATTACCAGGCAGGAAGCAGCTGTAATGTTGATGCGTACGGCTAATGTCCTGGGTATTACCAGAACAGGCGAAATTCCTGAAGATTTTGCCGACAGCGATGATTTTGCGGATTGGGCGAAAGATGCTATAGCCTTCGTTTCGTCACTGAAGGATAAAACCGGAAATAAGGGAATTATGAGTGGAGTAGGCAACGGTTATTTTTCACCCCATGGCAGTTATACCCGGGAGCAATCCTATGTGACTATCCTGCGGCTGTATAACGCAGTGAAATAATCAACAGGCTGGTACAAATAAAGAACTGAAGTTGGCAGGTGGAACAGGCAGGTTTTACCGGTTCGGGTCATATTATATACCGGACGGTGACAGTGCTGGGGAGGAAATGGTGAATATGAGAAAAACATTGATTTTTATGATTGGAGTGCTTATAGTTACTATGACAGCATGTACTGGCAGTGATACTATACCTGATGATTGGCCTGCACCGGATGAAATGCTGAAGAATTTGCAGGATAAAGGATATACCATAACAGAATTCAACAAAGTAAATTCCGCTCAATGCTTTTTAAGAGCGGAATTTGCTTTTTCAGATTAAAACATATGACAGCTTGCGGATTAAAAATGCTTAACCCTGGATTGACACAAGCTGAAACAGATGCTAAAATAAGCAAAAGTTAGCTAGCTAATTATTAGGAGTCTAATGTTTAGCAAGTTAATAATGATTTGGTATAAGGCGGTGAGAAATAAGAAGACATGGATAAGGGAGATGTAACTAAAATCAGTAATAAAGAGATAATTCATCAACTAATCAACTTTGCCATGAAACATAGAAAAATCATGCAGCATTATCTTGATGAAACCGGGGTTTACCATGCCCAGCATCGCTTACTGATGGAAATTGCCCGTAATCCGAATGTATCGCAAAACGATATTGCAAGGTTAATGGATGTATCTGCTGCAACGATAGCAGTAGCCCTGAAGAAATTGAAAAAAGGCGGGTACATCAATAAGGAGATGGTTGAAGAGGACAACCGGCTCAATAAAATAACCATTACCGAGAAGGGAAAAAAGGTTGTGGAAAAAAGCAGGCAGATTTTTGAATCTGTAGATAGAAGGGTTTTTGAAGGGTTTACCGAAGAAGAGAAGGACACCCTGTATGGTTTATTGCGAAAGCTGGATTCCAATCTGACCAGGATGGAAGAAGAAATAAAACTGCAAAAAGAAAGGACATAATGTATGAGACGGTATTGGAAATATATAAGGCCATATTTACCTGCATTTATAATAGGGCCCATTCTTATGATTGTTGAGGTTATCGGTGAAGTGGTTATGCCTCTGTTATTGAGTAATATCATTGATAACGGCATAGTTGGCGGCAGAGGCACATCATATATTATAACGATGGGCATAACAATGGTAATTACAGCACTTTGCATGATGGCAGGAGGGGTAGGGGGAGCTTATTTTGCCATTAAGGCATCCACAGGATTTGCCAATGATTTGAGAAAGGACCTGTTTAATCAGATTCAGAAGTTTTCATTTAAAAATATAGATCAGTATAATACCGGTTCTTTGGTAACAAGGCTGACGAATGATATCACCCAGGTGCAAAACATGATCCAGATGATGTTAAGGATGGCGTTAAGGGCTCCCGGCATGCTCATCGGTGCTCTTATAATGGCTTTTGCACTAAATCCGGGGCTGGCATTGGTTATCCTGTGCGTAATACCGTTTCTGTCATTGGCAATCTATTTCATTTTGAAGGTTGCATTCCCGCGCTTTACAAACATGCAGAAAAAGCTGGATGTGTTAAACACCACCACCCAGGAGAATTTGACAAATATCAGGGTTGTAAAATCATTTGTCAGGGAACGGTATGAAGAAGAAAAATTTAAAAAAGCCAATACGGATTTGAAAGAAAGTACAATTAAAGCAATCAAGACTGTAATTTTTACCATGCCCGTCATGACTCTCGCAATGAATATAACAACCCTGGCGGTGGTATGGTTTGGTGGAAACCAGATTATTGCAGGAAATATGACCTCTGGTATTCTTACTGCTTTTGTGAATTATGTTACCCAGATACTCATGTCACTGATGATGGTTTCGATAATTATTCTGAACGGTTCCCGGGCGCTTGCATCCTTGAAGCGTATTAATGAAGTCCTTCTTACCGACATTGACTTGACTGATGATAATGCCACCCAAAAGGAGCTTAATGTTCAATACGGTAAAATCGAATTCAGGGGGGTTCACTTTAAATATTATAAAAACAATGAAAAATGGGTTCTGGAAAATATCAACCTTGTTATAAATCCGGGTGAAACCGTCGGTATTATCGGGTCAACAGGCAGCGGCAAATCAAGCCTTGTACAGCTGATTCCAAGATTATATGACGCTGATCTCGGAGAAGTACTGGTGGATGACGTTAATGTAAAGGAATATTCACTGAAGAACCTTCGCAACGGGGTTGGTATCGTGCTTCAAAAAAATGTCCTGTTTTCAGGTACGATTAAGGAGAATCTGAAATGGGGAGATGAAAATGCGAAAGATGATGAGATATACCAGTGCGCAGAAAGCGCACAGGCGCATGGGTTTATCACTTCATTTGAAGCGGGGTATGACACCGAACTGGGGCAGGGCGGCGTCAACGTATCCGGCGGGCAGAAGCAAAGATTGTGTATTGCACGGGCATTGCTGAAAAAACCTAAGATCCTGATTCTTGACGACAGCACCAGTGCGGTTGATACCGCCACCGAGGCAAAAATCAGGGAAAGCTTTAATAATGCGCTGAAGGGTACTACAAAAATTATCATTGCCCAGAGGATATCTTCAGTAATCAGTGCCGACAAGATTGTGGTTCTGGATGACGGAAAGGTTACCGGTATAGGGACTCACGACGAATTAATGAAAAATTGCGAAGCATACTCAGAGATTTACTACTCGCAGATGGATAAGAAGGTGACAGCATAATGAGCGGTTTAAGCGAAGAAAGAAAAGAAATATTATTACGCAGGTATGGCAATATTAAGGCAAATACAGGTCCGGGGAAAATGCCTTTACCCGGTCCGGGAGGACGGAGGCCGGGCGGACCGCGTGGACATGTGGGCGGAGGAAAACCAAAAAACACATCGGCCACGATAAAAAGGCTGCTTGCTTATATCGGACGGGATAAGATTAAAATTCTGTTTGTTTTTGCCTGCGTGCTTGCCAGCAGCATCGCAAGCCTGGCCGGAAGTTACATTTTGCGCCCGGTCATTAATAACCTGGTGTCCGTGGATCGAACGGCGGCAGAGAAGGTGAATAATCTTGCAGTTGGCCTTGCTACAATGGGAGGTATATATCTGGCGGGGGTAATATGTTCTTATCTTCAGCAGAGAATAATGATAGGAGTTTCCCAGAACGCCCTGGTAAAAATAAGGGAAGATTTATTCCGCAGGATTCAGAAGCTCCCGGTGAAATATCATGATACGCATACACATGGTGATGTAATGAGCCGTTTTACAAACGACCTGGATTCGGTGGGCGAAATGCTGAATAATACCATGCCGCAGATTTTTTCAGGCGTTATAAACCTGATAGGTACAGTAGTGCTTATGTTTGTTACTAATTGGATACTTGCATTGGTTACTATTGTAACAACACCTTTATTAGTCTACGTGGGAGGAATGATCGGAAAACAGAGCAGAAAATATTTTTCAGGCCAGCAGCAGGCACTTGGTGCAGTAAACGGATATATTGAGGAAACCGTTACAGGGCAGAAGGTAATAAAGGTATTCTGCCACGAAGAAACGGCAATGGAAGAGTTTGCATTCCTCAGTGACGAGTTGCGTAAAAGGCAAATGAAAGCACAATTTTTTGGCGGTATTATGGGGCCGGTTATGGGTAATTTAAGCCAGGTAAGCTATGCATTATCTGCAACAGTAGGCGGCATCCTGTGCCTGACTAAGAATTTTGACATAGGTGGACTTACCATATTCACAAACTATGCAAGACATTTTTCAAGACCGGTTAATGAGCTGTCAATGCAGATGAATACTATTTACGCCGCATTAGCCGGGGCGGAAAGGGTATTTGAAGTGATGGATGAAACACCTGAAACAGCAGATCCGCAGGATGCAACAGAAATATGTGCCAAAGCGAACAGGGTGGAAGGCGCAAGGCTGATCAAAGGCGAAGTGGTGTTAAAGAATGTAACCTTTGGTTATGTCCCCGGCAAGACAATACTGAAACGTATCAATGTAACGGCTAAGCCCGGCCAGAAAATTGCTTTTGTTGGATCCACGGGTGCAGGAAAAACAACCATTACGAACCTGATCAACAGGTTCTATGAAATCGATGACGGAGAAATACTTATTGATGGTATTAATATTAAGAAGATAAAAAAGGATTCTTTAAGGAGCAATATAGCAATGGTGCTTCAGGATACCCATTTATTCTCAGGAACGGTCAGGGAGAATATCAGGTACGGGCGTCTTGATGCAACTGATGAAGAAGTTATAGCCGCTGCAAAAGTGGCATGCGCTCATTCATTTATCGAAAGGCTGCCCCAGGGGTATGATACCGTATTGGAAGGTGACGGTGCCAATTTAAGCCAGGGTGAGCGGCAGCTCTCAATATCGCGCGGGCTGCCATATCAAAGGCACCTGTTCTGATACTTGACGAGGCCACCAGTTCTGTAGATACAAGAACTGAAAAATACATTGAACGTGGTATGGACCAGCTGATGAAGAACAGAACCACTTTTGTAATTGCACATAGGCTGTCAACCGTCAGGAACGCCGATCAGATTATAGTGCTGGAACATGGCGAAATAATAGAGCAGGGCACCCATGAAGAACTTCTTGAATTGGGTGGGAGATACTACCAGCTTTATACCGGAGCGGTTGAGCTGGATTAAGAGGTCAGTGTATGAGAGATATTTCTTGATTTCATATATCTGGTATGTTAATATATGGTGTATTCTGGGTAAGCAAGGAGATTTAGCATGAAGAAACGCAGCATTTTAGTAATAGCAGCAGTTATTATTATAGCAACTATAGGCATGACAATTTATTTGACTTACGGGCAGGCAGAGCCGGCTCTTAACGTGGCCGGACTTATTGATCTCGGAGAGAAGTATTTGTTTGAAATGAAGTACGAAGAAGCAATCTTACAGTTTACCAAAGCTATTGAGATAGAACCGAAGAATGTTCGTGCCTACCTGGGCGGTGCTGACGCATATCTGCACCTTGGCAGGCAGCAAGAGGCCATTGATTTGCTTAAGGCGGGTTTTGAGGCAACCGGTAATGCAAACCTAGCTCATGCGGTTGAAGGTGTTGAAAAGTCAGTCGTTGAGGGATATATCGCCATTGCGGAAGCCTATGAGGCAGAAGGCTGGCACGATAAAGCAATGGAAATCCTGAAACGTGTATATAATGAAACCGGTGATGAGATCATTGGCAGGAAACTTGGTATTGTTGAAGCAAGCAGCATAGAATTCCGTGATAACTACGCCATACAGTGGAAAGATGCGGAGTTTGAGCGGCTGATCCGTGAATATCTTGGCAAGCCTGACGGCGATATATATTATGACGATGTCAAGCTCATAGAAAAGATTAAAATTTGGGGAGAGTTAATCGAAAAAGAGGGGGAAGATAGTTGGTTTTCTTACTGGAGAGAGGGATTCCGGCTTAGTGACGGCAGAGAGGGAGGCAGGACCGGGAAGATAAGGTCATTGGCTGATTTGGAACACTTCACCGGCCTTAAGGAATTGTCTGTAAACTATCAGGAAAACCTGTCGATTTCTGCGCTCGAAGATACAGAAAACATCGACTGCCTTAAAAGGCTTAAGCATTTAAGTCTTATCGGGAATAATATAACCGATATTTCGCCGGCATCAGGTCTGATAGCACTTAAGAGTATTGAACTGGGGTACAACAACATCTCGGACATATCTCCCATTTCGATGCTTATTGAGCTGGAGAATGTTTCATTGCATAATAATGAGCATTTATCATCCGCCGAACCTTTGCGCGGGCTGAGAAAATTGTCATCTGTAAGCATAAGTGATGTGAATACTGTTGATTTGAATGTATTTGCAGGTTTGCCCGAACTTAGGAAAATGAACCTTGTAGGCGTGGAAAACATAGATTACAGTGCATTGGCTAAACTGCAACTTGAATATCTTGAGATTACCTGTGACGATGAAATTTTCCAGACTGTTAAGCAGCTGAAATCGCTGAAGAGCTTTCGCGTGCATGGATATGGCGGCCTTACAGCTATTAACGGCATAGAGGCACTTACCAACCTGTACAGGCTTGATTTGCTTGCACCCGATTGCCATGATATTTCTCCGCTGTCTTCACTCAAGCTGGAGTATCTTGAGCTGGAATTGCCCGATGATTGTGATCTGACTCCGCTTACAAAAATATCAACGCTGAAAAAGGTTGTTGTTCCGGATTACTATATGGGCCCGGCAGAATCAGGGACTCAGTTAATGGATAAGGTCAGAGCGCTGCTTCCGAATGTCGAGGTAGCATCGGACTGGCATTAAAGTTCGGTTTTGCCTGACAGAATGTTCACGCCGGAATGTGCTTAAATCGGACATGCAATATACTTGGTATATCTATAATTGAATGATCAATAATTTAAATACCCAGCTGTTAAAAAGAGTTTGATGCCTGGGCTATAAGTTATTTTAAAATTGAATATTTCTCAAGACTGTCAGACAGAGCATTTGAAAAGAAACTCCATCTGACAGTTTTTTTATTTTTATCTTTAAAGCAGTTGAAATTTATGTAATTTTAACTGCTTTAAAATAAACAGGATATTTAATTATTAATTATTATGACTTGGCCAGGCAGACATTCAGTGCGGCTTCTGCGGCAGTTGCAGCGTCGGGTGTGTAAATGTCGGCACCGATTGTGGCGCGGAAATTATCGGTTACAGGTGCGCCGCCAATCATTATTTTAACTTTGCCGGCCAGAGGAGATTCATTAACTTTCTTCACAATGTTCTCCATTTCAATCATAGTAGTGGTCAGCAGGGCAGAGCATGCAACAATGTCTGCGTTGTGCTCAATGGCTGCGTCAATAAATCTCTCTGCAGGAACATCAACACCCAGGTCAACTACTTCAAGGCCTTTTCCTTCCATCATCATGCGTACAAGGTTTTTACCGATATCATGCAAGTCACCTTTAACTGTGCCTAATATTACTTTGCCCTTGGCTTTAACACCCGAGCTTACAAGAAGAGGTTTCAGCAATTCTGTTCCGGTATTCATCGCACGGGCTGCAATAAGTACATCAGGAACGTATACTTCATTATTCTTGAACTTTTCACCAATGATGCTCATTCCGTGCAACAAACCTTCCTCAAGGATTCTGTTGACTTCAATTCCTTCATCAATGGCTTTTTGAACCAATTCCTTAACGTTTTTGGCCCTGCCTTTTTGTAAATTTTCAGAAATTTCTTTTAACAAATCCATATGATCACCTCAAAATCATTTATTATCAAAGCATTTCTGCATGATATTCTTTTTTGATGTTACCCCGGCTTTCCCGGTATTTTTTCGGGCTTAATCCCGTCATTTTCTTGAACACTTTTGAAAAGTAACTCTGATCCTCAAATCCCACCAGGTTTGATATTTCAACCATTGAGACTGACGGATCGGAAAGAAGTTTTTTGCTCATTTCGATACGGACATAATTCAGGTATGTATTAAAGTTCATGTCCATTTCTTCCTTGAAAATTTTGCTGAAGTATGAAGGACTTAAATAAACATAGGCCGAAACGTCCTCCAGCGTTATTTTTTTCATGTAGTTCTTACTGATATAGTCGATGGATTTGAATATTACGTCCTTGTTCTTTACATTAGTAAGATTGAACACGTGATTGGTAAAGCGCTCCATAATTCTGGAAAGCCAAACCGTCAATTCTTCGAGGTTTTTAAAACCATATATCTGGTTGAGATATTGGTAGTTCAGACCGAATATTTGCTCGATTTCAGCTCCGCCTTTCAGTGCTGCCCGGGACAGTAACACAACAAGCTCAAGTACACGGGCACGGATTAGTTCAAATTCGTTTCCGGCAGTAAAGAAAATATGCCCCAGTATTTCATTCAGAAGTTTTTGGGATAACGGCTTGTTTCCCATTGAAATTGCGCTTAATAGCTCGTCTTCTTTTTCAATAGGATAGGGAGGTATATTTTCACCGTCACTTGAAATTTTTTTCAGCTTCTGTATATACTCGGAAATGTCGGCAGCCTGTTTCTGAGCTTTCTGGTCGACATCGTAATGATGCCTGGAAGTATCCGATAAATAAAAAGTTACCATCCTTAAAAGCTCTGACATGCTGTTTACAAGCTCGGTGTTGGTTACCGGTATTGATTTTGAAGAACTGATAGCCTGTGCCAGCTGCTCATTATCGAAGTATTTATTGAAAAGATCGGCTAACAGGAATTCTTCAGGTTCGATCATATGAACCGGACCTCCCAATATGGCCCCTTTCATCATGCCATCAACTGTAATCGGAGAGGCCCAATGCGTCAGTCCCAAAGGACAAAAGAAAACATATTTTCCGCCGAATCTTTCTGCCTGGTAGCTTCCGTAAAGGTGTACACTTCTGCAGTCTATTTTCCGACTTGGGTTATCTTTTGAATCGCCGGTTTCCGGGTAATCCGAGCAAAAATTGCAAAACCTGTTCCCTGCAAGTGTGGAATAAATAATTTTGCCGCTTTGGTCTATTAAAATTGCAGGCAACTTAATGACGTTACTGTAATGCTGCACCGCCTGCACAGCTTTGTCATAATCAAAGCCCAAGTCGTTTCTCATATGTTATCTCCTTAAACAAGAATACTGATAAACCTCGCTTACACTTAAATCATACACATGATGCAGGATTGAGTATTGAAAAAATTTATGTTTTTTTGTAATTCCTAATACTTTATATGCCGCTGCCAAAAAACATATTATCGGCATACAGACAGGAAAAGTCCAATCTGGCTGATAATTCCACGTATTTTATTTTCTTCGCTATTGCACATACCTCCGAAAGCTTTTCTTCTGAAATCAAAGCGACAATTGCGCCGGCGCCGGCAGCGTTTCCGACGGGTTTTGTCCTTGCCGACAGTTCTTTTGGAAGAAGGCCTATGGTCACTGCACTGTCAATGTTAATATAATTCCCGAACCCGCCTGAAAGATATACGGTTTTAACGTCATCAACATTTAATCCGGCTTCGCTGATTAGTATGCTGATACCGGCTGCAATAGCAGCTTTTGCATTCTGCAGTTCGCGTATGTCTTTCTGGGATATATAAATGTTTTCATTATGCCCGGTGTCATTGGCGGGAACCAGTAAAAAAGCTGTCTGGCCGTTTATTTCAACTATCCTGTCGCCATATATCTTCTTTGCATCATCGGTCATTTCATCTATATCCAGAATACGGCCGGTTTCATCCATAACGCCAATCCTGAGCATGCAGGCAACGGCATCAATCAGACCTGAACCGCATATCCCTACAGGTTCATATCCACCGATAGTGTTAATTTTTAACATGCCGCTGCCGGTAACCGATACACCGTTTATTGCACCTTCGACACTTCCGATGCCGCATGATATATTAGCTCCTTCAAAAGCCGGGCCAGCCGCGGTTGAGCATGCATACAGGAATGAGCTGTTGCCGATTACAATCTCCCCGTTTGTTCCGATATCAATAAGAAGGGAAATATCCGTTTGCTTGTGCATTTCAGTGGAAAGTACCGCTGCTGTTGTATCGGCACCTATATATGCCGATACCGAAGGAAGTACAAAAATCCTGCCATAAGGATTTATATCCAGTTGCAGATCACCGGGGCTTAAAACAAGGCCTGACAGCAATACCGGAATAAAGGGTGCAGAGGCAATATTGGCTGAAGGAAGCTCAAGCAAAAGATGCAGCATTGTGGTATTCCCTGCCAGGGTTACAGCGTAAATATCGGTGGAAAGTATTCCTGCTTCAGTTACTAATTGATGTATCATGTCATTTATGGCATTTCGGAGAACCAATGATATTTCAGAACGATTTTCATGGCTTTTTATGGAATATTCTATCCTTGATATTACGTCGGCGCCATATTTTTTTTGAGGATTAAGCCGGGATGAAACCGAAACCTGTTTTCCGGCATTTAAATCATACAGGTAAGACGCAAGGGTTGTGGTTCCAATGTCAATTGCCACTCCGAAATTTCTGGAAACGGTGTTGCCGCTTTCCACACCGGTTATATTACCTGCAATTTCTATCAGCGTTACGTTAAAATCATTCTCCCTTAAAAGGCCGGGAAGTTTTCTGAGCAAGGAAAGTGAATGGTTCTTAAAACCATTGCACTGATCCGGGTTATTTTGATTAACATAAGAAAACAAGCGCACATCGTCCGACCTTTGATCGGTAATTGAAGGAACGGGCAGGTTAACAAAGCTTTTTCTAACCACCGGACTGCCATTGGTTTGAGCAATATTGGTTTCTGTTACAATTGAAGCTTTTCTGCAACCTGCATTCAGGGAAACATCCAAATCATCATAAACTTTTACCATGCAGGACAAGTGAATGCCGTTATTTATTTCTTCAGGTGACAGATGCTCTTTTTCTTCGGTGGTATAAGGCAGAGGATTATGTACCAGTACCCGGCATTTTCCGCAAATGCCCTTGCCATTACATGGGGATTCGGGAGAACAACCATGTTTTCTAAGCGCTTCCAGCAAATTTATTCCTTCGGGAACATGAAATGATTGATAATCTTTATCGGTATAAACTTTAACCAGTGGCAACGGAATCACCTTTTACATATAGTTTTAATGAAATTTAGCTACAATCAAAATTATAACACACATAAAATTTTGATCTATGTCAATATTTACTTTTTTAAGGACGATATTGCGACTTTTCTTAAAAAAGAATAGAATGTGTATATTACAGGCTTTGATTGGAATATAAAAAGCCACTGAGCAATTGCCAATAATACTGTATTAGAGATGAGATGTCAATTATGAGGTACAAGCTTATATGCTGTGATGTTTTTTGCCGTGAGGTATACGAAGCGCTGCTTGAAAGCAGAAAAAACGTTTTCCTGACTTTTACGATGAAAATGTCGCATGAGTACCCTGACTTTTTAAGGGAAACGATTCAAAAGGAAATTGATAATACCAATCCTGAATTGTTCAGCCATATCTTGCTTGGATACGGGCTTTGTGGAAATGCCATGGCCGGGATCCAAACCAGGGAGATCCCTGTTGTTATACCAAGAGCACATGATTGCTGCACAATTTTTCTTGGTTCAAGGGATAAGTACAAGCAGTATTTCGGCCACAGGCCCAGTTGCAGATGGACCTCGGGCGGGTACATGCAGGATGGGGACTATTATATAAGGAACAGCAGTGTACATCAGTTCCTTGGTATCAATATGGATTTTGAAGAACTGGCAGAAAAATATGGAGAGGACAATGCCCGGTATATTGTTGAAACTCTGGCACCAAAAGATGACAGTGATAAACAGGTCGTTTATATAGAAACACCGCCTTACGAAAAGCTTGGCACGAGAAAACTGATAGAAGATGAAGCCGAAAAAGAAGGCCGCGTTTTTGAGTGCATCCAGGGAGATACAAGACTTATTGAGATGCTTGTAAATGGCCTGTGGAATGAAGATGAATTTCTTGTTGTTCCCCCACATCATGTTATAGAAGGGGTCTATGACAATGAAATCATTATGAGAGCCGTACCTGGTGAAAGCAATGATTAGTTCTCAATTCCTGTATCTGCAAGGCCTTCAATCCGCCATGTGTACTGGGTATGCCAGTCTCCTGAAACCGGGCAAAAACGCTGTATTATAAAGGTTGTAAAAGTCGTATCGGTAGGGTCTGTGATTCTTTCTGCAATGACTCGTTCAAACAATGAGGACTAATGGGAATAAGACGCCTTTCCCCAAAGTTTTTATTGATAGTTAGGATGTTTCTCTGCCAGGAAGATTGACTGAAATTGCACTTGTGTTATTAATTAACCGGTAAGATAATAAATAATTGGCAATACTAATCCCATGAAAACTTAAAAGTCTCCGGAGAATGGTAAAAGTCCGGTGTTTCATTCAATACCGGTTTAAGATGGGCATTAATTCCTGCACCGGGGCATATGGAAAACCTAAAACCATCTTTACAGTTGTCAAATTTTATGTTAGACTAATTTGGTATTTTATAAACCATCAGCTCGGTCATCGGAGGACTCCGGCCGGTAACTGGGCTGACGGCGTAAATAAGAAAGGAGTTGGAATAATGGATAATATAACAAAACAGCAAATAATTGATCAGTACAAGATCCATGAGACTGACACCGGCTCACCGGAAGTTCAGATTGCTCTTTTGACACACCGTATTACAAACCTCACCGAGCATTTAAAAACCCACAAAAAGGATCACCATTCCAGAAGAGGTTTGCTAAAGATGGTTGGTCAAAGAAGAAGGCTTTTGAATTACCTGATGAAGAAAGACATCAACAGGTACCGTGAGATTATCGGCAAGTTGGAGATAAGAAAGTAAAAAGCGGAGACTCTCCGCTTTTTTTTACTTTTCAGCATGTAATACATGTTACATGTTATAAAATATCCTCTCAGGTGAAATAATGTGAAATGAGCTTGCCACTTCGTGGCAGGTATTTATTTAGGTTAATGGCTTATTTGCAAAAAATCTTATAACCAAATAAAAAATGTTGTGAACAGGCGGTGCAGAAGTTCAGAGAAGAGGGTTCCGCTTCCGGAATTTTCTTCCCTGACCTTTTCACCCCGTTCACAGCATTTGGAAAGGATGTTGATAGGAGATATGAAAAAAGAGTTTTCCATTGATGTGGCGGGTAGAACGCTAAAGATTGAAGTCGGTCAACTGGCACAGTTGGCGAACGGTTCAGCATTGGTAAGATACGGAGACACTGTGGTATTGTCCACTGCTACAGCAGCTTCGGAACCACGGGAAGGAGTAGACTTTTTCCCGTTGAGTGTTGATTATGAGGAAAAACTGTATTCTGTCGGAAAAATTCCGGGCGGATTTATCAAGAGAGAGGGTAAACCCTCTGACAGTGCAATACTCACTGCAAGAGTAATAGATCGTCAAATACGTCCCAGATTTCCGAAAGATCTCAGAAATGACGTATCTGTAGTTAACATGGTTCTGTCTGTGGAGCAGGACAATTCCCCTGAATTTGCAGCCATTATAGGAACCATTGTGTCATTGTGCATCTCAGATATTCCGTTTAACGGCCCGATAGCAGGGGTAATTCTTGGTCTTGTGGATGGAGAAGTAATAATTAATCCGAACCAGGAACAGCGTAAAAAGAGCCAGATGTATGTAACCCTTTCTGCTGACAGGGAAAAGATTGTGATGATTGAAGCAGGAGCTAACGAAGTTCCTGAAGACGTAATGATGGATGCAATCAGAAAGGGTCATGAGGAAATTAAGCGCCTTATCGATTTTATCGAAGGAATTGTAAAAGAAGTGGGTAAGGAGAAGTTCACATATACATCCATGGCAGTACCGCAGGAAATTTATGATGAAGTGGCAAGCCTTTGTAAGGAAGAATTAACCACTGCAATGATGAATGCCGACAAGACCGAACGAGAGAAGAATGTGGAAGCGATATCAAAAAGGGTTCATGAAGCTCTTGACGAAAAATACCCTGAATCAGTTACCCAGATTTCTGATGCTTTATACAAACTTCAGAGAAGGATAGTTCGCGATAAATTGCTATATGAAGGAAAACGCGTGGACGGAAGAGGTTTGATGGAAATAAGGCCGTTACATGCCGAAGTTGGCGTTCTGCCAAGAACACATGGTTCAGGACTGTTCCAGAGAGGTCAGACACAGGTACTTACAAATGTTACCCTCGGGCCTCTTGGCGATGTTCAAATGCTGGATGGCGTTGACGATGAAGAAACAAAGCGGTATATGCACCATTACAACTTCCCGGCATTCAGCGTGGGGGAAGCAAAACCCACCCGCGGTCCCGGAAGAAGAGAAATCGGCCATGGTGCTCTTGCAGAGCGTGCCCTTGAACCGGTCATACCGCCTGAATCAGAATTCCCATACGCAATCCGTCTTGTATCCGAAGTATTGATGTCAAACGGATCAACTTCGCAGGGAAGTGTATGCGGCAGTACGCTTGCCCTTATGGATGCAGGGGTTCCTATCAGGGAGCCTGTGGCAGGAATATCTGCCGGACTTGTTGTTGATGAGGAAGATCCTAACAAATTCGTTACTTTCATGGATATACAGGGAATTGAAGATTTCTTTGGCGACATGGACTTCAAGGTTGCTGGAACAAAGAATGGTATTACTGCCATTCAGGTAGATATAAAAGTTGACGGTCTGTCATATGAGATCATAAGACAGGCGTTTGAGATTACACGCCAGGGCAGGCTTACCATATTAAATGATGTGATATTAAAAGTAATAAGCGCACCAAGACCTCAACTGTCGCCTTATGCTCCAAAAGTATTCACCACTTCAATAGATGTTGACAAGATCAGGGAGGTTATTGGACCCGGCGGTAAGGTAATACAGCGCATCATTGCCGATACAGGTGTTAAAATTGATATTGAAGACGACGGAAAAGTATTTGTTGCAACATCCGATGAAGAAGCAGGAAAGAGAGCAATTTCGATGATAGAAGGAATTGCCGGGGACGTTCAGGTAGGCCAGCAATTCACCGGAAAAGTGACACGGATTATGAATTTTGGTGCATTTGTCGAGTTCCTTCCCGGAAAAGAAGGAATGGTGCATATTTCAAAGCTGTCTAACAAACGTGTAAACAAAGTTGAGGACGTGGTTAAGGTCGGCGATGAAGTACAGGTGAAGGTTATAGAAATAGATAAGCAAGGCCGTATAAATCTTTCCTTGAAAGATTGTAAAGAAGAATAAAAAAATGAGAAATGAGACAACCTCTTAAGAGGTTGTTTTTTTTATTAAATTTTATATGTGTTCTACCGGAGGTTTTTATGGATAAAGGCTTAAGAATTCTGTTTGTATCTGCGGAGGTGGCACCTTATGCAAAAACCGGGGGTCTTGCCGATGTAGCAGGATCTCTGCCCGGGGTTCTTTCAGATATGGGTATGGATGTCCGTGTTGTCATGCCCGGATACAAAGGAATTGACGCTGAGCAGATGTATGTTGCCGACTTTCCGGTTACCATTGGCAACAGTCATAAAACATGCATATTAAAGGAAATCAGGAATGCTAAAGCGACTACCTACACAATAAACAACTACCACTATTATTACAGAGACGGTATTTATATGCACCATGATGACGGCGAAAGGTTTGCTTTCCTGTGCAAAGCGTCTCTCGAATTATGCAGGGTAATAGGGTTTAAACCCGATCTGATTCATATGAATGACTGGCATACAGGACCAATTGCGTTGCTGCTTGAGAAAAAGTATAAGAAAAAAGATCATTTTTACCGTCATGTAAAAACTTTGCTGACGATTCATAACCTTGAATATCAGGGGCATTTTGAGAAGAAAGTATTGGATTTGCTGGGCCTTCCCGATGATTTATTTGTGCCCGAAGAGGTTGAATTTTACGGTAAATTCAATTTTTTGAAGGCCGGCATCCTTTACGCCGATAAAATTAACACCGTCAGCCATACCTACTCAAGAGAAATTCTGACGCGTGAATACGGGGAAGGCCTTGAAGGTGTTTTGCATAACAGGCTTAACGACCTGTCCGGAATACTTAATGGCATAAGTTATGATTACTTTAACCCGGAGGATGATACTTTCCTCTCTTATCCATATAATGAAAAGGATTTAAGCGGTAAAATGAGGAATAAAAATGAGCTTCAGGCAGAACTTGGGCTGCCTGTAAAAAATGTTCCGGTAGCCGGTGTGGTACACCGCCTTGTCTCGCAAAAGGGCCTGGATATTGTTGTTGAAGCATTTGAAAAAATGATGGAGATGGGAATACAGTTTATTTTACTGGGTGTTGGCGATCCGTACCTGGAGGAAATTTTCCTGGATCTGATGGAAAAATACCCCGAACAGGTTTCGGTGAGGATAGAGTTCAATGAAAAACTTGCACATAAAATATACTCAGGTAGTGATATATTCCTTATGCCTTCAAGGTTTGAACCATGCGGGCTGGGGCAGATGATAAGCCTACGTTACGGCACAATACCGGTGGTACGTGAAACCGGCGGTTTAAAAGATACCGTTATCGATATTGATAACAATTTGGAAAAAGGGAACGGGTTTACCTTCAAGGAACACACTGCCGAGGCTTTTATCCATGCACTTGGCAGGGCGGTTAACGTTTACAGGAATAACCCGGAATTATGGCTTGATATGGTAAGGAGAGGATTAAGATCAGATTTTTCATGGGAAAACTCAGCAAAAGAATATTTGCATGTTTACAGAAGTATGTTAAAGGGGTAACATAGAAATATAAGGAAATTTAAAGGCATAATTTGTTAATTGCGAATTTTGGTTAACTTGATTATACTTCTTATTGAAGACCACACCTGTGATTACTGTTGCTTGATTCATACAGGGCTGGTCTTCTTTTAAATTACCATAACAGGTTTGTTAATATAGTTGCATGACGGTAAGTGAAAGGGTTGTGTTATGAAGAATAAGCAAATGGTGATAAAAATCATGGAAGAACTGGACAGGCTATATCCGGATGCAGGGTGCAGCCTTACATACGAGACGCCTCTGCAGTTGTTGATAGCTACCCAGCTTGCAGCTCAATGCACCGATGAACGTGTAAATATCGTCACAAAGGATTTGTTCAGGAAATATAAGACAGCAGATGATTTCGCAAATGCAGATTTAAAAACTCTTGAGCAGGAAATCCGTTCTACCGGATTTTACAGGAATAAGGCAAGAAACATAAAAGAATGCTGCAGGATGATAGTTGAGCAGTATAACGGTGAAGTCCCTGACAGCATGGAAAAGCTCTTAACTTTGCCTGGTGTAGGAAGGAAAACTGCAAACGTAATTTTAGGAAATATTTACAATATCCCGGGCGTTGTTGTTGATACGCATGCCAAGCGTCTGTCAAACCGCCTGGGTCTGACAAAGGAAGAGGATCCCACAAAGATAGAATTCGACCTGATGCAAATAATTCCAAAAGAGAAATGGAGCAAGTTTTCAAACCAGCTTGTCTATCATGGACGTGCGGTATGCAATGCAAGAAAACCTAATTGCGAGGTGTGCACTGTAAAGCCATATTGCGTATACGGACAGAAAAAGCTAAAATAATATATGGAATAAATATTATTTATTTCAAGTACACAAATTGTCAGGTATATATGGTAAAATAAAATAGAAACACTTGTAATTTAATTGAAGTACAGACAAGAACAGAGATATTAAGCAGGTAAAATATAAATAAAATTGGAGATCA
Organism: Thermoclostridium sp.; assembly: GCA_036562185.1. Lineage (GTDB taxonomy): Bacteria > Bacillota > Clostridia > DSM-8532 > DSM-8532 > Thermoclostridium. The sequence goes on from DATCKN010000055.1 coordinate 50,577, forward strand.
GGAGAAATACAGTGTTTAAAGGGAGATGCCGGAGACCTTGTAATTTACCGGTTGATTTCAATAGTTACGAGAAAGTGATAACGAGCTTTCTATTGGTAATTATACTTTCGTTAATTCTGTTTGATGCATATGTAGAATATGCTGCCAACCACGCTATACCCGATTACAGTAAAATTGTTCTACAGTTGGTTTTGTACATAGCATTTGCCGCAACCAGTTTGCTAAAACTGTACCATATAAAAGAAAATAAGGCAAAAGGCAGAAAAATGTACAGGATTTTGAAACTGGTTGAAATTCTTATAATATCTTTACTTATTGGTACAATGCAGTATGGTTTGTTATATTGCTTTATCGTTTTTCTCCCGATTGTAAGCGTCTGTATAACAGATGGGTTTTGGGCTTCAATGCTTTATGTAATTTTCGCTCTGACCACTCAGTTCCTGTCTGTATCAGTGGTTCATGTAATTATTCACGCTAAAGATTCAGTCTTTGAACGTTTTAGTTTCTCACTTGTGATATATGTTGCTGTCCATTACCTTGTATTTATTATATTATTCAGGGTTTTTGGAATTCATAACCATATTTATACTCTAAGGGAACAGGATAATCAAAGGCTTGTATCAGAGCTGAAAAAGAAATATGAACAGCTTGAGCAGGCCAGAATTGAGAAACAGGAACAGGTTGAAAAGCTTAAGGAAATCAATTGTCAGCTTGAAGATATGAATAAAAAGCTGGCTTCAAGCCTGGCTGAATTTTTTACACTACAGCAGATATCCCAGGCTATTGGTTCGATTTTTGACATGAATGAGCTGCTTACGTTTGTGAACGATATTATTATAGGAGTTATGGGCGTTGCCACTTCAAACATAGCGCTTTACAACAGGGAAGGAAACCGGCTTAAGGTGCAGGTAACCAACATAACCAACGGAAGAGAGCGGGCAATACTTACAGATAATATAAATTCTCCTGTGCTGAAAGAATGTTTGGATAAGGGCAGGACAATAATTGACAATGATGTGGATCCCGGTAAATATTCCTTCACAAAAGACAGGAATGTAAGGTCGTTCATGTGTGTGCCTTTAAGGATAAAAGGCAAGGGGTATGGCCTTATACTTATTGAACATAACATCCCGAATGCTTTTGATGGCAATAATGTAAGACTGCTTGAGGTTATTACCCAGCATATAAGTATTGCCATAGAAAACGCAAAGCTGTACGAACAACTTCAGGAGTGTGCGAATATCGATGGTCTGACGCAGGTTTACAACCGTGCATACTTCCAGAGTCGTCTGGAGGATGAGTTAAAACACGCCAGACAACAGGGTTATGAAGTTTCAATTATATTTTTCGATGTTGATGACTTCAAGGTTTATAATGATACATACGGACACCTGTTCGGTGACATGATACTGAGGTCAATAGCATTGACGGTAAAGGAATCAGTGCGTAAGGATGATGTTGTGGCGCGCTTTGGCGGGGAAGAATTTATAATTCTCCTTCCCTACACGGGAAAAGAAAAAGCTTATGAAAGGGCAGAGGAGCTCAGGAAAAAAATATCCGAACTTGTAGTTTGTGATAAAAACAATGATATTACCATATCGGTATCGGTCAGCATGGGGGTTTCTACATTCCCTACGCTGGCAAATGATGAGCTGGAGCTGCTCAACAGTGCCGATGAGGCTCTTTATATAGCAAAGGGAAGAGGAAAGAACTGTGTTGCGCTGGCCCAGCCTTATACCCCCAAATCCCTAATAAATGAATACAGCTAATCCTGTTTACACATTAACAGAATCGCGCCGACCATGTTCTTAACTCTCAAGGATTTTGCCATGCGCATTATGATTCGTTTATAAACGGGCTTGTAATCGCTTTTTGGTACGAATATTGAGAATCTGTACATCTCAGAGCCATTTTCAATAAAAATCTCCACTCCCTTGATATCCTGGGTCCTGGTTATATAGGTATACTCCCACATAACGCCTTTCATTTCCTGCACTTTCAGACTGGACTCGCTGAATTCCGTAAAAGTCATTGAAGACATCTTTTTTGAGCTGTTGAGAAATTCGTCAAAAGGCTGGCTGAGATTCCATACCTGGAAGAATCCTATAGCTTTATTGTTATTATGTTTAAAATTGATATGAACGGTTATTTCGTGGCCAAGGTTCTGAATTTCACCCAACATCAACGTTTCAGGATATTGGAAGGTTATATCCGAAAGGCCATGGCGATGTATTGTTTCTGTTTTAAAGCTATTTCCGAAAATGGAACTTGCCTGAACAAGAGACTCGCCTGGTTCTGCCGCATAAATTGATGTCATTTCAACCAAATACGGGAGTTTTAATGAAAGCCGGTGCTCCAGCGAAATTTCAAAGCCGGGAATAAAAGCGTGAATAAACCGGTAAACGGCAAAAAAAAGGAGAACGGCACCACATAATAAAAGCAGGATATTTTTCTTTTTCGATGTAATTACCAAAACATACATAATAACTCCTCACCGGCAAAAGACTTGTCAGTATGAAACTTACAAGTGCCTGAAAAATATGCCTGTGAAAAGTATATGCATGTTTGGTATGAAAAAGTATATTGGCTGTATTATTATTGTTTATTTAATTGTTCTTCGTTTTTGCTGATAAACTCCCTTATCTCGGTTTCTTCATCAGGTGACAGCACATTGGTCAGATCCAGGATAAGCATCAGCTTGTTGTCAAATTTTACAACCTTGGATAAAAACTTTTTGTCAATATTGGGAACCGAAGAAGGAGTATCTTCAATGTTTTCCTCATCAACCCTGACAATTTCGTTGACCATATCCACAGTAAAGCCAACCAATAAGTCATTATGATATACTGTAATTATCTTTGAATTTTCATCAAATTCCTTGTCATGCATACCAAGACGTTTTCTTAAATTGTAAATGGTTAATACGGTACCGCGAAGATTCATTAATCCTTCTATGTAACGAGGTGCATTTGGTACTTTCAGCATTTCCTGAATCTTAATAATCTCCCGGACTTTACTTATTTCAACACCAAACTCCTCTTCTCCAACAGTAAATTTTACAAACTGACGAATTGCCATCATTTTACCCCCTAATCATAGCAAATTTACTGCAAAGATGAACGACAAATGCCTATTCTTTTACCATTTTATCAATAAGCCAGGAAATAAGCAATAAATAAATGACATTAGCTTACTGGTAAGAGGGCACGGCAAAGATCGGTGAAAAAGTAATACTTGGTATCCCTGAAAAATGCAGAAAATCCGAAATTCGCAGTACCGCTTTTTAAGCAGCATTGCGGAGCACAGGCCGGAGCAGGTGACTTCGAACGAAGACAAGCAAGCCTGAACTATAGGCTCCGCCAAATGCAGTACAGTTACCCGAAAGAAGATGCTGCGGTCTTCTATATAATGTTTAGCATTATCTAGGAGATGCGTTCCGGCCTATGTCCTGTACGAACCGTTTATCTTAACGTAATCATATGAGAAATCGCATGTCCACATGATATCTTCGGAATTGCCCATTTTAAGGTCCAGTGTTATTTTTATCTCATCCTGCTTTAATATTTCGAGGGCTTTGGCTTCATCAAAATCGAGACCCGTACCGTTTTTGCAAACCGGCAAATCACCTATCATAATGTCTGCCAAATCAGGGTTGAATACTGCACCTGAATATCCTGCCGCAGTAAGGATTCTTCCCCAGTTTGCATCCTGCCCGAACATGGCTGTTTTTACAAGAGGGGATTTTGCTATGGAATTGGTTATTTTATGAGCAGTTTCATTGTCCGGGGCATTTTTAACATGAATTTCGATTAGTTTCGTTGCGCCTTCTCCGTCTTTCGCGAGCATTTTTGACAACGTTATTGCTGCTTTTTCAAGAGCGGTAACAAAGGTTTTATAGTCATCATTTTCCTGTGTTATTTTTTCGTTTGCTGCCTCGCCGTTGGCTAAAGAAACAACCATATCACATACGCTTGTGTCGCCGTCCACCGAGATACGGTTGAAAGATTTGTTAACTACAGCAGAAAGAGCTGCTTGAAGCATTTCTTTTGAGATGGAGGCATCGGTAAGTATAATTCCTATCATAGTTGCCATATTCGGATGGATCATGCCTGAACCCTTTGCCATACCATACAGGGTGGCTTTCTTTCCCGATAAGTTCATCTCAATGGAAATTTCCTTCGGATAAGTATCGGTTGTCATGATTGCGCAGGCGGCATCATGTGGATTGCATGGGCTTAATTGCATGTATGCTTCACGAAGACCCGATTCTATTTTCTCCATTGGAAGGGGGAACCCTATAACACCGGTAGAACCAAGCAATACATGGTCTTTGTCACAACCCGCAAGTTCTGCAACCACATTGGCAAATCGTTCAGCGTCTGCATCACCCTTTGTACCGACACATGCATTTGCGTTTCCGCTGTTAATTGCAATGGCCTTAATTTTGTTGTTTTTTATTTTATTCATCGTCCATTTAAGGGAATGACCTTTGACGAGATTTTTTGTAAAAACTCCGGCTGCTTCTGCTGCACATTCGGAGATAATCAATGCCAGATCCTTTTTGCCGTCCTTTTTAATTCCGCAGGCAACCCCTGCAGTTTTGAATCCTTTTGGTAACTTAATTTCGCTCATATTTGCCTCCGTTGTGATTAAAAATACATAAATTTTGTATAATTATACATCAAGCAACATTATGAAGTCAATGAGATAATGCATGAACTTAACCGTACCGTTGACAAACAGGGTTGATTAAGCTAATATTGTCATGGACTTATAGCTGCTTCGAAAGCATTGGAAAAGCTTTCGGCATGTTTAACCAAACGCGCGAAGAAAGCGCTTGCATTAAGTGTTATTTGTACACGCTTCGCACAAGCGCTCATTAAACAGAGGAGGCTTCCTATGGATAATTATTATGACAAGCTAAAGCAGAGTGCAGACCATATACGTCAGAGAATTCATAAAACCCCTTATATAGCTGTTGTATTGGGTTCAGGTCTTGGAAATCTCGCAAACTATATGTCAAATACCATTGAAATACCTTATGAGGAAATACCGAATTTTCCCAGAACCACTGTTGCAGGGCACGAGGGACGATTGATTTTCGGTGAGCTGGGCGGAAGAGACATAGTTGCGATGAAAGGCAGATTCCATTATTACGAAGGCTGGAACATGGAGCAGGTTGTATTCCCTATACGTGCATTTAAGCTTCTGGGAGTGGAAAACTTGCTTTTAACTAATGCAGCAGGCGGAATTAACACGCAGTTCAGACCCGGAGACCTGATGCTTATAAAGGATCATATCGGTTTTTTTGCCGAGAATCCGCTAAGGGGAGAAAATATAGATGAATTAGGCCCGCGTTTCCCGGATATGTCTCATATTTATGATCGGGAACTTGTGGAAATGGCTGCAGAATGCGCCATGCGCCTTCATTGTGATATAAGAAGAGGTATTTATGCATATACAAAAGGCCCTTCATTTGAAACACCATCAGAAATAAGGGCTCTTAGATACTTTGGAGCGGATGCGGTAGGAATGTCTACGGTACCCGAAGCAATTGCAGCAAGGCATATGGGTATGAAAGTATTGGGGATATCATGCATTACAAATATGGCAGCAGGAGTTCTTGATCAAGCTTTAAACCATGAAGAGGTTATTGAAGCCGGGAAAAAAGTTGAAGCGAAGTTTTCAGCCCTTGTAACCGAAATTATAAAATCATGGCCTTAATAACTGTCTTTTAGTGCGATTTATTTTTCTGAATACAGCAGAGACTGTCATAATACCGAATGCCATCAGGCAAGCTTTTGAGATGGCTGCCACACCGTATGACATGGCAGAGGAATAATTCCCTTCGGCAATAAGCTGGATGGTACGGTATGTGTCAACTCCAGGAACCAAAGGAATAATACCGGGTATTAGAAATATAGTAGCCGGTGTTTTTCTTACTCTGGCCATTAATTCGCTATATACGGCCACTGCTGCCGTGCCCAGAAAAATAGCCAGCAGTTCGCTAGCGGGGAATATTACAAGGAGCTGGTCATAAACAATCATCCCTAAAGTTCCTGACAAACCTGCCCATATCAGGTTTCTTTTGTCTGTATTAAGTAGTATTGCAGGGCAAAAACTGCCCAAAAAAGATAATAATATCCGAATCATATAAAACACCCGCTTAAATTATATAATGAACTGTTAAGATGGCAAGCCATACACCCATAACAAGGGCAAGCACCGTCAGGAAAGCTTCTCCGAGCCTGGTAAGCCCGCTTATCGTGTCGGTGGAAAGAAGATCCCTTATGCCGTTGGTTATTGCAACTCCGGGAAGGAACATAATAATTGATGCGATTATTATAATATAAGCATTGCTGTTGGGTATTAAAAATTCTGCAATCATGCTTATAAAACCGCCGAAAAACCCAATTACGAAATATACCAGGAAGGGGAAGTATCCCGATTTCACCATGAAAAGATTTAAAAAATATAATAATGCTCCAATCACAAGTGAAACGGCTCCATCGGTCATATTGCCTCCAAAAAGCATGGCATAGGCAAAAGAAACTGCCATTGAAGATATTAGCTGTATATATACAGGATAATATTTAATTGCCTTTATATCTTCCAGCTCTTTTTTTGCTTCCTCGTAAGACAACTTGTTATGGGCGATTTTCCTGGAAAAGGAATTAACCCGGTCAATTTTTGAAAGATCCAGTGTCCTGACCTTTATTCTCCGTACCGATGTTTCAGACTCATATTCGGAAGAATATACCGTCAGGAAAATGCCTGTTGTAAGCACAATGGCTTCACATGGGTGGCCATAGGCATTGCATATTTTTGTGATGCTTTCCTCAACCCTGTATGTTTCAGCTCCATTGCGCAGAAGTATTTCACCTGCTTCAAGGGCAATATCAAGCACTTCACGAAGTTTCATAAAAACCCTCTCATTTATCATATATAAAAACTGCGTAATTATTATACCACTTAGCTGTAAACCTGTTTATAAAATTTTAGTCTGACATAAAACTAAGTTTTGCATAATTTAAATTCAACTGAAATTAAAATAACATTGACTGAATATAACTGTATATTATCTTGAATGAAACTGGTTTCAAATGGTATAATAGTTTGTCAAAAGAAAAATATTAAAAAATGGAGAAAAAGAAACATGAAAAGTATAATCCGAGATATAAATCTTGCTCCGTCGGGCAGGCAAAAAATAGAATGGGCAAAAAGAAACATGCCGATACTGAACAGCCTGGAAGAGGAATTCAAAAGAACACGTCCGTTTGAAGGAATTAAAATATCTCTTTCAATCCACCTTGAGGCAAAAACAGCCTATCTTTCGAAAGTGCTTGCAGCAGGTGGCGCTATAATGGCAGTTACCGGGAGCAATCCTCTCTCAACACAGGATGATGTTGCAGCGGCGCTTGTGGAGGATGGAATCAATGTTTATTCATGGTATGATGCCACATCTGAAGAATATGATCATTTCATTGACGAAACACTTAGCCATGGCCCGCATATAGTCATTGACGACGGCGGGGACTTGACCCATGCTCTCCATACAAGGAAAAAGGAATTGCTTTCCGGAATATACGGAGGTTGTGAGGAAACCACGACAGGCATACTACGCCTTAAAGCGATGGAAAAAGAGGGAACGTTGAAAATCCCGATGATGGCAGTTAATAATGCGATGTGCAAACACCTGTTTGACAACCGCTATGGAACAGGCCAGTCGGTATGGGATGGTATTAACAGAACGACAAATCTGATAGTGGCAGGCAAGACTGTTGTTGTTGCAGGTTATGGGTGGTGCGGCAAAGGTGTTGCAATGAGAGCCAAAGGATTGGGTGCGAAGGTTATTGTTACCGAGGTAGACCCCGTTAAGGCAATTGAGGCTGTCATGGATGGCTTCAGTGTTATGACGATGGATGAAGCGGCTGAATTGGGGGATATTTTCATAACCGTAACCGGATGCAGTAAAGTGATAGTGAAAAGGCATTTCCTGAAAATGAAGGACGGCGCAGTACTGTGCAACGCAGGGCATTTCAATGTTGAAATATGTATTCCCGATCTGGAAGAAATAAGCAATAATATAAATGAATCAAGAAAAAATATAACCTGTTATGAACTTATTAATGGCAGAAAAGTTTATCTTCTTGGAGAAGGAAGGCTTGTAAACCTGGCATGCGGTGACGGCCATCCTGCCGAGATTATGGATATGAGCTTTGCAGTGCAGGCTTACGCTGCATTATATATTTTAAATCATCATTCGGAGCTTCAGCCGAAAGTATTTGAAATACCTGAAGAAATTGATCGGAAAATCGCAATGATGAAACTTAAAAGTCTTGGCATTACTATAGATGAACTTACCGATGAACAGAAAAAATATATAAATAGCTGGTAATGAAGCTTTGAAAAGGGTTGAAAATTTTAAACCCAAAATAGCGCATTTTCCGGAAGAAAACCATGGGGTATGATTAAGAAATGTTAATGCGTGAAAGGTGCGGTTACTGTTGGAAAAAGAAATTCTGAACATGGATGAAGCAGCCGAACTGTTTGGTGTAAGCATAAAAACCTTTATAAAACTTCTCAGGGAGGAAGATGTCCCTGCAAGGAAAATAGGAAGGGAATGGAGGTTCTCAAAGAAAGCATTGATTGACTGGCTGTCAAAAGGAAGCTCTAAAATGTATTCATCCAGCGAACACGAAGCCAGGCAGTTTTTTGAGAATATAGCTGACAGATGGGAAGAATTAAGTGCCGGTTTGTATGATCATTCAATCATCAACAAACTGATTGATTCAAATTTGCTGAACAAGGATATGACAGTGCTGGACTACGGCTCAGGCGATGGTTTCATTTCAAGGGGTATAGCTTCACATGTGGGAAAAATAATCGCCATGGACATGTCGGTATCAATGCTTGACGAACTGGACAGAAAAGCAAAGCTGCAAGGCATTACAAATATACTTACCGTGGAGTGCGAAGAAAGCGAAGTGCCGCTAAGAGATTCCCGGGTGGACTTGGTTTGCGCATCGATGATTTTACATCACATTGAATTCCCCGATGAGATTATTAAGGAGTTTTACCGGGTTTTAAGACATGGAGGGATTCTTTTCATTGCAGATCTTCTGCCGTATAATGATGAAGAATTCCAGAAAAGCATGCATGACTACCATAGGGGGATAAACCCCGTTGTTCTTGAACAGTGGCTTTATGAAGCAGGGTTTGGTAATATCAGTATTGAAAAATTACCGGGTAACGATGGTGAAAAAAAGGACATATTTGTGTTAACGGCAGCAAAGGCATAAATATATAAATACCGCCTTATTAAGGAACAGGAATAAAGGCTGTGGTATATTGGGGAAAGATGAAAAACTTAATGAAACATCACTTTATAACCCGGTGCGGTCATATTTTGAGAACCTGGGTTTTACAGTCAACAGTGAGGTTATGAATTGTGATGTTACAGCGGTTAAGGATAACACGCTGATCATCGTCGAAATGAAAACAAGCCTGAACCTGGACGTTATTTTACAGGCAGTTCAGAGGCAAAGGCTGACAGAACTGGTATACATTGCAGTTCCAAGGAAAAACAAGATATTACATACGAGGCGGTGGAAGAATATATGCCATTTGCTAAGGCGCCTTGAACTGGGCTTGCTGCTGGTTACAATAAACAACCACAACTCATTTGTAGAAGAAGCAATTGAGCCAGTGATATTTGACAGGAAGAAAAGTCTTAATTCCAGTAAAAAAAGAAGAAAAGCAATACTGAATGAGATTCACGAACGAAGCGCGGAATATAATATTGGGGGCAGCAATCGGAAAAAGCTGTTAACCTCATACAGGGAAACGGCAATTAAGATTGCGGCAGTATTAAGCTTGTACGGCCCATGCAGGGTGAAATTTATAAAAGATACTGCTGAATTAACGGATAAAGCCGGCAGGATTCTTATTGACAACCATTATGGCTGGTTCAAAAGGGAAGAACATGGGGTTTACAGCCTTTCACAGAAGGCAATTCCTGATCTTTTGGAATTCTCGGAATTATTTGAGTATTATAAGAAACAATATAAAGGGAAAAACCAAATATAATACCGGCATGGAGACCGTCATATGCTTAAAAAGTATTTTGATGAATTTACCAGACACCTGTTGGAAGATGATAAACCATCGATATATTTCAGAAAAATTGAAGATGAGGATTTTTTTAATAACGAATATCCCTTTACAATGCTTAGCAGGCTGAAGAAAACCGAACAGAACCCTCAATGGCACCCGGAAGGGAATGTATGGAACCATACCCTGAATGTTGTGGATAATGGCGCTCTTGTAAGAGAAAAAAGTGCTGATGAAACGGTATTTATGTGGTCCTGCCTGCTGCATGACATAGGAAAACCCCCTACTACAAGGGTAAGAAGGGGAAAGATAACAGCCTATGACCACGATAAAGTTGGCGAGAAATTATCTGCTGAGTTCCTGAGCGCTTTTAACTGCGATGATGAGTTTATTTACAAAGTTTCAAAAATGGTCCGCTGGCATATGCAGGTACTAATGGTAGTGAAAAATTTGCCTTTTGCAGATTTGGAGACAATGGTCGGGGAGGTGCCTGCTAATGAAATTGCTTTGCTTGCCATGTGCGACAGGTTGGGCCGGGGTGAAGTGACAGACAGAATAATATCCGAAGAGAAAAAGAACATTGAGCGATTCCTGGAAAAATGCATGCTTTTATTGGATCCTTGAATTAATATGTTATGCCGGAATTGATATTGCCTTCCTGAATTTAATTTGCTGCTGAAATCCGGAACTGTGCAGGGCTTGTTTGAATTTGGCACAACATAAAATTTTATATATGGTCTGGAGGTATTGTAATGCAGTATGGTTATTTTGATCAAAAGGCCCGTGAATATGTTATTACAAGACCTGACACTCCGACTCCATGGATAAATTACATAGGAAGCGGGAAATACGGAGGTATTGTTTCCAACACCGGAGGCGGCTACAGTTTTCATAAGGATCCACAGAACAGAAGAATAACGAGATACAGGTACAATAATATCCCTATGGACAGGCCAGGCAGGTATATCTACATACGTGACAAAGCGACTGGTGAATACTGGAATCCCGGTTACCAGCCGGTTCAGAGAAGACTTGACTCATACAGGTGCAGGCATGGGATGGGCTATACTGTTCTCGAAGGCGAATACAAAGGGATTGCAGCCGATGTGACATATTTCGTGCCCGACGACAGGGATTTTGAAATCTGGCTTGTACATATAAAAAATCTTTGCCATACCGAAAGGAAACTCCAGGTTTTCAGTTACGCAGAATTCTGTTTCTGGGATGCCGTTATGGATCAGCAGAATGTTGACTGGGTTCAGCAGATAAACCAGGGAAGATATGAAGACCGGATAATAACATGGCAACCGCATCAGTATAAGGACACCTGTACTTTCTTTGCAACCAGTGAAGAAATACACAGCTTTGACACAAATCTTGAATCTTTTATCGGAAAATACCATTCAGAAGCTAATCCAATCGCAGTGGAAACGGGAGCTTGTTCGAATTCCATATCATACCGGATGAACGGTGTAGGAGCCTTTTGCATAGACGTAAACCTGTCAGCCCGTGAAGAACGGGAGATGGTATTTATTCTTGGATTTACCGAAAACAAAAAAGCATTACGGGATGAGATAGGTAGTTTCCTGGATGTCAGTAATGCAAAAGAAGCCCTTGTAAGGCTAAAGGATTCATGGGCTGAATATCTTGATAATCTTTATGTTGAAACCCCTGATGACGAAACCAATATGTTTGTAAATACATGGAACCAGTATCAATGCAAGACAACATTCAATTGGTCAAGGTTTGTATCGCTGTACCAGCTTGGCTTGGGCAGGGGTATGGGTATAAGGGACAGCGCACAGGATACTCTTGGCGTAATGCATTCAATACCCGATCAGGCAAGGGAGCTCATTAAGAAATTGATACATTGCCAGTATACCGATGGGCGTGTATACCACCTGTTTTTCCCGTTAACAGGAGAAGGAGGGGTTGGCGATGCCCCTGTTGTGAAATTTGACTGGTATTCCGATGATCACCTTTGGCTTCCTCTTGCAGTAAATTCTTATCTGAAAGAAACAGGGGATTTTGATTTCCTAAACAGCATTGTGCCATACAACGATAAAAAAACCGAAGGTACTGTATGGGAACACCTGGACATGGCGATGGAGTTCACATATAACCAACGTGGGCCTCACGGGCTTGCCCTCGCCGGCAGGGCTGACTGGAATGATACGTTGAATCTTGATGTTGGTAACGGTATTGCCGAAAGCGTATTTACATCAATGCTTTTCTGCAAGGCTGCCCTTGAAATGATTCAGATGGCTGAATTAATAAAGGAAAAAGACAGTGCAATCAAATACCGGAACATGTACGAGGAAATGAAAAAGGCTATAAATGAATCATGCTGGGATGGGGAATGGTACATACGGGCTTTTGATGATGAAGGTGGAATCATTGGTTCAAGAGAAAATGAGTTCGGGAAAATATTTGTAAACAGCCAGTCATGGGCTGTACTGGGGATGGTTGCTCCGGAGGAATATGCAAAAAAATGCCTTGATTCTGTTTATGAACTTTTGAATACCGAATATGGGATAGTTTTGATGTATCCAGGATATACCGAATATGATCCCAAAAAAGGGGGAATAACAACTTATCCGCCAGGCGCAAAGGAAAATGGCGGGATCTTCTGTCATGCAAACCCATGGATAATGATTGCCGAATGTCTGATGGGCAACGGGAACAGGGCATACCGGTATTACAGGCAGATACTGCCTGCAAGGCGCAATAACGATGCTGAGCTGCTTGAAGTTGAACCCTATGTATACTGCCAGAACATTCTCGGCAAGGAACATCCCCAGTTCGGAACAGGAAGAAATTCGTGGCTTACAGGTACGGCTGCATGGAATATGGTAGCTATAAGCCAGTATATCCTGGGAATCAGGCCTGAGTATGAAAGTCTGACGGTGGATCCGTGCATACCGTCCGGTTGGAAGGGGTTTAAGGCAAGAAGGAAGTTCAGGGGTTGTATTTACAATATAGAAGTAAAAAATCCCGATGGAGTATGTAAAGGGATAAAAAAAATAATTGTAGACGGTGTTGAAACCCGAAAAATACCGGTAAAACCTGCCGGGACTGTATGTGACTGCATAATCGTTATGGGTTGATTGAAAATGCCGGAAGAAAAATTATTAAAAAATAAAAAATATATTATAAATTGTGGGAACTTTTTCTGGACTTATAAGTCTAACTGATGTAACTGGCTAACCCGCAACTGTAAAATTAAAAAAAGCATAGTACTCAACTTTAATTGTTGCGGCTATGCTTTTTTTTCACCCCCTATTTTACAGGTGGCGGGTATATTTACATATAACAGGCGCAAATTGAACCTTCTGATTGAATCAATATGCATAAAGTGGTGAAAGTCTTATTATAACTGTCAAGTCAAGTTTAAGGAGGTTGTTAAAAGTGAAAAGCATTGCCCTTTTATCCATGGTTCTGATTTTCACAGTGTTTGTTTCCGGGTGTGCGGGTATTGTAAATTCAGTGGTTACAGGAAATAAAATGGTCATGCCCGAAGATAACCGAACAATAAGCGGGCCGGATACAGTGGCCGGGGAAACAGCCGGGCAAAAAAACAGTAAACTTATTGATGCTAACAAAAGATTTGCATGGGAACTTTTCAAGACAATCAATGAGGAGGATTCTGACGAAGAAATTTTTATATCTCCGCTTTCGGTATCCGATATGCTGATGATGGCTTATAACGGTGCAGAAGGAACAACGAGGGAAGCCATGGCAAAAGCCATGCATTACATGGATATACCCGTAAACGACCTGAATGCAGGTTTTAAGTACTTAATCAGCCGGTTAGGCAGTATGGATGCAAAGATTCAAATAGAAATCGCAAACTCGATTTGGCTGAGGCAAGGGTTTGATGTCAGGCAAAGCTTTGTAGATGTAAACAGAGACTATCTTTTGTCTGATGTAAAGAGCCTGGATTTTGGCAATCCCGAATCAGTAAATGAAATAAACAGCTGGGTTGCAAAGAAAACCAACAACCTTATACCCTCTGTCATAAAACCTCCAATACCCGGAGATGTAATGATGTATCTTATAAATGCCATCTATTTTAAAGGTGAGTGGACAGAAGCCTTTAAATCAGAAGACACTTTTGAAGCCGACTTTTACTCGTATGACCGGCTGACCGACAAGGTCCGGATGATGCAAAGAAATGGCAGTATTAATCTGGCCGAAGCAGATGAGTACAGGGCGGTAAGTCTGCCCTATGGTGCCGGAAAAACCGGCATGATAGTAATTCTGCCAAACATGGATATTAACGAATTTATTGATAGTTTTGATTATAAAAAATGGGATGCCATGCTTATAAATTTCAGACCGGTAAATAAATTGCACCTGCAGCTTCCCAAATTCAAAATGGAATACGGTATAAAAGACTTGAGCAAGGCTTTGGTATCACTCGGTATGGAAGAAGTTTTTTCGGAACACGCGAACTTCAGCGGTATCTCGGAAAATATCCATATAAACAAAGCTCTTCATAAGGCTGTTGTAGACGTAAATGAGAAAGGAACAGAGGCTGCGGCTGTAACAGTGGGTGATTTTATAACAGCTGTATCTTCTGAACCCATAAAATTTATTGCCAACCGTCCTTTTATTTTTGTTATCTACGACACCGAAGAGGGCAATATTCTTTTTATCGGCAAAAAACTGTTTGGGGACAGAGCATAATATTTAGAGTTTATTTTCCAAGAAGCCGGCTACGATATTGCAGAAAACATCACTTTGCTCGTACTGTAGTTCGTGGCCGCAGTTTAGAACCCGGTATGTCACTGAGGTTTTAATTAGCTTGTGTAACAACAGCGAATTATCATTCGGGAGTACCCGATCTTTATCACTGTATATAATCAAAACCGGAACATTAATTTGGCTTAATCCATGCAGAAATGTATCAACCAGCCCTTTTTTCAGGCCACGGAATGTGGTGCATTCATGAATAACCGAAAACATGGCTCTTAATGAACCGGGCCGGTTTATATAATTGTATGCATGGGTAAGCCAATCCCGGGTGATGGCATTACTGTCATGGAAGCTTTGTTTTGAAATGCTTCTGACAATACTTAAAGGCACTTTGATATTTATTCTTTGAAAAAGTTTCATGGATAGTAATCTTAAGGAGAATGGGATTTTTATAAAAGCACTGTTTATTACAATCAGCTTTTTGATCATTGGCGGGTATTTAACAGCGAAATTAAGGCACACGGCTCCACCAAGAGAATGCCCTGCTAAATAAAAATGCTCAAGTTTCTTTGCCGTTATGAAATCTTTTAAAAAGTCGGTCAGATTATCCAAAGTATAAGGTATTTCGGGTTTGTCGCTAAGGCCATGACCGGGAAGGTCCAGGGCGATTACCCTGTAAAACTTGCTTAGTTTTTCCATTGCAGGCTGCCATTCCTCAATAAATCCGGCAATTCCATGAACAAGCACAAGTGCTTCCCCGTCTCCCTCTTCCCTGTAACGTATTGAAATACCGTTGAGATCCAGGTATCGATCATTATACATAAGTTTCTCCGATAAAAAAATTAAATTAGTCCATTATAATACATATATACCCCAAATAGAATCCGTTTACCAGTGCAAAAGCATATTGCCTGGAATTTACATAGTTAACAGCAGGAAAGGTAACAATATAAGGTTTTCCTAAGAATGCTGTGAACCGGGAATAATGAATAATATAGAAGTTTAAAATTTTGATTGAAGGGGATTTTTGAATTGAACTTTAAAATATTGATAAAACTGTTTACAGTGTTTTTGAAAATTGGTGCTTTTACATTTGGCGGCGGTTATGCAATGCTGCCGCTTATACAGAAAGAAGCGGTGGACCGTCAAAAATGGCTGAAAGATGAGGAAATACTGGATATATTCGCGATATCCCAGTCAATACCCGGTGTAATAGCACTTAATTCCGCAATTTTCATCGGAAAAAGAGTAGCAGGTACTGTCGGTGCCATATTTTCAGCTTTAGGTATAATATTGCCTTCGTTTCTGGTTATCCTGGTAATCGCATCATTGCTTGTAACTGTAAGGGATAATATAATTTTGGATAAATTTTTTGCCGGGATAAGAGCATCTTCTACAGCGTTGATTTTATTGGCTGCAATTAAAATGGTAAAAACAGGGGTTAAGCATAAATGGGGCATTGCTGTCGCGTTAATATCATTTTTGATGATAGTTGTCTTTGATATACATGCGCTTTGGGCTGTTACAATGGGCGGTATATCCGGTATTGCACTTTATTTCCTTAAAAGGAGGCCTGAAGACTGATGATACTTCTTCAACTGTTTTTAAGCTTTTTTAAAATCGGCCTGTTCAGTTTCGGTGGCGGTTATGCAATGCTGCCAATGATATACCGGGAGATTGAAGCTTTTGGTCTGCCAATGAAAGAATTTTCAGATGTAGTGGCAATATCACAGATGACACCCGGACCTATAGCTATAAATGCTGCGACATATGTCGGTTACAGGGCGGCAGGATTTTTAGGTTCTGTGTTTGCAACAACAGGAGTGTCTCTGCCGTCATTTATATTGGTTTTTATTATAGCGGCCGTGTTTAATAAATTTCAAAAAAACAAAATAGTGCAAAAAGCCCTTGACGGCATTCGCCCGGCAACTGTAGGAATGATAGCTTCGGCAGTCGTGCTTTTCGCCGAAACATCAATTCTTGATCTGTCGCTGATAAACGAAGGTTTTTGGAAAATATTCAGCCTTGGTTCGATATTGATATTTTTTCTTACCGTAATTGGTTCAGAAAGGCTGAAACTTGGCCCCATAGCCCTTACCTTTTTGGGGGGGATCTTAGGAGTTATAATCCTGTAATCTTTTATCTTAAGAGGTACCAAACAGTTAAATTTCAAGGCTTTCCTTATGTAATATAAATGTCTCAGACTTGTTATTTTCTTAATATAAACGTAAACAGCGTAAAGTGGTTATTTTTACTTGCAAATGGTAAAATAACAGTTATGATATATGCACTTTTTGGTATGTATAAAATTAGCTTTGTAATCGACAGAATGGAACAAAGCATGATTTTATTCGTCAAATCGGGTGCAAAACTAAAGACAAAAATGCTATACGGAGGATTGGATAATGAAGTTTAAGAAAGCGGCAGTATTGTTATTATCATCTGTATTATTGTTCTCAGGGTTCATTTCAGGTTCATATGCATCAGAAACTGTGACATCAGCAAATTCGGTCATTTATCAGACCGTTGAAACTAAAATTATTACGTCGGGTGTTACACAGGATACCATAACAAGATATACCGAGCTGGGCTGGCAGACGATTTATGTGCTGAAAGCAGATTTAAACGATTCCAATGTACATATTGATTCTTTAACAAACGGCGAAACAATCCAGAAACCATTATCAACAACAGATCATATGAAAGAATGGGGAGCAATAGCCGGTATAAACGCCAGTTTCTTTCTAAGTTCGGATCAGACCGGCATGCAGAATCTGATTGGTCCAATGGTTCAGTCCCATGATTTGAAAACCGCGGATGCAACTTTTAACCGGGATAAGGATAATATGGCCACTTTTGCCATTGATGATGCAAGAAGCGGTCTTATCAGCTATTGGAAAGCCGATATGCGTATTTATGCACCGAATGGTGAGTACATAGAAATTGCAAGATATAACGAACCTTATTATGGGTACAGTGATTTTACGGTATTAGACAGAAAATGGACCACAACCTCTGTTGGTACAAGAAACGGGTATTATTCCCATGTTACCGAGATGATAGTGGAAGACGGAATAGTTAAGGAAATACGTGTTAATATGCCCGGTACCGAAATACCATTGAACGGGTATGTTGTTATAACAGGAAAAGAAAACTCACCAAAAATTTTAAACAATTTCAAAGTAGGTGATCCTGTTATATTTGAAGTAATAACAACACCCGACTGGAACAATATACAAATGGCCATTAGCGGTGGAGGAATGCTGGTTGTTGATGGGGTTATACCCGAAAAATTCACGCATGAAACAGCAGGAAGGCACCCAAGAACAGCAGTGGGCACAAGCGAGGATGGAAAGACAATTTACATGGTGGTTGTAGACGGCAGGCAATCACATAGTATAGGAATGACTATGACAGAGCTGGCAGAGCTTATGCTTGAAATAGGGGCATACAATGCAATTGCAATGGATGGCGGAGGTTCTTCTACAATAGCTTCAAGAGAACCCGGAACTGATAATATTGTTGTTCAGAACAAGCCAAGTGATGGCGTTCAAAGAAGAATACCAAATGCAATCGGCATATTTTCCCTTGCGCCCCCTTCACCATTGGCCGGACTTTACATAGAAGCCGACGAATCCAACGTTTTTGTAAACACTTCACGGGAATTTACAGTAAAAGGATACGATGAATACTTTAACCCTGTCCAGATAAATCCCGAAGAAATTAAGTGGCAGGTGGAAGGTGTTGAGGGTGGTTTTACAGGCAATGTTTTTAAGCCGAAATCTGCCGGAACTGCAAAAGTTATAGCAACTGTAGGCGATGTATCCGCTGAAATGGATGTTAATGTGTTAAGCGGACCTGTAAAGTTAACTCTCAGCAGCAATAACATAACACTTATTTCGAAAGAACGTAAAAATTTTACTGTCACTGGTGAGGATGCGGAAGGTTTTTCAGCGTCAATAAACCCTGATGATGTTATATGGAAGACCGCAGGAGGTATAGGTTTTCTTTCAAACGGTACTTTTGTTGCAACAAATTCCGGATATGGTTACATATCTGCATCGGTCGGAAACACCCATGCATATTGCGCTGTAACAGTTCTCCCGACTGTGTCCACGCTTGTTGACAGCTTTGAAAATCAGAATGCAACTTTCCTGTCATATCCGTCAACAGTAACCGGAGCCTACCAAATATCCAGCGAGCAGAGACACAGCGGAAATGCATCGGGTAAACTGTCATATAGATTTGAACAGGCCGAAACAAACAGAGCTGTATACGCAGTATTGAACGGTGAAGGTGTAACCTTGCCGTCAAACGCTATCAGGGTTGGATTTTGGGTATACAATGACCATGAAAATTCCAACTGGTTAAGGATAGAAGTACAGGACAGCCAGAACAGAACACAAAGGCTTGGCGATTTGACAAAAATGGACTGGGTTGGATGGCGTTATGTGGAAATCCCATTGAATGGCATTTCGCTTCCTGCCAAATTGAAAAGGATATACCTGGTCCAGGTTAATCCGGTTGAAGAGGCCGGAGCAATATATATAGATGATTTAAGCATAATCACCGTGGAAAAGGATAAAATGACAGGCAATACAGATATACCAGGAGTGGAAACTATAGTTGTGCATAGCTTCGAAGAAGACAATGTTGATTTCACATCATATCCTTCATGGGTTCCTGGTGAAGTCACCATAGCAAATGAATATGCAAACTCCGGCAAGTCAAGTGTACGTCTGGATTATGTTTTCAAAGAAAGTCCCGAAACCCAGGCTGCTTATATAATGCTGCCAAACAATGGAATCAGCATTCCTGAAGGGGCTGAATCAATCGGGTTATGGGCATACAGCCAAAGAGCTACAAAAAGCTGGCTTAGAGCTGAAGTAAAAGATGCAGACGGAAAGATAAATTATGTCATGCTTTCAGAAGGGATCACCTGGACCGGATGGCAGTATGTTGAGGGGAATATATCACACATTAAGAAACCTGCCAGGATTACCAGGTTATATGTTGTAAATCCAAGTCCCATAAATGAAACAGGGCATATATATCTGGATGATTTGCAGATAAAAATTAAAACAAATAAATCTGTAAATTTCAACAACATTCCTGCAGATACCGTTCCTGTGGACAGCAGGAACCAGGCGGTGACTTATGTAGCAGGTGAAAATAACTACAGATTCTCAGTATTCGGTGAATCCCGTGAACCTGCCGGTGACGTGGAGAAGTACCTTACAGATTATCTTGCTGACAAAATAAATAAGTATATAGAAATAGGGGCGTTCGTGGGAAACGGTTCCCATCAGGTGGTATCGAAGGTTCAAAAACCTGTACTTGCAACAGGCAGCGGGTATAAATCGATGGATGTGCAGGGCTCAAGATTTATACAGCTGGATATGAGAGCAAAAAGCCTAAGGACAGGTACATCCGGACAGTGGCAATGGCTTATTAGCCAGCTCGATTCCTTTACAGGCCAGAATGTGTTCCTGTTCCTGGAAAATACCCCGGATTCTTTTACCGATAAGCTTGAAAGCCGGTTATTGCGGGATATACTAGCTGGATATGCCGGTTCAAAATTCAAAAACGTCTGGGTATTTTACAAAGGAGAAAAGAATGAGGTAACGAGGGACAGAGGAGTCAGGTATTTTTCAACATGCGGGTTTGATGTGGAAAACCTTACTGCGGATAACAAAAAAGTGGCGCAGTATATACTTGTGACGATCATGGGTGATCAGGTGACATTTGAGTATAAACCAATAGAATAAAAAATCAGGTGGATTAATTCCACCTGATTTTTTATATTAATGCAATTTTGCTGACAGAGAATGCAGAACTCATTTCCTGCGTCCGCTGTGCCTGGCTGTAGATTCGGCCCTGGCCGGACTATTCTGTTTTCAGCAGCTCGTATAAAGCTCCGTTGAATGTCTTCTTGCCTTTAATTTCGATACTGGTATGCTCTATTGTGTATTTATCGTCTATTATTTTTTTTGCAAGTACTGCATACTCATAAGCATCACTAAGGCTATTGACGCTTGTTTCGGTATTTTTCTTCACTATCTCATAAACCTTTCCAATCTTATTAAGATTTTTAAGATTAAAGTGCTGTTCAAAGAAGGACTTTAAAAAGAGAAATGTATTATCCGCCCTTGAATAGCTTATATATTCGCCCTTTTGGTTATATCCCTGCCTGAATCTTACAAATCCTTCGGCTTTTTTGCCGTCAAGGAGCTGAACACCGGGCTCGAGATGGATATAAAGATCCTGGGTCGGATCCTCGTAGTGCATATATATTGGTACATTAACCACTACTCCGCCGAAATAATCAACTATTTCACGGAAGCCGTCGGTTTCCACGGCAATGTAATCATCGATCCGGACATTAAAAATTTCATTGAGCAAATCGGTCAGGAAGTTGAAGCCAGGCTTTCCGGGGAACCTGGCATTTTCAGGCGAATAATCCAGTGTCCTGCCCAGTGCATGAGCTGCGTTTATTTTTCTGCTGCCTTTTTCGTTGTAGAAATCAGGTGCTTTCTTTTTAAACTCTTTCAAAATGTCAGATGTATAATCAATATAAATGTCCCTTGGTATATCTATTAATTTGACTGTTTTTTCTTCTTCGTTTATGCTGGCAATTATTATTGTATCAAAATTTGAATAGGTGGGATCCTTCCCGATTAAGAGAATATTTCTGTTACCGGGAACAGTAATGTTGGCATAATATTTCTGGTTATTAGTTAAAGGCTTAACGGTATTATCTGCTATTTGCCATGGCTCGCCGATATTATTATCAGGTTTTAATGTCGGCCTGGGTGTTGCTGTTGGACCATCAGCATTTACTTCAGGCAATTTCGCCTGGATTTTACGCATCTCGGATAGTTTGATTTTTGCATCTGCTACTATTTCATATATGCATATACCTGATATAACAACCATCACAATAGTAAAGATAAGAAAAATCCTTTTCGCCATGTAACCGCTCCATTTTCTGTCTTTATATGTTGAAACATAACTATTTTCTGCAATAAACTTTTTATTAGTCACATTTAAGAAGCAGATTTCTGATGATATATATTCCATTTTGGAGCGGGATTTCATTAAATTCCACAGATTAACAACAGAATCGGATTTGGCGGCACTTGTACTGTTTCCCGGAAGAATGCGGCAGATTGAAAATAAGATTGTGATAAATAAAAAGGTAACGAAAATCCTGCTGGAATGCTGCATTAAAAAACCGGCTTGCTAAAGCCGGTAAGAAGGGTTATTTTTTCGATGCATACAGGGATTTTTTGGCAGTAGTAATTATATCTTTCACATTTCCCGCGTCAGAGGGATAAGATGCCACTCCTGCTGAAATTTTAAAATGCGGGGTACTTGTGGTTTCAACTTTTGCTTTTAATTGTTCAACCACAGCGTATGCATCTGAAGTACCGGTGCCCGGCATAACAAGCAAAAAGCGGTTATCATCAAAGCGCCCGATTTTATCATCATTTCGTGCAATACTTTTCAGCATGTCGGCAAGATCCCTGATACATTTGTTTCCTGCATTTTTACCCAATTTGCTGCTTATTACATTAAAATTGTCAATATCGACAAGCAAAACAGAAAACTCACTGTTAGGATTTTTTTCAATATACATTTCAATAAAATCCAGAATCGCTTTATTAGTGTAAGTTCCGGTCAGCATATCGGTTTTTCTGACATCCTGCGGTCGAACGCTTAATTGGTCTATATGCGCCGTTCTGAGGTTAATTTCTCTCTGAATATTTTCATTAATCCTGTTCAACTCGCCAGATACCTTTGCATATTCGCTTTCCAACCTGTGAACCGAAGATTTGTAAAAGAAATAAACACAAAACGTGTAACCGGATGCTTTAAGCAATAATGAAGCAATGCCCGCTATGTTTGAACTGTTTATTCTGGGTATTACCAATGAAGCGCAAATGGAAAAAATACCTGAGTAAAGAACAATCAGCGAGTGCCTTTTGGTAGCAATACTAATGATAATAACCAGTAAAATGATTCCCAACAAAGAAAACAGGCTTACCATAAGTATTATATGGTTATGCAGGATATCGAAATTAATGTTTAACATTACTGTTGCAAGTGGGAAAGCGTATAGCAGAAAATAAACCAGGGTATTAATTTCCTTAGTATTTTTAAAGGCAGCAGAGATTAAAACAGCCGCTATAAGGATCAATTCAGCATAAAACAGGTAGCTTTCGGATATAGAAGTATTCAGAGACAAAAACGACATTATGCCAAGAACCAAAGGAGTAAAAAATGATGTACCTAAGTTTTTCATGAAGGGTTCAAGCCTGATTGTTAAAGACGATAAGTATATATATGCAGAAAAAATCAATATAATGAGTAAGTGAATCTGGTTTTCCAGGACGATATAAAACAATTTAACATTCCTCCAGGTTTCAGCTGTTTTAAGCCTAAATTATTCCTATATCAATATATCGGATGGTTTGATTTTAAAAACAACCTGTAAAAATGTATTTATAATAAAAACAATGGGTATGAATAAAAAATAATGAATCCTGCAAAAGAAAGGATGACATGAAAGTGAAAGGTGAAAACTCTCCATCGGTAATTAAACTTGGGCAAAAAGCCGGAATTTCTTTTTTCCATGTGAAATCAGATAAGTTTAAAACAGTCAGGATTGATATTTTTCTTTTGGATCCTTTAAATAAGGAGAGAGCTGCCCAAAACGCGCTTATTCCATATGTTTTAAGAAGGGGATGCAGGCATTTTCCTACACAGCAGGAACTTGCGCTAAGGCTTGAAGAATTATACGGGGCGGCTGTTAATGTTGCTGTGCACAAAAAAGGGGAATATCAGTTAATTCAACTTAGTGCCGGGTTTGTATCCGACAGGTTTACGGTAAATGGCACAAAACTTTTTCAGGAGGTCGGAGGGCTGTTGCTTGAGATTCTAACCGACCCTGTTACCGAAAACCAGATGTTTTTGCAAGATTATTTCGAACAGGAGCGGGAAAACCTGATACAGAGAATACGCAGCCGTGTGAACAATAAAATGTACTATGCACTGCAAAGATGTATGGAAGAAATGTGTAAAGACGAACCTTTTGCAGTTTATGAAGACGGTGACGAAGAAAGTGCAAAAACATTATCAAATGACGGGCTGATGGCCCGTTATAAAGAGCTTTTGTCCCAAAATCCTGTATATGTATATATATCCGGTGATATCAGCGATCAGGAACTGGAAAGATTTATAAATGGATTTGAAGCAATCGAAAGGGGAAACGTTATAAACCTTCCGGTAATGCAGGTGAAAAAGGAAATAAAAGAGGTACGGCGTATAGAGGAACCAATGGACGTCAGCCAGGGGAAACTATGCATTGGGTTTAGGACTCAGATTGAAGCAAACAGCCCCGAATATTATCCCCTTGTCATTTATAACGGAATTCTTGGAGGAGGAGTCCAGTCAAAATTGTTTCAAAATGTCAGGGAAAAGGCAAGCCTTGCATATTCGACGTTCTCAAGCCTTGAAAAGTTTAAGGGGCTGCTTGTTGCTGTAAGCGGCATTGAAATTTCGGAGAGGGAAAAGGCTGAAAAAATAATAATGGAGCAATTTAAAGCAATTGAAAACGGTGATATAAGCGATTATGAGATGGAAGCCACTAAAAAGAGCTTTGTAACAGGTATGAAATCCATGCAGGACAGCCAGGGTGGGATGGTGGATTTTTACCTCAGCCAGTATTTATCAGGAGAGAACAACAATGTGGATTCTTTTTTAGAGAAGCTTGTGGCAGTAACGAAGGAAGATGTTGTCAGGGTTTCGAAAAAAATAACCCGGGATACGGTTTATTTTCTGACATCCCTGTCAGGCGAAGGTGAAAGGAGAGATTAAAATTGAAGGTATTGGAATTTGACAGGATTCAGGAAAAAATATATATTCATGAGCATTCAAGCGGATTAAAGGTTTTTGTAATACCTAAGAAAGGATATAACAAGATTTTTTCAACTTTTGCCACGTATTATGGTTCAATAAATAATACTTTCATTGCACCTGATGACGAGAATGAAACCAGAGTGCCCGACGGTATTGCCCATTTTCTTGAGCATAAGCTTTTTGAACAGGAAGACGGCAGTGTAATGGATAAATTCTCACAATTGGGAGCAGACTCCAATGCCTATACATCATTTACCCAAACTGTGTATCTCTTCTCATGCACCGATCTGTTTGATGACAACTTCAGGCTCCTTATCGACTATGTTCAAAATCCATATCTGACAGATGAGAATGTTGAAAAGGAGAAGGGAATCATCGGCCAGGAGATAAAGATGTATAATGACAATGCAGACTGGAGGGTGTTTTTTAATCTTCTGAATGCCCTGTATGTAAACCATCCGGTGAAAATTGATATTGCAGGTACGGTGGAAAGCATTGCAGAAATAACAAAGGATACGCTTTATAAATGCTATAATACATTTTACCACCCTTCAAACATGATGATTCTTACAGTAGGGGACGTTGACCACGAATCGGTGTTTAATATGGTTGAACAGGGCATTAAAGCAAAAAACAACCCTGGAAAGATAAAGAAAATATTCCCTGAAGAACCGCCGCATCACAACATGAAGTTTATTGAAAAAAAACTGGCAGTTGCCATGCCACAGTTTAATATGGGAATCAAAGACAATTCACATGTTTCGGGTTATGACCTGTTAAAAAGGAAAGTAGCCCTTGAAATAATACTTTCAATGTTGATGGGCAGGAGTTCTGCGTTATATAATCAGTTATACAATGAAGGGTTGATAAATCAGAGCTTTGGAAGTGAGGCAAGCCTTGAAGGGTCCTTTGGCCATACTGTCTGGGGAGGTCAATCCAAAGACCCTGTGAAGGTATCTGAAAGAATTATCGCGGCTATTAATCAGGTTCAAAAAAACGGCCTTGATAAAAAAAGTTTTGAACGGATTAAAAAGGCTCATGAAGGAAGGTTTATCGGAAATCTGAATTCTCCCGAAAACATTTCCCATGAGTTTATACCATTATATTTCAATGGCGCATATTTCTTCGAACTTACAAAAGTATATGAGGAACTTACAATAGATGATGCAGATAAAATATTCAGGGATCATTTTTCAACGGAGCCTGCATTGTCAGTTATCTGGCCAATGAAAGCTTAGGGATATATGCAATATTAAAGGGGGTTGAAATACTTTTGATTAACATCAAACTTTAATATAAGTAAATCGTAAATAATGTATGGAAACGAAAAATGTGTTACTATCATATTGGATATATAACTAGAAAATAGTAGCCTTATATGCTTATATTAAGAAAGGAATGTGAGGGATAAATATGCATTATATAGGTTTTCCCAAACTGGGAATAGAATTTAATTTGGATCCTGTGGCATTTTCAATAGGGCAAATTAAAATTTACTGGTACGGCATAATAACTTCATTAGCATTCCTGGTTATTATTGTCGGGATACTTAAAAACAGCAATAAATACGGTCTCAATCAGGACGACCTTATCGATTTGATACTAATAACCACGCCTGTTGGTATAGTATGCGCGCGGATTTTTTATGTTCTTGTCAACTGGAGTTTTTATAGGAACAACTTAAGTGAAATATATAAAATATGGCATGGCGGTCTTGCAATATATGGCGGTGTGATTGGCGGTATTATTACAATTTATCTGTTCTGCCGGAAAAGAAATATAAATACGTTAAAGCTATTGGATCATATTGTGGTCTACCTTGTACTTGGTCAGGTTATAGGAAGATGGGGTAACTTTGTAAATCAGGAATTATTCGGTCCAAATACCGATTTGCCGTGGGGAATGACCGGTGATATTATTAAAAGAACCATCATCAATTCTCCGGCAGAATTTCCCGGTGTGGATCCAAGCCTGCCCGTTCACCCGCTTTTCCTGTACGAATCTTTATGGAACCTGGCAGCGTTTTTCATCCTTATAATTTTCAGAAAACGGAAGAAACTGGATGGAGAAGTATTTTCCCTTTATATGATTTCATATGGCACAGCGAGGTTTGTAATAGACAGTCTTCGTTTTGATCTGAAAGTTGGGAGTATAAACATAAACCGCCTGATAGGATTTATTTTTGCAGTAGCATTTTTAACGGTTTTTATAGTAAGACGTGTCCGCCAGAAGAACAGTGTGGATGGTGAAGAAGATTATCAACCCAGCATATACAGGGAAATTTTAGCCGAAATAGAGGACAAGTCTTCCGAAAATGCGGGGAATGAGACCGGAGAATCAAATGAAACTTCGGAAGCAAATGAAGAATTTGAATCAAATGAAGCTTTGGATGAGAGTACAGACATTGAGGCAGGGGAAAATGACATCAATCCGAATGACAATAGTGACAGGGATATGACATAAGCCTTCGGGTTAAACTCAAACTGAGGTACTTATGGAACGTTAATGATATGGATTAGGAAGGTTTACTCATGCTTCATGTAGAAAAAAGCCAAAGGATAAACGTAATAAAACACTATGACTGGTTTATTGTAGTTATCGTAATGGCATTGAGTGCTTACGGGCTGACAGTAATTGCAAGCGTATCCAAACAACTGAATAATAACAGTTATTTATTAAAACAGAGCATTGGGATTTTTGCAGGAGTTGTGGCAATGGTAATACTCAGCCTGATAGATTATAAAGATTTTAGGGTGCTGGGGTATGTTGCCTATGGTTTTTCAACTCTTCTTTTAATTCTTGTTCTGTTTATCGGCAAGGGAGATAAAGAAACCGGCACGAGGGGTTGGTTTGTATTTGGACCGGTATCTTATCAGCCCTCCGAACTTGGGAAAGTTACATTTATACTTATTGTTGCGTTATATCTGGAACGCATTGTCACAAAAACAGGGAAATACAATTACATAAAATTAGCCATTTTTGCAGCAATACCAATTGCTTTGGTTATTAAGCAGCCTGATTACGGTACAAGTCTTGTTTATGTGTTTATCTTCATTTGTATGGTCTTCTTTGCCGGAATACCATACAAGTATATATTTGCATCTGGCGGCTTGGCTGTTATTTCCCTGATTATATTTTACATTTCAGGACTGTATAACCGTCTTCCCGAACATATGAAAGAACGTTTTTACAGCTTTTTTCACAAAGATGCAGATCCGTTGGGGGCTAACTACCAGGTGAGGCTTGCGGTGCAATTTGCAGGATCGGGACAGTTATGGGGACGTGGCTGGGGAAAGGGAATGGCAGCAGAGAACGTTCCGTACTCCTGGACCGACTTTATTTTCTCGGTTGTTGCTGAAGAATTCGGATTTTTCGGTGCCTCCATATTGATAGTTTTGTTTCTTGTTTTTTTTGCAAGATGCATTTATATCGCATGGTATTCCCGCGACAGGTATGGCTCATTTGTGGTGATGGGAATAGTGGCCATGTTTTTTGCGCATTTTATGGAGAATATAGGCATGAATATCGGGCTTCTCCCTGTTACAGGAATACCGCTGCCATTTATAAGCTATGGCGTAAGTTCTGTAACAACAAACTTTTTGGCGGTCGGTGTTTTGTTAAGCATTTCTCTGCGAAAACAAAGGCCTATGTTTGAATAACATTTACATTACATTAATGTTACAAATGTTAAATTTATATTACATGATTCTGACTATCCCAATTTTGAATTTTTGATTACAAGCAGGCATAGTATGACTTAAATTCGTAATATACAATATATTGTGGTTGTGACAGGCATCTTGGTCGGTATGTGGACCATGGATGCCTGTTATTTTTGTTTTACATTTTAATCCAGGGTTGACGAATGGTTTGATATTGGAGTAAAATATAAACAAAGTGGTGACAAGTGGGGGAAAGTGGAGGACAACATTTTGACATAAAGAAAGAGGTGGAACGGTGCTAATCGGCAAATACACCAATACATTAGACCCGAAAGGCAGGGTGATAATACCGGCAGCATTCCGTTTTGACCTCAAGGAAAAGTTTATCCTCACGAAGGGAATAGAAAAATGCCTTTACATATACCCCGAAGAAGAATGGATTAGTCTGGTTGAAAGACTGAAAAAAGCAATGCCTTCTTCAAAAGAAGGAAACCGTAAAGCATTAAGATTTTTTTCTTCCAATGCCACTGAATGCGAACTGGATAAACAGGGTAGAATATTAATACCGCAACATCTTAGAGAGTATGCATATCTGAATAAGGAACTGTTATTTATAGGCAGTTTGAATAAAGTGGAAATTTGGAGCCCTGATTTATATGAAGATGCGGATGCAGAAGAAGTCGGGGCTATGCTGGAAGAAATGGACATAGAGTTTTAGGATGCAAAATGGAATTCTCACATGAACCGGTTTTGTTGAAGGAATGCATAGAAGGTTTGAATATCCGTAAGGATGGTGTATATGTTGATTGCACCATCGGCGGCGCAGGGCATTCGGTGGAGATCTTGAAAAGATTGGGGCCTGAGGGCTTGCTGATCGGTATAGATCAGGATGTGGAAGCTCTTGAGGCGGCAAAAGAAAAGCTTGAAAGTGTAAACAGTAAAGGTCGCTTTATTACAATATATGAGAACTTTGAAAACATAAGAAAAATATTGGAGGCACAAAAGATAAAATCCGTAGACGGTATACTAATGGATCTTGGAGTATCATCCTACCAGCTTGATGCCGATGAAAGGGGATTTAAATACCTGAATGACGCTCCGCTGGATATGCGTATGAATCAGAATGATGAATTTACGGCAAAAGAACTCGTTAATACCTGGCCAAAGGATGAAATTGCAAGAATCATCAGGGACTATGGAGAAGAAAAATGGGCGTCAAGAATTGCAGAGTTTATCTGTAAAGCCCGGGAAGATTATGTAATTGAAACTACATCGCAACTGGTTGACATCATAAAGGCGGCTATACCGGCATCAGCAAGAAGAGAGGCGCAACATCCTGCAAAAAGAACTTTTCAGGCGATACGTATAGCAGTGAACAGAGAACTTGAAGTATTGGAAGCGGTGCTGCCTGATATGCTTGAAAGCCTTAACAGGGGCGGAAGGTTATGTATAATTACTTTTCACTCACTTGAGGACAGGATTGTAAAGCAGTTTTTCCGTGACAGGTCAGGACGTTGCAAATGCCCTCCGGATTTTCCGAAATGTGTATGTAATGCGGTGAGGGAACTGAAGGTAATAACACCAAAACCCATCATACCCACGGAAGAAGAACTTAAACGCAACCACAGGGCCCGCAGCGCAAAGTTACGAATTTCAGAAAAACTTTAATTGATTTATATTTCACAAAGGATAAAAGGATTAATGCACAAAAGATAAAATTATTAAGGTACAAACGGACAAGCAGAATAAACAGGAAATTTGCAAAATTATTGTATTGTCCTGATTAATAACTACCAAAGACGAATTTTACCAATTAACGACTGAGAAAGAGATTGCGAAGGATATACAAAAGAAAAATAATAAAGTTACAAAAGAGATTAAAAAGAAATTTTACAAAAGACAAAACTTTAGTATTAATGATTTTTTTCTTTAGCTCGAACCCCGCGGCCAATATTAAATTTGGCCTCGGGAGCTATTGTTTTAAGAAACTGGTTTCAGGGAAAAGGGGTGAAATGAATGAAAAACAAGTATGATTATGTATATGGTTCAGTTGCTCCGAAATTTGAGGAACAGTCTTATCCGCAAAAAAGGCGAAGTACCGAAAGGAAAAGTACCCCTGCGCCTAA
The DNA here is from genome assembly GCA_036562185.1 of Thermoclostridium sp. Lineage (GTDB taxonomy): Bacteria > Bacillota > Clostridia > DSM-8532 > DSM-8532 > Thermoclostridium. The sequence continues at coordinate 81,097 of DATCKN010000055.1, forward strand.
AGTTTTAGTTAAACCTGAAACAGAGACATTTCCGATAACGCAGATAATAATTTGCATAGTAATAACTTTTGCTGTTTTTTCTATAATAATCTACAGGTACAGTACAATAACTGAAATGAACTACGCATTATCAGCGCTGAATAAAGAATATGAAACGCTAAAGGACAGTAACCGGAAACTTGAGGTCAGTATTGGTTCCAAGATAAACCAGGAAAACATAAGAAAAATTGCCGAAGAGCGTTTAAATATGAAAATGCCCGACAGCTATCAAAAAGTACCCGTAAAAGTTCCTAAAGTTAACTACAGTACGGTGGCTATTGAATCAAATGAGGAGAAGACGAACACCTTAAGATCATTGTTAATGTTTTTCGGACTGGAATAAAGTTATGGCATAAAAAGAATTGGAGTCAAGATGGGGGCATGTTCCGAATATATATTAAAATAGGAAAAATTGTGGGACAATGGATTGAACGGCAGGGTAACGAATATTTTCGTGAAGGCAGCAATCTATAGTCCTTTTTTATAATATAGAGCTTTTTATTGCCCGGTAGAAGGTGGGATTCATTTGGCTTCAAATAACATTAAAGTAAAGAAACGATCATTTGCGCTGCTGATCATATATTCTGTTTTAATTGTTGCACTTATTTGCAGGGTTGGATACTTTCAGATTGTAAAGGGTGAAGAATATTCAATTAAAGCATATGAGAGACAAACCAGAAGCAGGATAATTAATCCCAAAAGAGGGACAATATATGATAGGAATGGAAAGGGTTTGGCAATTAGTGCTTCGGTAGAAACCATTTCTGTAAATCCACCTGATTTTATGGATAAAATGAAGGATACTCCTGAAAAGATTGACCAAATAGCCAATGATTTGGCCCAAATACTGGACATGACCCCGGAAAGTGTGAAAGCGAAGCTTACTTCAAACTCAAGCTGGGCTTTTATAAAGAGAAAAGTTGACAAGGAAGTGGGGCTAAAGGTTCGCGAATATCTGATAGAGAATAATATAAACAGTATCTATGTGGATGAAGACTCTAAAAGATATTTTCCGAACGGCAATCTTGCATCTCATGTTTTAGGGTTTACCGGTGACGATGAACAGGGACTGAACGGTATTGAGAAAACCTATGACGAAATATTAAGCGGGAAACCCGGCATGGTTATGAGCGAATATGACGCCGGGGGGCGGCAGGTAAAATACAGCCCTGAAACTTATGTTGAACCTGTAGATGGATATAATATATATTTGACAATTGATGAAACAATACAGTATTTCACAGAAAAGGCGCTGGAAAAGGCAATGCTGGATTATAATCTGAAAAGGGGGGCTGCAGCTATTGTAATGGATCCGAATACCGGGGAAATCCTTGCAATGGCATCAAAACCCGATTATGATCCAAATGATCCTTTTGCGAAACCAAGCTTTTTGGACAGGGATGACTGGCAAGGCAAGTCCAGCGCTGAAGATGTTGAGTATCTATTTCAAACGGTATTCAGAAATAAGGCCCTGATGGATACATATGAACCGGGTTCTACATTTAAAGCCATTACAGCCGCAGCTGCAATCGAAGAAGGAGTAGTTACACCTGATACCCAGTTTGTCTGCACTACCATTCATCTGGCCGGCCATAGTATCGATTGCTGGAAGGTTGGAGGCCACGGCGCTGAAACATTCCGGTATGGCGTATATAACTCCTGCAATCCGGTGTTTGTAAAAACCGCTCAGGCACTTGGAATAGAAAAATTTTATAAATATGTAAAAAATTTTGGTTTTAAGGAGAAAACCGGCGTACCGTTAAATGGTGAGCCTGGAGACAGTGAGTACCAGTGGCATAAGGATCCGAAAGAAATTGACATGGCGGTCAGTTCCTTTGGCCAGCGATTTACAATTTCACCTCTGCAACTGGTTACTGCATACTGTGCGATTGCAAACGGCGGAAACCTGATGAAACCGATACTGGTAAAGCAGATAAGCGACAGTGAAGGCAATATACTGGAGAAGGCAGAACCACAGGTGGTAAGAAAAGTAATATCAAAGCAGACATCCGATATACTGCGTGATTTGCTCGCCGGTGTTGTGTCTGAAGGTACAGGAAGAAACGCATATGTGAGCGGATACAGGATTGCAGGTAAGACCGGAACTTCCGAAACTGTTGAAACAAACTCGGAGGGAAGATATATTGCTTCATTCGCCTGCTTTGCACCTGCAGATGATCCTGTTATAGCGCTGATTGTAGTTCTTGACCACCCCCAGGTTTATCCACATTCCGGAGGAACCATTGCAGCACCGGTTGCGGGGAAGCTGGTTGAGGAAATACTTGATTACATGGGAGTTGAAAGGGAATATACAGAAAAGGACAAACAATTAATGCTTAAGGAAATGTATGTTCCTGAAGTAAGGAACATGAAGCTGTCAGATGCAAAAGCAAAATTAAATGCTTATGAACTGAATTATGTTATAGAAGGTGAAAACAAGCAGGATGATGCAATTGTTTATGAACAGACTCCAAAGCCTAACAGCAGTGTTCCAAGCGGTTCTACAGTAATACTGTATACATACAAACCTGATGAAGAAATTAAAGTTGTAATGCCCAACGTTTTAAATAAGGAAATACATGAAGCAGCAGAAACCCTGGCTAAGGCAGGACTTAATATAAAAGTTGAAGGAATTGGACAGGCACGCAGGCAGGAGTTTGAGCCAGGCGTGGAACTTAGTAAGGGCCAGGTTGTTACAGTATGGTTTGAATTAACTGAAACTGATTGATAACGGAGGTATTTTTCATGAAACTGGCAAAACTGATTGAAGGGCTGGATATATTAAAAATTGAAGGTGAACTGGATAAGGAAATTACGCGGATTGTATACGATTCACGGCGGGCTGTTCCCGGAGCTTTGTTTGTATGTATAGACGGTTTTAAGACCGATGGGCATAAATATATACAGTCAGCACTGGATAATGGCGCCACTGCATTTTTGGTGGAAAAAGACGTACCTGCTCTGGACAACATGACTGTTATAAAAGTCCCGGATACACGCTATGCACTCGCTCATGTATCTGCCACATACTTTGAACACCCGGCTGAACACTTTACGCTTATAGGTGTTACCGGTACAAAAGGCAAAACCACAATAACGTATATGATTAAATCCATTCTTGAACAGGCCGGGCAAACCGTAGGCCTGATAGGAACGGTAGCCAATATAATAGGAAGCGAAAGAATACCTGCTCAGAGAACTACACCCGAGTCATTGGATCTCCAGGAAGTGTTCAGCAATATGAAGGAGAAAGGCGCAGATTCCGTTGTTATGGAAGTTTCTTCGCAGGGACTTAAACTGAACAGGGTTGGGGCGTTGACTTTTGATATTGGCGTATTTACCAATTTATCAGAGGATCACATTGGCGGCAATGAGCATCCGGATATGGAAGATTATCTGAAATCAAAGATAAAGCTGTTCTCAATGTCGAAGCACGGGTTGGTGAACATTGATTCTGAATATGCACAAAGGGTTCTCGGTGAAAGCAAATGCCCGTGTATGACATTCGGAATCTCGAATAAGGCAGATATTTACGCCGAAGATATTGTCACACATCCCGACAGTGTTGAATTTATTGTCAGAACGCCGTGGTTCGGCGGCCAGGTTAAAGTATCTGTCCCGGGTAAATTCAGTGTATACAATGCACTTGCCGCAATCGGGGTTGCAGGTATGCTCGGAATTGGTTTTGAACATATTGCAAACGGATTAAAGAATATACAAATACCAGGAAGGGCGGAAATTGTGCCCACACCTAAAAAGCCATATACAGTTATGATAGATTATGCGCATACTCCTGACAGCCTGCGAAATATTCTTTTGACTGTAAAAGAGTTCGTTCCGAACAGGCTTATCAGTGTTTTTGGATGCGGAGGTGATCGGGACAGGGGCAAAAGGCCTCAAATGGGGAAAATTTCCGGCGAAATTGCAGATCTTACAATTATTACATCGGATAATCCGAGGACCGAAGAACCAATGGCCATAATTAAAGACATAGAAGAAGGCATAAAACAAACAGACGGACAATATATTATTATTCAGGACAGGACAGAAGCCATCCGCCATGCCATGACGATTGCACAGAAAGGAGACATTATAGTACTGGCGGGTAAGGGGCATGAAACATACCAAATATTCAAAGACAAGACCATTCACTATGATGAACGGGAAATTGTAAAAGAAATACTCGAAAGTATGGAGTGAAAAGAATGGAAAAATTACAAGCCGAAAAAATATCCAAATGGATCAATGGCAGGCTTATAGGCAACGAATCTGTTATCGCGGACAAAGTAAGTACTGATTCACGGATTCTGACGGAAGGGAGTTTGTTTGTTGCCATACGGGGCGAAAATTTTGACGGGCACAGGTTTATAGACGAGGCCTTCAAAAAAGGAGCTTCAATTGTTATCTCAGAAGAAGAATATCCTGCTAAAGAAGGTTCGGCTGTAATTGTTGTTGATGATACCGTTAAAGCCCTGGGCGAACTTGCTAAAAACTATATTAAAACATTTGACATAACGGTTATAGGCATCACGGGAAGCGTCGGAAAGACGACGACCAAGGAAATGATAGCCCAGGTTTTATCCACCCAGTATAATGTACATAAAACCATGGGTAACTTTAACAACCATATAGGACTGCCATTGTCTGTGTTGAGCCTCAACAGGCAGCACTCGGTAGCGGTGTTTGAGATGGGCATGAGTGCCATGGGTGAAATTGATTATCTATCAAGGATTATTCAACCCGATATTGGAGTTATAACAAATATAGGGATTTCGCACATAGAAAAGCTTGGATCAAGGCAGAATATTTTGAGGGCCAAACTTGAAATAATTAATGGAATGAAGGAACATGGAGTATTAATACTTAATGGTGATGATGAACTGTTATCAGGGCTTGAGGGGCTGCTTCCGATGCCTGTAATCTTTTACGGTATTAATGAAAACTGTAATGTGCAAGGCTATAGTATTGAATCAATGGGGGAAAAGGGAGTGCGTTTTTCAGTCAACATCAGAAACAGAGATGTTGATATATTCCTTCCGGTTCCAGGGATTCATAATGTGTCCGATGCATTGGCAGCAATAGCCTGTGCCGTGGAATTGGGTATTACCGAAGAAAATATCCAAAAAGGTTTAGTACAATATTCCAGTGAAAAAATGAGGCTTAATATCGTAGATTATGGAAATATAAAAGTAATAAATGATGCATATAATGCTGCACCTTCTTCTTCCATCGCTGCTTTGTCTGTTTTAAGAGAAGTTGCGGGTTCAAGGAGAAGCATTGCAGTTCTTGGCGATATGATGGAGTTAGGTGAATATTCTGGAGAAGCTCACAGAAACGTCGGAGCGCGTGTTGCCCATGAGAAAATAGACTACCTGGTTGCAGTGGGAGAGCTTGCCAGGGATTATGTTTCAGGTGCAATTGAAGCCGGTATGGATAAAAATCATATTATATACATACCTGATGCTGAAAGTGCGACAGTTTCCCTGAAGCAGCTTATTCAGCCGCATGATGTTGTGCTTTTTAAAGGTTCAAGAGGAATGCATCTGGACAGAATAATAGAAAGAATCTTTTAACCGGCGGATAACAATTAACTGCTTAAAGAAAAACCAATCCCATTGATTACACTAATTCAGAAAAAACAGGCGCAGTTCCGGGAGGATAAAAATGAAGATACCTATTCATATAATATTATTTGTAGCTGCTTTTGTGATTGCTCTGATATCGGGAGTAATTTTGATACCTTTGCTTAAGAGGATAAAGTTTGGCCAGACAATCAGAGACGACGGGCCTAAAACCCATCTCGTCAAACAGGGGATACCTACAATGGGAGGTTTTATATTTCTTATACCACTGGTTATTATTGGAGGATACTATGCTATTAACGATAAAAATATGCTGGCTTTGATTTTGAGCACATTGGGGTTCTCCCTGGTCGGATTTGTGGATGATTTTCTGAAAATTAAACGGCATAACAAAGACGGGCTGAAGCCAAAGCAAAAAATGCTGGGATTATTGATAGTAGCCGCATGCTTTACAGCATATGTGGTTACAATGACCGATGCATGGGAAAAAACGGTTATCCCGTTCATAGGGCTGGATAATCCGATGAATGTTCATATAAGCATATTTATACCATTTTGTATTTTCTTGCTCCTTGCATACACCAATGCTGTAAACTTGACAGACGGTCTGGATGGCCTGGCAGGAAGCGTTACGGTGGTTGTCCTGGTTTTCTTTACTTTGGTGGCAATGCTGAATGACGAGTGGAACACCATCAAGCTTTTTTGTGCAATCCTGGCCGGAGGATGCCTTGGGTTTCTCACATTTAATCTGCATCCGGCGAAAGTGTTTATGGGTGATACGGGTTCTTTGGCTCTTGGGGGTGCGGTTGCCTCTGTGGCGATATTGCTTCAGATGCCTTTTATCCTGGTTATTGCCGGAATGATCTATTTTATTGAAAATATTTCGGTAATTCTTCAGGTGGCGTATTTTAAGAAAACAGGAAAAAGGATTTTCAAAATGGCGCCGATTCATCACCATTTTGAGTTAATGGGCTGGAAAGAGACGACGGTTGTAATTGTTTTTCTTATAGCAACTATTATATTTTGCGCAATAGCTTTTTTGGCTTTGAGGTGAACATGAAACGGAGAGATTTTGATTTCTGGATATTTGTTACAGTATTGTTGCTCCTTGCTTTGGGTGTAAGCATGGTTTACAGTGCAAGTTCATATTATGCCAGCCGTAAATTCGGCAATAAGGAGTATTATCTGATAAGACAGCTCATCTGGGCTTCAGTTGGAATTGTTGCAATGCTTGTAGTATCCAGATTAGATTACAGAAGGCTTGCGCAGTTTTCTCCAATCCTCATGCTTGTAAGTATTATTCTTTTGGTCCTTGTTAGAATTCCCGGAATAGGGAGCAAGGTAAACGGGGCATGGAGATGGTTTAACTTTGGATTTGCATCATTCCAGCCTTCAGAAATGGCGAAATTGTCGATTATACTGTTCTTTTCATTCAGCCTTTCAAAAAAGAATGATATACTTCAGTATTTTTGGAAGGGGCTTGTGCCTTACCTTTTAGTTGTGGGGATTGTTGACGCGCTTTTGATGATACAGCCTCACTTTAGTGCTACTATTCTTGTAACCGGCGTTGCAGTAATAATACTTTTTGCAGCAGGAGCAAGAATCTGGCATTTTATATTGCTTGCAATACCTGTAATACCCCTGGGCATATATTTTGTCTTGACAGAGGAATACCGCCTGGAAAGATTGCTTACATTCCTTGATCCTTTTGAAGATCCTACCGATACGGGTTATCAGATTGTAAACTCGCTGTATGCAATTGGATCGGGCGGAATTTTCGGAAAAGGCATTGGGCAAAGTGTGCAGAAGCACCTTTATATACCAGAACCGCACACCGATTTTATCTTTTCGGTTGCTGCCGAAGAGTTAGGGTTTATAGGTGCCACTACCATCCTGCTATTGTTCCTTGTGCTGATCTGGCGCGGAATCAGAGTTGCAATGCATGCTCCTGATACGCTTGGAAGCCTTATAGCCGTTGGCATGACATCCTTAATTTCCCTTCAGGTGATAGTAAATGTTGCAGTTGTGACATCTTCAATGCCTGTTACGGGAATGCCCCTGCCGTTCTTCACATACGGGGGAAGCTCGCTGGCTTTCCTGCTGGTCGGCATAGGGATACTTCTTAACATTTCAAGATCATGCAACAATAAGTACTGTTTGAAAAGAGAGAAATACTGATTTTTTGAGGTTGCCGGAATATAATTTGTTTATTTTCAGCTTGTAATTATATCTTCAATTTATCTGAAATATTCTTTTTCGCTCTCTTATGCCAGGTTCGTATTGTGCTGTAGTTCTGATTTAAGATAACAGCTGCTTCTCTAAACGACAATTGCTTATAATACCTTAATAATATCAAATCTCTATAGTTATCAGGAAGCTCATTAATAAGGTTTAACAATTTTTCTTTTTTCTCATTTTCTATTACAATATCATCAGGAACTTCAATGGGATACTATATAATATCAACCACCTCAGATGTGTATGCTACTTCCCTCTGATATGTTTTTAACAGTCTCATGGCTTCCCTTTTTCCAATTGTAAAAAGCCAGGACCTGGACTTGCTAAAATTATGCAAAGTATCCAGCTTTACCAAGGCAATTAACAGAGAGTTTTGTACTACGTCATCAGTTAATGTTTTATTACGTAGTATTGAATATATGAATTTATAAAACTCATTATAAAGAGGTAAAATCAGGTCATTAAATTGCTGTATATTTTTATCATGTACTTTTTTTATTTTTAAATTTGCCAACTACATCACCCAAATAGTATGGTTTTTGTATTATTTCACAAATCCCCTTATACATGAAAAGAGGAGGTTGTAAACATAAATGTGTTAAACAATTCCCCCTAACAGACTCATTCCTTTATTTAATGGAATTATTTCTGATTAATATTTCAAATGTTTTAAATTTTTAACTATAAAATATACTGTGATTAGGAATGTGCACTAATCTTCTTCAAAGAATAAACCTATTGCGATCAATATTATACCAATAATGCCCATTATGGAACCAAGCCAACCCATGAAATTATTACCACGGTTAGTAATGTGAAGTGCTGCAATTGTTATGCTTCCACTTAAAAGAAAAAAACCTCCTGCCAATACTGATTTCATATATCCTCCTTCATTTATAAAGTAAAATTTAATTAATTCTGATAGAATTATTGGAATAACATTTTTGTTTTCTGGTGGAAAATAGTCCAGAAGCAGAAAGAGAGAAAATTCTCTTTCTGCTTGGTAAAATCAATTAAGGTTTATATTGCCATAAGCTTTCATCAACTACTTTTTCAAATTTTTTCTCGGGGTTAACTGTGAAACTTACTCCCCATGGATAGCTGAACGAAACATTTTCCCATAATGATAAGGCTACTGTTTGATGGGCATACGTTCCCCAATGATTGATGTTTGACGCTTGATCGGGATGCGAAGGCACACCATCGTACTCTATAGCTCCATATGCAGCTTGTGGTATATAACCTATCGCAAATGTTCCTGCTACCATACCGAATGGCCAATAATCAGGCGGCATAGGTACAGACATGATGTATGCACTGCCCTCGTTTATTTCAAGCTCATTGAAATCTACTGTATCATTGTTATACTTCAATGTTGAATTTAATATTGAAACTCCTCCGGGCCCAGCATATAACGTACATTGTAAATACTCATATACCCAAGCTCCACCTGCGGAGTTTTCGATAGCTGAACTCATGCTATCCCTGCTGATTCCGACATAATCTGTATAGTTGTTATCCGGCATATCAGTCCATTCATGCTATTTCCTCATCAGGATTTTTTGTTTTCTTATTTTCCTCATTCGCTGTTTTTTCTTCCTGCAAATCATCCGATGCGGGATATCTTACTGTTCTGTAAAGTGTTGTGGCATTTTTTGCTTTAAGAAACATTCTTTCAGGCATTGCATCAATAAGTTTATCAGAATATCCTGCTTTTTTAAGTTTCATTTTTCCGATTTCAATGTCGCTTAAACCTTCAATATCATCAATGTCAAGATCTATTTCAATGGTTTTGACTTCATAATCAGTTTCAATTTCTTCAGCATTAATACCTGATAATAGACATAACAGCAATGCCGCATTTAATGCAAACATTAAAAATTTTTTCATGTTCATCCCCTCACTTATTAATATTATCAGCTTAACCTTATTCAATAAGAGATAGCGTCGGCTTTAGTTTTCTGCAAATAGTTTACACTACTATTATATAATAATATATACATGAATTTCCATATATAATTTAATCTTTACACAAAAAATTCAGCAAATATTTTTCCGAAATAACATTTCTGCCGTATGACAGTTCAGGCAGAGGATGTTTATGTTTTGCGCATGTTCCGGACAAACACGGGTATTTGCTTTTGCTTTATGTTTCTCCGAACAATAAGCGACAAAGCCTCAAAGTAACAGAATTTTGCGATTCGCATAATATAAACTATGAAAAATCAGGAACTCATTCAACAGACATATCAACTTATTATATGAGTAACCCCGTGAAGTTTAAAACAAGGCGGAGGTGTTTTTCTTGAACAGGTTTATCATTGAAGGTGGTAACCGTCTGCATGGTGAATTAAGGATACCAGGGGCAAAAAATGCTGTTTTGCCAATTCTGGCAGCTACTATTCTTAACCGCGGAACAAGTATAATTAAGAATTGTCCCAATCTTGAAGATGTTAAGACAATGCAGGAAATTCTTTCTTCATTAGGTCTTGAAGTACAGCGCGACAAGCAAAGTATCATTGTAAACGGAAAAAATCTTACAGCCAATGAAATCCCAGAATCCCTTGCAGGCAAGATGCGCAGTTCAATAGTTCTTATGGGGGCTGTTTTAGGCCGTATCGGAGAAATTTTTATTTCATACCCGGGCGGGTGTTCAATAGGGCCCAGGCCTATTGACATGCATTTAAGCTCTTTGCGAAAAATGGGAGCAGAAATTGATGATTTATATAAAGGTATATTGCATTGTAAAGTAAAAAGATTTCAGGGAACTGAAATACTGTTGGATTATCCAAGCGTTGGGGCAACCGAGAATATAATGCTTGCTGCCTGTCTTGCAGAAGGTGAGACGATAATCCGGAATGCTGCGAAGGAACCTGAAATTGTGGACCTGCAAAATTTCCTGCAGGCTTTAGGAGTGGAAATATACGGTGCTGGTACAGGGGTTATTCACATTACAGGATGCAGGGAAATAGAAAAGGATGTTACATACAGTGTTATTCCGGACAGAATTGTAGCAGGAACATATATGGCATGTGTAGCCGCCACAGGCGGGGAACTTGTTTTGACCGGGGCTGATTATGAGCCTGTCAGTTCAATTGCCTATTTGCTCAGAAACTGTGGTGTATCCATTGAGCGGCTTGACAGCAAAAATATGAGAATAAAATCCGATCAGAATCTGAAAGCAATTGAAGTGATACGTACTTCTCCATATCCTGGATTCCCTACCGATATGCAGCCACAATTTGTAGCTGTTCTCTCAAAAGCATCAGGCACCAGTGTAGTTATTGAAACTGTTTTTGAAAACCGCTACGGGTATGTTGAGCAATTAATGCGAATGGGAGCCGATATTACTGTCAGGGAAAGAGTGGCGGTTATAAAAGGTGTCAAAAGGCTCACAGGTGCTTTCGTTGATGCCAGTGATTTAAGGGGTGGAGCTGCGTTAACAATTGCTGCGCTGTCTGCAGAAGGAACAAGTATTATAAATAACGTGATGCACATTGACAGAGGATATGAGGCACTTGAAAAGAGTTTGGGCATGATAGGTGCAAAAATCAGGCGTGAATAAATATTGCCCGCAGAAAGTCCCTTCATTGCAGACATATGAAGTGTGTGTTATAATTTACTTGATTATTCCTGATACATTCCGTTGTTTTAATCAATTCTTTAACCGGTACGGATAAGGGGTACTAATGAAAAGATCTGGAAAGAGCGATATAGATATATTATTAAGCAGAAAATCCGGCAAAAAGCGGGGCGTTAAGCTTATACTTGTTTTTATTATTCTCATGGGAAGCCTGGCAGCGGTTTTAATGTTTTCTCCGCTGCTTTTGCTGTCGGATATATATGTTAATGAAACAATCAATTATACCGCAGAAGAAATAATTGAAGCATCTGGAATACAAAAGGGAGAGAATGCAATAAATTATCTTGGCGGCAGTTTCTATCATCTTGTTCATTTGCGCATGGGAATGGCCGAAGAAAATGTCATAAAACTGCCATGGGTTAAGGCTGCAGTAATAAAGTATGTGTTTCCTGACAAAGTTAATATAACTGTAACCGAGAGGAATGCAATCGCGTGGATACGCCACTTCGGAAATTATCTGCTTGTGGATGAAGAAGGTTATGTTCTTGAAGTAGCCACAGAACTAGATGAAAGCTATCCGGAAATCAGGGGAGTACAGTTGGATAAGTTTGTCCTGGGTGGTAAAATTCAAACAAAGGAGCCTGAAAAGATTTCTGTATTGGTCCAATTGCTGCAAAGCCTTAATGCTGTGGATTTGGATGCACCTCAAAAGCTGATTGAAGTTTTGGACTGGGTTGACATTCCTGAAAATAAAGAATTATATTTATCTCTTGATAACCGTATAACAGCAAAAATTAAAATGGATGATGAATTGATATACAGGCTTTCCTATTTGAAGGAATTATATTACAATTATATTAAGCCTGAAGAAAGAGGAATGATAGACTTTTTTGATAATAAATATGCACGTTTTGTAGCTGAATGACTTGCATTAAAACAGGAAAGTGGGGAAAGTCAATGATTCCGTTACTTGGTTTAATACTTGGCTTAATAATAGGAATTTTAATTCCTTATAATATTCCGAAAGAATATTCAAACTATGCAGCGGTGGCTATACTTGCCGCGTTGGATTCAGTTTTCGGCGGCCTTGCAGCTTCAATGAACAACAATTTTAAGATAAAGGTCTTTTTATCGGGTTTTTTCGGAAATTCATTATTGGCCGCATTATTGGCGTACATTGGAGACAGACTGGGGATTTCTCTGCATTTAGCCGCAATATTCGCTTTTGGAAACAGAATTTTCCTGAATTTTGGATTAATCCGCAGGAAGCTTATTGAAAAAAACAGCGAAAATTCCTAGTACCATGCTTGATTTTAACGTTCATTAATATATAATAAAAAGTAAGAGTATGCATAAGGTTAATTCTTCACATAAGATAAGGTAAATTAAAGGGGGATACGGGTTTGCTGGAATTTGATATTGATATGGAAAATTTTGCGCGAATTAAAGTCATAGGTGTTGGCGGCGGCGGCAATAATGCTGTTAACAGAATGATTGATGCCGGCCTTAGAGGGGTGGATTTTATAGCTGTTAATACCGATAAACAGGCGTTGTTTTTATCAAAAGCCAACACCAAGATACAGATAGGGGACAAGCTTACAAAAGGTCTTGGCGCAGGTGCAAACCCTGACATTGGTGAAAAAGCAGCAAATGAGAGCCGCGATGAAATAGCCATGGCAATCAAGGATGCCGATATGGTTTTTGTTACAGCAGGAATGGGCGGTGGCACAGGTACAGGAGGTGCACCGGTAATTGCTCAGATAGCAAAGGAACTGGGGATTCTTACTGTCGGTGTCGTTACTAAGCCATTTATGTTTGAAGGCAGGAAAAGGATGCAACAGGCAGAGCGCGGTATCGATAATTTAAGGGCTGTGGTTGATACGCTTGTAACTATACCCAACGACAGGCTTTTACATATTGCTGATAAAAAGACAACAATGCTTGAAGCGTTCAGATTAGCTGATGATGTACTCCGTCAGGGAGTTCAGGGTATTTCGGATTTGATTGCCGTACCTGGGTTGATCAACCTTGACTTTGCCGATGTGAAAACAATAATGCTTGAACAGGGTCTTGCTCACATGGGCATAGGAAGAGGAGCAGGTGAAAACAAGGCTGAGGATGCCGCTAAGCAGGCTATTTCAAGCCCGCTTCTTGAAACGTCAATTGAAGGTGCAAAAGGTGTATTGCTTAATATTACCGGCGGACCTGACCTTGGCCTGCAGGAAGTTAATACTGCTGCTGAACTGATACAGAATTCAGCAGATCCGGAAGCAACCATAATCTTTGGTGCGGTTATAGACGAGAACCTCAAGGATGAATTAATAATTACAGTTATAGCAACAGGCTTTGATAAAACTCCTGAGTTTAAAAAACCGGGTAAACTGATAGATGCCAGTGAAGCAAGCGCTGCAGTGAAGAGTCCTGCAAAACCGGCGGAAGACGAGGATGGTCTTGATATTCCAATTTTCTTAAAGCGCAACAGGTTCAGATAATAAACAGGTTAAGAATTGTCCCCCAAAATAATGCTTGAAATATATGCCAGATCAGCTTCAGATGAAGAGGTCTGGCATTGTTTGTTTAAACAGGTGCGGTACTTGATATGTTATGATATTATATATAGTATAAATTAATATATGTATTAATTTAGCCGGAGTTCCCGAAAAGGAGTTGCTGTCATGGAAGATGTTAAAAAGCTTATAAAACAGCAGAGAGAATTTTTTTCAACGGGCAAAACCCTGGATTTGAGGTTCCGGATTAATGCCCTGAAAAAGCTTAAGGAATCTGTGAAAAAGCATGAAGAAGAAGTTTGTGAAGCACTCAGGAGGGATTTGAATAAAGCTGCTTTTGAAGCTTATGCAACAGAAGTTGGTTTTGTATATGCCGAAATAAATGAAATGATAAGAAAGCTTCCCGGGTGGAGCAGGGTAAAAAGGGTGAGGACGCCGGTTACACAGTTCAAATCCTCTTCATATATTGTGTCCGAACCTTATGGAGTGGTTTTAATTATGTCTCCGTGGAATTACCCTTTTCAACTGTCAATAGCACCTTTAATCGGAGCCATTGCCGGGGGTAATTGTGCTGTTGTAAAACCTTCGGCATATTCACCGAACACGTCTTCAATTATTGCAAAAATAATAGGGGAATGTTTTGACAGCAATTACATCTGTGTAATTGAAGGCGGCAGAGAGGCCAATAAAGAGCTTCTAAATGAAAAATTCGATTATATCTTTTTTACCGGTAGTGTCAGTGTCGGAAAAATTGTTATGGAAGCAGCGTCAAAAAACTTGACGCCGGTAACGTTGGAACTGGGAGGCAAGAGCCCGTGCATAGTGGATCGGGATTCGAATATTGATATATCAGCAAGAAGAATTATATGGGGGAAAACCATAAACAGCGGTCAAACATGCGTTGCGCCCGATTACTGTTTCGCCCATAAAGATATAAAGGACAGCCTCATTGCAGCAATGATAAAGTACATTAAAGAATTTTACGGCGATAAGCCATGCGCAAATCCTGAATACCCGCGAATAATCAATGAAAAGCATTTCAACAGGCTGAAGGCTCTGATTGACGGTGAGGAAGTTGCTGCCGGCGGAGATTTTAATGAAGAAACCCTGCAGATATCGCCTACGATACTGGATAATGTGAACTTTGATTCTGCTGTTATGCAGGAGGAAATATTCGGACCAATTCTTCCTATAATAGAGTATGATGACATAGAGCAGGTTATTTCATATATAAACAGCCATCCGAAACCATTGGCACTGTATCTTTTTACGAATAATAAAGAACTGGAGCAGATGATAGTTAAAAGGGTTCCATTCGGTGGCGGATGCATTAATGATACACTGGTACACCTGGCAACATCAGAGATGCCATTTGGCGGCGTGGGCGAAAGCGGAATGGGTGGTTACCACGGAAAGTGGAGCTTTGATACGTTTACACATAAAAAGAGCATTATGAAAAAGTCGTTCTCAATTGATATTGAGCTTCGATACCCGCCATATGGCAATAAACTGAACATTCTGAAGAAAATTATGAAGTAGTTGCGTATAATTTAAAAAATCTCCAACTTCTCTCTGTTTTTTCGCATTATTAGCGGGTGATTCGGGTGATTTTGGCGACGCAGAGCAACACACTTCGAAACCATTCTGCATCCCCGTAAGCTGAGAGCGTGGAACTGAACGGCCCGGGATATGGAGACTCCAATGTCGAATTAATTATATAATGGGAGCGGATGTTTTAGTAGGTGCTTTGTTGCTCAAGAAGCCAAAACACCCGAAGCACGCGCTTGATACCAATGTGCTATGACGGGAGCAAATCATTTAAACTGCTTCGCATAATTTAAATATTCTGTAAGATGAAAATTTGAGTATGATAACTGTTTTCAGCTGGTTGGGAGATTTTTATGAGCATACGTTTTATATATGGCAGGGCTGGATGCGGAAAAACGCATTTTTGCCTTGAAGAGATGAAAGCAAAAATTGAAAGCGGACATACTGATCTGTTGTGCCTGCTGGTACCTGAACAGTATACTTTCCAGGCCGAAAGAGACCTGATTGAAATGCTTAACTCAGGCGGTATTCTGAAAAATGAAGTGCTGAGTTTCCGCCGCCTTGCGTATAGAATTTTTAATGAAGTGGGAGGTATTACATATCCACATATACATCCTGCCGGAAAAAGCATGATTCTATATCGAATACTCGATAAAATGGACAAGGGCCTCAAGTATTTCAAAAATTCGGTGGAAAAGCCGGGGTTTATAAGCAAGCTGTCCGACCTTATTAAAGAATTCAAACACTATAACGTAACTTTTGATAAACTGGATGAGGTATATAACAGGCTTGATGACAGTACTCCGTTGAAAGATAAAATGACAGAACTGAAAAATATATACCAGGCATTTGAAAAAACAATGGAAGAGCGATACAGGGACGCTGATGACGATCTTACCGTTGCCGCTGAAAAAATGAAAGCAGCAAAGCAATTTATCGGCTCGGAAATCTGGATTGACGGGTTTACCGATTTTACTCCGCAGGAATATAAAATAATAGAGGTTTTGCTTACGCAGGCAAAACGGGTCACAATAACCCTTATTTGTGACAATCTCAATGAACAGACATCCGAACTGGATATCTTTACACCGGCTAAAAAGGTATATCGTAAAGTGATGAACCTGGCAATTAAGAATAATATCGCATATGAACCGCCTGTTTTCCTGAATCCTAAGCCTTTGTACCGCTTTAAGGACAATATCGAGCTTGCCCACCTGGAAAGAAATTATAATACTCACCCGTATAAGGTTTTTCCTCACGAAACCCGCAGTATATCCCTGTTTTCATCGGTTAATATTTTTGCTGAAATTGAGGCTGCGGCAAAGGATATTCTTAGGTTATGCAGGGAAAAAGGATTCAGGTTTCGGGATATTGCAGTGGTTACAAGAAATCTTAATGAGTACCAGAAGATGATAGAGGCCGTATTTAACGACTATGGCATACCATGTTTTCTGGACAGAAAGCTGGATATTTCAAATCACCCGCTTGTAAGGCTTATATTATCTATGCTGGAGATTTTTACCGACAACTGGTCATATGAATCGGTTTTTCGTTATCTGAAATCGGGTCTGACGGGAATAGATCAGGACAGGATAGACAGACTGGAGAATTATGTTCTGGCATGTGGTATTCGTGGCAGCAAGTGGACAAGTGATGAAGAATGGAATATGAGCCCGGAGTTTTTTCCCGATGACAACGGTGTGAAATATGGTGCAGATTACTTGAAAGAAATTAACAGAACCCGTATGGAAATAGTGAAACCGCTTATGACATTCAGGCATAAGACCAAAGGGCGAAGGACGGCAGAGGAATTCTGCTCAGCGCTGTTTGATTTCCTGTGTTACCTGAAGATACCAAGGCGGATGGAAAAGCTTGTGGATGATTTTCGCAGCAAAGGCGAACTTGTTCTCGCGAATGAGTACTCACAGGTGTGGAACATGGTTATTGATCTGATGGATCAAATAGTTGAGGTTATGGCGGGAGAAACCTTTGGCATTGAACGTTTTATGAATCTCATGAGTATTGGTTTCTCTGAATACAAAATAGGGTTGATTCCGCCTTCTGTTGACCAGGTGCTTGTAGGTAGTGTGGAAAGATCAAAAAGCCATGCTGTTAAGGCATTGTACATACTGGGCACAAATGACGGTGTTTTTCCTTCAAAGGGCGGAGAAGAAGGGATTCTTACCGATGACGAGAGGGATAAACTGAACCGGATGGGAATGGAACTGGCAAAAACCACCAGGGATAAGGTTTTTGACGAGAATTTTCTGATTTACAGAACTCTGACAACTCCGTCGGATTATTTGCGCATAAGCTGGCCAATTGCCGATCAGGAAGGAAAAACCCTAAGGCCTTCGATTATAATATCACAAATCAAAAAGATATTCCCTTTGTGCAAAAAGAGCAGCAATATTCTGCCGCCTCAAACCAACGAGGAGGTATTGAATGAGATAGCTTCAAGGCCTGCCACTTTCAGACAACTGGTAACTGTTTTGCGGGAAAAGCATGACGGAAAGGAAATACTTCCCGTCTGGCAGGATATAGCACTGTGGTTTTTGAAGAATGATGACTGGAAGGAAGAAATCGGCAAAGTCAGGGCAGCATTTCAGTACCGTAACATAGCACAGCCAATTGACAGGGATAAGGTTAGAAAACTGTATGGCGAATTTTTTGTATCGAGTGTTTCAAAGCTTGAACGATATAGCGCATGCCCTTTTTCGTTCTTTATACAATACGGGCTTGGGGCGAAGGAAAGAAAAATATTCGAGTTCAGCCCGCCTGATGCAGGAACATTTCTGCATGCTGCGGTGGAACGATTTTCGAAGGCTGTCGATGACAGCCGGTATGCAGAACAGGTGACATGGCGCACCTTTGACAAAAAGTGGTGCGAAGAGAAGGTATCTGAGATAATAGATGATATGCTGAACAAGATGACGGGTACAGGCCTGGCATCATCAAAGAGGCTGGTTATACTGGCAAACAGGTTAAAAAGAGTGGTGACAAGAGCTGTATGGCTTATTGCCGAGCACATTCGCAGAAGCGGTTTTGAACCGGTTGACTATGAAGCAAAGTTTGGTGATAAAGAGAAATACCCGCCCATTGTAATTGAGCTTGATAACGGAGAAAAAGTCAGCCTGTATGGCCGTATAGACCGTATTGACGTAATGGATGCAAACGACGGAAAATACCTTCGCATTGTGGATTACAAGTCGGGATCAAAAGATTTTAAGCTTGACAATGTTTACTATGGCTTGCAGATTCAGTTGATTACTTACATGGATGCAATTTGGGAGCATTTGTCATTAAACAGCGATAAGCCCGTTCTTCCCGGAGGAATACTTTATTTTAAAATAGATGATCCTATTCTGAAATCAAGGGAAGCCAAATCTGAGGAAGAAGTTGAAATGGCAATTATGAAACAGCTCCGGATGAAAGGGTTGTTGCTGGCAGATGTAAAACTTATAAAAGAAATGGATCATGCAATTGATGGTACGTCTCTGATCATTCCGGCTTCAATAAACAAAGGCGGAACACTCGGCAAAAACTCATCTGTCGCAACCATGGAGCAGTTTAAAATTCTGAAAAATTACGTCAAGAAACTTCTTAAAGACTTGAGCACCGATATTTTTAACGGCTCGGTTCCGATAATGCCAACCAAAAGCAAGCTGGATACTGCATGTAAATACTGCAGCTACCTCCCGGTATGCCAGTTTGATACCACTCTGAAAGAAAACACGTACCGTCTTTTGCATGAAAAGAGCAATGAAGAAATATGGAATCTGATGAAGAGGCTGTGAGCTTATGCCGGACGAAAAGAAACAGGACATGATCAATATTGCACCCGAAAATCTGAAACAGGATAGCGCTGAAATTGGGGAAAACCCGCAAAATTCAGGGCCTAAGTGGACTGACGAGCAGGAAGAAGCAATAAATGCCCGTGGCTGTAACCTGCTTGTTGCAGCAGCTGCAGGTGCGGGAAAGACTGCTGTATTGGTGGAAAGAATAATCAGGAAAATAACCGATGAAACAAATCCTGTAGATATAGACAGGATGCTGATAGTAACGTTTACTAATGCCGCTGCCGCAGAAATGCGCGAACGCATTGGTGAGGCCATTTCGAAAGAAATTGACAAAAATCCCGGCTCTGAAAATATGAGGCGCCAGTTGAGCCTCCTTTCCAGGGCCAGTATTATGACCATTCATTCATTCTGCAAGGAAGTTATTACAAAGCACATAGAATTAACTGAAATAGATCCGAATTTCAGGATTGCGGACGAAACCGAAAGTGTCCTGATGCGGATTGAAACCATGAACGAAGTCATTAATGAACAGTATGAACAGGAGAGTAAAGACTTTCTTGAGCTTCTTGACTGGTATGGAGGTAATATAAACGATCAGAAAATACAGGACATGGTAATGGCGGTTTACAACTTCATTCAAAGCAGCCCCTGGCCCGAGCAGTGGCTTAAAGACAAGATTGAAGCAATGAACATTAACGAGGGCTGTGATTTTGCCGGTACTTTATGGGGCAGGGTTATTCTGAAGTCATGCCGGATGGAACTGGACAGTGCCAGGAGCATGCTGGAAAGAGCCATTGGCATGCTTAAAACCTCCGAAGATCTTGCGCAGTACATACCGGTGTATGAAGAAGACTTGTCGAATATAAACAGGCTTTTGAACACTATGGCTGATATGGAACAAGGCAATGAAACCAATACATCATGGGATGATTTGTATGATATGATCCATGGGCTGACATTTTCAAGGCTTCCCAGGGCAGGCAAAAATGCTGACAGGGAAAAACAGGAAACAGTCAAAAAGATTCGCGATTCCGCCAAGGATGTTATCAATAAAAAGATAAAAGAAAGGCTTGTAACCGATAAATCCGATGAAATCACCGGTGCCATCAAAAAAGCATATCCGGTGATGCTTTGCATTGAAAGGCTTGTTGCCGAATTTACGGCGCGTTATAACGGGAAGAAAAGGGCTAAAGGCATTATTGATTTTAATGACCTTGAACATCTGTGCCTTAAAATATTAACCCGGGAGGAGGACAACCGGATTGTGCCTTCACATGTAGCCATGGAATACAGGGAATATTTCGATGAGATAATGGTGGATGAGTACCAGGACAGCAATATGGTACAGGAAATAATCATAAGAATGATCTCAAGGTATGATTCTGATAAGCCCAATGTATTCATGGTTGGGGATGTAAAGCAGTCCATTTACCGGTTCCGCCAGGCAAATCCCGAATTATTCCTTGACAAATACAATACCTATGGATCGGATAAAGGGGCTAAAAACCGTAAGATTCTCCTGTATAAGAACTTCCGCAGCCGTAAGGAAGTAATAAATGCGGTTAATTTCATATTCAGTACGATAATGTCCGCTGATGCAGGTGAGCTTGATTATACCAGTGAAGAAGCGCTTAATCCGGGCGCTGATTTTAAAGAATGCGATATGGAAAACGCTGAAGTGGGAGGATATGTCGAATTCCACCTGGTTCAGACCGAAGATACCGAACACCAAAGTGATGCCGATACCGGTGATAGCTACGTTGATGATGCCGTTCCCGGGGCAGGTGATGAAAATGAAATCACCGAGATAATTGATAATATTCAAAGTGAAGCCAGGCTTGTTGCAGGGAAAATTCTTGAGCTTACGGGTACTGACAGTGAAGGCAGGGCTTATTACATCTTCGACAAAGCCAAAAAGGAGTATCGGAAAGCTGAATTCAGGGATATTGTAATTCTCCTCAGAGCTACAAAAAACTGGTCGGATGTTTTCATTGACGAACTGGCGGCAAAGGGGATACCTGCATTTGCCGATACAGGAACAGGCTTTTTCAGAACAATAGAAGTCCAGGTGGTTCTGTCCCTGCTGCAGGTAATTGATAACCCGTTGCAAGACATTCCGCTTTTGGCAGTGCTCCGGTCGCCTGTTTTTTCATTTACAACAGGCGAATTGGCTGCAATACGCATAGCGAATAAAAAATCGTCAATATTTGATGCGCTTAAAACCCTGGCTAAAAAGCATCCTGTGGATAATGGAACCGAAAGCGACAAATCCGCGGCAAAAAAAGCCGCAGAATTTCTTGAAAAGCTTACTCTGTGGAGAGAAAAGGCAAGGCATATGTCAACCGATCAATTGATCTGGTACCTGTATCAGGAAACAGGATATTACAATATGGTTGGTGCAATGCCGCAGGGCAGGCAGCGCCAGGCAAACCTCAGGATTTTGTACGACAGGGCAAGGCAGTTCGAGGAAACAAGCTATAAAGGGTTGTTTAATTTTATAAATTTTATCGATAAATTAAAAAGCAGCAAAGGCGACATGGGGAGCGCAAAAATACTGGGCGAGAATGACAATGTTGTCCGTATAATGAGCATTCACAAAAGCAAAGGCCTGGAGTTCCCTATTGTTTTTCTGGCAGCATGCGGAAAGCGCTTTAATTTAATGGACATGAACAAGGAAGTGCTGATGCACCAGGAAATGGGTTTAGGCCCTGATGTTGTGGATTTAAGGCTCCGCCTTTCACGCCCGTCGGCAGCAAAGGTTGCAGTCAGCGAAAAAATCAGAATGGAAACCTTGTCGGAAGAAATGAGAATACTCTATGTAGCCATGACCAGGGCACGGGAGAAGCTTATAATAACAGGTTCGGTGAATAATATTGAAAAAGCATTGTCAAAATGGACAGAGCTTTCATATGGAGAGGGAAACAGGATTGAAAGCAGCAGCGTATTAAAATGCTCAAGTTATGCCGACTGGATTGGCGCATCTTTGTTGAAACATTACCCTGGACTTCTTGCAGACCATAAAACATATGCCGTTGTTCCGGATAATGATGATAATGATGATTCATGCAAATGGCTGATACGGGTATGGAATAAAAAGGACATGCTAAGTGAGGACTTTTCGGAAACAGACGGTGAGAGCAATTTATCGGGCTGGCTTAATGATATAGAAGTTCAGACGGGGCATGCCGGATACATCGAAGAAATAAACAACCGCCTTAATTGGGAATACCCGTATATTATGATGGGCAGAATTCCTGCCAAGGTGACCGTAACCGAGCTGAAAAGAAAGTTTGAAGCAGAGCTGAATGACGAGATAGGGCGCATACCTGTTCAGGTTCCAGCCCTTATTCGAAAGCCAAAGTTCCTTGAGAAACGAAAAGGATTAACCCCTGCCGAAAAGGGAACAGTACTGCATTTTGTAATGCAGCACCTGGATTTTAGCAATCCTGATATTAAAGGGCAAATTGAAGCAATGGTTAAAAACGATTTGTTAACCGAGCAACAGGCTGAAACGGTTAAGGCAGAAAAAATAAATCTTTTCCTTAAAACCGAATTGGGAAAGAGAATGCTTTCATCAAACAACGTTCAGAGGGAGATACCCTTCAACATTGAAATACCGTGCCATGAATTGTTTCTGGAAATGGTGGAAAGCAAGTATCAGAATGAAACCATACTGCTTCAGGGAGTTATTGACTGTTATTTTGAAGAAGCAGACGGCCTTGTTCTTATAGATTATAAGACCGATTATGTGCCGTTCGGGGAGAGCAATACAATAATAGAACGATACAGGGTTCAATTGGAGTATTATGCGCGTACCCTTGCCCTCTTAACAGGAAAAAGGGTAAAAGAAAAATACATATATCTTTTTTCAACGGGCGAGATTCTTGAAATGTAATCTGTCATCTTTTAAAACGCCTGTAATGCGGAAGAAAAGCTGGGAGGTTTTATTGTGATAAA
Organism: Thermoclostridium sp.; assembly: GCA_036562185.1. Classification (GTDB taxonomy): domain Bacteria; phylum Bacillota; class Clostridia; order DSM-8532; family DSM-8532; genus Thermoclostridium. The sequence goes on from DATCKN010000055.1 coordinate 104,351, forward strand.
AATTGACCGTCTTGTAACCGGAGGAATAATCACAAATTATAAATGCTCGTCGAAGTGCAGGCACTGCAGCTATTCCAGTTCTCCTAAGTGGCCTGATGATTACATGACGCCATCCATGGCCGATGAAATATTCACAATTTTGAAGGGCCTGGGGTGTTATTCGGTCCATATCGGCGGCGGCGAACCGCTTCTTAAACCTGATAAAATTCTGGGCATTCTTGAGGCTGCACAGCGAAGCAATATTGATATTGAATATATAGAAACAAATGCATCATGGCACAGGGATGAAGCGTCAACATTGGCCGTCCTTAAGGAACTTAAAGACCGCGGGGTGCACACCCTGCTTATATCGATTGATCCATACCACAACGAGTATATACCGTTTTGGAAAGTAAAAGCTTTAATCAGCGCCTGTTCAAGGGCAAAGATGAATGTATTCCCATGGCTGATGGATTTTTGGGAAGACATTGATGCGATGGATGAATATAGCCCCCATTCCCTTGATGAGTATGCACGTCTTTTTGGGCGGGATTATCTTATGAGCCTGCCAGAAAGGTATGGGCTAAATCTGAAAGGGCGGGCTTTTAAGACATATAATCCTGTTATGAAGATGCAGCCATTAGAACGGATATTGGAAGAATCACAACCCTGCAGACTGCTGTCGGGTATTTACCACTTTCATGTTGATTTATATGGCAATTTTATTCCCCAGTCGTGCCCGGGGTTTTCAATCCCGTTAAGGGAACTGGCCGCAGGGGCTGATCCTGACAGGTACAGGATATTTTCCATTATGCATTCTGTAGGAATAGAAGGTTTTACAGAGCTGGCAGGGAAGGAATACGGATACATACCTAAAGCGGAGTATAGCGGAAAATGCCATCTCTGTTATGATATCAGGAATTATCTGGTCCTGGAGCTGGGGCTTGATCTTCCGGACTTGAAACCGGACGGGCATTACAGGTATGCCTGACTGAAGGAGCGGATGTCACACCGATACATTCTAATCAATAAATAAAAACTTGCTTGTTATAGTTATTGACTTGCACCGAAAACAGCAGTAAAATAATAATGCTACGATGCTTTGGCCCCATGGTCAAGTGGTTAAGACATCGCCCTCTCACGGCGGTAACAGGGGTTCGAATCCCCTTGGGGTCATCGGAACGAAGGACTGTCTCGGGACTAGAACTGAGACAGTCCTTTTTATTAAAATTGTTGAGAGTAAACAGGTAAGCAATTAGTTAAGCTAAATACGGGGGTAATTTTATGGCTGGGGCCGAACAGGCGGTATTCACAAATATGTGCATGATCTATGACGATAATGGCAATGTATTGGTGCAGGACAGAAAGGATCCAAATTGGCCGGGTGTTGCTTTTCCTGGAGGACATGTGGAGCGCGATGAATCCTTTGTTGAATCAGTCATTCGGGAAGTGCTTGAAGAAACAGGCTTGGTTGTAGAAAACCCCAGATTATGCGGTGTGAAGCAATTTCGCGACAGATATGGCTCAAGGTATGTTGTTTTCCTGTTTAAAACCAATAAATTTTATGGTCAGATTAAGTCTTCAGATGAAGGAGAAGTATTTTGGGCAAAAAGATCAGACTTGCATAGGTATAATTTGGTTGATGGTTTTAAAGAGATGCTGGAAGTTTTTGAAAATGATGATTTGAGTGAATGCTATTATAAAAGTAAGGAAGATGGGCAATGGGAGTTAAAATTGCTTTAATATAAAAATTTACTGGTATCCAAGTCAGAATATTTAAATTTTGCACTAGAGTTCGAAACATATTCCCCACCTGCTTTTAACTCTTTAAAAAAGCAACAGTGATTCTCTCGAAGGGCATTTCAGATGTTGCAGGAGGAAAGATGCTGCGAATTAATCGATAAGGCTAATAAAAAGAGAGAACATATTTGCACGTTTAAACATGTCCTCTCTTTGTTTATCAGACCTTAATAACAGACCATTTTCATAACCGCCGCCGTACAATTTAAACCACAGCCGACAGCCTTTCAATTCCTATATTAATTCTTCTTATTGTTTCTTCCTTACCAAGAACCTCGGCTATTTCAACTGCACCGCCCGGAGTTACAAGCTGCCCTGAAACAGCTATTCTTAATGGCCAGAACACCTGCCCGCTCTTAAGTTCCTGTTCTTCAGCCAAAGCCATTAAAGCATCGTATATGCTCTTTTCACTCCAGTCTGAAAGGTTTTCAAGAACAGGAAGAGCGGCTTTAAGGCTTTTTAATGAAATTTCCGGGTTGGTTTTCATCTTTTTATGTGTATACAATTCCAAATCATACTCGCAAAGACTGTTAAAAAAGCCAAGCTTTTCGGGTATTTCGGACAGGACTTCGGTGCGCGGCTGAATCATCTTTGCGATTGGAAGGGTGGGAAGATCTTTTTCCAGTCCCTTTTTAATCCACGGCAGTGCAATTTCATGGAAATCTTCCAGCGACATTGCGCGGATGTATTCGCCGTTAAACCAGCGTAATTTTGCCATGTCAAAAACTGAAGGAGACTTGCTGATACGCTCTATCGAGAAAATTTTCTCCAGCTCTGCCAGGCTGAATATTTCCTGATTGCTGTCGGGCGACCATCCGAGAAGCGCAAGATAGTTTATTATTGCTTCCACCAGGTAGCCTTCGGCAAGAAGATCCTCAAAAGTAGCATCCCCTTTGCGTTTTGATATTTTAGAACCGTCAGGTTTTACTATCAGCGGTAAGTGAACATAAGTCGGTATTTCCCATCCAAAAGCCTGATACAACAGGTTATATTTTGGTGTGGATGACAGGTATTCGCAGCCACGGACTACATGTGTAATATTCATCAGATGATCATCTATTACATTGGCAAAATTATAGGTTGGATAGCCGTCTGATTTAATCAGTATCTGATCTTCAAGCTCGCTGTTCTCAACCGTTATTTCACCATAAACCACATCATGGAATGTTGTGGTACCTTCTGTAGGCATTTTCTGACGTATTACATAGGGTTCGCCTGCTTCAAGCCTTCTTTTTACTTCTTCTTCGGATAATCCCAGGCAATGGCGGTCGTAACGGAATACTTCGCCCCTTTCCTTATACCGGTTCTGAAGCGATTCCAGCCTTTCCTTTGAGCAGAAGCAGTAATATGCATGACCTTTCCTTACAAGTTCTTCAGCGTAAGGAAGGTACAAGTTTTTACGTTCACTTTGAATATAAGGTCCGTAAGGCCCTCCGATATCGGGACCTTCATCATGTTTTAACCCGCACAGCTTCAAAGTGCGGTATATAACATCCACAGCCCCTTCAATATAGCGTTCCTGATCGGTATCTTCTATACGTAAAATAAATTTTCCGCCATTAACGCGGGCAATAAGATACTCATACAGAGCCGAACGCAGATTTCCTATATGGATATAGCCTGTCGGGCTTGGAGCATAACGAGTTCGAACAATAGACGACATAGTGACTCTCCTGACATTTTTATATTTTAATGAGGTTTCCTATTTTCTCCACCTCAAAAATACAGCGGGTAAACACCCGGTAATTCCAAATGCTTACAGCGTAATAACCACGGTATAAAATTAATAATTTTAAAGCTGAAAATGGAGCTGGTGAGGGGATTCGAACCCCTGGCCTATTGATTACGAATCAATTGCGCTACCGCTGCGCCACACCAGCATCATAGAGCATTAGGAACTGAGATATATTTATTATAGCAGTATTATTTATAATTTCAAGATTTTTGTCTGTAATAAATTTTCGTCTATTCCATTATAATTGAAAATATAATAAAATATAAATATATTTAATACATATATTTTGATTATGGTTAGATTTTCGTTCCCAATTGTTTTTCAGTTAAACTGAGTTTATTTTAAGAAGGGAGGATGTTCTGAATGAAGTTAATTCTGGCTATTATAAGCGATGAGGACAGCAATTCCGTTATAGGTGAGCTGGGAAAAGAAGGTTTCGGTGTAACGAAACTGTGTTCAACAGGGGGCTTTTTACGTTCAGGAAATACGACAATAATGGTAGGTGCAGATGAAGAAAAAATACCGGCAGTTATAGATATTATAAAGAGAAAATGCAAGACAAGAAAAAAAGCAATGCCTAATCTTGATATGTCCAGCGGTGCCGGTGTGATGAGCATGGCATTTCCTGTTGAAGTTACTGTTGGTGGAGCCACGGTATTTGTTCTGAACGTGGAGAGGTTTGAAAAATTATAACCGGTATTGATATGCCTGAATATACTGATTTTTCTGGATGGCATAACAGGGGCTGAATATGGACAAGCATTGTAAAAGTGACACGCAGAATAACTACATGTCAGAGCAGGATTACGAAAAAAGCCGATTGATGATGATATTTGAGGGAATTTCAGCCCGAATCATATTCGGGCTTACTACAGGTGCATTTTTAACTGGATATTTAAAATTTCTTGGAGCAGATGATGAGCTTTGTGGACAAGTTGCCGCTATTCCGGTCTTAGCCAGCATAATACAGTTTTTCTCCCCAATGTTTCTTGAAAAGCTTAACCGCAGAAAACCCATTGTAACACTTTGCAATGCCCTTCACAGGATATTGCTTGTGTTACTTGTATTCATACCCATTTTGCCGGTATCAGTGACAATACGTCTGTCCATAACAGGTGCCTTGTATTTGTTGTCCAACTTGTCGGTGAATATTGCCAACCCGGCAACCACAACTCTATTTATAAGCCTTGTTCCGCAGAATATGCGGGGGAGATTTTTCAGCCTCAGGGAGAAATATCTCATTTTTATTTCAAGTGTGGTTAATGTTGTATTTGGCGGTGTTCTTGACAAGTTTGAGGTACAGGGGAAAACATACGAGGGATATGTTTTAATGTTTACCATTGCGTTTTTCGCAATGATTATGAATCTTATAGCTTATCTTAGTATAAAAGAGCCTGTATTACCGAAAAATAAAAATAAAATCAGCTTCAAGACACTTTTTACCATGCCGCTGAAAGAAAAGGGATTTAGGAAAATAATAATCCTGTTCTTTTTATGGGGATTATCAATGAATTTTTCAAATCCCTTTTATTCAGTCTATATGGTTTCAACCCTGAAAATCAGCTATACTTTTATTACAATTTCCGGGCTGGTAAACTCGATATGCTATGTCATCGCTGTAAGCATATGGGGTAAGCTGGCAGATAAAAAATCCTTTACATATACTGCAATGATATCAATTGCGTTGCTTGGCCTCTCATTCATTATCTGGTTTTTGGCTGTGGAAGGAGCTGCTTTTACATATTTTGTCGTCATGCTGGTTCATATATTAAGCGGGATAGCCTGGGCGGGAATCAATATATCTCTGTATAATATCCCATATGAATATACACCCGATGAAGGGCGTACGGTTTACCTCGGGTTTAATGCCGCATTAAGCGGGCTTATCGGGTTTATTTCGTCAATGATTGCTTCATATATGGTTGGAGCAATGTCAAATTATAAAGGCAGCTTTTTAGGTTTGCCGGTAACCCAGTTTCAACTGATATTTTTTGCATCCGGAGTCTTGACAATAGCTACATCTGCCTATATCAGGTTTGCCATTCTGAAGCCGGGAAAACATAATTAAAAGAACAATAATATGTATAAACTCTTTGAAAAAACATGGGATACGGTGATATGCCTGTTGCGTGTAAGGTAAAAGATATGCCTTTCCGATGCAACATGTTTTCTCATAGAGATATTGGATTATTGGTTTGCAGAGATTGAGTTAATTAACATTTACTTTTGCTATACTAATGTTATAATAAAATCTGCATTACTATGTAGAAAGGGATGATTTGATGAGTCTGATTCTGCTGGAACAGCTGAAACCTCAGATTTCAGAACAGCTTCAGGATATTGTTGAATTGAGGGATTCACTTTGACGTTCCGGCCATAGAAAAAGAGCTGGCAGAGCTGGATCAGAAAGCACAGGAGCCAGGTTTCTGGGATGATATTGAAAACTCACAGCGGGTTCTGCAAAAAAGCAAGAATCTCAGAGACAAGCTGAATGAATTAAACAGGCTTAAAAATGATTGCGAAGATCTTTTGACTTTAATCGAACTTGCGCTGGAAGAGAAGGATGAAAGCGTAATTGAAGATGTTAACAGTGGTTTTAAAGATGTAAGGAGCAGGTTTGAAAAGTTAAGACTGCAGACATTATTGAAAGGCGAGTATGACAGGAATGACGCAATATTTACCCTTCATGCAGGTGCCGGAGGCACGGAGGCAATGGACTGGGTACAGATGCTGTTGCGCATGTATACCCGGTGGGCTGAGAACAATAATTACCAAACCCGTGTATTAGATTTGCTTGAAGGGGATGAAGCAGGCATTAAAAGCGTTACCGTTGAAGTAATCGGTGAAAATGCCTATGGATATTTAAAATCTGAAAAAGGTGTACACCGTCTGGTCAGAATATCTCCCTTCGATGCATCGGGCCGGAGGCATACCTCTTTTGCTTCGATGGAGGTAATGCCGGTTATGAATGATTCGGTTGAAATAAACATTGATCCCGATGATCTGAAAATGGATGTGTACAGAGCCAGTGGAGCCGGTGGACAGCACGTAAACAAAACATCTTCGGCTGTCAGAATCACACATATTCCAACAGGTATTGTTGTTTCATGCCAGACAGAAAGATCCCAGCACCAGAACAGGGAAACAGCCATGAAGATGTTATATGCAAAGCTCCTGGAATTAAAAGAGAGGGAAAAGCAGCAAAAGATCAACGAACTGAAGGGTGAACAAATGGATATAGCCTGGGGAAGCCAGATTCGTTCATATATATTTTGTCCATATACTTTGGTTAAGGATCACAGGACAGGATATGAAGAAGGTAATGTTGATAAAGTTATGGATGGAGAAATAGATGAGTTTATCAGTGCTTATTTAACATGGAGAGCGAGGAAATAGGATTTCCTATCTCCTCCTCACCATCCCTTTTCGGGAGATTATCCAGGTGTATATTAATTTGGCCAGTTTTGAAAGAATTAACAGTATTTCAATAGCAATAAGACCTAGTACAATGTAAAAAATCTCAGGGTATTCCATCAGACGTTTTTTAATCTTTTCAAATTCGGTCAATTCAGGCAGTATTTCTTTGTCAGGGAACAAATCAACCGTAATAACCGTACCGTCGTTAAGGGTAAATTTGACATTCCCCAACAGAGTATTCTTATACAAGGGAAGTTTCATACTGGACTCGATTAAATCGTATTGAATCTCCTTAATATAATTATCACCCACCGGGTAGGTATAATAGACATCACTGCCTGAAATAAGGGCGATTTCATGCCCTTCAACGGTTATATTGTCCAGTGGCTGACCTTTGTATACAAGGGGGCCCCTTCTGAAATTACTGAACCCGTAATCAAAAAGCTTTATACTGTCTGTATACATAATTTCAGCGGGAGAATCAAGCAGAAGGCAAACAAGCCTTTGCTGATTGCGGGTTACCGAGGTAATTACCGTCTGGTATTTTGGATCGATATAATCGACCTTCCCGCCGTCAACACCGTCGTAACTCCAGAACATATCGTTAAGGTTTGTTAATACTATTGTTTTATCTTCATCGAACCATGGCTTTGCCTGCGATGAGAATACCTTTTCAAAATTAGGGTTTGTGGTTATGGCATGCCTGATTAATTTTGCCAAATCCGAAGCCGTTGTCTTCTGATTTTCATCATATGCACCGGTTGGATTTACAAAAACGGTATTTGTCATGTTAAGACTTGCAGCATAGTCATTCATCAGCTTGACAAAACCATCCACAGTCCCCCCTACAGCCTCTGCCAGGGCAATTGTAGCATCGTTTGCATTACTGAGCATGGAAGCGTAAATAAGGCTTTCGGCAGTGTACTTTTCACCAACCGTTAATTCCAGTAATGCACCCTCTGCATTAACCGCTTCCTTGCTGGCGGTGACCATTGTGTTTAAATCAAGTTTTTCAAGGGCAATATATGCAGTCATCAGTTTGGAAGCTGCAGAAATATGTAATGGTTCATCGGGATTTTTTGAATATAAAACCTGGCCTCGCCTGAGCTCGATAAGTAATGCGGAAGGTGCTTCCACAGAGGGGCCTGAAGGAAGGGAAAGACTTACTACAGGTATAATGCATATGCCAGTCAATATGAAAAACAATGCAAGCTTTTTATACATAAGACCTCCAGAATTTATACAGATAGTCTTTTCAAACTATTTTACGAATTTAAAATGTAAAAAACAGGTCACCAAAATTAATCTGCCTGCCATATGTACATCATAATTATACTGTTTATGGCAAGAAAAGTATACAATTTATGATTAAATATTCAGTATTTTTTCACAAAACCGTTTTTGAGTCAAGGATTTTTATTACCTCTAATGTATTAATTTTGCCTTAAATTCCCATAATAAAATCAACTGTATATATTATTGCCATAAAAGCGTGAGATTACTTATACATTATCTATAAATAATTATGTACAGGAGGAAGCCGATTGTCAAAGGAAAAAGTCCAAATTTCCCCAACTCAGCTTACATTTTTAATTATTACAATGGTTATTTCTACCGCTGATATATTTATACCATCCTTTGTAGCCCAGGATGCTAAGCAGGATTCATGGATTTCTCCCATTTTGGCGACGTTAGCCATGATGCCTGTTGTATACATGTATATCAGGCTATATAAACAACATCAGGGTATGAGTCTCATTGAAATATGCACTGATACTCTGGGGAAGATCGCAGGGAGTATAATGGGCATCCTGTTTGCATTTTACTTCATTTTTATTGCGATAGGGGCTGTAATGAGTCTTACTGTTGTATTAAACATAACATTCCTGCCTTTAACTCCTCCATGGGTTATTGTGGTAATATCCATCCTTGTATCAATATATGGCGCCTACAGCGATCTGGAAGTGGTGGCAAGAATAAATGAAATACTGTTGCCGGCTGGAATAGGTGCTCTTGTGTTTTTGCTCGTACTGAACATTAACGAATACGATCTAAACTTTTTCCGGCCGGTTTTGGCTGAGGGTTTTCTCCAGCCTGTCAGGGGAGGTATTATTATCTTAGGCTACTTCTGTGAGGTTTTGATAATCCTTCAGATATTTCCCTGTGTAAATGAACAAGTAAAAATAAACAGAGCCGCATTTTCAGGTATATTAATCACCGGGGCGGGGATATTGGGAGGTACTCTGATATATGCTGTATTCGGCCCGTTGACCGAGGTTTTCATAATACCTTCCCTTGAATTGGCCGGGTTTACTTCAATTGGGAAATATATTCAAAATCTGGATGTTTTAATTTTGGCTATCTGGATTACAGGTATTTATGTAAAGATTATGATTTTTATCTACACCGAGTCATACGCAATAAAACAGATTTTCAGGCTTAAAACCTACAAAGCCGTTGTTTTTCCGCTGGGGTTCATGTTAGGAGGCATAGCCATTGCCAATATAGGTGACAGGGTAACAGAACTGTATTTTATGCACTACATATTTCCTGTATATTCAATAACCATGGCATGCATTATCCCAACTTTTCTGTTTATGTTCAGTACTGTCAGAAACAAAATTAACAGGAGAAAGGCGAAAACAAATGGGTAAATTCTTTTTTTACGGGCTCATCGTTGCAACAATGGCTATATTTGTCATAGCATCAGGAAAACAGCGGTTCAATATGCGCCATGTATTTCTGATGATAAGTTACAGCTTATACAATCTGGTATTTGAGCTTATATTTGGTGAAATACTTGATATGTATTATTATATTGACAAAGCTCATTCACTTATTTATATCATAATTGCTTCTGTTTTCCTGTATCCTTTGCTAGCTGTGCTGTATATTTTCTTTTTACCAGGCAAAGCAAAAAACATATGGTATACGGCAGGTTCAATAATCCTTATGCTGATACTTGAACTGGTTTCATTGCAGGCCGGCACAATAGTATTAACGGGATGGAGGGTTATACCATGGTCTGTTGTAACTTATATTGTTTCTTTTTATATGCTGAATATTTATAATAATTTTCTGCTTAGGGTATTACCCGATACGTAACTGGTTTTTGTTGATTTTCTTAATAATGGATGAACCCAGAGGAATCCAGTTTATGGTAGTCTTATAAAGCAATGTCCTGACACCGGGCAATCCCATAGCTGAGAGCAGACTGTCGTAACCTTTGTTGTCAAGCTGGTTAAATCCCTGCCTAAGCTGCTGCAAATACAGGTTCTTTTTTGAAATATATCTACACTGCTTATGATAGTCCAAACCAAGGGCAATAGTCCTCGCTGCAAATACACCCATGCTTATGGAATTAAACTGTCCGAATCCCAGAAACGGATCGATGCTTCCTCCGGCTAATCCCGCAAAAATTACATTGTCAACGGTTTTCGGGTACACAAATCCGCTTGAATGATATTGAGTAAACTCTTCAATAATGGGATACCTGATATTTTCATAATATAAAAAGGCTTTCCAGTACTCATCAATGTCCCGCTCGTCACATTCCGATACGACAAGGATCAGAGAGGCTTTCTTCTCACTGAACGGGGTAAGATAAGCATAGCCGTTTCTGCAGTAGTGCTGGTTTATCCACATGTCAATCCTTGAAGTGTCGAAATTCCCATGCACAACGGCACCACGCACATATCCGCTGAACCATGTTTGCCATAGCCCATATTCTTTAGGATATAAACTGCTGCCATTTGCAACTACTACATAGTCGTATTTCTTTTTCAATGTAGTCAAATCTGCAGTATAATTTAAAAAAACCCTTGTTTTATTAAGAGCTGCACATATCTGATTTTTGACCGAATCCCTTGTATTGGAGCGGAGAAAAAAGAATCCAAGATTTTTTCCTTTAACCATAAGTTTTTTTGTTGGAGCATAATGCATCATTCTTTTAATGGGTGCCAAAGGTGTTATATCAATATATAACTTTTCTTTAAAATATTTCATGTAATCGCCGTTAGGAGGGCGATCCACTATTCTTAACATTGCAGTGCAGTGATTAAATGGTTCACCTATATAAGCATTCTTTTCATACAAATCAGGTATTATTCCCAGGCGTTCCAGTTCATGTGCGCATGCTAAACCGGCAAGGCCTGCTCCAATAATTGCAACTTTCACAAAAACCTCCGCTTGCTTTACAAAATTTAATGATTAACTGAATCTTATTTATTTTATTGTCCTGATCTTGCAGAAAATATCTTGTGTATAATTTTACTGGGTGATCCTTTTCTCAGAAGCTTTTGCTGCAGGTTTAGAACATCTCTTGTCTCATCATCACGAAGCCTTGTAAACATAGCTTTTGCTTCAGGATTGACCACATTCAGCAATGCATGGTTATACCACTTTTGAAGCATAATTTTGTATTCGAGAAAATCGCTTAATATATCCAGCTCAGTCATATTTTAACTCCTGTAAAAAAGTTAATTATTGAATTCCAAGGCGTTTCATCTTATCATTGAGGTCCTTTATATGCTCTTTGTTGTTTTTAATAAAATCATTAATCATATCCTCAATGTTTTTATCTTTTATGTTTTTTCTGTAAAGTTCATATTTTTTTGTTAAAACATCTTCAAGCTGAAGACTGCGATTGAAATAAAAAGCGAGCATATCTTCCTGTTGAAGCTTAAACAATCAATATCACCCTCTTTTCTGTTACAGGCTATATTTTTAGCGAAATGGAGAATATTATACTCGGATTTACACAAAATAATCTGTGAATTTCCTGCAGAAAACATTTATAACCCCACCTCCTGCAGGTGAGAGCATATTTTATACGGAGGAGACGAATTTGGAAGTTGCAATAATAGGGGCAGGTGTTTCGGGTTTATCTTGCGCTTTCCGTCTGAACCAACTTGGCGTAAAACCAACATTGTTCGAGAAGCGGCCATTAATTGGTGAAGCGATAAACCTGTATGGTATACATTTAAACTGTTTTAACCTGTTTTCAGATAATCCGCTGGGTTTTTTCAGAAAAAAGCTTAATCTTAAGATAGAACCCATGTGCCCGATTAATGAAATTATCATGCATTTTGCAGATAAAAAGGTTACAGTCAGGGGCGGAAGGCTTGGTTACGTTTTTAAAAGGGGAGCGGGATTTAACTCTCTTGAAAGACAACTGTTTGAGCAGGTAGATGCATATTTCTATCCGGATACCAATATAAAGCCTTCTCTTATAGATGAAATTAAAAAGCAATTCGATGCCGTTGTAATTGCGACCGGGGGGACTGATATTCCGAAATATCTCGGGGTCCTGAAGGAATCATTAATAATACAGGTCAGAAGCGCTATCATTGAGGGGAACTACAGAACAGGTCAGGTTTTTTCATGGATGAAAACAAAATATTCAAATAATTCATATGTATATATGATTCCGGCAAATGAAACCAGGGCTGTTATTACCCTTCTGGCAGACAATGCAACACCGGATGAACTGGAGTATTTGTGGAAAAACATGATTATAACCGAAGATATTAAAAACAATATAATGGAAACATGGGATCATGAATACCATGGTGGACGATTGAACATAAACCAGGTTGATAACATTTATTTTACTGGCAATGCCGGTGGCTTAACAGATGATTTTATGGGTTTTGGGATAATTAACGGCATAGCAAGCGGGATTTACGCCGCTGATGCCATAGTTCAGGGCTCAAATTACCAGGAAAGTATAAAAATAATTCAAAAGCGCCTGGAGCAAATACACAACTTTAAATTACTTGCAGAGAAAACCGGAAATGATTCATGGAAATATATGACCAAGGTAGTAGGGCTGCCTGTGATCCGTAATATTATTTATAAGACTTCTCTGGTAAAATTCCATCAAATAGGCGGTATTCTCGGAAAATTCATAAAATAAGGCAGTGACTTATTTTTTTATTTCAAAAATAAGTTCGGATACCGGCTTAAATACAAAGTCCACTATATCAGCCAGGCTTGGTACATTTATATCCTGTAGGAAATCTGCCAGATACAAAACCGATATGGAAATCAGAACCAGGGCAACAAATATTTCCTTTATATATCTTTTTCTTATATAGTAAATTATCAGAATTAGTGTAAACAGTGCCGATATTAAGATTAGATATACCATACTAATACTCCCCGCTGTGGAAAGTTCTGCCTAAAAGGCCACGATGGCGGATTTTTACGTCAATATCATAGCTTACTGGTATTCTGCAGAATACTTCACACCAGTTTCCCTCAATTTCTTTCCATTGTTTATAATGTTTCGTTTTGAAGACTTTATGAAATCCTAAAAAATCAGTCCTTAGATCATTTTGCGCCCTCATAATCACTGAAGTCAGCTCCGAAGCTATTTCATTGGAAAGCATGTGTTCAATGTTCTTAATAAAGGCTTCATCATACTCGGGTACATTGCCGTGCAGTTCTGTTATAAAACCGCTTGCCTTTATTTTTACGGTCGCTTGGATCTCTTCACCCGATACATACGGAAACTGTATTTCCGACTTAAGTTCTGTTATGTCTGCTGTTACTTTAAAGCCTGGATCGGCAACTTCCTTATAAATACTGAAAGATTCGGATATATCATTATTCAGAATCATATATCCCCTGATTTCTGTAGGTGACAGATATCCTACAAGCCTGTCCTTATCAATTACTGCCCCGCCACTGACATAGGCAAGGGGTTGTTCGGTATCCTTCCAATAGAGCTTCAGGTATTCCTGGTAATCAATGGTGAATGGCGTTTTACTGCTGTAATAAAACCCCATGCTCCCGATTACAAAACCATGCTGATATGATGCAAGGGAACTTAGCGACAGTTCCTTCAAATCCAGGGCAAATCCCTTTGCCCATTCTCCTGCGCCTTCAATTATACCTAAAAGCTCGCGGAAGAGGCTTTTTTCCAGGTTCGCAGGCACCTGCATCATCTCAGATGCTTCCCCTGGAGTAATGAAAATTACATTATCATAGCGGAAATCCGAATTTCGCGTAATTAAGTCTGTTATACTTGATATACCTTGTTTGGCCTTCTTTTCACCAATGAGTATTATTTTGTTATGCACCCAGGTAAGAGATCTGGTGGAGGTACGTCTTAGATTTCTAAGGGCATCAAAGGACGAGCTTCCGGATGCTGTTCCCATCCATGTGGTTGCTACGTTTACCTGGTTTTGTGCCTGGCCGAAAGGCTGAACCGACAAAACGGTAACACGCTCAAGACCGTTATCATCCAAATCAAAACCGGTCATTACAACTATTCCTATGTCACTTAATTCTCTTGAATCCCAGCATGCACATAAGAAAATACATGAAAAACATAAAATTGCCACAAGGAATTTTTTCATACCAGATCCCTTTCTTTAATTAGGATTGTTTTTACTGCTCTTTCTTGATGTATGAACAGGATTCAGAACTTCAAGGAATGAGGGCCTGTATATCTGGTCTTTTGGAGGCCCCTGGAGCAATAAGTTTTGGATATCTTTAAAATTAATGGGAGCAATCGGCGAAAGGTACGGCACACCAACAGACCGGATTGAAGCCATGTGTATTATAAACACAACCAGAAGGCTTATTATTCCGTACATGCCCAAAAAAGATGCCGCAATCATAAATGGAAACCGTATCAGGCGTAGAGCCGGGTTTGTAGTGTATCCGGGAACAGCGAACGCTGAAATTGCCGTTAAGGCAACAACAATTATCATCGCCTGGGACACAATACCGGCCTGGACCACGCTTTGGCCTATTACAAGACCCCCGACAATGCTGATGGAAGGCCCGATAGGTTTTGGAATGCGGATATTGGCTTCGCGTATTATCTCGAAAGTAAATTCCATAATTAATGCTTCAAGAAAGGCAGGGAAAGGAACACCTGCCCTGGAACTGGCTATTGTTATTAATAGCTCGGTAGGTATCATTCCGGGGTTAAATACCGTAAGGGCAATGTATAAGGCCGAGCCAAATGTTGAAATCAAAAAAGCTACAAAACGCAGGAACTGGAGGAATACTGCCATATAATAGTTCATATAGGCTTCATCTGCGGTTTTAATCAAATCTATAAATACCGAAGGATATATCAGTGCGAAAGGGGAGCCGTCCACCATAACGACAATCCTGCCCTCGAGCAAATGGTTGACACAGCGATCGGGCCGCTCTGTCACAATTTCCTGCGGGAATGGAGTTAACTTATTGTCCACGATAAACCTTCTAAGATGCCCGGAGTCAATAAAGCCATCGGTGTCAATCCGTTCTATCCTACTTTTTATCTCTTTTACGAAGTTGTCATTTGCAATTCCTTCAATATACATTATGGCAATAAGATTTTTTGATACACGGCCTTTTGTGATGAATTGGATTTTATATTTTGATGTTTTTATTCTTTTTCGCAGCAATGCAAAATTCAGATGAAGATCCTCGACGAATCCTTCCTGGGGCCCTATTGCAGAAACTTCAATCAACGGATCGCCAACCGATCTTCCTTTTGAAAGGCGCGTATTAACAATAAGGGCTTCATCAATTCCATCAATAAGGACAATACAATCTCCGTCATAAACAGCTTTCAGTAGTTCTCCGCTTTCCTTTGCTGTTTTTACATCGTGAACCGGCAGGAATTTATTCTTTATTTTTTCGGCATTTTTGAAAAAACCCAAATCTATATCAAGTTCCATTAATTGATCAAGTATAAACCGGCTTATATTATCTGATGAAACCATGCTGTCAAAATAGAAAATGCAGGCTTTGCGATTCCGCATAATCATGAAATCGCGTTTTACAAAGTCATCGCAGTTACTAAACAGCTTTTCAATATTCTGTTTGTTTTTTTCAAGGGAAGAGGTTAATTTAAAAAGTTCTTCACTATCATTCCTTTGCTTTTTTTCGTTTGATTGCTTCCTGAAAAATAGCATGGCACATCCTTTCTTACATACTAATATTTTCCTTTATCTTTTGCATTAGTTGATATAATTATGCATAAACTTAACGGGTTCTTTTCATGATGAAAGAGACTTTTCGATATAAGTGTGTAAAGCAAAAATGACGGGCAAAATACCCGTCATATACAGAAAAGCTTATATGTGAATTTTAAATATTTACCGAATGGTGTGAGTAAAAACCAATCCTTTTATTGTGGTAAAGGATTAATCCACAATAAAAGGCTTAACTTCTTTCATAAAAGATTCAACATCGTCTGCATGAGCTTCAACCTTTATTGGTTTGCTTAAATCAAGGCTGAAAATACCCATAATAGATTTTGCATCTACAATGTACCTGCCAGATGTAAGATCTACATCAAAGTCATATTTATTTACGATGTTTACAAAATCCTTTACGTCGTTAATTGATTTCAGCATTATATTAAAAGTTTTCATTTATAATACACCGCCTTTCATGCGTTTTCTGCAAAAGCAAATACTTATACATCTGCAGAATCAATTATCTGTTCTTCCTGTAATTATATATAATATTATATATTAAAAAAGTATTAGTCAATTACAATTCTGTTAAATTTATTACAGGTCTTTTAATCTGCCATTGCACATTTATAAGCTTTTTGAGAAAATAGTTGACATGGTAATCTATTTTATTATGCAATATGGGGAATATTATTTTATACAGGATGGATAAAGATGAAAAAGGTTGCATTTTTAACACTCGGTTGCAAGGTTAACACATATGAGACCGAAGGAATGAAGAGATTGTTTGAAAAATCAGGGTATCTGGTTGTTGAACCCGATACAGCTGCTGATGTTTATGTTATAAATACATGTACTGTTACTCACCTGAGCGACAGAAAGTCAAGACAGATGATAAGACGTGCAAGGCGGTTGAATCCCAATGCGGTGATAGCCGCTGTCGGCTGCTATGCCCAGGTTGCGCCTGAAGAAGTTTCCAAAATTGAAGGGGTAAATCTGGTTATTGGTAATAACCATAAAAGTGAAATTGTGGATTTGGTTGAAAATGCTTCATGGGATGTACAGCGGATTGAAGTTTCGCCAAGGAAAGAGCTTAAAGATTTTGAAGAACTGTGGGCTGAGTCATACACCGGTCAAACCAGGGCTTTTTTAAAAATCCAGGATGGATGTGATCAGTTCTGCAGCTATTGTATAATCCCATTTGCAAGGGGGCGTGTACGAAGCAGAAGTATTGAATCTATAATGACCGAAGCAGAAAAGCTTATCGACAATGGCTTTAAGGAAATTGTCCTGACAGGGATACATCTGACATCTTATGGAAAAGATACTGGTACGGGTACATTACTGGATGTAATAAAAGGACTGGACAAACTTAACGGACTTGTTCGGATCAGGCTTGGATCGCTGGAACCCCTGTACATGACCGGGAATATGATAAAAGAAATGTCGAAAATAAAAAAACTGTGCCCGCATTTCCATCTTTCGCTGCAGAGCGGATGTGACGAAACCTTGGCCAGGATGAACAGGAAATATACCACTGCTGAATTTGGGGAAATAGTTAAAAACATAAGGCAGAACTTTGATGATGTAGCAATTACAACCGATATAATGACAGGATTTCCCGGCGAAACAGACGAGGAATTCCGAAAGACATGTGATTTTGTTGAAAGTATAGGTTTTAGCCAGGCTCATATTTTTCAGTATTCCATAAGAAAGGGAACAAAAGCCGCCGAGATGGAAGAACAGATTCCGCATACCGTAAAAGAAGAAAGAAGTAAAATACTGGCAGAGATATGCAATAAATCAATGCATAATTTCAGGGAGAAGCAAATTGGCAAAATAACCGGTGTTTTGTTTGAAGAAGAAATCGAAGGGTACTATGCAGGGCATACGGGAAATTATATACCTGTAAGGGTTTTGAGCAATAAGGATTTATCCGGCGAATTACTCGATGTAAAGCTGGTTAAAAACGAACATGATTTTATAATAGGACAAATTGTATAAACAAAAATGAGAAATGTTTGTAATAAAGAACATATTGTAATGTTTGTCTTAATATATTACTATTAAGTTAGCTGTTAGATTTTTTTGGGTATAAGTAATATATAGCAATGGATTATGTACCGAACCATAGTAACAGGGAATGGAGTGATGGCCTTGAACAACAAAACGATGATGTTTAAAGTAGATAAAGATAATACGAACCAGGCACGTGAAATCCTGTTAACTGTTTATGATGCGTTGAAGGAAAAAGGCTACAATCCGATAAGCCAGATTGTGGGTTATATTTTATCTGGTGATCCGACTTATATTACAAACCATATGAACGCCAGAAGTGTCATAAGAAAGATTGAACGTGACGAACTTCTTGAAGAACTGGTAAAGGCATATCTCAGCGAGAAATGATTGTATATATAGACGGACTGGCTAAATCAACTGATTTTGATTTAGGCAGTCTTATCTTTATGCTGTAATCACCTCAATCATAATACTCATATCAGTATACTTTTTATAATCCAGTATGTAATAAAACCGAAACTTCAAAATCCAGGTCAGAAAGATTTTTTTGTAATTAAACATAAATATTATCAAGTGACAAAACAGGTTATTTGTGCTTTTATATATGTGATAAGCCTGCCAAAATATTACAGATCGGGCAAATAAGGAGTTAACCCCATAACTTCTGAAATCAATAAGTAATATCATTCATATTCCAATAAAAACCTTCATGGTAACATTGATGAATATTTCACAAAGGTCTTGAAAAGCACTTTACATTTAAAAAAAACTGGGGTATGCTATATTATGGTTATAATATGGAAAACTACGGATAGAATATCCGGTGTTGTTTAAAATATTATTATTGGTTTACAACCCGAAAATTGCTTTATTTTAAATGGAAGGAGTTTGAGATATGAAACAGTATTTGGAAATTGAAAGTGTTTACGGCAGGGAGATCCTTGATTCAAGAGGAAACCCAACTGTTGAAGTTGAAGTTATTGTAGAAGGCGGTTTTGTTGGCCGTGCAGCCGTTCCTTCAGGAGCATCCACCGGTGCATATGAAGCAGTTGAGCTCCGCGATGGTGACAAGGACAGATACATGGGCAAAGGTGTCCAAAAAGCAGTTGATAACATCAATAACATCATTGCACCTGAAATTGAAGGAATGAATGTTTTTGATCAGATTCTTATTGACAGAACAATGATTAAACTGGACGGAACAAAGAACAAATCCAAATTAGGTGCTAATGCGATACTGGGTGTTTCTTTGGCAGTTGCAAAAGCTGCTGCTGAAGCTCTTGGATTATCTTTATACCAATATATCGGAGGAACAAATTCAAAAGTGCTGCCTGTCCCAATGATGAATATTATCAATGGCGGAAAGCATGCTGACAACAGCGTAACAATTCAGGAATTCATGATTATGCCTGTAGGCGCAAGCAGCTTTAAGCAGGCATTGCAATGGTGCGCAGAAGTATTCCATAACCTGAAGAAGGTATTGGCTTCAAAGGGTTACAGCACAGCTGTAGGTGATGAAGGAGGATTTGCCCCAAACCTTAAATCCGATGAAGAAGCTCTTGAAGTAATTGTTGAAGCAATTAAGAAAGCCGGCTATGAGCCTGGAAAGGATTTCAGACTTGCTATTGATGCTGCTGCAACAGAAATGTATGAAGAAGCCAAGGCAATCGGAGAAGAAGGCAAATACTATTTCTGGAAGACCAAGGTTCTGAAGACCAAGGAAGAAATGGTTGCATTCTGGGAAGAACTTGCTGCAAAATATCCTATTATATCCCTTGAAGACGGTGTAGCTGAGGATGACTGGGATGCATGGAAGCTTCTCACAGAAAGACTGGGCGGAAAGATCCAGCTCGTTGGTGACGACCTGTTTGTTACCAATACCGAAAGACTTGAAAAGGGAATTAACCTTGGTGTTGCAAACTCCATTCTTATCAAGGTTAACCAAATCGGTACTCTGACGGAAACTCTCGAAGCCATAGAAATGGCAAACAGAGCCGGTTACACCGCTGTTACCTCCCACAGATCGGGAGAAACTGAAGATGCTACAATAGCTGATATAGCTGTTGCAACAAATTCAGGACAAATTAAAACAGGTGCTCCTTCAAGAACCGACCGTGTTGCAAAATACAACCAGCTGTTAAGAATTGAAGAAGAATTGGGCGAAGTAGCAGAATATCCCGGCTTAAAGGCATTCTTCAACTTAAAAAATAAATAATTGCAATAAATGAACAAGAGGGCTATTTCAAGACAGAAATAGCCCTTTTATAATGCAATCATTGAATAAGCTTTGTAAAATCATCTCCTGCCATCTTTAGTTTAACTTTAATGTGCTTTCTTAAATTATGGCTGTCCAGATATCTGTAAGAATATGGCCTTGCCGTTATAGGTTGGCAATTTCTTGCCCTATAGTGAAATTGATTGATGAATGGGGTGTTATATAAATTGTAAGTTCAATACTGAATTCGTTTCTGCGGTTTCCCGGGTCAAAAGACAAATCAAAGGGTATATTGAATTTTATCAATAGCAGCATGAGAGTCTGCAACTGAGAAAGTTTAACTCCTGACGACATAAAGCGTTTAAAAGCTTCACATGATAATATATTGATAAACTCCTTTTGTAAATCGTCCATTCTTTAAAACCAACACCGCAGGTTTTCATAATGCATATTATGAATTTGAGGACAGATAAGTGAAAGCTACCTTTCGGGCTACGCTGCTGCGTTCCCTGACTCAACTGCTGTTTAAAAACTTATGAATAAAATAAGTCCTCCATTTAAAATGTTTTTGTAAGAGCCACCACACAATGGGAGGACTTACTGTAATTATTGTACCGAGCGGTTCAGAGTTATCACATGTTTTATACTTTGATGCGCAGTCATTTTTATATGGTATCAAAATGAATCACTGTGGTTCATGGTTTCTTAGAGTATCTGAAATTGCCATATAATTCAGCAGGGTAACAAAACAGTCTGATATCAATCAAAATCCTTGTTTTGTTACCCACGGTCGGAGAAGCCCTTTTCACTAATAATACTTTTTGCTGCCCTTGAGTTCCTGAATAATTCTCAGTGCTTCACCAAAACGCTGGAAATGTACCACTTCACGTTCTCTTAGCCATCTCAGAGGATCTTTGACATCGGGGTCATCTGCCAGATCTATCAAATGTTCATATGTTGCCCTGGCTTTCTGTTCTGCTGCCATGTCTTCAACCAGGTCTGCAATAACATCACCTTTAGACTGGATGTAAGCTGCGGTAAAAGGAGTTCCTGCTGCACTCATGGGGTAAACTGCCCTGTCATGATCGGTATAATAAGCACCAAGACCTTCTTTCTCCAAAACATCTACAGGTACGCCTTTTGTCAGCTGCTGAACCATGGTTCCGACCATTTCCAGGTGAGCCAGTTCTTCGGTTCCTATATCGTTCAGAATTGCCTGGGTTTCCTTTGTGGGCATGTGGAACCTTTGGCTTAAGTAGCGGAGGGATGCAGCCAATTCTCCGTCCGGCCCACCATACTGGCTGATAATGTATTTTGCCATTCTTGGGTTTGGCCTTTTAATCCTTACAGGGTATTCAAGTTTTTTATCATAAAACCACATACCTATGCCTCCCTTTCCCACGGCCACGGAGAGTCTATCCACTGCCAGCAATTCGGATTTGGCATGTGTCTTAAACTGAGCGGGCCGTATTTCTCTTCATAAACTTTTCTTAATTTTTCAGATTCCTCATAACACATTCTGTAGTCTTTAAGTGCATTGGTATCGGACGGATGTGTATCTAAAAACAATCCTAAATCAATCATGCAAAAGTCGTATGCCATTATTTGCTCTAAAAGTTTTTGGCGTTCGTCCATGCTTCGTCACTCCTTTCATACCATTTCCCGGTTATTGGTTATAGTTGTCCGGAAAAACCGTTCCCCTGGTGTACTTTTCATTGATAAGCGTTTCAGCTTTTTCTGCTTGCTTTGTCGGGAGTTGCTTGTTTACCTCCGGAAGATTGGCCATTTTATTGCTTTTCATCCAGAGATCATCTTTGCTTTCATTGTAGGGCTGATAAAGTTCTTTAAAAACAGTTCCTTTCTTGAGCCCTTCCATGGCAGGGAGAATACCCATGTAAACCTGATATGGGGTATAAGTATGACCTAACTGTGGGTTATCAGGCATTACCGGAATGCTGATGCTTGGACCCGTGCAGCAGTTTCCGGCATATATTACAGCCGCTGTATCCTTCATAAAAACACCTTCCCTATAATAAATTTACATAGTACATCCTATGAAATTTACATAAAAATGTGACTTTATCATGTTTAAAAAAGACAAGAAACAAAACACTTTCATGATTTCTTGACAAAATTTAATTCATCAATTACTATCATGTATATATTGCAATGACTATGATGGAGAGGAGTAAACAATAATAGACCGATAGAGAGTATACGCCATGGGCTGGAAGCGTATTCGGTATCTGTTTTGTTGAAGTAGCTCCGGAGTTGCGTGGCTGAACTGACAGTAGGCCTGCCGGGTGGAATCCGATATCATTCCTGGAGTGTCCTCAAAAGGAAATTTTGGTGGTACCGCGGAAGAATCCCTTTCGTCCAAAGCTTTGGCGAAAGGGTTTTTTTATTGATACCGGCAAAGCTATGGATCTTTGTTATGAATATGGGGAGGTGTAGCTTTGGAAAGTTTCTTAAAAATCTTGTCCATACTTGTTGTAATAGCCGGTGCGTTTTTGGTTTATGGTGCCAGGTTTATTACAGAAAAAACGGTAAAAAATCACGGTGGTTTAAAATCAGATAATCAGGATGAGAACGAAGGCATAAACACTGATGATTCGGACAATGGAGATACTGAATATAAGATCAATATTGTTGATCAAAAAACATTATCGTTTAAAAAAGCAGGCTTGCTTTTAATTATGGCAGGCAGTATTTTGGTGTTGGTAGCTTTCAGATAATTAATTCAAGTTTATATATAAATTAAAAGTTTATGGGAGGAATTGGGATGAACAGAACCGATATTCCAAAAAATTATATACCGGAAGACGTTGAGGAACGAATATACAAATATTGGCTGGATAAGGACTATTTTCACACCGAAATTGACAGGGAGAAACAGCCTTATACAATTGTAATGCCGCCACCAAACATAACAGGCCAGTTGCATATGGGTCATGCTTTGGACAATACGCTTCAGGACATTCTTATCCGTTTCAGAAGAATGCAGGGATACTGTGCATTGTGGCTTCCGGGAACAGATCATGCAAGTATTGCGACTGAAGTAAAAATTGTTGAGAAGCTGGCAGAGGAAGGCTTATCGAAAGAGGAGCTGGGACGCGAAAAATTTCTTGAAAGAGCATGGGCATGGAAGAACCAATACGGTGGAAGAATTGTTGAGCAGTTAAAAAGACTGGGAAGCTCATGTGACTGGAAACGTGAAAGCTTTACGATGGATGAAAGATTGTCAAATGCTGTTCTTGAGGTATTTGTTCGCTTATATGAAAAAGGGCTGATATACAGGGGAGAGAGAATAATAAACTGGTGTCCCTGCTGCCTGACAACGATATCTGACGCAGAAGTTGAATACGAAGAAAGTGAAGGAAAATTATGGCATATACGTTATCCTGTTAAGGGTGAAAATGAATATCTGACCGTTGCCACAACCCGTCCCGAAACAATGCTTGGAGATACTGCTGTCGCTGTACATCCGGAGGATGAAAGATACAAGCGCTTTATTGGGAAAACAGTCATACTTCCGCTGGTAAACCGTGAAATCCCTGTAATAGCTGACGAGTATGTAGAAAAAGAATTCGGAACAGGTGTGGTAAAGATTACCCCTGCTCATGATCCAAACGACTTTGAGGTTGGTAAAAGGCATAACCTGCCTGTAATTGACGTCATGAATGACAATGCAACAATGAATGAAAACGCAGGTATTTACAATGGGTTAGACAGATATGAAGCAAGAAAAAGAATTGTTTCCGAACTGGAAAAATTGGGCCTGCTGGCTGAAGTCAAACCTCATAAACACAACGTTGGAGCCTGTTATCGCTGCAATACGGTAATTGAGCCCAAAGTATCAAAACAGTGGTTTGTTAGAATGAAACCACTTGCCGAACCTGCAATTGAAGCTGTTAAAAGCGGAAGAATAAAGTTTGTGCCCGAACGCTTTTCGAAAATCTATTTTAACTG
The DNA here is from genome assembly GCA_036562185.1 of Thermoclostridium sp. Taxonomy (GTDB): domain Bacteria; phylum Bacillota; class Clostridia; order DSM-8532; family DSM-8532; genus Thermoclostridium. The sequence goes on from DATCKN010000055.1 coordinate 128,412, forward strand.
GATGGAGAACATTCAGGACTGGTGTATATCACGTCAGCTTTGGTGGGGGCATCGTATTCCTGCATGGTATTGTAATGATTGCGATCATATGCAGGTGTCAAGAACAGCACCTGAAAAATGTGATAAATGCGGAAGCACGAACTTGGTGCAGGATGAGGATGTACTGGACACCTGGTTCAGTTCTGCTCTATGGCCTTTTTCAACCCTCGGGTGGCCTGAAAAGACAGAAGATCTTGAATTTTTCTATCCTACCGATGTTTTGGTAACGGGCTATGATATTATATTCTTCTGGGTTGCACGTATGATTTTCTCAGGCTTGGAGCATATGGGAGAAGTTCCGTTCAAATATGTTTTGATTCATGGGCTCGTAAGGGATTCCCAGGGAAGAAAAATGAGCAAATCACTTGGTAATGGAGTGGATCCCATTGAGGTCATTAATAGCTATGGTACCGATGCATTAAGATATGCCTTGACTATTGGTACTTCACCGGGAAATGATATGCGTTTTTCGGCGGAAAAACTTGAAGCGAGCAGAAATTTTGCAAACAAAATATGGAACGCGTTCAGGTTTGTAATGATGAATTTTGACAACGATGCAAAATTTGATGGTATAAACAGGGATAATTTTGCGTTGCCTGATAGGTGGATCCTCAGCCGGATTAACACCGTGACCAAAGAAGTAACCGAAAACCTTGAAAAATTCGAATTGGGTATAGGTCTCCAGAAGATATATGAATTTATCTGGGAAGAGTTCTGCGACTGGTATATTGAACTGGTAAAACCAAGGCTTTTTGACCGCGAAGCCAAAGGAAGGCATGAAGCATTGTATGTTTTGAACGAAGTTTTGAAAACATCGATGAAGCTTTTGCACCCGTTTATGCCGTTTATTACCGAAGAGATATACCAGCACCTGTATACCGATGACGAAAGTATAATGATTTCCAAATGGCCTGTATATAGCGAGGAGTTAAACGATCCTGATTCGGAGATGAAAATGAATACCATTATGGAAGCAATACGGAGTATTCGTAATATTAAGGCTGAAATGAAGGTTCCTGCAACGAAAAAACCAAAAGCTATATTTGTAATTGAGGATCAGGAAATGGGAACAATTTTCCGGGAGGAAGAGTCTAATTTTATCAGGTTGGCAGGAATATCCGAGTTCGAAATATTCAGGGACAAATCAGGAGTTCCTCATGATGCTGTGTCAAGCGTATTGAAAGGTGTGGAAATTTACATTCCGCTGGACGAATTGCTTGATTTCGAGAAAGAGATGGAACGCCTTCTTAAAGAAAAGGAAAACCTTGAAAAAGAACTTGACAGGGTTAACGGAAAACTTAGTAATGAGAGATTTATATCCAAGGCTCCTGCAGAAGTTGTTAAGGCCGAAAAGGAAAAACTTGAAAAATACAGCGAATTATACAATAAAGTACTTGAAAGAATTGAGCTTATTAACAGCAAACTGAAATGATTCTGGTATAATGGTTGCTGCAAGGCTTACAGCAGCGGGTTATATATTTTATAACCTGCTGCCGGTAAGCTTTTTGCTGTTTGAAGTTCAAATATATTCCATGGTATAATTTAAAGTAATACTTAAAAAACCATTGTTTCATACTCAATTAATGAGGCAGGGAAAACAAGATGGGACTTCAGAAAAAAACAAAAATTGCTTTAGTGATGTTATTTGTGTCAATTGTTATGTTAACAGTTGTACTTTTTATTTTTGCAAAACCTGTTGAGAATGGTGAGCCTGTTCAAAATGTTCAGGAAGATTACCCGCAGATGGATATAACAGTTACACCCGAACCAACGACCATGCCTGAGAATAATGATAAAGAGAATCGGGATCAGCCTGATGAACCCAAAGGGCTTACCAATGGGCAAAGATATTATAAAACCCTTGTGGAACCCGGAAGCAAAAATATTCTTCTTATCGGGCAGGATGCCGTATATAATGCTTATGATACAATTATTGTCCTGAGCATTGATGAGAAGAACAAGCAAATGAAGTTAATCAATTTTCCAAGAGATGCGTATATAGATTACAATGATAAGATATTAGAAGAGTTGAAAAAAGCCAATTCTATGCATGCTGCCGATCCAAGCATACAAAAAATGAATGCGGCACATGCTATAGCCATTGATTTGAAATATAAATCGGATACAGGTGGTAAATTCGGCTCATCAGGGAATACTGTATATGCAATGAATTTTTGGGCGGATTTAATGGATGAGGTTTTTGGAATAACAATAGATGATTATATTACTATTAAAACAGATGGCTTTCGCGAAATTGTAGACTATTTTGGCGGAGTATATATAGACGTACCTATTTATATGCATTATGAAGATCCTGTTCAAAACCTGTATATACATCTCGAGCCTGGTTATCAGCTTTTAAACGGTGAACAAGCTGAAGGGTTTGTGAGATTCAGGCAGGGTTATACTCCTGAAGGTGAGTTTAAGACATATTCGGTTTATTTCAGGCAAAAGAACCAGAATGCATTTTTAAAAGCTTTTTTTGAGCAGCATGTAAATCTTTCGAACCTGGCCAAGGCAGGAGATTTCATTGATATAATATCAAAGAATGTAAAAACAAGCGTTAAGGGGAATGAAATCTTTCAATATGCAAATATTATGCAGAAAGCTATACGGGGTAAATATGAGCAAAAAACCGAAGTAATTGAGTGTAGTTCGACTAAGAATATTAACGGGATTTTATATGAGATTTTAAAGACCGAAGAATAATTGGTATCAGATATTGCTGAATGATTCTATTTATAGGACAATTCTGCTTAAAGCAAAATGAATGACTGAAACAAGTGGCAGGCGCAGACGGATGGGTAAGTTCTGCGCCTGTTTTTATTGTCAAAATAACCGGCGGAAATCCGGACAACAATATCTGGTTTTGATATGTATATCCGGTAATGTACCACATAATACGTGTCAATTACTTTATTATGGCATCGAAAGGCCAATCACAAGCATTTTCTGTACCAGGAGCCGTATTTGCTTTGACACTTAACTTGTTGCTTAGGGAAATAAACATAAAAAAATCTATTGACAACAATTATAAACCTGTGCTAGTATTTATAAGTCGCTGATTTGACTAACAAGAAAACGGGAAATGTTGATGGTTTAACATCCGCTTGAAACCGAAAGAATAAAATGATAAGTTTTAGTCTTGACAAACGTCAAACAGCGTGGTAAGATATAAAAGCTGTCGCTGATAAAACTTACGAAACGGCAGTATCAATGGTTTAAGGACCTTGAATGGTAATTAATAATTTAACATATCGTGCTGAAATGACGTAAATTGGTAGACATAAATCGCTTGACAACCAGGCTCAGATATGTTAAATTAAGAGTCTCGTTGCTGACGCAGCGGGAACGGACTGAAAGAATAACACGTCAAAAATTGGTAAACATAAAGTGCTTGACAAAATGAAAGAGGCGTGTTAAACTAAGAATCCGCCGGTGAGACGGACCGGAAACGGGACGTGAACAGGGCGGCAGGGCCAACGGAAGTTGGACAGGACATTGAAAATTGAACAGTGCTAAAAGAACGAATCCGTTAATGAACTTTGAGTAATAA
>DATCKN010000057.1:0-8174 GCA_036562185.1 Thermoclostridium sp.
GTATTGGGGTGATAGTGTATATTTGCCGCTGTTTGTTGAGGGGGAGGTGATGGGTGCATAGTAATTGGTCCGGTAGCTCAGCTGGATAGAGCAACTGCCTTCTAAGCAGTAGGTCATTGGTTCGAATCCAATCCGGATCACGAGAGGCGCAGATGGCTGCGTCTTTTTTGTCAGGCCTGTTTGCAGCGCGGATTTTTCGCAGTTTCTATGTCAGTCTGCATTCTTGGTTGGTTTGATGAAGGAATGTCGAAATTGGTGATGGCACATCGCAAAATGTTGTTAAGCTACTTTACTATCTACATCCCATCAAGCGTTACTTGTTGTGCACTCCGCACATACACCTGAAAAATAGTATTAGAATCACATCAGAAAATAGCACCCCTTTCGCCATACCGCTTCTAATTTTGGTACTATTCATCATTGCATAGGAATACCGTGCAGCAATAGTGTCATCCGGATGCCTGAATACGCCTTTCTTATCATAGCATTTCTTTTTGCAGGTTGGGGGCGGGGGCTTGCCGGCTTTGGATTTGCAGTAACCACTACGCTACTGCTGGTCAATCAGCCTGATGTTACGCTGCTTGTTTTTCTCCATCTCTGTATATCGGTGGAACTGTCTGCCGTAGCCATGTTATCGGAGTTCCTGCTACGTATTAATAATAAAGCAATTGGCTATGAGAATACTAATCATCACATTTTGCGCGGTATGGATCACGCAATGTGCATTTTCACAAGGAATTGCTTCAGACGAAACGTTGGTTCCGGTTTATCCGGGCGAACCCGGCAGCGGGCATTCTGGAATCAACATGCCGCACGGTTTTTCTATGCGCCCGCCTTTGATTTTGCGGAAGTGACCAACGCAACGTCCTATCAATTTACCGTTGTAACTGCTTCCGGCGACACCCTCAGGTTTACAGCCGGTAAACCATGGGCTTCGCTGTCGCCTGTGTGGAAGGCCATACCTGAAGGCATGACGCATCTTTTCGTTGATGGCCTTGACCGGACGGGCACGGTAGTGGGCAGGGCAGGGGAAAGGAAGTTTTACCGTTCGCCTGCTTTTGTACAGGCTGATATCAGGCCGGCCAATACCTATTTCGAATCGGCGAGTGAAGGCCTGCAGGCATTGTTTCAGGCGCCATCGGTGCAATATTGGTTGCAGCATGGAAAGCCTGATCCCACCTATGTGCGTTACTGTTTTGCCAACAAAGTGATTGGCGGTTTGCTAAAGGCCATGGTAGCATACTCGCAAAATGCAGAGACAAGTGCAGAGCGGTCCGATGCAAAAACCATGGCCCGTAAAATGGGAGATTATCTGCTATCTATCCGGCAACCGCCAACATCCCGTTATGCGTATGTTCCGCCTACCTATATAGAAAACGTTAACGGGGCTCCGGAACCTGCTCCTGACAGGGCTAAGAAAAACTGGTTGATGGTGCCTTCTGTAGTTGACGCATCACTGGGGCTGCTGGATTTGTATGATATTACCCGGGATAAAAAATATTATGAGGCCGCTATCAAAATGGCGCAAACACTTTTGGCAAACCAGGATGCTGACGGCACCTGGCCGGTAATGGTAAATGCGGTTACCGGTGAGCCTGTGCATTCACTCCGCATGATCCCGACAGCTATTATTGCGTTCTTTGACAGGCTTGATCATCAATACCAGGATACGGCCTACCGCAGTGGAAGAAAAAAGGCCTGGACCTGGGTGGTAAAAAATCCATTGCGTACTTATCAATGGGATGCGCAGTTTGAAGATGTAGCTTTGAAGGGACCTTATGAAAATCTTTCACGTGAACAAGCCTGTGATGCTGCTTCGCTGTTGTTAGACGATGCACAAAATCAACCGGAAGCAATCGCGCAGGCAGAAGAACTGCTGCGGTTTGCTGAAGACCAGTTTGTGGTTTGGTCTCCGGTGAAAGATCCTGACAGCTGGACAAAGTTTGTACACCCCGTCCGCAAAAGAGCGCCTGAAACATGGTTGAGTCCTACAGTACTGGAACAGTTTATTTGCTATGAACCGGTGGCGCGCAGCAGCGCAATCCTGATCAATGTATATATTAAAGCGCACCAGGTAACGAAAAAGCAGCAATACCTCCAAAAGGCAAGCGGATTAGCCAATGGATTATTGGCCGGACAGGGATATATATCCGAAACTTATGGCAGCCCTGCAGAGATTCCTACCTGGGTAAAGAAGGTGAAGCCTTCCAACTGGATGAACAATTCTTACTATGCTTCGGAAGCAATGATGAATCTTGCTTTGTATCTGAAAGAAGTGGCGAATGATTAAAAGTATATGCTTATAAATTGTATGATAATGAGCAAGCAATTATCTCTGGTATTTTTGGGTATTTTCCTGTTGCCATTGATCGTTCTTTTGTCTTTTAACCAGAAAAAGAAAAAAGTGCTTATTTTAACCTGGGTATTAATTCGGCAGTCACTGACTGGCTGGACGCGCGGGCGAAAGCAATACTGTCAAGGACAGTAAAAACACGCCCGTACTATTTCAGTTCCGAAACATACGACCCGTGGTATTACGTGTATCGCTGGCATAAAACTTTTCCTTACGGTACCTATGAAGGCAAGCCATTCCGCAGCGCAATTACGGAAGTGGAGCAGGCCAAAATGTCTGACTACGAAAATAACCTTACTCGTATAGCCGTTGGCGGTACATTTAAAATTCTTCCCGGCCTTACTGTTGATGCTGATTATACATACGCCCGTAACAGCAATAACCTGCACCATACAGGCGGTTCTGTATCAGCCTGGGACTTCTGGGCGGGCGCCGGCGCCTTCACTTACAGGCCCTATACTTCTGCCACTCACGACCGGGTCTTTTACAGTTCATTTTGGGATCAGCGCAGTGTGCTCAAAGCTTTCGCTACTTATGTAAAGGGTGTAAAAGATCACGATTTTAAAATTATGGTAGGAACCGACGTAGAATCATACGAAGAATGGTACCAGTCTTCCGACAGAAAGGGTTTACTGGATCCTAATTTTGGCGAACCCGATCTCGCAATTGGAGAGCAGCTTGTTACCGGTGAGCACAATCACTGGGCTACCCTTGGCTATTTTGGCCGTATCAACTATAGCTGGAAGAAGAAACTGTTGCTGGAACTGAATGGACGGTTTGACGGCTCGTCCAGTTTTCCCCGCAAAGACCAATGGGGCTTCTTTCCCTCTGTTTCAGCAGGATATATTATTTCTGAAGAGTCATTCATGAACCGGTTAAATAATGTTATTTCCTACTTGAAAGTGCGCGGTTCCTGGGGCTCTATCGGTAACCAGGCAGTAGGAGAAAACAAGTTCCTTCCTACCATGAATGGCACCAATTCGGGTTGGTATGTTAATGGACAAAATATGCGCACCATGGGAAACCCCCAGCTGGTTTCGCCTACACTTTCCTGGGAAGTTGTCACGACAACCGATGTGGGCCTTGATGCCCGGTTCCTGAATAACAGGCTGGGATTGACATTCGACTGGTATAAGAGAGTTACCAGCGATATGATCACTTCAGCTATTACGGTGCCGAACACACTGGGAGTTGGTGCGCCGGTAGTTAACTTTGGAGAGTTGACCACTCAGGGCTGGGAATTGAGTATAGACTGGAACCATCGTTTTGCCAATGGCATAAATTTCAGTGCAACAGCTGTATTGTCAGACTTTAAGGAAGAGATCACCCGCTTTGCCAATGCCAACAAAGGGCTTAGCACCAACTTTGAAGGTAAGGTGTTAGGCGATATCTGGGGTTATGAAACCGATCGTTTCTTCACAAAAGATGATTTTGTGCAGGATGCCAACGGCAATCTGGTTACTGATGTAAATGGCAAGTGGATCAGAAAAGACGGTGTACCGAGCCAGCAGCAATGGGAACTAAGCTGGTTCTTTTATGGCCCGGGCGACATCAAATATCGCGACCTGAACGGCGACGGTGTAATTAGTCCCGGGGCCAACACACTTGACGATCATGGCGACCTGAAGGTTATCGGTAACTCTACTCCCCGCTATCAGTATGGTTTAAGGCTGAATGCAGAATGGAAAGGGGTTGAAGTGGGTATTTTCATTCAGGGTGTAGGTAAACGTGATTTCTGGGTCAATGGTCCGTTGGTAATTCCCGGTTACCGCCCGGGAGAGGCCTGGTACCAGCACCAGCTCGATTACTGGACAGAAGAAAATCCCAATGCTTATTATCCACGGCCAACCGACCAGGGGCAATCGAATAATACGCGAAACTTCCTGCCGCAGACCAAATACCTGTTGAACATGGCATATGCCCGTTTGAAGAATGTAACGGTAGCTTACAATATACCCACCAAATTTATCAGCAAGGCAAAAACGCAATCAGCAAGGATATACTTCAGCGGCGAAAACCTGTTTGAGTTAGAGAATCTTAAAGAGCCCATCGATCCGGAAACAGACTACACAACACCGGGGTTGAACGATCCAAATACATTTGGCCGTGTTTATCCCTATCGCAGAACGCTGTCGCTCGGATTACAGGTTACTTTCTAAATCTTTAAATAATAGAATTATGCGCATCAAAATATGTTCGTTTCTTCTTGCAATTGTTGTGCTGACAGCATGCAAGAAAGATTTTTTGGAACGCTTACCGCTTGATCAATTGACGGATGATACGTATTGGACAAGTGAAAATAATGTACGGGCGTTTGCATGGGGCTTCTACCCTGCTTTTTTTACTGGCTATGGGTCAAGCTATGCGTGGGGAAGGTATTTTTCCGGACAGAGCCTGAATGATGATTTCGCTCCGTCCAGCCCGGCACAGTTTACACAAATTGTACCTCCTTCAGGTGGCGGGTGGACTTTCTCATGGGTACGGAAGGCTAATCTTCTGATAGACCGGGTGAAACTTGTGCCCATGGATGAAGAAGCGGTCCGGCACTGGACTGGAATTGGCCGCTTTTTCAGGGCCATGGAATATTACGACCTGGTAAAACGTTTCGGCGATGTGCCCTGGTTTGGCCGCCCATTAACGGATGCAGATGAGGAAGAACTGTACAAACCCCGCGATCCCCGCACACTGGTTATGGACAGTGTACTGGCCGATTTTCAATATGCTGCCGCTAATGTGCGTGAAAGTGATGGTACCGCCGGGTTGACAGTAAATAAATTTGTGGTGCTGGCCTTCATGTCGCGTGTGTTCTTGTATGAAGGTACCTGGCAGAAATACCACTTTAATAATACTGCCAAAGCCACAGAATATCTGGAAGCAGCAAAATGGGCTGCCAACGAAGTAATTGCTTCCGGTAAGTACCAGGTGGCCAACGATTACCGGGGAATGTTCAATTCACTTTCCCTTGCAGGCAATAAGGAAGTCATGCTGTACCGGGAATATGCAACAGGCCAGACAATGCATAGCCTGAACAGTTATGTAAACAAGGAACCGCAAACAGGCGCTTCCAAGAACGCCATTGAATCATACCTCTGTAATGATGGACTTCCCATTGGTTTGTCACCACTTTATCAAGGAGACTCCAACATCCAGGAAGTTATGGCCGACAGGGACCCGCGCTTGTACGAGACTTTTGTACAGGAATTACGCCCCAACGGAGAATTTGCCAACTACTCTACATCTGGTTATGCCGTGCATAAATTTTTGAACGAGGATATTAAAGATGCTCCAGAAGGTAATGGCAACCTCAATCCCACCGATGGACCGGTTATACGGTATGGCGAGGTCCTGATGAATTATGCCGAGGCGGCAGCAGAATTGGGAACCATTACCCAAATAGATCTGGATAAATCTATCAATGCCCTGCGCGACAGAGCGGATGTGCAAATGAAGCATCTGCAAGTGGTGGGCGGTTTACCGGCAATTGACAGTGTTACCTATAATGATCCCCAAAGAGATCCTACCATACCTTCCCTGCTTTGGGAAATCCGCCGCGAACGCCGTATTGAATTAATGATGGAAGGTTTCCGCCTCGATGACCTGAAGCGCTGGAAAAAACTGGAGTACACCGACACACAGGGTAATCCGGACATCAATCGCGGCGCATGGATAAGAGTAGCTGACTGGCCGCTGCTGAAGGATACGAAGATAGAAAATGACGCAGCAGAAGGATACATTATTCCTGCTTGGAAGCCGGAAACACAGCGCCTGTTCACCAATCCACGGGTATATCTGGAACCTTTGCCGCTGGACCAGATCAAACTGTATCAGGATAAGGGATATGAATTGACGCAGAATACAGGGTGGGAATAAAATTTATAGTTACAGAAGGTTTTAAGTGATTCTCAGAGAATGCCGCCTCAAAATTTACTTTTGAGGCGGCTTTTTTGCAAAAGGTTGAGTTAATTTAGGGGAGTGCTTACAAAATATTGCCTCAGGGAAGATATAGTTTCCTGGTGCATCTATCTTTAAAGCTGAGTTGCAAAACAATAATCTCTTAAATACAAAAGCCGCTCATTGCAAGCGGCTTCATATTTTTTTACTGCGGCGGCTCGGCAAACTTCTTAACATCCTCAAATATTTCTTTCTTCTTATCGGAATACATGGATTTGCTTACAATTTTTCCATTGGCATCGATCCACCGTATCAGACTCAGATTATGAAAATAATATCTGTTTTCCGAAACCTTACCCGCCTTTGACTTGCTGTCCGCATAAATTGGCCTCTTATATTCTTCAACTCGTTCAAAACAAAAAAACAACTGCCCTTCCAGGAAATAATATTCATAAGTTGCTTTCCCATTCTCACCATAATAAATGAGAACTGCTTTACGTAGGTTATTTCCATCATAATATTTTTGTATAGTTCCTCCTTCAGTTGATTGTCCTTCGAGATCATTTTTAACTATGCGGAATTGCAAACCTCCTGAATTGATTCTGGCATACTCCTTCCTGATTAATTTGATATAATATTCTGTGCTATCAATATCCTTCCCCCTGGTGACAGATCCGAAAGACTTTGAATTCTGCCCCGAACAACTTACATAAAACAAGAGACTAATAACCGAAAGACAAAAAATTGAATGTTTTTTAATGTATTCCATGTTGTAATCGTAATTGTTGTAATGTTTGCCCCAAAGTCAATTGAAAATGGGGATTATCTCTGAAACTTCGCCAATTTCCTCCCCATTCAAATCCTTCCTGTCTTGCAATTTCTACAACTGCTGGTGGGACTACCTGATTGAAATCAACTCTTCCATTTTTATCCATCATATAAACGTCAATAGCCAGACCAAAATTATGGTAACTTTGCCCACCCCTGGCATTTGTAACTATTGGCCCCGGCCTTGTCCGTCCCTGTGCATACAAATTATTTTGTTCTTCTAAGGTTCGCAATGCCTGGGCTACTCTGAGTCTGATTCCCAATTCGTTCTGGACTCTATTGATAAAATCTGCTGCAGGTCCTTGAACTCTTGGATCAAGCGTTAGAATTCTTCTATTGTTTACAGGATCTTCTGTTACATTGCCATTCGCAGAGCCATTTCCTTGCTGATCCTCATTTTCCTCTGTTCTATTGCCATTAGGAGTTACTACAATTGTCGCTTCTGGTGCATTAACCATCCCCACCGGTATTAACCCATCTTCGTCAGCATTGGGGTCACCCGGTCTATAAATATAGTATGAAGTTCCTCCTGTAGGTGTCTCCACAATTATCATGGAATTGGAAGGAGTTCCTTTGGGAACCTTACCAGTTACTCTAAATGTATCTAAACCCAATGGATCAATAAATAAGATCGGGTTATTCTCAACGAAGGAAAATGGAGATGAGCTTTGATTGAATACTGAAAGCGGGTCTATTTGATTAAACCTTCCAATTTGAGGATCATAATTTCTAAATGGAGTTTCATAAATGTCGAAACCACTTCCATCACTAAATTCATTATTTTGAAGTTCACTCCCAAAATTAAACCTGAACTTATTCTCAATCTTACTCATTGCCTTACTGCTTATCCCTGCTATAGTCAACCCAAAAGGATAATAATGCGTCTCCTCCAAAACCGGCCCCCGAGTATGTATAACCTGCAGGTTATCAAAGAACACTTCTACCGGGCTTTCATTACTTGCGTACACATAAATATACCCATTTTGAGTTACCTGGATGTTTTGCACAGATGCATCTACCAAGTAGTGGTCCTTAACCACGTTAGGGTTTTCATCTACCCTGCTGAATCCGCCGCCTTTATACCTGAAATTCTCATCCAGCA
>DATCKN010000060.1:0-42128 GCA_036562185.1 Thermoclostridium sp.
CTCAGATATATAATAAGAACAATATCGCCGTATGTTTACTTTTCAATAAAAGTAAGTGAAAATACAAATAATAGCAATTTTTATCAATCCTCATGCAAATATTTTTGGTATGTTAATGACAGGTGGTAATGAGATGGAATAGAGTGGTAATTTCAGGAAGTCATCTTATCTTCAAATCCCTACAGTAAATTGACTCTATCGATATTGAATGAAATTATTGACTTTTTTATATTAATAAAATAATATAATATAAAATAAAAAACGAACACGGACAAAATGGCGATGATAAGGAGGAGTATATACTTTCCCGAAGCATAGAGAGAAGATGGCCGGTGTAAATCTTCGTGACGGAGGTATAGAAGTAGCCTTTGAGCTGTGAACCGAAAAGGATGTATTCCCAAGTAGGCTTCAACGGAATTTTCCACCGTTAAAAGGAAAGCAATATCGGATAGTTCAACGAATTATCCCGTATTGGCAGAGTGCAGATAGTCATATCTGAATTTAGGTGGTACCGCGGATGCAATAGTTCGCCCTAAGCAATATATAAGCTTACGGCGAACTTTTTGTTTGTGTTCGTAAAATCAGGGAGGTATTACCATGGAGAAAAAATATGACTTCAGGCAAGCAGAAAAAAGGATGCAGGATTTTTGGAAGGAAAACGAAATTTACAGGTTTGATCCCGAAAGTGACGCTGAAATCTATTCTATTGACACACCGCCGCCAACTGTAAGTGGCAGTCTGCACATAGGGCACATATTCTCCTATACCCAGGCAGAAATGATTGCACGCTTCAAACGGATGCAGGGATATAATGTTTTCTATCCCTTTGGCTTTGACGACAACGGTCTGCCGACAGAAAGGCTTGTTGAAAAAGAAGAGGGTATTATTGCCAGAAACATGAACCGGAGCGAATTTATCAGAAAATGCCTTGAAACTACCGGGAAGTATGAAAAGGAATTTAAGGAATTATGGCAGTCATTAGGCTTCTCGGTTGACTGGTCGCTCCAATATGAAACCATTAACCCTACTGTTCAGAGGATATCGCAAAAATCCTTCATTAAGCTGCTAAAAGACCAAAAGGCATATATGAAAGAGTCGCCGGTACTGTGGTGTACCGAATGCCGGACTTCAATTGCCCAGGCTGAACTGGAAGCAGTTGAGAAGGAAACAACATTCAATTACGTAAAGTTCAAAACCGGAAATGAAAACCTGACTGTAGCCACAACAAGACCCGAGCTGCTTTATGGCTGTGTATGCCTTTTCGTAAACCCGAATGACACAAGGTACTCGAATCTGATTGGCAAAAGTGCAACTGTTCCTTTATATGATTATGAAATACCCATATTGGCTGATGACAAGGTTGACATTGAAAAAGGAACAGGGATTGTTATGTGCGCAACCTTTGGCGACAGCACTGATGCGGAATGGTATATGTCATATAAGCTGCCATACAGAAATGTTATTATGCCTGACGGCAGGATAGAGAAAAATGTCCGGTTTATCGGAGGAATGGATGTTTTAGCAGCAAGACAGCGGATTATTAGTCTTTTATCTGAAAACGGGCTTTTGGAGGAATCAAAGAAAATAACCCATACCGTTTCGGTACACGAACGCTGTGGAAAAGAAACAGAGATTATACTTTCAAAACAGTGGTATATCGACATCCTTTCGAACAAGGATTTGTTTTTAAAGGCGGCAGACGAAATAAACTGGTATCCGGCTTTTATGAAAAGCAGGTTAATATCATGGATTGAAAATCTTAAGTGGGATTGGTGCATATCACGCCAGCGCTACTTCGGGGTTCCCCTTCCAATATGGTATTGCAAAAATTGCGGTAATATTATAGCGGCAGACGAGGATATGCTGCCTGTAAATCCTCTTGAGACAAATCCCGGAAAACCGTGTTCGTGCGGAAGTAATGAATTTTTACCTGAAAGTGCGGTATTTGATACATGGGCTACATCTTCACTCACTCCCGAGATAAATGCCAGATGGGGGGAGACAAATGATATCTCGGACAGGATACTGCCGATGAGCATGCGAACTCAGGCCCATGAGATAATACGCACCTGGGCGTTTTACACCATAGTAAAAAGCCTATATCATACCGGTGAAATTCCATGGAAGGACATCATGGTTTGCGGCTTTGTTCTTGCAAAAAAGGGAGAGAAGATCAGCAAGTCCAAGGCAAATTCACAGCAAACGCCCAAAGAGCTTATTGAAAACTACTCTGCTGATGTTTTAAGGTATTGGGCGGCGAATAACAAACTTGGGACCGATACGTTTTTCTCGGTTGACGATCTGGATGCCGGAAAACGGTTTATAACAAAACTATGGAATGCATCAAGGTTCGCACTTTCCCATTTGCAGGATATTGACATCAATGCAGGTGAGGAATTGATGCCTGTAGACCGGTGGATAACAGAACGCTGCAGGCAGACTATGATTGATGCCGCAAACTGCCTTGAGAAATATGAGATTGGAGCGGCAAGGCATAAAATTGACGAATTTTTCTGGAAAGATTTATGCGACTATTACCTTGAGATTGTCAAAGAACGGTTATATCAGCCCGAAAAACATGGATATAATCAGCGTAAGTCAGCCCAGTACGCTCTGTATTATTGCATGCTTAATTTACTGAAAATGTATGCGGTTTATGTACCACATATTACCGAGTATATATACCAGAGTTTTTTCAGGCAGCATGAAAAGATTATATCGTTGCATAAGTTGCGCTGGGAAAAAGCGGATTTTGTTGATAATGACATTATCCTGTTTGGAGAAAAATTAAAGGAGGTTATATATAATACCAGGAAATATAAGACCGAAAATGCTTTATCGATGAAAACCGAATTGGAAAAAGTCATTATCAATACCGAAGAAAAATTCGTAAACCTGTTTCAGCAGTCAGTTAACGACATTAAGGCATGCTGCCATGCAATTACGGTAGAAATAAATACCGTCCAGGCACCTGAAAAATAGGAAATGCTCTTTACCTCCCGGGTAATGCATACAATTTACCCAATATAAAGTTTTTAAAGACGCTGAAAACCAGCGTCTTTTTTATGCATGCAAAAAAGTACAGGGAATCTCCCGGTCCTTATATATTGAGGGAAGATACTCCTCAACAGCCTGAAAATTAAAGTTCCTGATTATTCTGATATTGCTCTGTGAGCCAATCAACTTCCTTCGGTTGTTTAATGAAAATTTTATAAACGGTAATAAATAAAATATATATTTTCCATTTACGCAACGGGTGTTGTTTTATGAGAATAGGTTATGCATGCAAGGTGATTGGAGTAAAAGGCACAGATTTTAAAAGCTGCACATTGAAAAATGCCGGAAGTGACAAACTGGCTGAGTTAATCGAACACAATATCAGGTCGCTAAGTAACATTGTCGATTATAACATTAAAAACCAAATAAAGCTTTTCAGGATAAGTTCGGACTTAATACCCTTTGGTTCGTGTGAAGTCAACAATATAAAATGGTGGGAAGCTTATTCCGAGGAACTGAATTCAATTGGGGAAAAGATTAAAAAAAGCGGAATGAGGGTTTCGGTTCACCCGGGGCAATATACCATTTTAAATTCAAACAACAGTGATGTTGTTCTGAAGGCAGTTAAAGATTTGGAGTACCATGCGAGAATCCTGGACAGCCTGGGTGTGAATTCTGAACACAAAGTTGTGCTTCATATCGGAGGGGCTTATGATAACAAGGAGGCTTCAATTAAAAGGTTTATAGATAACTATAAATTCCTTCCAGATAATATAAAAAAGCGCCTTGTTATAGAAAATGACGATAAAATTTATAATATTGAGGAAGTTCTCAATATCGGGCTTAGGACAAACATCCCGGTTATATTCGATAACCTTCATAATGAAATAAATCCGCCTGAAGAAAAAATGAGCGAGGCATACTGGATTGAACAGTGCGGGGCAACATGGAAGAAAGAAGATGGAAACCAGAAAATACATTATTCCGAACAGGCCGGGGATAAGAAAACCGGATCGCATTCGGCTTCTGTAACTATAAGCAAATTTTTAAGCTTCATAGATAGGATTAACAGGCATGATATTGACATTATGCTTGAGGTTAAGGACAAGAACCTGTCTTGCATAAAATGCATCAACTGCACGGCGGAAATTACTGATATCAATGAACTGGAAAAGGAATGGAGAAGGTACGGGCTTGCAGTAATGGAAAGATCATATCAGATATATGTAAAAATAAACGAGTTATTAGAAGAAAAGACGAACATTACTGCAACCGGGTTTTATAATCTGATAGAATCGGCATTAGAAAGCGAAGGCGACATGATAACCCGCGTAAATGCTGCTTACCATGTATGGAATCATCTGAAAGGTAATGCAACAGGGAAAGAAAAGGAAGCTTTTTTTGACATCATAAAAAGGTACCAGAATCAAGAGATTGGGGTTAATACAGTTAAAAACCATCTGGCCAGGTTGGCCGGGAAGTATAAAAAGGATTACCTGTCAGAATCGCTGTATTTTTATATTTAGCTTTAAATATCAATGATGCCCATGATAATGCAGTCTTCTTACTTTATTAAAAATCTGTCTGAACTTTTCCAGTATTAGATTTTGCTGAATTTTGGCATGCAACCACTGAAATACGCAACTAAAATTAACAAAAGTTGTTTATATCGGTTGGTTCAAATCGGGTAACTATTGCTTTATTATAATATCTGTGAGGTGTGAAAAATATGAAAAGCCCGAAAAGTAACATTGCAGCAAACCTTCGTTATCTGAGAAATATAAGCAAGCTTTCGCAGGAAGAAGTGGCAGAACGTATCGGTGTAAGCCGCCAGGCTGTGGCAAAATGGGAAAACGGTGAATCGCTGCCCGATATTCTTAACTGCGAAGCATTGGCAGACCTATATAATGTGTCTTTAAATGATTTGGTCCGCTTTGATCCCGAAAAGGAGGGTTTCCACATTCCGCCTAAGAACAAGCATATCTTTGGCACGGTTACGTTAGGGGACAGAGGACAGATTGTACTTCCTAAAAAGGCCCGTGACGTTTTTAAACTTAAACCGGGAGATACACTGGTGGTATTGGGAGATACCAGTCCCGAAACGGCCGGTATTGCTTTGATTGAAAGCAATACTTTTCTGAGTATGTCCGGACATGTGAAGGATATTTTATCAAAATTTCACGAAGATTGAACCTTGCTTCATGATTTGATTCATATTAAAGGATATTTGGTGGTGCTAATGCAAAGAAAATATGTATGCGTTCTTGGCGTTTATCTGCAGGCATTAGTTGCCCGGATGGGAGAGGAGGATGGCAGGCATGAATGTACTGTCGGTGCATGGGCTAGAGAAGCATTATAAAAACTTTGTATTGAAAGATGTTACGTTCTCGCTAAAACAGGGCAGGATCATGGGCTTAATCGGAAAAAACGGAGCGGGGAAAACTACAACATTGAAATCCATTCTGAACCTGGTGCGTCCCGATGGCGGAACAATTGAAATGTTCGGCATGGATTTCAGGAGGAATGAAGAAATCTGTAAACAGGACATTGGCGTGGTTTTGGGCGGGATTGATTTTTATAAGCATAAGAGGTTGTCTGATATAACTGATGTAACAAAAAGGTTCTGTAAAAACTGGGATGATGTCGCTTATGAAAGGTATCTTGAAACCTTTTCTCTGGATCCGCAAAAACGGGTAAAAGAACTCTCGTCAGGAATGAAAGTTAAGTACATGGTGGCTCTGGCATTATCCCATAATGCAAGATTATTGATTTTTGACGAGCCCACCAGCGGTTTGGACCCTGTATCCCGTGACGACTTACTGGGCTTGTTTCGCCAGTTGGTAAAAAACGGGGAAAGAAGCATCCTTTTTTCCACACACATAACATCCGACCTGGAAAAATGCGCTGATGGCATAACCTATATTAAAGACGGAAGGCTTCTTGTCAGTGCAGAAAAATACGAGTTCATCAAGTCATTTCAGCATTTGAAAAAGCCCGGGGAAACAGCGGAACTGACGTTGGAGGAAATCATGATTCGCACAGAAAGGAGCAGCTACGATGTTTAACCTTTTATATAAAGAACTGAAACTTGCAGCGCACCCGAACTTGTTTATCTTCACGCTGATGGGGTTACTGGTGATTGTACCTGCATATCCGTATGGCATGGTGTTTATGTTTGGCTGCCTTGGACCGTATATAACCTTTATGTATGGGCGGGAGACAAATGATATTTACTATACTGCGCTGCTTCCGGTAAAAAAAAGGGATACCGTAAAAGCCAAATGCATGCTGCTGGTCCTGGCACAAATGGCGCAGCTTATAATTTCGCTGCCTTTTGCGTTCCTGCGTGTTAAACTGTTGCCCGCCGGAAATGTTGCAGGTATTGAAGCAAATATTGCTTATTATGGTTTTGGATTTATAACTTATGCAATTTTCAATTTTATATTTCTAACCCGTTTTTTCAAAACTGCCTATAAAGCCGGAAATGCATTCTTAGCGGCAATAATACCTGCTTTCTTTGTGGTTGCTGTTATGGAAGTGCTGGTACACTTTCCGAGGTTCGGGTGGCTGGACAGTATTGCCCCGGAAGCAATGCTGAAGCAGTTGCCGATACTGGTGATTGGTATGATAATTTATGTCCTCTCGGTTTTTGCTGCTTACCATGTATCTGTGAAGCGCTTTGAACTGGTTGATTTGTAATGCTTCTGCCAAATTTCAGCCTGCTAAAGCTTGTTTGACACAAATTTTACCAAAACATCATTGAATTCGTCTTTCTGGTCATAAAAAGAGCCATGTCCCGAGAATTCAAAGGGGACCAGCACCGAATTTCTAATCATCCTGTGCTGTACTTCAGCGAGGTGGAAAGGAACAATTTTGTCATGAATACCGTGAATTATCAGTGTAGGTACATGGATTGATTCCATATCAGCAAATAATACTTCGTTAATCCAGGTTTTTGCTATCGCTGCGGTTGCCCAGCCTGCCGCCTGCAGGCCCAAATCGAAGAACCATTCTGAAAAAGGCTGCGATATACGCCTGAAGAAAAAGTTTTCCCCGAAATTCCGCAGCATTTCGGGACGGTCGGCATAGGTGCCTTCGATCATCTGCAATACTCTTTCCTTATCAATACCGTACGGGAAATTTGGTCGCTGGATTAGACTCGGTGCAGCTGCGGCAATCAGGACCAGCCTGGATACCCCGTATCCTCTGTGACGCCCCATATACTTTACCGCTATTGCACCGCCGGTGGAATGCCCGGCCAAAGTAAAGTCATTTAAGCCTAGGGCTTCCACAACACATCTTACATCGTCTGATAATGTGTTATAGTCATAACCAAAAAAGGGCTTGCTTGAATTGCCAAAACCCCTGGTATCTATTCCAATGCACCGGAAACCCAAATGGGGCAGCTTGTCAAACTGGTATTCAAACAGGTTATGGCTGGCTGGCCAGCCGTGTATGAAAAGAATTGCTTTTTTTCCTTCGGGATTTAAATCCTCAACATAAATATTCACATCATTATTTACATTAACAAAATAACCCATAAATTAACCTTCCCGGAATAATTACAGAATATAATTATTCATCAGGGAAGGTTAATATGTTTTACAGTAAAAATTTATTAACGTATGATTGGACGAGGTACAGAATTATTACAAAAGAAAAGTTTATAACCGTAAACCTGAACAGGTAGGACTTAATACTCTCAGGATTATGTTTCTTATATTCGCTGAAGGTAATCAGGCTGGCCAGCGAAGCAATCAGTGTTCCGCATCCGCCAATGTTTACAGCCGGCAGAAGTGCTTTGTAATCTGCCGTAAAGTGGGACAACAGTACCGCACTGGGTACATTGCTCATGAACTGGCAGGATAAAATGCCGAAAAGGAGGGTATTAACCGGAAGCACATTTGAGAAAAAAGCATTTACAGCAGGTATTCTTGCCATGTTGCCGCTGAAAACAAAGAAGGCACAGAAAGTACCAAGCAAAGGATAGTTAACTTCCTTAATTGCCTTTTTATCAAGGAAAAGAAGCGCCAGCGTAACGCATATGGTTCCGATTACATGGGGTATAATGCGGAAAACCTGCAGAATGCTGATTATAAACAATATTGAATAAATAATGGTCAGTTTTTTATCCAGAACGTAACCATCATCTTTTTTAAGAACCAGTGGTGTGGGTTTTACAAACAGACACATTATGAATATTATTGTAATTGATGTTATGAATGTAGGGAACATTATTTTAGTAAATTCCACCGTATCAATATTGTAATAAGCGTATAAAAACAGGTTTTGAGGGTTTCCGAAAGGAGTAACCATGCCGCCCAGGTTAGCTGCTATGTTTTGCATAATGAATGTAAATGCCATTGCTTGCTTATTGTCGGTACTGCTTAATACAAAGTAACCCAGAGGCAAAAATGTCAACAATGCCATATCGTTTGCCAGGAACATCGAACCGACAAAGGTAATAAATACAATTGCTATGGTTACATTCCTGAGATTATGGAGTTTTAATACAATGCCCTTGCTGATAATCTCGAATACATGAATATGTGACAGAGCGGCAACTACTGCCAGAGTACAGTATAAAGTTGCCAGTGTAGGCCAGTTGAAGTATTCGAGATAACCTGAATCCACGGGAACAAAGATACAGGTAATAAGCATACATATAATGGCTATGGAAAGCAGGGGCTGTGTTTTTGCAAACCGGATAAATTTCAGCAGAACTATTGCTGACTTTTCTTCTGTATGATCTTTTAAAACAGGGATTGAAAGATTATAGTTGTCAGAATATAAATGGCCTTTCATAAGTACCTCTTATCAGTGAAATATGACGCAAATAAAAATTTTATCAGATTTTGCAGATATAACAATTATTTTTTTGCCGATAAAAAAGCATCCATAGAGCCTGAACTTTGGTTGTTTTGACTAAATCAGCAAAAATATCGGAATAATAAATACCTTGCTGCATCTTGCATTATTGTGATATAACTTATTACGGAAACCTATAGTTGTTACGCTTTGATAATTTATTTAAATTTAACCAGACAGGGAATAGAATTTGGGAGCGGTTCGATGAGAGAAAACGGCAGAAAAGTACTTGTGCTGCACAATATTGCATTTACACCTGACAAAGAGTATTTGGAACGCTTAATCCATTCATATGGATTTGATTGTGATATAAAGCACACGAAAGACTCTGTCCAGGAAGATTACCTGGATGCTGAAGTTATTATTGGGCAGCCTTATCCAAAATACCTGAAAAAGGCTCAAAAACTGAAATGGGTTCAGCTTACCAGCGCAGGCGCAGATCATGTAGCAGATGTAAGTCTGTACGCAACCGATGATGTCATACTTACGAATGCCAGCGGAGTTTACGGGAAACCCATTGCAGAGCACGTTTTTGCGATGATTCTGGCCTTCAGCAGAAACCTGATGCAGTATGAAAGAAACAGGCAGAACTGCCGGTGGGAGCCGGTACTGCCAATGCGCGATTTTTGCGGTTCAACCCTGTGTGTTGTAGGGCTGGGAGATATAGGAAAAGAAGTGGCTATACGCGGAAAAGCCTTTGGAGCCAGGGTAATTGCGGTAAAACGCACTGCCGGCGATTGCCCTCCATATGTGGATGAATTGTACCGCACAGACGAAATTGACCGTGTTTTGCCTAAGGCCGACTATCTGGTGCTGGCACTTCCGAATACTCCCGAGACTAAAGGAATACTGTCCGAAGAAAGAATAGCAAAGATAAAGCCCGGGGCTTTTATTGTGAATGTGGGCAGAGGGGCTGCCATCTGCCAGGAAGCTCTGGTTTGTGCTTTACAGGAAGGAAGGATTGCAGGTGCAGGTCTGGATGTTACAGATCCCGAACCGCTGCCGGCAGATAATCCTTTATGGAAGATGCCGAATGTAATTATCACTTCTCATACATCAGGCTTTTCAAAGCAGAACTGGAGCAGGCATGCAAAAATTATTCAGGAAAACCTTGCCCGGTACGTCGAGGGAAAGCCGCTTTTAAATCAGGTGGATTTCATGAATAAATACTGATAATTTGCCCTGTCCCTGCACAACCAGGAAGCCAGACTGTATGCAGATGTAATAATCATTAGCATCTGATATAATTATTAAATGGGTTGTGTGTTTTTCAATAAATAGAAAGGTGGCATCAGTTTGATTCCATAAGTTTATATTTGAAACACTCTGTGATTGAATATAGGAGGGGAGTTGTGAGAATTGTATGGGTATGCGTATTGTTTTTGTTATTGACAACTATGGCGACCTGAACAATGGTACAACAGCAACGGCCCGCAGATTTGCAGAGGAATTTGAGAAGCTCGGACATAATGTCACAATTCTGTCAGCCGGCACAGCCGCTAATGATCAAGCTCAGGTTACCAAATTGAGAGTACCGGTATTCCAGCCTTTAATTGAAAAGCAGGGGTTCTGTTTTGCCCGTCCCAATGATGAAGCATATTACAGGGCATTCAGAAATGCGGATATAGTTCATTTTTTCCTGCCTACCTGGTTCTGCCGAAGAGGCGAATTCATCGCAAGGCAAATGAAAATCCCAACGGTTTCGGCATTTCATCTGCAGCCTGAAAACATTACTTACAGTATCGGGTTAGGGAGGAGCAAACGGGCGAACGATGTATTATACCGGTATTTCTACCGTTGTTTTTATAACCGTTTTCATTTTATACATTGCCCCAGTGAAATGATTGCACAGCAGCTTAAACAGCATGGCTACGACGCACAATGCCGTGTCATTTCCAACGGAGTAAATGACTTTTTCAGGCCTGTAGAGGTAAAACGACCTGATAATCTTGAGGGAAAAATTGTTCTGCTGATGGTTGGCCGCCTGTCGGGAGAAAAGAGACAGGATCTTCTGATAGAAGCCGTTCAGTACAGTAACTACAGTGACCGTATACAGGTTGTGTTTGCAGGAATGGGGCCTAAAGAAAAAGAATACCGCAACCTCAGCAAGAACCTGAAGAATAAGCCCGTTTTCAGGTTCCTTTCCCAGGATGAACTGCTTCAGATGTATAATATATGTGACCTTTATATACATGCTTCTGATGCTGAAATTGAAGGAATTTCATGTATCGAAGCCATGGCTTGCGGTGCAGTACCCATTATTTCGGATTCAGAGCTTTCTGCAACAAAATCCTTTTCATTGCATCCGAATTGCCTTTTCAGTGCCGGAGATCCACGATCATTGGCTGAAAAAATTGATTACTGGATTGAGCACCCTGAAGAACGGCTTAAAATGAGCAGGATATATGCCGAAAAGGCAGACGATATGCGGGTAAGCAAATGTGCCATGGAGATGGAGAAACTGTATAGGGAAGTCATTGCAGACTTCCACGCAAATGGGTATAAACATCCAGACGAATTCCGCCTTCGGCGCATAACTCATCCCGATGCAGATGCCGTTAATGTTGCATACTCAAAAAGGACTCCTTTTAAAAAGGCTTTGTTTGCGTTTTTTACCAATCTGCTTGCGCTTATCATATATATTATTGACACTGTATGCTTTGGCCTGGTGATAAAGGGCAAGACCAATCTGAAGAAAGTAAAGGGTGGAGCAGTTACGGTTATGAACCATGTACACCCCATGGACTGTACCATGGTGAAACTGGCTGTTTTTCCACGGCCCATTTATTTTACCAGCCTTAAACATAACCTGGAACTCCCGTTTGTAGGCTGGCTCATCAGATTTTGCGGTGCATTGCCCATTCCCACCTGCAGGGGCAGACTGGTATGGTTTATGAAGCAGCTTAAAAGCGGAATTCGGAAAGGGGATTTGGTGCATTTCTACCCGGAAGGGATGCTTGTCCGGAATTATGAAGGATTAAGGGAGTTTTGCACAGGAGCTTTTTACACTGCGGTACATAGTGGATGCCCTGTTATTCCAATGGTGCTTGTAAGTTTTCATCCCAGGGGGATTTGGCGGCTGGCAGGAGGAAAACGGCGAATGCAGCTCAGTATAGGTGAGCCGCAATATCCGGACAGCAAACTGCCTCAAAAGGAATCGGTAATTGAACTGAAGGACCGTACATGGAAAATCATGCAGGAAATGATGAATGAACCGGCGGAGGCAGAAAAAATGAGCCTGTCGGTTGCGGTCCGGGTAGCCTGTATTCTATACCTGGCCACGCAGGTATATAAAGTTATAAGGATAGGCTTATAAAAAGCCGGCCCGCTCCTTTCAAGGGTTGCGGGCTCCTGTTCCTTCGAAAAATTTCCGGATATCATCCAGATTCAAATCTTTGTAAGTTGTCAAGTATAAATCAGCTATGGCCTTTATATCCTGCTGATCCATATCTGCACTTTTGTCGTATACAGCCACTACATACAGACCTGATTCTTTTGCGCTTTTTATTGCATAGAGCGCATCTTCGAATACAATAGTATCATGCGCTGAAGTTTTCAGCTTATTAAGGGCGATTTGAAAAAAAACGGGGTCGTCTTTTCCGATGCCGGCTTCTGAACATGTAAGAATGAATTCAAAATATTTATCTGCATTAAGCCTTTCCAGGGCTGCCTTGGCAAGACTGAAGTCAGTGGCTGTGGCGATACACATCCTGATATTGCCTTCATGGAAACTTTCAAGAAAAGGAATGACGGATTCTTTAAACGCAACTGTTGTCCGGTAATGGATTTCAATAAGCTCAAGAATCTCTTTTATTATTTCATCATCATTTTCAGCAATTGCGAATTCATGCCTGAAATACCGGGCAGATTGGTAAAGGCTCATTGTTTTAAGTATTTCATTAATATTCTCAGGAGGATTATAACCTTTTCTTTTTAAATATTCACTCCCGAGGTTTTCCCAGAAAGGCATCGAATCCAGCAGGGTTCCGTCCAGATCGAATATTGCTCCTTTAAGTTTCATAGCTCACTACCTTGCTTAAAATTTTTCTCAAATCCTTTACCGCGGCAGTTATATCATCCTGTGCAAATATGGCCGAGACCACTGCAATACCGTCAATTCCGCTTCCTGCAAGTTCCATTGCATTATCCCTGCTTATGCCGCCAATTGCAACTACAGGTATTTTAACTGCTTTGCAGATTTCCTTAAGTTCATCGGTGGAAACTGACTTTGCATCGGACTTGGTTGAAGTGGGGAATACTGATCCGACACCTATGTAGTCAGCGCCTTCTTCTTCGGCTTTAACTGCCTGCTCCACCGTCTGAACAGAAACACCGAGAATTTTTTCGTAACCTAATAGCTTTCTTACATCTGCGGCTTTCATGTCACTTTGGCCCACATGGACCCCATCAGCCCCGCAGGCTATGGCCACATCGATGCTATCATTGATTATGTAAGGGATTTGGTATTTATCCGTAACTGATTTTATTTCCAGGGCAAGCTTAACAAAAGAATCATAATCAAGATCCTTCTCCCTCAGTTGAACTAATGTCACACCGGCTTTTATGGCCTCTTCAACCGCATCAGCGAGAGAACGGCCTTGAAGCCAGGTGCGGTCTGTGACCGCATACAACAGCAGGGAGGATTTATCGAACTTCAATTTTCATACCCCCTTTAAGAGTTTTTGCGTCCATTTTGCTTATTGCGTCAATTGCTTTTCTGCCCGTTTTAATCGTTGTTGCAATTGTTCTTTCATTGAGGGTGCCGATATTAATAACCAGGGCATCGCATATGGCAGTTATATCCACTGCGTCGTTTTCGTCGTCAGCCATAATGGGCGAACCGCCACATGCAAGAATGACATTTGCCACATCATTAACAGTAACGTAATTAGCTGTGCAATGAACCAATGGAGTTTTCTCACGGACATTTTCAAGAATCACGTCAAACATAATAATACCCCCATAAACATAAATTGCGCAAGGCGCTGGAATACCCGCCTCCATCGAAGATCAGCGGCCGAAACCTTGCCCGGCAGATGTGAGCCGGATGTCACATTTGTTAAATATCAGTTGAAATTGCCTGGCAATTTTCAGTAGTTTAAAATTAAGGGTAATACAGGGATATGATAAAAATAAAAGGAAGCGCCCGATAGGTACTTCCCTTGCATACCAGTATACACCAGTACAATGACTTTCCCTACGTTGGCATTACCCAAATCAGGTTATAAGGGTCGAAGCTGTATCGCTTCCTCTCAGCCTGCACACAAGCTCCCCTCGATATTTAACTGTGAGGAATATTATCACAGATCGGTATGGATGTCAATGGAAAAGAATACAGAAAATAAAAATTGAAATAAAAAATTTAATCAAAACGTTTTTATATTCTCAATCGTATTACTTATGAAAGGGGGAAGTTAATTGAAAAGTTCTTTATTGCGTACGAGTGAAGAGCTGTTACAGATTTATAACCGCCATGTGGATACTGTCTACCGGATTTGCTATATGTTTATGAAAAACGAGTCTGATGCGGAGGATATGGTTCAGAACACATTTATCCGGTTAATGAAAGACAGGACTGTTTTTCAAAGCGAAGAACATGAAAAAGCATGGCTCATAAGAACTGCAACCAATCTATGCAAGGACCATTTCAGGCACTGGTGGTCAAAAACTGTAAGCATTAATCATGTTCCGGAAGAGGAGGTTGAACAGCCATTCTTATCCGACAACATTCTGGAAAAGGTTATGGCGCTTCCCTCTAAATATAAAACGGCTGTTTATTTATATTACTATGAAGGCTATTCAACTGTAGAGATTGCTGAAATTTTGAAGAAAGACCCGTCTACAATCAGGGGCTATCTGCATAACGGCAGAAAGCTTTTAAAAATGGAAATGGCAGGTGATGAAGAATGAAAAAAGAAGACTTGAAGGCATCATTTGATCGGCTGAAACCTGGTGAAACCGCAAAAAAGAGGATGCTTGACAATATTTTGAACCAATATGAAAAAAAGAGGGTGTTTTATATGCCATCAGGCGTAAAAAGGGCAATTCCTGCTCTGGCAATAATTGTTGTGCTGGCCGGGGGACTCCTGGCTTATAATAATCTGATACAGGGTAACCGTGGTATGCCTAATGGCTATAATGATATTAAAAATGTCGACACAGGAAGAGAGGATGCGGCAGCCCCGATTCTGAACCAGTTTAAGATTAAAGACAGGCATTATATATTATTATCTGACGACTTAAGGGAAGATTATGGCCTGCCTGTGCTGATTGATGAAAAAGATATCGGCAAAAAGATTGCCGATGTTGCATCAAGCCCTGATGCAAGCCTTATAGGCAGCGAAGTTTACAGTTATATCCCGGCGGGCTGTGAAGCAATTGTTGCTGTAAAGAATGACAGCGGATACCGCCTTTTCAGGTTCTTTACCTTTGAAAGCTATAACAATAACCAGGATGAAGATGCGATGGAATATTTGAAACTGTATGGCATAAACAAAGCGGAGGACATCGCCAAAATCCGGCTCATACAGAATTCGGAACAGGGCAGGCTCCAGGGGGGAACGGACATTATTGCAGAAATAACAGGCAGGGATGAAATTACAAGCTTCTATGGCTTTTACTCAACATTGAAGAATTCCAGCGATAAATATTTTGACGCCCTGTTCAATTTCAAAGGTATGAGTTCTGATAACAATAGAGATGAAAGCAATTCTTCCTTCCCCCGTGCATCAACCCCAGAGCTTACAGCACCGGATAAGATTGGGACCGGAACAGATATGCCGTTGGATGTAACCAACCCGGATGAAACTGCAAATTATCTTCCTCCGGTAAAAACAGATGATGGAGGGGCTTCATCAGGTGATACGCCAATATCAAGCGGTTCTTCATTACCAGGCTCCACAATGGTGGATAAGGGCAATGCAGGTTCGGGCACGGTGGAACCGTGGCGCGGTGCTGCAGGCGATGCATTGGCAAATCCGATAACAATAAGAATATATAATCAAAACGGTATATATTATGATTCACCATATTACAGAAACATCGGCTTTATTTCGAGGTATGAACTGGGTGAAGATTTTGAACGGTTTATAGCAAAATATCTGGATAATTGATTTTAAATGCTGTCGATTCAGAGGATTTAACTTAATACAGCGGTATATCGGTTAAAGGGAATTAAAAACAATAACAGTAAAATCTTAAACCTGTTTAAAACAGAAAAGAAAAATGGTAGAATAAAATTAAGTTTGATTTCAGCAAGGTTTGTTTATAAAATCTCAAAGGGGTATATGGGTTTGAGAAGGAAATTATATATAGGATTATTGTTTTTAATTCCCGTTTTGGCTTATGTCCTTATGCATGTTGTAAGGACTCAATATAAACCGGTGGATAGCGGGTATTTTGAGTACGAAGCGAAAACCGCAGAGGAAATTACCTCGGTTCCGGTATCGGTCTTACCTACTCCGGTTGAGCCCCCTACTATATCTGAATTGCTGGCAGAGCTGGAATCAGGAGTAAAAGCCATAGAGGATGATTTAATATTGCCTTTGACTAATGAAGAAAATGCTTTAGGTTATTATTCGAATCTGATACTTGCAAATCGTTATGACATGGAAAATAAAGATGCCAGTGAGTTTTACAGAGCAGCTCTTGATCTTTACTACACCGATGAAATTCACTTCAAATTAGCGGATCATCTTTTAAGAAACGGAAGATTGGAGGAAGCCGAAAAAGAGTATCTGTTGCTTCTTCCGGATGACAGGGCTTTGCAGGCATTAACAAGTCTTAACACCGGGATTGAAAAAATTTGCGAGGCATATGCCAGTAAAAAGGAATGGAAGGCGCTGGAGGAACTTCTGAAACCGGTTTTTGAACAGTCTTCCAATAATATTGAAAATACTTTGTTTGTAAAGTATTATGCGCAGGCTCTTTATGAACAAGGCAATTTCAAAGGAGCGTTGCCTTTCTACAAAAAATTGCATGAACTGGACACTGACGATTCAAATATTGCCTGGCTTTATGCGCGTTGCCTTGAGTCAGCAGGGCAGACATCGGCGGCGTTGAAAATATACTCGTCCCTGGGAGAAAAGGGGGCATACAGGCAGGGGTTAATACTTCAGAAGCAGGGGAAATATATTGAAGCTGCGGAAGCTTTCGCAAAAAGCAACGAAGCCGTTTCATTGTGGCAGGCTGCACGGATATGGGATTCCAGAGGAATGACCGAAAAAGCTATAGAAATGTACACACGTGTAGCATCAATTGCCGGTTCATACCAGGATGATGCTGCATATAGAGCGTATATCCTGTCCAAACGGGTTGGCAAAAATGATGTACACAAACTGGTAGAAGTCCTTTCGTATCACCCTGCATGGATGGTGAGAATAGGGAAAGAACCTGTGGTTCCCCAGCTGTACGATATTACTTATCAAAGACCGGAATATTTAAAACAGGCTGCGATATATGAAGCAGACGGGTATAAAGATGCGGCGGCAATTGAAGTGGCAATCGGCTCAAAAGAAACCAAGCTTGAAGAAAAACTGGCGCTCGGCGACTGGTACCTGGAACGGGGAGAGTATTATAACTCAATTTTGTGGGGAATCAGATCACTAAGTGAACAACCCACAAGAAGGGGTTATGAGCTTGCATATCCACAGTTGTTTGATGAATATGTCCTTGAAGTGTCAGAAAAATACAATCTGGAGCCTGAGCTGGTTTGGGCTGTTATAAGGGAAGAAAGCCATTTCAGATTTGATGCCGTATCTAAGGCGGGAGCAATGGGGTTGATGCAGATAATGCCTTCCACCGGAAAAGATATTGCAGCACGTCTGGGTATGGCCATAACGGATAATGACCTGCTGAACCCCGAAATCAATATAAAGCTCGGAGCTTTTTACATTAATTCGATGTTAAAGATGTTTAATTCGGATATCGACAGGGCAATGGCAGCGTATAACGGAGGTCCCGGAAACGTTAAAAAATGGCTGGAGAGCAGTTTTATGACTTCGGATGAAGACTTCCCGACGGCCATTACTTTCCTTGAAACCCAGGAATACATCACAAAAGTACGAAACTCATACCACGTTTACAAATGGTTATATGAATAAAAATGTAATGTCCCTGTCCAATGCAGTGGAAAGATTGATTATAAAGAAATTTTCTGTTGATGTGACCCTGAATGGTTCATATAATAAAAGCCGGTAAAACTTTTTGCTAAATTTGCATAATGGTTCGAAAGGAGTGGTTTTTATGTCAGTAATGAGAATTGGGGTGATTTTTTCTTAATTTAATAATGGCACAGGTGCACAGGTAAGCTTTATATTAAGGTTTATTTTGTGATACCTATGCAGCTTCTTTCGAGCAACCAGGCGGAACAGGCCGTATGTTTGCATACAGCGAAAAGCCTTAAATAGTGAGTGACGAGATAAACACGTGTTGGTGGCGTGTTTTTTTGTTGCCTTTTTACAGTGTTATAATCATACTTCAAAAGCAGATCCGCAGGTAATCGATACCTGCGGTTTTTTACAAGCACATAACAAAAAAGCAAATTTAAAGGATGGGGTTTGAGTAATGGATATAAGAGAATATGGATGGGATGAGCATTTTGAAAAAGAATGGAGGAAAAACTGCGTTGAAGGCAGGTTTCCCGGAAGAATAATTGCAGACTATGGACAAAAGCTACGGGTTATTTCAGAGCCTGGCGAACTGGTGGTAAGCAGGCCTGTAAACAAGTATGGCAATAATATGCAATTAGCGGTAGGTGACTGGGTGGCGCTGGAAAATTCGGCTGAAAATCAGGTGATTCAGATAAAATTTGTTTTGCCGAGGAAAACAAAGTTCTCAAGGCTTGCCGCCGGAATTGAAGTAAAAGAGCAAATTGTTGCGGCAAATGTTGATACAGTTTTCCTTATACAGTCGCTGAACAGGGATTTTAATATCAGAAGGCTCGAACGGTATCTGGTTGCCGCATGGGAAAGCGGTGCCTTACCAGTTGTCGTGCTTAGCAAAGCAGACCTGTGCGATAATGCAGCCGACAAAATTGCCGCTGTATATGGTATGGCACCAGGAGTTGAAATTCATGCAATCAGTTGTATAACAGGAGAAGGAATTGAGAACATAAAAAAATACTTTACGGCAGGTAAAACAGTAGCATTACTCGGTTCTTCCGGTGTTGGAAAATCCACATTAGTTAACACCTTGGCAGGCAAAGAGCTTCTGAAAACGCAGCAAATCCGCGAAAGCGACGGCAGAGGAAGACACACCACCACCCATAGGGAGATCCTGCTTTTGCCTGGCGGAGGACTGATTCTGGATACTCCCGGTATGCGGGAACTATCGCTATGGGAGTCAGATACAGGCATGGAGGTTATGTTTGGTGATGTGGAGGAACTTGTTAAGATGTGCCGTTTTAATGACTGCAAACACAGGAGTGAGCCGGGATGTGCGGTTAAGGAAGCGCTTAATGCCGGAAAACTTGATATTAAAAGGTGGGAGAGCTGGTTAAAATTGCAGAAGGAGCAGGCATATCTCGAAGGCAGAAAGGAAGTCAAACATATGCTGCAGCAGAAGAAACTGGGAAAAATACTTGCAAAATATCAGAAAGATTTTTATGGTGGCAAAGAACGATGATATTAAAACAATAAACATAAGGAAAAAAGACTTGCCAAATGGTCTGACATTATTTTTCATGGTTAGAAGTATTATACTCCCTGAGAATTAAAAGGGAGTATACTTTTTTTAGTAAATAATGGTATAATAATACCGGAAAATAAAGCGTAATTTTTTGGAACCATTAAGCATAGTATTATGTCTAATTATAAGAAAATTTTGCCTCGATGGATGGGAGCATATCAGTCACATAATTGATTAGTCACAATATTGAAGGCGGGTGAAAGCAACTGTATTCCGGTGTGTAATTTGAAACAACGATTATTAAGTTGGACAATATAGGAGGAGATTAAGATTTTTGCTAGGAGATTGGCTGTTTTTTTCCTTACACTGATGATAATGATTATTCTAAAGTTACTGGATTTACCACTTTTTGCAATAGTAATAATTACAGTAGCGATAATGCTGGCTTTGTACATAGCAATAAGTATTATATCCCATAAAAAGCGATTAAGCCTGTTTGAAAATGAATGCGATCCCGAGAAATTCCTCCTGAGGACAGAGAAGCAAAAAGAAATCACAGGCAAAAATCCGAAGGTAAAAGCCTTACTGGATATAGACTGTGCGGCTGCACTGATTTTGTCAGGAAAGTTTGATGAAGCAAAAGAAGTCCTGCTGTCAATAGATAAAAATAAATTATCTTACAGGAATGGTTCATTGCTTGCTTACACAATTAACTTAATCAGTTGTTACTATGAATTGGGAGAAATTGATCGTGCTGAAGAATTATATGAGACTCAAATGCCAACCCTTTCCCCGGTAAACAAAAGGATGATGCTTGCTGTAAATATGCTTATGGCGGAAAGGTTTTTCTTTTTAAAAAGATACAATGAAAGCAGGGAGTATTTTAACAGGCTGTGGAAAGAAAAGTTAAGCAAATGCAGGCGTTTGGAAATCTTATACCGCCTGGCACAAATGGATGAGTTGGAAGGAAATACCGAAAGTGCTATAAAAAGATATCAAAAGGTTGCTGATAACGGGAACAAGCTGTGGATAGCGGCCAAAGCCAGGGAAAAATGCAGGAAAACAGAAAGCAGATGAGGTTTATGAATATGAACAGGAGAATATGTTTTGTAGTGTTCCTTTTTGCAGTATTGGCTTTAATTATGCCTGTGCCGGCTTATGCGGATGCGGGGCCAAAGCCTTCTGTGGTTGTAACTTTTGAAGGACTTGACGGAGAAAGGTTCTATGCAACTTTATTATCTGAAAGAGACTCCACAGGGCCTCATAGCGTACTGGGAAAATACCAGAATAATCAAAAGTACCATGAGGGTGACAAAGACTATGAGATCTGGCAGAAATTTCTATCATACCAGGATGAGGACGGGTTTTATTTTTTGCAGTATTTTCAGAACTGCACCGATACACTGAAGTTTACCTGGGGGTATTATCCTCCGCATAGGTTTAAAATTTTATTGTATTTTCCGGAGCAGGACAGCTTCATTGTAAGTGATGAAATACATGAGAGGTATGCCTTTGACAGCTATTATAAAGTTGATGCAAGAAATTTGGAGATTAATCCCGAAAAAGTATCAGGCAGTATAATCGTGGAGAAAAACTATGATTTTACATGGGAGATTATTTCCCTTTTTGCAAGAATTATATTAACTATAGCTGTTGAAATCCTGATTGCAGTGCTGTTTGGCTTTACAGCCAGGAAACAGCTTTATATTGTGGCAGCAGTAAATATTCTCACCCAGTCTGTATTGAATATTATGCTTAATATTGTTAACTACAAACAGGGCAGCCTGATGTTTGTATTCAATTATATCTGGATGGAACTTTTAATATTTTTTATAGAAGCTGTCGCGTTTTCTGTCCTCCTGTATAAGTATCGCGGTGAACGAAAGATAGCAAAATGGCTTGCTCCTGTGTATGCATTCGTAGCAAATGCAATGTCCTTTGTTTTGGGGTTCTTTATCGCATACCTGATACCTGGTATTTTTTAAGTTGTATATGAAAGTGAAATGTATCAAACCTTATAAATATTTCAAGTTTATTTAATTATTAAAAGGGTATATAATTATGTAAATCATCTTATTAACAACTGTACGCAACTGTAATTTTACTGCAGCTGCTGATACACCACAGTTATAAATTTTCATGGAACACAGGAGGAGATAGTAATGGTAAAATATCGCTGTTCAGTATGTGGTTATATCCACGAAGGAGAACTGCCTGAGGGTTTTAAATGCCCCAGATGCAAAAGGCCTGCTTCATTTTTTGTTAAAATTGAAGAAAGTAAGGAAAGCAGGAACCCATACGCAGGAACAAAAACAGAAAAAAATCTGATGGAAGCTTTTGCAGGCGAAAGCCAGGCGAGAAACAAGTATACATATTTTGCCCAAATAGCGCAAAGAGAAGGATACGAACAATTGGCAGAGATTTTTCTTACCACTGCAAGGAATGAGCAGGAGCATGCGCGTATTTGGTTTGAAGAGCTCGGGAAATTAGGGAATACCGCTGAAAACCTTTTACAGGCAGCAGAAGGCGAAAACTATGAATGGACAGATATGTATGATCGCTTTGCTAAAGAAGCCGAGGAAGAAGGTTTTACAGAACTGGCGGAAAAATTCCGCAAGGTTGCAGCCATAGAAAAAGCACATGAAGAACGTTATCGCAAATTGTTGAAAAATATTGAAATGCAGCAGGTATTTGAAAAAAGTGAAGAAACAATATGGGAATGCCGCGTGTGCGGACATCTTGTAATTGGGAAGAAAGCTCCTGAAGTTTGCCCGGTATGTTCGCATTCCCGGAGTTATTTTGAAGTCAGGAAAGAAAACTATTAAAATACCATTGACGGTATATATGCCTATGGTTGCAGGACGTAACCAGGTAATGAGGTTCCCGGTGAAGGTTGTTTTACCCGACACACCATGGCAATGTTGAGTGGAAAGATACCCGGTGTTTTGACTGCACCGGGTTTTTGCTTTACTTTTGGCAATTTGCCGTTCAAAGTAACTGAACTGCTGTTTGCACGCCCGAAAAAACTTAACAGGTTATTTTGATAAATTTCGATACCTGTTTAAATTAAAATAATTATGCTATGATTATTAATGAACATCAGTTCTTATGGAGGCACAACCTATGAGACCTTTATATTTTGAAAACGGAGTATTGAAACTGCTTGACCAGACAAAACTCCCCAACGAGACGGTCTGGCATGAATATAATTCCTATAAACAGGTTGCCAAGGCAATAAAAGATATGATTGTAAGAGGGGCACCTGCCATTGGTGTAACGGCAGCCTATGGTATGGTAATAGGGGGCAATGGCATTGTTGCTGAAGACAGGGATGAATTTTTCAACGAGCTTAATCGTATTGCCGATGAAATGAAGGATACCAGGCCAACGGCTGTTAATTTGTTCTGGGCTGTAGACAGGATAATGAAAAAGGCTTATGAGAACAAAAACAGGAGCATCAGTGAAATAAGGGCAGCAATCCTAAACGAAGCAGTGGAAATGGACCTGGAAGACGTTGAAAACAACCGCAGGATTGGCCAATACGGGAACCGGCTTATTAAACCGAAAGATACTATTTTAACTCACTGTAATGCCGGAAGCCTGGCTACATGCGACTATGGTACTGCTTTGGGCGTAATCCGCGCGGCTCATGAAGCAGGGAAAGAGATACGGGTATTTGCGGATGAAACACGCCCATACCTGCAGGGAGCAAGATTAACCGCTTATGAACTTTTGCAGGACGGTATTCCGGTTACACTGATCTGTGACAATATGGCCGGATATTTTATGCATAAAGGTGAAATAAGCTGTTGCATAGTCGGTGCAGACAGGATTGCTTCAAACGGAGATACCGCAAATAAAATCGGAACCTATTCAATTGCGGTTCTGGCAAAGGAAAACAATATTCCTTTTTATGTGGCTGCACCAAGCTCCACAATTGATTTTGACATTGCTTCGGGCGATGAAATAGTTATTGAAGAAAGAAACCACAGGGAGGTTACTCATATCGGAGATATTAAGATTGCACCCGACGGGGCTGACGTGAAAAATCCTGCATTTGATGTTACACCAAACCGTTATATCACTGCCATTATAACCGAAAAAGGAATTTTATACCCGCCCTTCATTGAAAGTATCCAGAAGCTTAAAGAAAAGCTAGCCGGATGCTGTTTATCAATAGAAGTCTAATAAAGGGGAAGGTGCTATGGACAAGCTGTGTAAAATATTGATAAGTTTGACTTTGACTTTATTGCTGATTACAGTACCGTCATTTGCTGACAATGGTGTGTCCCGGTTCGATGACGTACCACAGGGACATTGGGCCGAAAAAGCCGTGCATGACCTGCGCCTGCTTAAAATAACCGATGGCATCGGCAGCAATAAATACGGTATGGGCCTGGATATAAAAAGATGTGAATTTGTAACATACCTTGCAAGACTGATGAACTGGGAGACGGTAACACCTGAAAAGGGTAGTTTCATTGATAACATGGACACTTCAAAATGGTATTACCCGTATATAGAGACAGCTTACAGGAATGGTGCGATACCGGAGGGCATAAAAGAATTCCGTCCTGAAGATCCAATCACGAGAGAAGAAATGGCAATAATGCTTGTGAACGCTTTGGGATATGGCTATCTGGCGCAGCAGTTATCCGGGCTTGGAAGTGATTTTGATGATGTGTCGGAAAATACAGGGTACATAACCATCGCAAAAGATTTTGGAATCATAACCGGTACAGGCGATAACAGGTTTAAGCCATATGACACTGCGAAAAGAGAAGAAGCCGCTGTAATGATGATGCGGATGTATGAGAAAATCAAAAAGCCTATAAATGAACTTCATGCCTTTTATGCAATCCGCTCATATCCGCAGATTGATTTTATCCCTGAACTGGATTCGGTAAGTTTCGGCTGGAGCCGGATTGAATATGACTCTGGTAAAGGGCACGTTGTACTGAATACTACTTCAGGCAACAGAAATGATTTTTATATTCCGCCGGGCTTTGAAGAACCTTTTAATCTGGCCGAAGAAAACAATGTTTCAACCCAGCTCATGGTATTTGCAGACAGCAATACGCTTGTGGATTTCGGCGGGGGTAAGCTTCCTGTTACAGAACTGGTATTAACAAATCCCGAATTAAGAAAGCAGGCAGTTTCGTTAATTGCAGAACAGGTTAATAATACGGTAATGAATGATATTGAAATTTCTTTTGACGGTGTGGTTATTGATTTTGAAGGCATGAAGGGGGAAACTCTGAAAAACGCTTTCAGCAGCTTTCTTGGAGAGTTAAGAAATGAACTGGATATTGCAGGGAAAAAGCTTATAGTGGCGGTTCATCCCGAAAGAAAACCCGGGCAGGAATATTATGACGGGTATGATTATAAAACCATCGGGCAAATTGCTGATAAAGTAATCTTAATGGCGCATGATTACTATGCAAAAAGGCTTTCAGATGCCGAGATGGAAACAGGATATGCAATTACGCCGCTGACCCCTGCTGATGAAATATATTATGCATTAAAAGCCATAACCGACAAGGAAAATGGTGTTGAGAACCCGGAGAAAATCTGGCTTCAGATTTCCTTCGATTCGGTCCAGTGGAGCCTTCAAAGCGGTAAGGTTTTGAACCGGGAACCGTACAAACCAGGCTATGAACAAATCCGCCAAAGGCTTCTTGCCAAGGCAAAAGTACATTACTCGGTTGTTAACGGCAATCCATACATCGAATACATTGGCGAAACAGATCAAACCCGCAATATCATATGGTATGAAGACTCAAGAAGCGTTATGGCAAAGGTTAATCTTGCGAAAATGTTCGGAGTGAACGGAATATCCCTGTGGAGATTAGGGAATATACCGAATTACGATGATCTCAATGGTGAAGGCCTGTATCTCGATATATGGCAGAATCTGTTGAAAGAAACCCAAAGGTGAACAGTTAAACTTGAATTTTGCGTAAAAACCTGATATAAAGGGATTGTTAAGACTCCGGAAGCTTCCGGAGAATATTTAAGCATTAAGAGTACAGCAAATTTAAATAAGGGTATACATATGGACGTAAGAAAAATCAGGAACAGCTATGAGCATACAATATACGCCTGTTATATTGGCTATATTACGCAGGCGATTATAAACAATTTCGCACCGTTACTGTTTTTAACATTCCAAAGTTCGTATGATCTGACCATCGATAAGATAACGTTAATAACAACTGTTAATTTTTTGGTCCAGCTGCTGGTAGACCTGGTTTCAACAAAACTGGTGGACAAGATTGGATATCGGGTATCGGCAATATGTGCTCACTTTTTTACAGGCATTGGGTTATTGGGAATGGCCTTTTTACCCGACCTGTCTGCGTCTGCGTATACAGGTTTGATTGTTTCTATTGTACTTTATGCCATAGGCGGAGGTCTTATTGAGGTAATTATCAGTCCCATCGTTGAAGCGTGCCCTACAGAAAAAAAAGAAGCTGCAATGAGCCTGTTGCATTCCTTTTACTGCTGGGGCCATGTCGGTGTAGTTTTGGTTTCCACTGCATTTTTTGCTTTAGCGGGTATAAATAATTGGAGATTGCTCTCCTGTATCTGGGCTATTATACCATTGGCCAATTTGCTGTATTTCACCCAGGTGCCGATATATCCTGTAGTGAAAGAAAATGAAGGGCTTTCGGTGAAAGCGCTTTTCAGCAAAAAAATCTTCTGGCTGATTATGCTTCTAATGGTGTGTGCAGGAGCTTCGGAACAGGCAATGAGTCAATGGTCATCTGCATTTGCAGAGTCAGGGCTGAAAGTATCAAAAACAACAGGCGACCTCGCAGGGCCTTGTATCTTTGCAGCATTAATGGGAACTGCCAGAGCCCTTTATGGAAAATACAGCGATTACATTCCGCTTAAGAAAATGATGATACTAAGTGCAGTACTGTGTATCATCAGTTATTCCCTGGCCACGCTGACAGGGAATGCTGCGTTAGGTTTTATAGGCTGTGCCCTGTGCGGTTTTTCGGTAGGCATATTTTGGCCGGGAACATTCAGTATTGCGGCTAAAATTATACCGGCCGGAGGCACGGCAATGTATGCCCTGATGGCTCTTGCGGGGGATTTAGGCTGTTCAGCGGGGCCAACACTTGTCGGGTTTGTGGCAAATGCCAGAAATGGCATGTTAAGTGCCGGGCTTCTGATGGCAATGGTCTTTCCAATATTAATGCTAACCGGGCTTTTGGTGTTGAAAAGAAATAAAAATGCCGGATAAATTGTGGGATGCCACCGTCCTTTCGAAAACGGTACAACACATGTATGCCTGGTTGGCCTGAATCAGATTAAACGTCGTAATATGCAGA
Organism: Thermoclostridium sp.; assembly: GCA_036562185.1. Lineage (GTDB taxonomy): Bacteria > Bacillota > Clostridia > DSM-8532 > DSM-8532 > Thermoclostridium. The sequence goes on from DATCKN010000060.1 coordinate 26,832, forward strand.
TTGTTTGTATTGTTATTGCGGGTAATGCATGTTATGATTATTGCCATGTTATGCTAATATGTATATAATTCTTTAATAAAAAGTAAACTAAACCAAAGTGGAGAGGGGATAATTATGATTAAAAGAATGTCTGAGATGAAAACAGAAATCAGGGAGCAGATGAGAGGCGGAAAAGGAAGCGTAGAACTGATTCATATATTAAATAAGGAAGAAATGAAAGGCAAGGTTCGCCTTTTTGCAAAGATAGTTTTAAACCCGGGTTGTTCAATAGGTTTGCATGAGCATGTGGATGAAGAAGAAGCCTACTACATTATTAAAGGAAAAGGGACGGTTACAGATAACGGAACGACCACTACAGTCCAGGCAGGGGATGTAATTCTGACGGGAGACGGCGCATCCCATTCCATCGAAAATACAGGGGATGAGCCGTTGGAGTTTGTTGCCGTGGTTATGCTGTACAACTGATTTTCGCATCCTTTTAAGGGGATGATTAGTATGATATTTTATTTTTCAGGTACAGGAAACTCTTTGTTTGCAGCCCGAAAAACAGCAGAGACACAGGGTGAACAGCTTGTATCCATTGCCGGTGAGCTTGACAGGAACTGTTCTGTTTTAGAATACGGGTTCAGCGGGAATGATTTATTGGGTTTCGTCTTTCCTGTCTATGCATGGGGACCGCCTGAGATTGTCCTGGATTTTATTTCGAAGATCAAGATTAGTGGAAAGCCATATATATTTTCCATTTCCACCTGTGGAGATGACGAAGGCTATGCCACGCGTATCCTGGAAAAGGCCCTTGGCAAAAAAGGTCTTTCTGTTGACAGTGCTTTTACTGTAATCATGCCAAATAATTATATTATTGGTTTTGATGTTGATGACAAAGAAGCGGAAACAGATAAATTGCAGAAGGCGATGGCAAGGCTTGATTCAATAAATTCGGTTATTTCAGAAAGGCGAAAGGGAGTATTTGAAATAATACCGGGAAAATTTCCCGGTATTAAGTCCTATATTATAAATCCGCTGTTTAACCGCTTTTCCAGAAGCACTGAAGGTTTTTATGCAACTGATGAATGCACCCGTTGCAGAATTTGTGAAAAAGTCTGTCCGGTACATACAATAAAAGTTAATGAAAAACCTGTTTGGGGCAAATCATGCACCCAGTGTCTTGCCTGCATACACAGGTGCCCGGTCAGTGCAATTCAGTACGGTGTGAAGACTGTTAACAAAGGCAGATATGTACATCCTGATTTGGATTCATCTGTTCACCACAGAGCAGAAAAGAATGTGTAAATAATCATTAAAACGGGTTTCGGATGAATTTCAAATGCTGAAAGATTTCAGCGTGCGGCAGATATCCGAAACCCGTTTTATTTAAGTAAAAACCTGAATGGGTTTATTAAAGCCCCAGCATTTCGTAGGTAAGATCTCTTATCTTGGGATGGATTACATTATAGGCGTAACCGCATTTAAGCACATGCTGAATATAAAATATTGCCAAATTATTCGTTACATCTATTAATGCATAAGCACCTGCAGCGCCATCCCATCCGAATTCGCCCAGAGGGCTTCTTATACCGTATTTTTCTTTATCAACCAGGGTACGCACGCCAAGGCCATAGCTGTAGCCGAGCTTTCCGCGTAAATCAAAATCCTTCTTGGAGATCTCATGCATTTGATCCTGGCGCATAAGATTGATCGATTCCACCGAGATAAGCCTGTAGCCATCCTTACTTATTCCACCATGGCACATAGCGTCCAAATACAACAGATAATCATCAAGTATTGAAATCAGACCGGCACCGCCACTTTCAAAGTTTTTCGTCAGAACATAGCGGTTACGGTTTGGCACAGGTTTTGAAGTCATGGTACTCATATCGAATTCAAACTGATCACTCATATTGGCCTGGCGTTCGGGTGTTAATTCAAACCCTGTATTTTTCATGCCCAATGGTTTAAAAATGTATTCATCAAAGTACTCTCCCAGCTTTTTCCCGGAAACGACCTCTATTACTGCACCAAGTACATCATGGCTTAAGCTGTATTGAAAATGGGTTCCTGGTTCGAAATCCAGCGGTTCGTTTGCCAGCGCTTCTATAACCTGCCTGGTGGTGGCCTCATTATTAGTTTCTTCTTTGATTTTTATAATTGATGGTGCTTCAAGGTTGTAGTTAAGGCCGCTTTGCATCGAAAGAAGGTGCCTGATTGTCATTTGGTTTTTTGCCGGTACTATGCCATTTTCGGTTTTTACTTTTAAATTCCTGTACTCGGGAAGAAAATCCGAAACAGGAGAGTCAAGGCCAATAAGGCCCTTGTCTATAAGCTGCATTACAGCAGTACATGTAAACAGCTTGGTAGCTGAATAAAGCCAGTATGTATTTTTATCTGTTAATGGCTTTTTCCTGTCCCAGTCAGCATATCCTACGGTATGCCGGAAGACCACCTCATGGTTGTGTATTACGGCACAATCGCAACCGGGAATTCCGCATTGCTCAAGTGAGTTCAGATAATCTGCCAATATTTTTTTATTCATAAAACATCTCCTCTGTAAAACCAGAATAGTTAATGCAATTTAATATATAGTTGATTTTATACCAAATCAGCCAACTTTTCTATAGTGACAGCGTCAATTTTCAAAAAGTATTAGAAAAAAGCTCAAAAGCAGTAATAAAAGCTTAACAATTCTGTAACGAAATTGTAAGAAAAACTATGGTAGAAATAGACAATTTATGGTATATAATATATCTTTGCCTGTCTGATATTTCGCAATTTCTGTTAATATAAGGGATAAAACAATATGATAGAGTTAAAGAATATTAACAAAACCTTTAAAGTTGCAAGGCGGAACGCCGGTTTCAGGGAAGCTGTGGGTGCTCTGTTCAGAAGAAACTATACATATATACATGCCCTTCGTGATATTTCCTTTAAAATAAAAGACGGTGAGATGGTGGGCTACATTGGCCCTAACGGAGCAGGGAAAAGCAGCACAATAAAAATAATGAGCGGAATTCTTTATCCTGACAGTGGTGAATGCATAATAGACGGCTTAGTACCATATAAGAACCGCCGGGAACATGTCAGAAACATTGGCGTTGTGTTCGGCCAGCGTTCCCAGCTTTGGTGGGATGTACCCGTAATTGATTCATTTGAGCTTTTAAAGGATATCTATGATATTGATGAGCGTGTATATAGAAGCAATCTGGAAGAACTTGTTGAGCTTCTGAATCTGGGGGAAATTATAAAGACACCGGCGCGCCAGCTTAGCCTTGGACAGAGAATGCGCTGTGAGATAGCGGCATCATTTCTTCACAATCCCGGAATATTATTTCTGGACGAACCTACAATAGGCCTTGATGCTGTATCAAAAATAGCAGTACGTGATTTTATTAAGAAAATGAACAGGGAGAAGAAGACCACAGTAATTCTGACAACTCATGATATGCAGGATATTGAAGCAATTGCCGAAAGAATACTGCTTATCGGAAGAGGCCAGATTTTATATGATGGCTCACTTTCAGAACTGAAAACAAGAAATTCAAAAAAGAAAACATTAACTTTGGAATATAGTGGGGGCAGTTTCAGCTTAGGCAATGGTATTGATTTGGTAAGCCGCGTGGACGGCCATGCAGTTTTTCAAATTGATACTTCTGTTATCTCAATACAGGAAGCAATAAAAGTAATTACCCAGAATGCCGATGTTAAGGATCTTTCTATAACAGGTGCAAGCATTGATGAAATAGTTGTGTCTTTATACGAGGAATTAAAAATATGAAGAAGTATTTTAGCTTTTTTAAAATACGGTTTATTAACGGGCTCCAATACAGGGCAGCTGCATATGCAGGGGTAGTAACCCAGTTTGCGTGGGGGTTTATGGAGATATTGATGTTCAAGGCGTTTTATAAGGATAACCCTCACAGTTTTCCAATGGAATTTTCACAGCTGTCATCATATATATGGTTGCAGCAGGCATTTCTTGCTTTATTTATGTTGTGGATGTATGATAATGATATATTCGTGTCCATTACCAGCGGGAATGTTGCCTATGAGCTCACCCGTCCATTGGATCTGTATAACATGTGGTTTACAAAGAATCTTGCAGTACGCCTTTCAAGGGCTGTTTTACGCTGTGTGCCCGTTCTGGCAGTGGCCGTTCTTTTGCCTGAACCTTATGGAATCGCCCCGCCCGTAAGCCTGTTTGGCTTTTTAATGTTTATCATTTCCATGATCCTTGCATTTTTGTGTTTGGTAGCATTAAGCATGTTAGTATATATTACGGCGTTTTATACACTGTCACCAATGGGTATTCGTCTTATAGCCGCAACCCTGAATGAGTTTCTTACGGGATCAATTATTCCGTTGCCTTTTTTCCCAGAAAAGCTTAAGAAGATTATATCTTTTACGCCATTTGCGTCAATGCAGAATCTTCCGTTCAGAATATACAGCGGTAACATTGCAGGCGAAGAAATGCTCCGGGGAATACTGGTGCAGATTTTCTGGGTAGTTGCCTTAATATTTGCCGGCAGGCTCTGGATGGCACGGGCGGTAAAAAAAGTGGTGGTACAGGGAGGGTAGTATGAAATTATATTTTAGATATTTTTTAATACAGGTAAAAAGTCAGATGCAGTATAAAACTTCTTTTTTTATGACTGCACTGGGACAATTTATAACTTCATTTACGGCCTTTTTAAGTATCTGTTTTTTAATGTCACGCTTTCACCAGGTGGAAGATTTTTTATACAATGAGGTTCTTTTATGCTTTGCTGCGGTCCTTATGGCGTTTTCACTCGCTGAATGTTTTGCGCGAGGGTTCGACACATTTTCCACGATGATACGAAACGGTGAGTTTGACAGGATAATGGTGCGTCCCAGGAATGAAATATTTCAGGTTCTCGCATCCAGAATTGAGCTTACGAGAGCAGGCAGATTCATTCAGGCTGTCATTGTTTTTGCTTATGCAATTCCCACCAGCCGGATTACCTGGACTTTCGATAAAATCATAACTCTGATATTGATGATTATCAGCGGAACAATTATATTTTCAGGGCTTTTCCTGATTTACGCGGCACTATGCTTTTTTACAACGGAAGGGCTTGAATTTATAAACATTTTTACCGACGGAGGCAGGGAGTTTGGCCGCTATCCATTATCCATCTATGGTGAAGAAGTTTTGAAGTTTTTTACATACGTAGTTCCGCTCGCATTATTTCAGTATTATCCCCTTTTATACCTGACCGGAAGAAGTCAAAATATATTATATATGTTTTTGCCTGTTCTTGGGGTCGTGTTCATATTGCCCTGTTATGGATTATGGAGGATAGGGGTAAGACATTACAAATCCACAGGTTCATAAAAAAGAAAAATATTTTTTTACATATCAACACTTTACTTTTTTCATTCGTTATATATTTGAAAACGGTTTTAAAAAAGATGATTTTGCATGCAAATCTCATCAGTATAATCCGGGAACAGGTTATGGACATCTGTTGGATGATAAACGTATGATGAAGGGACAGCCGTTATGATTGATTTACTTTATTCAAAGTATTATAGTGAATTGCTGCGATTTTGCTTTTCGCTTTCCCGCGATTATGTGTTTGCAGAGGATATTGTTCATGAGACTTACCTGCGTGCCCTCTCGAATGCAGACATCCTAAATGATATGCCCGAAGCAAAGTGCAGGGCATGGCTTTACAGGACAGCTAAAAACATATTTATTGATCATGTAAGAAGGTTGTCAAAAAACAGCGAACCTGTTGATGAACCTGTCAGTGAAGACGACTTTTCGAGCGTGATGGTGCAAATGATGTGCCAACAGCTTCCTGAAAGCGAACGTACATTATTCCTGCTGAGATATATTAAAGGCTACAATTCAACCGAACTGGGGGAAATGTTTGGCATACCGCCGTCTACAGTTAGGGCAAGGCTTGCTTCTGCAAGGGAGAAATTAAGAAAAAGTTATAATGAGAACTGAATGGAGGTATTATTATGTCAAAGAAAAAACTTGTAATCAATGCGGCTGTTTGCGATGCAACGAGGACACATGAAGAAACACTTGCAGGTTATGAAAGTATTACAATTAATTCTGCAATGCTTTTAACCACGCCCGAGACCCGCAAACTTCTTCATAATTATAATGTAATGATGAATTGCAACAATGTTCTGGAAATAGACAGTGATGTGGAAATTATTATGCAAAATGGTCATTATACGATATCTGCGTCAGATGCGGCAGGAAAAAAAGCATTCCTTTTCCTGAACGGTTCGCTGACTATAGAGCCGGGAGCGGAAAAAGCGCTCAGCAGGTTTGTAGGTATGCATGTTAACGGAAGTGTAACATACCCGGATAGTTTGGCTCCATACCTGGGCTCACTGAAAGTTAACGGTTCTGTTAACTCATATCCAGACGATGCCATACTGTTAAGCAATACGTTTATAGTTGACAAGACATTCATAAAACGGTGTAAAAATGCAAAATATTTTGCAAGAAAGCGTGTAGTTATAATTGATAATGCCCTTGATATTGCCGGGATGGTAAATAAGGGTGCAATGTTTCTGACTAAAACCGCAATAATTTCTGAATCGCTTGTTGATGCAGCTCTGCCTCTTTTTCAGGAAACAACCGAAATAATCACTGTTCCGGACGGATGCAGTTTCATAAACGATAGTGTCAAGCTCAACAAATCTTTGCTCATTAAGAACGGTACAAAACTTTATATCAACGGTGATCTGGCAATTGATTCCGAAGCCCGGGACCTTCTCGAAAAGATTGAATATTTGTATGTAAACGGGGGTGTAAGCCTGCCGGAATCACTTGAGGAGATATTTTCCAGAATTAATGCACAATACAATGAGCTGGTACTTGTACGCGGAAAGTGCATAGAAGATAAAATCAGAATTACAATTGACAGACGCATGCTGGAACAGAACCCAGAAGGAATCACGGTTAAAGATTGTGTAAACGTGATCATAGCCGAAGATGTGCCACCTGAACTGATACTTGAACGTGTTGAATTTTATGATTGTGTTAATATCAGTTGCTTCCCTGAACAGCGAAGCGCTGTTGAACAGGTATCTGACGATGTGGTTAATATCGATGATTCGGGCAAGGGCCTTAAAGGGATGCTTAGCAATTTGATACCCAGTCTGGGAGAAAATTTGGAAGATGTGAAGATGGTCAATGCTTCCACTTACACTTTATAAAATGCAAATTGAACGAGTATTTACTTATCAATTCTATAAATTATAAGCAACCTGGGCAAAGCCGGGGTTTACGGAAAATAACCCGGCTTTGCCTTTAATATTTTTTAAATGTCGAAAACATTTCCATTATGCCGGGGATAATTGGATTTATTTCATTTGCAGGTTCATTCATGTTTAGAAGCTATCCATTCATCATCCGTAATAACCTTAAATAATGGTTTGCTTCACGAAGTACATGATCAGCCAGTAAGGGAGGAATTATGGATTTTATTCTGCATCCTAATATTCCTTCTGTTCCTGCTCTTTTGAAATTCCTTATCCCATCGGTAAGCTGCAGGCTTTCCCGTTTTATTTGGTTTTCAGCCGTTCTGATACATTCTTTAACTAATTTTTCAAAACCTTGTGCAAAAGTTCTTGCGGTTCCTTTCAAATCCCTTTCTGACGGATCCAGCATTCCATCAATGAATAATGCATGCTCGCCCATTAAATGATTCCAGAAATTCAGTTCTTCACATAGGGTTTGTTTCGGAAGTTCTTTATTCTGCAGGGATTTTAGTGTTTTCATGTAATAATTTGCTTCATGAATGAGATGGTCCAACAACTCGTCATACAGGTTGATGAATATTTTGCATCCGCCTGCAAGAGCCAGTATTCTTTTTTTGAAGTTGATTACCCTTTCAAGCAGGTTCATTGTTCTTTGATTTAAATCGCTGACTATAAGTTCTGATGAACCCCTGTAATAGTCACCTGGAAAGCTTGAAAGCCCCACCAGTTCATATTCGGCTTCGGTAATTCCGGTGTTTATGCCCGCTCCCGTTAATCTTGAGTTTACTTCTTCCGCCCTTAAAGTATAAGGAGTTACCAGTTCGTTTGAGTTAATAACACTGATGGATATGGCCCTGTTGGCATAATACACCGTTTCGGACAGAAGATGTTCAAACCCCTCTTTCAGCGCGTTAGCTTCAGCAATATAGGCTGTTTCAACAGGCGATAAACTTGTTTCAATAAAAAACATATGCTCTTTCATTATTCTTTGAAAGAAAAGGTTTATCTCCAGTGAAATTCTTATGAACTCCTGATTTGACAGCAATTCAATACTCTCCTTTACAAAATATTGCACACTATATAATACTTATAACGACGCAAAAAGTGTCTGTCTTGCTGGTTCAGATGAGAGGCCTTAGAAAAACCTGGATTATGGAATGTGTAAAATCTGTAGTCGTTGTCTCATTAAAGTGGTATAATTAAGCTGAAACGGTTAATCACATCTGTGCATTTCAAAATCATTTTTTGCTTAACTCCGGTACCAATGATAAATAAAAAAGTGCATTTTCTTTTGTTTTATGAAGGGGAGGAGGTAAAATATGCAGCATGAAATTGTAAATCAGGCGCCATTGCTTGATGAACAGGGAAATGTAATGGAAGCAGGGTATGCTAAAAAGCTTTTGCCGGTCTATAACCGCAGGGATATTAAAGCAAACGGATTACGAATCAAAGAATGGGATTATTACCTTGTGAATAATGACCACTTTGCTGTGGCATTGACCATTGCTGATAATTCCTACATGGGTTTTGATTCCATATCCTTTTTACACTTTGACGAGCGATGGTCTTCCTTCAACTTCAGCGGAAGGCGATGTGGAAGTACATAACAGCAATTATAAAATAAAATTCAGCCATAAAAACGGCAAGCGCATTCTGGATTTCCACATGGAACGTTTTATTGATGAAACACCAATAACAGGACAGATTATTCTCACATGTGAACCCGAAGAAAGCATGGTTATAGTAATTCCTTTCCATAAAAAAAAGCATTTCTATTACAACCAGAAAATTAACTGCATGCGTGCAGAAGGTACAGTTATTGTAAACGGGAAGGAATACATATTTAATCCCGGTGAATCCTTTGCAGTTCTGGACTGGGGAAGAGGTGTGTGGACTTATAAAAACACATGGTACTGGGGCAGTGCTTCAGGGCTTGCAGACGGTGTTCCCTTTGGATTCAATATAGGCTATGGATTCGGAGACACCTCCGCTGCGACCGAGAACATGCTGTTTTACGACGGAAAAGCCCACAAGTTAAGCAATGTATATTGGAATATCCCTTTAAATGAAAATGGAAAAGAAGATTATCTGAAGCCATGGAAATTTACCAGCGATGACGGCCGCTTTGAAATGAAATTCCAGCCTGTTCTTGACCGCGCATCCTGTACGAGTGTGCTTGTGATTAAGTCAGACCAGCACCAGGTATTCGGGCGCTTTACCGGAAAAGCCGTACTTGATGATGGAAAGGTAATTGAGGTAAAGGACCTGACAGGCTTTGCCGAGAAGGTCTATAACAGGTGGTAGTAATACAGGTTGAATCAATTTTATACTTAGCATTAGTAAGGCGGGAAGTATTTCTGTTCCCGCCTTAACCGATTAATCCATAATATATTTCGGTACTCCCATGTCGAGTTCGGGCTTGATTTTTTCCAGGAAACTTTCCAGTGCCATGCTTCCTAGATTACCTTCCTTCCTGGAACGTACAGACACGCTGTTTGCTTCAATTTCCTTGTCTCCTATTATGAATATGATTGGAATTTTTTCCAGCTCCATTTTTCTAATCTTTGCGTTCATTTTGTCATCGCTTGAGTCGAAGCTGACTCTTAGCCCCAGCCTTTTCAGTTTTACCGAAAGGTCTTTGCAGTAGTCATTTTGGCGGCTGCTTACAGGAACAATTCCAATCTGGACGGGTGCAAACCACAGCGGAAAATCCCCGTTATAATGCTCAATAAGCAATGCAAAGAATCTTTCCAGGCTTCCGAACAATGCCCTGTGAACCATCAGTGGAGTATGTTTCAGTCCATCGGCTCCAATATATTTCATGTTGAATCTTTCGGGAAGATTGAAGTCATACTGGATGGTGCTGCACTGCCATTCCCTGCCCAAAGCGTCCCTTAGCTTTAAGTCTATTTTTGGTCCGTAAAAAGCTCCGCCGCCTTCATCAATTTCATATTCCAGTCCGGCTTTAATTACAGCCGCTTTCAGAGCGTCAATTGCATTGTCCCAGTCTTCTGCGCTGCCAATTGACTTATTTTCGGGCCTTGTTGCCACGTACGCCTTAAAATCTTTCAACCCGAATGACTGCAGAATATACAGGGAAAACTTCAGTACATTGAAGATCTCGTCATAAGCCTGCTCGGGAGTACAGATTATATGCGCATCATCCTGTGTAAACCCTCTGACTCTCGTAAGCCCCTGGAGCGTCCCCGAAAGTTCATACCGGTACACCGTGCCGTATTCGGCATAGCGCACGGGCAGATCCCTGTATGAATGTATTGAGCTGTTATATATCATCACATGGAAAGGGCAGCTCATTGGCTTAAGATAGTACTCCTCATTGTCTATTTCAATGGCGCTGTACATTGTATCCTTATAATACTGCAGGTGTCCGGAGGTTTTCCACAACTCCGACCGTCCTATATGCGGCGTATACACCCATTCGTAACCGTTAAGGATATGTGCCGACTGGCTGAATTTTTCCAGCAGGTATCTGACCATGGCACCTTTTGGATGCCACAAAACAAGCCCCTGCCCAACATCCTGGGAAAGGCTGAAAAGATCCAGCTGTTTCCCCAGAATTCGGTGGTCACGTTTGCTTGCTTCTTCAATCCTGCTGATATATGCTTTTAGTTCTTCTTCATTCTCCCAGGCTGTTCCGGAAACCCGCTGGAGCATTGCTTTGCCGGAATCTCCTTTCCAATATGCACCGGAGAAGCCCATAAGTTTGAATGCCTGTGGATTCAAATCTTCAAGCGAAGATAAGAGAGAACCATTACATAAATCAAGGAAGCTCCCGATCTGGCATATTGTAACGTCAGAGTTTTCCTGGCTTTCAGAAAGCTCGTCAATTAGTTCAAGCTTATAGGGCTGGCAGGAAAATATTCTGCGGGCCTCTGCTATGCTTACAGACTTAAGTTTTACCTGATATCCTTTTCCAATTATATCCCGTATTTTACCTTCTATTTGATTTAAATCTTCCAGAACGAAAGGCCTTGGTAATTCAAAATCATAAAAGAATTCATCTTCTGAAACCGATCCTGTTCCCAGTTTAACATTGCTGAAAATTTCATTCACGGCATAAGCCAGAACAAGAGCCATAGTATTTTTTACTTTATATAACATTTCATTATCAATATTACTCATAAAAAACACTCCTTTACCGTTTTATTGCCTGGCAGAGACTAATCACCGCCAGACGCATGCTTGTAAAAACCTGCTAAGACACGTGTATCTAAAGGTAACCAAAGTTCTGCCCTTGAAGGCAGAAGTACTTGCAGCCTTTGTACTCGTAAATTTGCACTGCTGACTATGTTTTGCCGTGCACATGCACATAAAGATTACTTATCAACGATAAAGAAGCGACTAGTTATACTACCCGAACTGTCAGAAAAACATATTACATTGCCGTCATATGAGATACATGCAAAAACATATAGTATTCTTCTCACAGTCCATACACCACCTTCCGGGTATAATAAAAAACTCCCATCCCACTAAGGGATGAGAGCAGTTCTCATGGTTCCACCCAAATTACAGTTGCTTTAAGCAACTATCACTCATTGCGATTATAACGGAATCACCGGTTGTACTTACTTAAGGTTCGGTACACTGCTCAAAGGGGGTTTTCGATTTTCCATGTTTGGAAGCGCTCTCAGCCGCCGACGCTCCCTCTCTGATAAACTGGGCAAAATCTACTCGTCCTTGTCATCGCATTTGCCTGTATGTTTTTAAATATTATAGCAGATATTTTTTAAAAGTAAAACAAATTTTAAGAAGGTTTATATACTTATAAATTGTAACATTAAATGCCTGAAGTTTTAGTAAACCGAAAATACTTACCGGAGTTTGCTTTCATATAACGTATATTTATTCTCGGCCTGTATTTCATTATTTTCTGCAAAATTCACCCTCATATATTATGTATGAACATATTCCATCATTATTTATGGAAAAAAATCTATATCAAAAACCGAATTATGATAATATGCTTTCAAAGAAAATGAGGTGTTTTTTACCATTAAATAAAAGCGGTTTAATTCGAAACATGTAGATTAAGTGGTTTACATTCTATTTAATTTATTGATTTCAACCTTAAGCTGTGCAATAATATAATAATAAAAGCTGGGCATATTTTGTAAAAACATGATATATCGGATTAAGGCAGTTATTTAAAGTTACTGGCTCTGGCTGTTTATAAGATGCACTCTGATTTACTTCAGGGACATTTGGAATAAATAAGAACAGTTTAAGAAAAAATTAGCTTAACTGTGAACATAAAAGTTATTTTTATAGGAGGATGATTTACTTGGGGCAGAAATGAATAATGGCAATATAAAGGTTACTGAATGTAAAATCGATAACAAAGAGGAATGTAAGAATATGGATGATAATAAACATTGTTCGGGCAGACCCAAATTCCCTAAAAGGGCAGTTGTTACAGCAGGAATGCCATATGGAAACAAAGAATTACACCTTGGGCATATTGGCGGTGTTTTCGTGCATGCCGATACCTATGCGCGGTTTTTGCGCGATCGTATAGGTAAGGAAAATGTGATATTTGTTTCAGGTACCGACTGTTATGGTTCCCCAATACTGGAACACTACCGCCAGTTGGTTGAGAGCGGTTCATTTAACGGGACCATAGACGATTTTGTTCAGCGCAATCACGATCTCCAGCAGGAGGTATTGGATAATTACTATATAGCTATAAATCTTTTTGCAGCTTCAAGCTTTGGCCCTGCTGCCAAAAACCACAGGGAATTTTCAAAAGAATTTATTGAAAGACTGTATGAAAACGGACATTTGGTAAAAATGACCACATCCCAGTTCTATGATCCTGAGCTTGGTGTTTTCCTCAATGGCCGCCAGGTTGTTGGAAAGTGTCCCATTGAAGGATGCAAATCCGAAAGGGGTTATGCAGATGAATGTTCATTAGGGCATCAATACATGCCTGCGGATTTGATTGATCCAAAAAGCACGCTTACAGGGAAAAGACCCGAAATGAGGGATGTTACGAACTGGTATTTCAAGCTCGACAGTTTCCGCGATCTTTTAATCCAGTGGGTAGAGAAGCTTGAAAAAGATGAAAGATCCAGGAATTTTGTCATTAAAAGCATAAAGGAATTCCTTGAACCTCCGGTTATTTATGTAAAGAGGGAATTTGCTGATGTATTGGAAACGATAAAGGATAAGCTTCCTGACTACGAGTTTATTGACGAGGGCAAATCCTCTGTAATAATGTCTTTTGACAGCCTGGAAAAAAGAGAAAAAGCATCATTAATACTCGCTGAAAACGGTATCCGTTTCCGTACCGGGAAAACCCTTGTGCCGTTCAGGCTTACCGGCAATATAGAGTGGGGAGTACCTGCACCGTGCATTGAAGGTCTTGATGGCCTTACAGTCTGGGTATGGCCTGAGTCCCTCTGGGCTCCTATATCATTCACAATGACTTATCTTGAAATGAATGGGAATGACAGGAATAAATGGAGAGAATGGTGGTGTTCGAAGGATTCCCAGGTTTATCAGTTCCTCGGTGAAGACAATGTATATTTTTACGGTCCTGCAGAAATGGCAATGTTCATGGCTCAGCAGGGCAAAGAGCCGTCTGTTGAACCACCCGAGGGCGAACTGCAATTACCGAAGCTGATTGTTAATAATCATATTTTATTCTTGAACAAAAAGGCAAGCAGCAGTGGCGAAATTAAGCCGCCTTCCGCAAGGGAATTGCTTGAACATTACACACCCGAGCAGTTGCGAGCTCATTTCCTTGGCTTGGGCCTTGGAATCAGAAGTGTAGGTTTCCAGCCAAAACCGTTTAATCCTGCTGCTTCAGAGAAGGACAGCGATCCTGTATTAAAAGAGGGTAACCTGCTCACTAATGTATTTAACCGGGCTGTAAGGTCATGTTTCTATACAGCCCAGAAATACACTGACGGTAAGATTCCTGTGAGAAGTATCAGCGACGAGGTAATAAAAGAGGCCAACGAAACCATTCTTGAATATGAAAGGCTGATGTACAGGTTTGAGTTCCACCAGGTTATGAACCTGATGGATACTTATATCCGCAATATAAATAAATATTGGTCGAAAAATATTAAAGAAGCTGAAACAGAAAATAATGATGACTTAAGATTGCAGGTTTTGGCCGATACTTTCCATATGGTCCGCACTGCGGCTGTCCTTATGCATCCGATAGCTCCGAAAGGAACAGAAATGATACGGGATTACCTGAATGTAGGAGAAGAGCTGTGGAGCTGGGACAGGATATTTGATCCAATATATAGCTTTATGGACAATCCTGAAGAACATAAACTGAAATTCCTTGAACCCAGGGTTGACTTTTTTAAGAAGCATCCAAGCCAAATCAGCCAGTATGAATAAAGGTATTTTATATTAAGAAGGCGGAGTTTAAACTCCGCCTTTGTTATTTATCAATTATGAGTCAACCGGTAAAATGCCCCCTCAAAATGGCTTATATATGCCAGGAAATCTTTTAATTTACATAAAACCCCTATTGCCGGAAGATAATTTTCTGCCGGCATTTTACCTTATTGCATGGATTAGATTTTGAAAACACTGATGGACTCTTTCATTCTGTTCGCCAGTTCACCCAGTTCTTTTGACAGGGAAGCAAGGTGTTCAATACTTGCCAGCTGTTCTTCCGTTGAGGCATTGACTTCCTCGGATGATGCAGCAGTCTCATCGGATACCGCAGAAATATTCTGAATCGATGACAGTGAGTCGGCTTTAAATTCATCCATTTCCTTGGTTTCCTTCCTGATTTCTTCAATTCTTTCGGCAAGTGCCTGCATTGAAGCAGTTATTCTGTTGAAGAACTCAATGGTATTATTTACTGATTCATTCTGAGCCCTCAGTGCTTCTTCAATTTCAGTTGAACGCATAACTGTCGTCTGTGTCTGTTTCAGCGTGTTATTAATTATTGATGAAATTTCCCTGGTAGCTTCCATGGACTGCTCTGCAAGCTTTCTGACTTCATCGGCAACCACTGCGAAACCTCGCCCTGATTCACCGGCCCTTGCAGCTTCAATAGCAGCA
>DATCKN010000068.1:0-33101 GCA_036562185.1 Thermoclostridium sp.
CCCGGGTGCCGCTCTGGCAACAATCTTATGGCTGATATTGTCGTCGGCTTTTTCTTTTTTTATGAACCGCTTTTTCAGGTTCGCCTCAATTTATGGGGGAATAGCAGGAATCATTCTCCTTATTATGTGGCTATACTGGGCCATGCACATTATACTGATAGGAGCGGTTATCAACGTCATAAACTCCCAGTTGCAATTTCGGAAAATCAAGATAAAAAAATAGATTGCATAGGGACGTTTTCACCTGAAAAAAAAGCAGGAGAATCGTCCCCTTGCTTCATTTTGCTCGTCCCTTCTCATCCCGGAGCATTCTGCCGTTGAAAGGGTATATGGGGACTTTCCTTCCCCTGCTTTCCCTGATTATTGGTAATCTCCGCCGCTTGCGATTTTACGGGTTTGGTCTTCTGTTATCAGTGCATCAATTATTTCGTCAAGGTCGCCATCAAGAACCTGATCAAGTTTATATAATGTAAGACCTATACGGTGATCGGTTACCCTGCCCTGAGGATAATTGTATGTGCGGATTCGCTCGCTTCTGTCCCCCGTTCCTACCTGGATTCTTCTGTTTTCCGCTATCTCGGAATCAAGTTTTGACTGTGCCAGCTCATACAGTTTTGCTTTCAGCACACGCATTGCCTTGTCCCTGTTTTTATGCTGCGATCTTTGATCCTGGCAGGTTACAACAATACCCGTCGGGAAGTGGGTAATACGTATTGCGGATGATGTTTTGTTAACATGCTGTCCGCCGGCTCCGGACGCCCGATACGTATCTATTTTGATGTCCGCAGGGTTTATCTCTACCTCCGGAACGTCGTCCACTTCGGGCAATACCGCAACTGTAACCGTGGATGTGTGTATACGCCCGCTGGATTCGGTTGTGGGGACGCGCTGCACACGGTGCACCCCGCTTTCGTACTTCAACCTGCTGTATGCACCCTTTCCTTCTATTGAAAACACAACTTCCTTGAATCCCCCAAGTTCTGTTTCGTTCGCGTCAATAATTTCGTAGGACCAGTTTTTCCTTTCCGCATACCTGGTAAACATACGGTAAAGGACGGCAGAAAACAGGGCAGCTTCCTCTCCGCCTGCACCGCCGCGGATTTCGATGATAACGTTCTTTTCATCGTTCGGATCCTTTGGCATCATTAAAATTTTCAGCTCGCGGGTGGTCTTTTCAATTCCGGCCTCTGCATCTTCTATTTCTGCCATTATCATCTCACGAAGCTCTTTGTCGGGCTTTTCCTCAAGCATTTCCTTTGCTTCGGCCAGAGCCTTCTTATATTTTTTGTATTCACGGTATTTTTCCACGATTTCGGAAAGCTCGGAATGCTCCTTCATAAGCTTTGCATACTGCTCCTGATCCGAAATAATCGCAGGATCGGCTATCTTTATGTTAATTTCCTCATATCTGTTCTCAATTGCTTCAAGCTTATCAAACATATTTACATTACCTCGCAGAAAAATGTTTGTTAACTAAAGAATTATAGCATATCACCGATATACGCATCAAGAAGCCGCAAAATCCCTGAATTTCGGCTTCCTACTCTTCAAACAGCTGCCTTATTTCTTCCCTGGTCAGCTTATGAAGCAATGTCTCTCCCGGCTTTATAACCATATCAATTAATTCCTTTTTCTTTTTTTGCAAAAGCAGTATTTTTTCTTCAATGGTATTTTCGGTTATAAGTTTGAAGACATGCACAACCTTGTCCTGCCCAATGCGGTAAGCGCGGTCTGTGGCCTGGTCTTCCACCGCAGGGTTCCACCATGGGTCAAAATGTATCACTGTATCTGCGCCGGTAAGGGTTAATCCCGTTCCTCCCGCTTTTAATGACAAAAGGAATACATCGCCTTCCCCCTGGTTAAACCTGGAAACCATTGAAGCTCTTTCAGCGGCAGGGGTTTTTCCTGACAAATAGAAATAACCTAAGCCTTTATTTATTAATTCTTTTTCTATTATATCCAATATTGCCGTAAATTGTGAAAACAATAACACCCTGTGCCCCATGGCCAGGTTCTCTTCAATAAGTTCACCGAGCAGCTCCAGCTTGCCGCTTCCCCCTTCGTAGTCTTCAAGGAATGAAGCAGGATGGCAGCAGATCTGCCTAAGTCTTGTAAGCGCCGTAAGGATCTGCAACTGGCTTTGCTCATAGCCCACTTCATCTATACTTTCTTCTATTTCATTCCTTGCCTGGGCAAGGAATGCAAGATAAATATTCCTTTGCGCCTTCGTCATTTCGCAGGTAACGATAGTTTCTATTTTATCGGGCAATTCTTTCAGAACATCCTTCTTCATTCTTCTTAGAATAAACGGCCGAATATGGCGGCTTAAGTCCTCACTTGCCTCTTTGTCTGCTTCATTGACTATGGGCTTTAGGAACCTTTCCTGGAACTTCTGTTGCGTAAAAAGATAATTGGGCATAATAAAGTCAAATATTGACCACAATTCCATCAGCGAGTTTTCCATAGGCGTGCCGGTTAACGCAAAGCGGTTCTTCGCCGAAATTTTCCTTATAGCCTTTGCAGACTGGGTATAATGGTTCTTCACATGTTGCGCCTCATCGATAATACAGAACGAAAAACTATGCTTCCGGTAAGCTTCAATATCACGTCTTATAAGAGGATAGGACGTAATTACCAAATCGTATTCACCTATCTTCTCCAAAAGCGGTTTCCGTTGAACCTGGGTTCCGCTTATTGCAACAACTTTAAGCTCCGGAGCAAATTTTTCGGCCTCAAGCACCCAGTTATAAACGAGGGATGTGGGAGCTATTACAAGCGCAGGAGCTTTATTCTTTTCTTTTTCAGACAAAATAAGCGCCAACACCTGGAGTGTTTTACCCAGGCCCATATCATCCGCGAGTATTCCGCCAAGGCCGCTTTCCGACAAAGCCTTAAGCCATTGGAAACCGGCTTTCTGGTAATCCCTTAAAACATTAGCCAATGATTTTGGAACTTCATAAACCTTATTTTTAATTTCATAAATACTTTTAACGTACTTGTCAAAGCCCTGTGTTTTTTCAATAATCCTGTTATCTGTTTCATTAAAGAAATTATCAAGGTAGAAAGCCCTGTACCTGGGCAGGTAAAACTTTCCGCCGTCTAAATCCTTCGGGCTGATATCCATCTGGTCGGCAATATGCAATAGCTCATCCAGATCCGGATATTGGGCCAACGGCAAAATTCCGCCGTCTTTTAGGCGATAGAACTTTTTCTTTCTTCTTAAAGACTGAAGAATCCCCTTCAATTCATCGGGATCAATATCACCTGTATCAAACGCTACCTCAAGCAAATCACCAACCAGCGAAACCCTTCCCGAAATGCGGACTTCCCTCTTTACCGTTACTTTCTTAAAATCCTCGGAATAATAAACGCCGGCCATTTTCTGGAGCTCAGGGAGCTGCTCAAATACAAACAGGTAAATTTTCTCCTTGTCAGTAAGGACAAATTGCCCGTTCTCAATAACGAATCCTGCGTCCTGCAAAAAATTAAGTATCGGCCGTTCCATTTCAATATTCCTCAGAATAAAAGCATCCTTTGGAATTATTGAACTGCCGGCCATAGCGGGATCTATCCTGTATTTCCCGTAATGGAACAATACCCTGGCCGAAATTCCGCTTCTGTATTGGTCAAAATATACCTCTGCCTGTAACGGCTCCTGCACTATTTTTTCCTTCAGCATCGGGGTTACCAGAACATCCCCGGTCTTTTTCATTATTGGCACAACTTCGGATATAAAACGGTTATGATACTCGGGTGGCACAATAAATTCATTTGTACCTGCCTCATTAAATCCCTCCCTGATTATTGACAGGTATTTTTTCTGTATATCCGGGACTTTGTAGATTTTTCCGTTCAGGTAATAAAAGGGCGAACCCGGTACAAGTTCTACCGGAATACTGTTCTGGTTCATTCTGACAGACAGCCATTCATCCATCTGCCTAATCTCGAATACCACAGGGGCGGGTTCCTGCACCACAGGCACGTTTATGACATCGCCATAAAAAACCGAAGCCTCTAAGGTTTCTCCCGTCATAATATCCAAAAATCTTTCAAGCCGCGAAGGCGTAAGCGCAATCTGCCTGCCTTTTATAAGGCTGCTGTAGCTTAACTTGTTAATATAACTCAACTCAAGATCAGTTAAGTAAATATCCTTTAACATATCCATCAGCAATTGGTCCCGCCCTGAGAAATGCTGCTTTCCGCTGTCCAGAGTAAGTTGGTTTCCAAAACGCAGCTTTTTCCTGTTAATCCATGCATCCAGAAACTCCTCAATGTTTTTTATGACATAAGGGCGTGTTATCCCTGCTTTAAGCTCCAGGTATGCATGAATTTCTCTGTCCTGTTTTGATACATAAAGAGCTGGATATAAAAATACCTGCTCGCTGTCGGTGGCAAAAGATTTCCTGTTCTCAAACTCCATCTTTTTAAAAATAGCATTTACAGCCTTATAACTGTTTTTGTACTTAATCTGTTCATTCTCGGCAAGCCGGTTTATTTCAAAAAGAACGGCGGCAATATGTTTGCAAGGTTTTCCGTATTCCTGATAATATGGGCATGAACAGCTTTGGGCATAGATATCCTTATTGGAGTCAACAAATATTTTAACATGGTAATCATATGTACCATGAACCCGTGCTGTAAAGCAATCCCTTATTTCATCATAAAATACATCTTCAACAAACCTGTTAAAAAAGTACATGCGTCCCCGGTGAAATATTGTGGGATCTCCAATATAATTACTTATTTCCCTTTCACTAAGCCTTAAATAATTCATGAAAACCTCACTTTATATTCATAGTGCTTGATCTTTATAATAAATAATTTTATTCATATAAAGGTTAATCATATTATTATACCACATAAGCTAACTGCTGTCTGCTTTTGTGCTATGCCAATTTTTATATTTTGAATTATTTGTATGGAATCTTAAAATATACTTACATTCCAATATAAATATTGTGCAAAAAAACACTGGGCAATTTATCTTACAGAGAAAACAGAAAATAAGATGCCTTAATCACGGCATAATTTGGTTAAATTAATTCTCCAGGCTTATATATAACTTCCCTGTAATTGCATAAAATTCGATACACCAAAATGATACCAAACATCAAAAAACCTGCACCCGGCTGCCGCCGGAGTGCAGGTTACGGAAAAATCCTGATTTTCAAGACATATGTAATTTGCTAGATAAACATAAGAATCAGATTTCGTATATTTAATATGGCAACAACGGCTCCGACCAGAATCATCATCACCTTTGGGGATATTTTCCTGACAAGGAATGCTGCAAACGGAGCTGCTATAACACCTCCAAGCGCCAGCCCCAGTATTATCTTCCAATACTCGCCCACCCCAATAAATGTAGCGAATGTTAAAGTCTGTGCGATGGTTACAAAGAACTCCGAAGCATTTACCGATCCAATTACATACCTCGGTGTATTACCGTCTGCAACAAGAGTTGTTGTCACAACCGGACCCCATCCTCCGCCTCCTATTGCATCCAGGAAACCGCCCAAAATACCAAGAATATACAATTTTATATCTTCCAGTTTTTTTGCCACTTTCTCAAGGGGATTGCCAAAAGCCTTATAAATAATCCTTATTCCCATGATGATAAGGTATGCATATACAATCGGCTTAATGATTGTTGTGTCAATGTTTGTTAATATATACGCACCCAAAACTCCGCCAATTACCCCGGGGATGACCAATGACACAAAAAGCTTTTTATCAATGTTTTTCAGTTTATAGTGAGAAATTCCAGAAACCAATGTGGTAAAAACTTCTGCCGTATGTACCGATGCACTGGCTGATGCAGGCGGCACGCCAAAACTAAGCAAAAGACTTGTAGAACTTACGCCATATGCCATGCCAATACAGCCATCAATCATCTGGGCAATGAACCCAGCAATCAGAAATAGGATAATTGTTAAATCCATTTGCACACCCCTAATCTCTACTAAATTTATAGACTTAATATACAACAATTTTTGGAAAATTGCAATATATTTGCTTATATTTATCTTTGGAACTTAAATAAGTGTCTTAGTATGAATCATTTTTACAAAACTTGATAAATTGTTGCACCATTATGTATAATTTGCTAAATATCGGGCAACATGGGGGATAATTAAATGGGCGTTATTGGAATCATATGGGCAATGGAGATAGGAACAGAAGAAATAAACGAAGACCCGTTTATTGTTGTCAGAAGTATATCCGATAACGCTGTTAATTATGATGAGTTTGAGAAAACGGCAGCATAAAACTCTGGCATGCTGTTTTAAACATGCCGGACCTTATTAATTCTGATATTTAACATAACGAATGCCGGATTTCCAAATCTCCGGCATATTTCCATAGATACCACAGGTACTTAAATAAACTCGGACAAGGTCAGGCTCTCCATTTTCTGGGCAACAATATCCCGGATTTCCTTAAATACTTGCAGTAGCTTTTCATTTTTTTCAATCGGGGTATGCTCAAAAAAATACAAGCTGGCAGAACCTACCGAAGCCAACGGCCCGTCAATAAGCCTTATAATCTCGGCAAGAGTTATTTTATCGGGCTGTTTTGCCAGTTCATATCCGCCCCGTGAACCCCGTATGCTCCTTACATATCCCGCACCTTTCAGCTGCAGGAATATCTGCTCCAGGTATTTCTTTGGTATGTCGTTTCTTTCAGCTATCTCGATTATTTTCGGCGGTTCATCCTTCCCATAATGCTTTGCAAGATCTATCAAAGCCAGAAGGGCATATTCACTTTTTCTGGACAAGCGCACTGAAACTCCCCCTGTAGTCCATAGGCTTAACGTTTTATAAATTCACATGATATCTGATTCTTTTCACACATTCCTGTATGTCACCCACTTTTTCAATATGCATTGTTACGGGTATATCGGTGGTTTTTTCTTCACCTACCCAGATTACCGAGATTTTTTCAGGCGGTATCCCTGTGCATATCACATCATAATCATCTGCTGTAAGTTCTCTTGCAGAAATAATAAATATCATGCCTGCATCAAGCATTATATGTGCAACCTCTGTCAGCCTGCGAATATGCTCCTGCCTGCTTGGCGGCAGCAGATGATGATCTATCAAATCGGCATCCACCCCGTACAAAACGCTTCCCATACCCAGGTAATACACAAGCTTTCCGTCATCAAACAATTGCTTTTCAAGAGCCCGCCCAAGTTCTTTCCTTGGGCTTGTTTTTTCCCCGGTAATGAGGATCAGCGCAGCACCGTGTTTATATTTTGAAGCACGTGCCTCCGCACTGATTTCGCTTCCAATCCATTTGTAATTGCGCATAAGAACCTTATCGCGAACCCAGCTGGTCTGATCTTCCAAATCGCTCATAACAATTCCGCCGCCCGAGATCTCATAGTCATCCACAATGACAAACCGGCTTGTTTTTGCAATATCACCCGTCAAGTCAAAGGCAATATGCCTGTCTAATGTTAAGATACACTCTGCCACTTCATTGCGATCAACCTGTTCCTTCTTCTTGCTGACAAGGGTTGATGCGTCAATCACGCTTCGAATTTCTTCAAGACGCATTTCTGCCTTTGCGGTCCCAAGCTTTAAATAATAGGTTTTATCTTTAACCAGCGGGTTTTTACCCAGCCAGAACAAGTTCACAAGCATGCGGCCGGTGGTCTTTGGTTTAAGCTCATTTGCAATGCACATTACTTCCCCACGCTTTACATAGATCTGCTCTGTGACAGTGAAACCCGCAGCCCAGCCTGCCCCAATGGTTGTCATTGGTTCCCTGTTAAAGGCTTCTATTGATTTTATGCGTGTCCGCTTACCCGAAGGATAGAATACAACTTCATCGCCAACAGATATTTTCCCCGTTTCAATTGTTCCCGCAATAATTCTTCTGTTGTCGCCACCCTTGGTAAATTTATATACATCCTGGACAGGCATGCGGAAAGGCTTGTCTTCCGGGAGTTCTTCGCTTTTGAAGGAATCCAGAACCTCCAGGACATTCATTCCTTTATACCAGGGCATTTTGTCCGAATGATTGGCAACATTCTCACCTTCCATTGCACTGATCGGAATGAAGCATACAGGCTCTACATCCACTTTCTTCAAAAAACGCCTGTATTGTCTCTCAATGCGCCTGAATGGTTTTTCGCTGTACCCTATCAGATCCATTTTGTTGACCAGTACACACACCTGACTGATACCAAGCATCGACAGCATATAACCATGGCGGCGGGAATTCTCCTGTATTCCTTCGCTTGCATCTATGACCAGAAGTGCTGCTTCAGCGCGGGCAGCACCGGTAATCATGTTCTTTAAAAACTCAATATGCCCCGGTGCATCAATGATAATATAGTTTCTCAATTCTGTCTGGAAGAAGCAGCGTGCCGTATCAATGGTTATACCCTGGGCCTGCTCATCCTTCAGGGCATCCAGAAGAAAAGCGTATTCAAAAGGCTTTGAATTCCTCCGGCATGTCTCCTTTACCTGCTCAAGTTTCCCTTCGGGCAATGAGTTTGTGTCAGCCAACAGCCTTCCTATGACCGTACTTTTGCCATGATCCACATGACCCACGATTACTATATTCATGTCCTGCTTATTAATCAAATCCCGCTTATTTAGGAGCTCACCATTCGCCATTTTAAAAACCCCTGTCTGTAAATTTTTGTTTTCTCCTTAAAAAAGGCACAGTATATCCTGTTACATGTATCCGCCTTTTCTAAGTTCCTCAAGTCCGCCTCCGTCTTCCTTGTCCTGGGCTCTGCCTGAGCGTTCGGCAATGTTTGCAAATTTCCCCGTTTTCAGTTCATTGATAATTCCATCCACGTCCTTTGCATCGGATTCAACCGGAAATGTGCAAGGCCAGCATCCAAGAGACCGGTACCTTTTTCCCTCTCCATGGTCGTAATACAAGGATACCGTGGGAATATTTTCACGCTTTATATACTCCCAAATATCAAGCTCTGTCCAGTCCAACAGCGGATGAATGCGAAGATGTGTACCAGGGGCAAAATCGGTCTTAAACTGTCCCCAAAATTCAGGGGGCTGATCCCCTATATCCCAGTCACTGTTTTTGTCCCTGGGTGAGAAATATCTTTCCTTTGAACGGCTTCCCTCTTCATCGGCCCTTACCCCAACGATAACACCGGTAAAAGGCTCGGTATTGCTGTCAATCTCATATGCTTTCTTTTCGTGGTTCAGCCTGTATCTCGGCCATTTCCCGTTCAATGTATTCTTTAAAGCTTCGGTTTTTAAAAGCCTGCAGCATTCAAGACGGGTCACATTTCCATCGGGGAATGTAAGCTTTTTTTCCAATGCTTCCCTGTTTTCCCCGTAAATCATGTCCAGTCCCCACTCAAGAGCAAGTTTGTCCCTGTACTCTATCATCTCGGGTATTTTATAGTGAGTATCAATATGCACAAGCGGAAAAGGCACATGTCCAAAGAAAGCCTTTCTTGCAAGCCACAGAAGAACTGTGCTGTCCTTTCCTATGGACCAGAGCATGCACAGGCTTTTAAAATTTGCATAAGCCTCCCGTAAGATATGTATTGACTTGTTTTCCAGCTTATCAAGGTGGTTCATGCAATCACCCCTTTGTATCTTAGCATTCAATGAACGCTTATTCGAAATGTATTTAAAAGCATTTTTAGTGTGTTAAGCGCACCACAGGTATTTTAACCAAACGCCCCCTCTGTGACGTTCTCAGGGGCATTTGGATATATCACTTTAATTTATTTGCAGGATGGTTAATAATATAAAATCCTTTTTCATTCAGGCTGTTTACCCTGTTATATGTCATCTCGCTGTCATCCATCTGGCGGAATATTCCTCCTGCTTCCTCAACAATGCACTGCATTGCAGCCGTATCCCATTCCCAGGTGTGGCCGAAACGGTAATACACCTCTGCTTCACCTTTCGCAATCAAGCATCCCTTAATTGCGCTTCCTGCACTCATAATATTTTTAATGCCATTTCTCTCAATCAGCCGCATAAGTTCCTCGGATTTATGAGAACGGCTCATCATCAGGCGTATATCGTCAGTTCTTGAAGAAACATGAATTTTCTGGACGCACCCATCCTTTTCATAAAATGCACCCTTCCCCTTTAAGGCAAAGTACAACTCTCCTGTAACAGGAATGCCGATAACCCCTAACACGGGTTTGCCCCGGTGGCATAATGCAATATTTACGGTAAACTCACCGTTTTTCTTTACAAATTCCTTTGTTCCGTCCAGGGGATCCACAATGAAACACCAGTCATTTCTGAGCCGTCCGGGATCATCTTTCGATTCTTCTGCCAGCACGGCACATTCAGGATATTTCCTTTTCAGATTGTTAACAATATACTCATTTGATTTTCTGTCGGCTTCGGTAACTGGCGATTGGTCATCCTTGTAATCAACAGTAAAATCCTTTTTATATATCTCAAGTATAATATGTCCTGCTTCAATGGTTAATTCTTTAACGGTTTCCAGCACATGCGTCAAATTCCCGAAATCCATATTACCCCTCGGTTTTCTTATGCAACCCGGATATAAACGATTTACCCGGTTTGTTTTTTGTAAATATTATATCCAATTTTGACATAATTTTATAATAATTTTTTAATTATCATATGTCTACTATTATAGTATACATTTTTTCAACATAAAAGCTAAACCCACCAAAAAAGTATTAAGATCGAATGAAAAAACCTCAGGAAAGGGGTATTTTCTCGTATGTATTTTTCATATACCCCTTATTAACCCTGTACAACTGGCGAACCGGATACTTCATGGCCCTGCTTTCCGAAATCACCATATCCTTGTATTCCTCAGGGAATTTCAGGCAGTAGCTGCACCCTGAAGAAGCAATTTTACAGGGCAATGATATAACTTCAAACACATATCCTTTCCTCTCAAAATGTCTGCACATTTTTATTGTGTAATTCCCGGAATCATATACAGCCAAACAATCCACTATATCAAGCTCCCATATCTTAATCTTTTAATATACTATGAAATGACATTCAGGCTGGTTACCTGTCCTATTAAAACAAGGAAGTATGATAGTCTCTGTTTCCTGGAGCGCATAAGCAGGTTTCAGGGATACAATAAACTTTCGCTTAGCCGGTTGTCCGGCCAGCGAAGCCTTATTTATATAAAAAACCATAAAAAAAGACTATGATTGGGTTAAATACTTGAATACCTCCATCATAGTCCATGTTCCTGAAATATAACCATTTTCCAATCCGTGCTTTTGTCCACCTTATGGCTTCTGTTATCTTGTGTTTCTTTGCCTGACCTGGGATCTTGCTCTCCCATTCCGCAAGTAAAAACTTTTTATTTCCCATTAAGGGCATGTTACTTAAGGCTGTCCAGGTATGCATCAATCTGGGATTGCTGTTCGGCAATTATCGCATCATTTCCTGCTGTCTTATATTTTTCAATTAATTCAGCCACTTCGGCTTCAGGATCGTCAGTAAAGCCCATAACCACTACCTTAAAATCTGTTTTCCACAGATTGGTTACTGCCGCCACCTCATTCTTCACCTTTGTATCATCAAAGGTGAAATTCTGTACAGGATGTGTCAGCGCAACCTTTTCCCAACCGCTTCTAATCTCGTTATAGTTAGGAATTCCGCCTTCAACTTGTCTGAAGAGCTTATCATCTCTCCAGCCCCAGTTGCAGTTTCCGTCAATAGGATAATTGGCCGAATCCTTAAGTGGAACAACATATCCTTCAGATGTCAAATCGTAATGGACTCCCTTGATACCGTATGTTACAAGATCGGCATATTCCTGATCGTTTTTCACAAGGTCAAGGAACATAAGAGCCCTTTCAGGATTCCTGCTTTTCGCGTTAATTCCCATACCATTTTGTATGTAGGGCTTAATAGGTATACCTTTTCCATTCATGCCGTCATATACCTTCACATCCCATTCAGGATGAGTGGCAACTATCGAAGTATACGTACCGTTTGCGGTTGCCAGGTTCACAATGGCTGATGCGCTCTTTCCATTGATAAATGATTCCTTTGAAGACACTTTGTTAACAAGGGCACTCCTCGACCAGTACCCCCTGTCCTTCCACTCTTTCATTTTCTTTGCAAACTCAAGGAATTCGGGTGTTTCGATTATATTGATTATTTTGCCTGAATCTTTGTCTGCAAGATCAAAGAAGTGATTAAGCTGCTGAGGCTCCAGGTAATCGAGATTTAAAGGAGCCAGTACTTCAAATCTCAGCAGTGTGTCAAAATCCATATCTGAACCGATGTCCAGAGGAATAAGCTGCTTTTCATTTTTGGCAATGGCATCAAGGTATCTTTCAAAGTCGTCCTGGTTTTTAATCTCATCAATGCCGTATTTCTTCATTAAATCGCCTCTGACCATATATACATAGGCGTTCAGCTCTTTATAGTTCATTGGCAGCATATATACCTTGCCATTCACCTTTGCCTGCTCCCAGGCATCCTCGTACATTGATTCATATGTTTTTGGCGCATATTTTTTCAGCATATCCTTTGTGATTTCCAGGAAACCTCCCTTTGTTGCCTGACTGTTATAGAAAGCCCAGTTTGCAGTATAAATCAGGTCAAAGTCGTCGCCAGACGCAAATACCAGGGGATATTTCTGGGTATAGTCCCCCCATCCCATAAAGCTTACTTCAACAGTGGCATTAATATCCTCTTTCAGCATCTTGTTCAGTTCGCCATATACCAAATCAAAATCCAGTCACTCAAAATATTGAAAAACATACTTCAACCCATTGTTGAAAATTCAATAATCCACGGTATTCTTGAAAAGGATGATAAGTCGGGTAATATTCATATTTCAGGCAAAGATGAAAATGGCATTATAGTATTTAAAATAACCGACGACGGGGCCGGCATGGATGAAAAAACCCTGAATTCATTGTTGCAGGCTTCTACAACCAGTGATAGCCACGGATACGGAGTAAGAAATATTAATGACAGGATAAAACTGCGCTATGGAGAACACTATGGGTTAAAATATAAAAGCGAGAAAGGTAAAGGTACCGAGGTTGAAATACGGCTTCCAAAGACCTTTCAGGATAATTCCGGTCTGCATTTACCCGGTTAAAATCCCAACAGCAATTGATTAAATAAAAGAACGGCTAAAAGAAAAGCTCCGTATTAGGCCTGGAATAACAGAAGTTATACCGGGTGCGCCTGAAGAAGAAACATTCAAGGCCATATCAGCGAATCGGAATGACAAAATACAAATATAGGAAATATCAAGAAAAGCTAAATGGTACATTGAAAACGGCTGAAAAATTCAGCAAGAAATAATTAAAGGGGTTTCAAGCTTTCCTGAAACCCCTGGTACGCCCGACACGATTCGAACGTGCGACACCAAGTTTAGGAAACTTGTGCTCTATCCTACTGAGCTACGGGCGCATAATCGCTACAGATAATAATTTTACTACAGCTTCGGGCATATGTCAATAATTCTTATTCCTTTTTATTTGTATATCGTTCCATATATTGATAATATTGGTTACATCCTCATTTCTTTCTTCTTAAAAGTTCTTTACATTTTTCTTCTTACTATATTACCTTGCTTATTTATGTTAGAATATTTCTGGGTAGTTGTCCAATTTGTCTGCCCGGTTAGGAAATATATTACTGAAATGTAACAAGCAGTACAAGTTATACATAAGATAGTACAAGGAGTGCTATGAAATGAAAAAGGTGACCATATGTTATCGGTATACTGCTAGAATTATATTATTTATTGCAATTGCAGTTTTTGTTATGATTTTCACTGCTAACTTTTCGCATGCTCAGGAATTAACAGAGCAAATCTTCATTACTCTTAAAATTAACGGCACCCCTATTTTTACGGACACAAACCCATATGTAAAGCAAAACAGGACTTTTGTACCCGTCCGTTTTATTGCTGAAGCTCTTAATATGAATATTGAATGGTTTCCGGATGAAAAGACTATTATTTTAACCGATGACGAACATACAATTCAAATGTGGCTGGACAGCAACTTACTTATTGTAAATGGCCGGGAAATATTGATGGATGTTAATGTTGAAGGCTTTAACGGCAGAGCAATGGTACCCGTTCGTTATATAGCCGAGATAAAGAATTTTGAAGTTAAATGGGATGACTACACCTATTCTGTTGAACTTAGCAAGGACGGGGTGGCAGTACCTGCTTCATGCGTTTTAAGCAGATCCTATTCCGATGAAGACTTAATATGGCTTGCCAGACTTATACATGTCGAAGGAAAAAATTTAAGCCTGGATGCCAAAGTTGCAATCGCGAATGTGGTGATAAACAGAACGAAAGATCCCAATTTCCCGGATACAATTTATAATGTAATTTTTGACAACAGGTATACAAAACAGTTTCCTCCGGCGCATAAAGCCGGATTTAAGGAACTAAAACCCGATAATTCCTGCGTCATTGCTGCAAAAATGGCTTTGGAAGGAATCAACAACATCGACAAGTGCCTTTACTTCAACAACCGGCCGTTTAGCAGTAAATCAAAGGATTTTTACAAGAAAATAGACGGTGAATACTTTTATTACTAAAATTAAATTCCAGCCTGCAGCCTGGCAGAAAAGCAAAAGGAATGCAGGCTGCATTGTTATTAACATGAAATAATAACCTTTTTTTCAGCTGCAGGCCATTCTTTTTCATAGTTGCTTTCTCTGTTTACCTTTATCGCATAAGGCTCCAAATCTTTCCATGACATCTTTGTTTGCGCCCATTCTATCAATATGTCGTCGTTATTCAGGGCAAATTCTTTTTCGGCACTATAAAGCCTCGGCTTGACAGAACTGGCATGATATGTAAGCTTTTCTGCCGAATTTTCCTCAAAATAACCAGCCCTATGCTCAGCAATAACTTCTGCAGGAATGTCATACACCGTACCGTCGGACATTTGAACTCTCAAATACTTTTTCACATCATTACCTCCCTTTCAGGTTGGTCATGTTTGTTAAATTTTTAACTATATTTATTTTATCATATACCTGACTGAATTTCCACATATTTTTTTATAAAGAATATGCTTTTTTCTCCAGTTTCAGTAGATAATTACGAGAAATTATTGTATATTTTAAGTGTCTGTCCTATAATATTTAAATAAAGGATAAACTGGTTTCTGGTTACTATAATGTAATCCATCTGTTTACAGCGTAAGAGCTTTCTTGCACATTTAATATGCCATTTCTGCGAGGCGGGTGATAATGACAACCATTTTTCTGACGAAAGTGTTGCCTGATTTTTGCTTTAAACATTAAGAAAGGATTGTGTTATACATATGTAAGCGCTTACTTTAACTTACACCAAAGTATCAATATGCACAATGCTTTATGATCTGAAATGGGTCAGAAGTTTGCACATCTCAGGCAATACAATTATTTTATGCATGTCTTGTCCAATATTTTTAAATATAAAGGAGGTTTTTTATGTTTAAACGAAAGTGGTTAGCATTTCTTCTGTGTTTCCTGCTTGTATTCCCTGCTGTAACTGTACCGGCTGGTGCAGAAGAAACAGCGTACGACTTCATCAGTATTAAAAGTAATTGGAAGGGCAGTGTTTTCGGTGATGTCGGCGGTCAGGGCAAAATTACCTCTGAAAACTTTGAAATCACCGAAAACAGCGACGGAACCGTGAAACTGCGCAGTTCAAACAATTGTGGCAAAATTGCAAGCTCATCTGAAGGCATTGCCTTTTATTATCAGGAAATACCTTCAGACACCGATTTTGAATTCACAGCCACTGCCACAGTCGAATCTTTCGACATGAATAATCAGGTATCATTCGGTATAATGCTGAGAGACAAAATATTAATCAATGAATCCAGCAAGGATCCCCTTGGCAGTTATATCGCCGTAGGGCCAATAGATGTGACTAAAGATCCTGCAAAATATACCTTCTCCAGAAATGTACAGGGTCAGTCAAAACAGGGAGATATTAAAAGCGAACCCATTCCGGCGCCTGGGAATACATATAGATTGAGCCTGAAAAAGACGGGAAATATCTATGTGTTAACATTTGGCAATGAAGAGCCCATAATTCTCGACAGCTTTACCTTTGAAGGAGATATACTGTACGCCGGACTTTATACATCCAGAAACACAAGCGTGGTATTCAGCGACATACAACTTATATCCGAATCCCCGGTAGTTGATTTGTTGATTGATTATTCCAAAATGAAAACCTCATACCTTCGGGGAGAAGCTCTGGATTTGAAAGGTCTTGAAGTTACAGCCTGTTATTCGGACGGCAAAACAAAAACCTTATCAGCAGGCGATTATGTGGTAACAGGCTTTGACAGCAGTGTACCGGGCACAAATACCATCAGCATCAATTTCGGCAGCATATCCAGATCCATTGATTTGGAAATACTTCCATTGACATGTACAAATATAAAGGTAAAATACTTACCCGCCAAAACCGATTATTATATTGGCGACATTTTCAATCCCGACGGCTTAACGGTCTTGGCCGAATATAACAACGGATATAAAGAAGTGGAACTGTCAGAAGATAAATACATGCTGTCTGTCTCAGGGCAGGACGCTTTGGGATATGTTTTCAATAAAGCCGGTATCTATAAAATTGAAGTAATACCCACTGAAGAGCCTTCTGTTAAGGCAGGATTTGAAGTGAATGTTTCAGCCGCATCCATTGAAAGTCTTGAGATAAAGCGCGGACCTCTGAAAACTGTTTATTTCATTGGTGATGAACTGGATTTAACAGGTCTTGCTGTTTATGCCCGTTACAGCGACGGCACTAAGATACGCCTCGACAGAAATGAATATACGGTATCAAATCTCGATTCTTCAAGTGCAGGAGAAAAAGAAATCATTATTACGCATAAAGGAAAAACCGCCCTGCTTACACTAATAGTAAAGGAGAAGTCATTAATGGGGCTGGAGATTACTAAATACCCTAAAACAACGTACTTTACCGGCGAGAGTTTTAACGCTGAAGGTCTGGAAGTATCCAGGGTCTATGACAACGGAGATAAAGAGATACTGGAAGACTACACTATAGATGCATCGGCATTCAACAGCACCGTACCCGGAGTTTATGATATTATTATCTCTTGTGATGATTTTGAACCTGTAAATCTTAAAGTAACGGTAAGAGAGCAGGTTGATTATGAATGGAAAGCCACACGTTTTGGCCAGTCCACATCAGAATCAAAAAACCATATTAATTTCCTTGATAACGGCGCTGTAGAAATTATTGCCCTTGAAGGCGGAGGAAAAATTGCAACCGACCATGACGGCATCACTTTCTATTACACCGAGATTGACGCGGAAAGGGATAATTTCGTTCTTTCTGCGGATATAAAGGTTAAGGAATATGCAAAGAATCCTCATGACGGGCAGGAGTCCTTTGGTATCATGGCTCGTGACGCAATAGGCAATTCGGGCGATTCAAGCGTGTTTGCATCAAATATCGCCGCGATAGGCGGATTCAGCGGCGGCACAAAAAATCCGAATGGTACCCAGCTTTTCATCCGTACGGGAGTAACTTCTCCGGATGGCACCGGAAGCCAGGGCATTAAGCGGATTATGATCAACGACGAGAAACCCGAGTCCAAAAATACCCACCCCGAAGCCAAATACAGGCTGACACTTGCCAAAACCAACAGTGGTTATGCCGGCAAATTAAATAATGGCGAAGAAGTAATCTTTTTCGAACCTGGCATACTGAATGTGCAGGATTCGAGGATTTATGTCGGCTTCTATGCTGCACGCCTCGCAACAATTGAAGTAAGTAATATAGAATTTGCGGTATCCAGCGCTGAAACCGACGCACCAAGGGTTATTCCTCCTGAAAAACCCGTCACGCCGTCCATTGAAATTTTATCCCCTGATAAAACGTCCGGCGAAAAATACAGCCTTGTTGTAAAATCAAATGTAAACGGCAGTTTAACAGTTAAACAGGGAGGAAAAGTCCTGGTTCAGGACTCAGCCGTAGTTTCCGGAGAGAAATTCTCTGTTGATGCAGTTCTAGAAAAAAACAGCGAAAACCCGTTCACATTAATTTTCCTGCCCGATGATACCCAGAATCTGTCGTCATTTGACAAGATAATCAAGAATTTCAGTGTCACAATGAAAACATATAATGAAGGCGGAAACATTTATGTTTCTCCATCCGGAACGCCTGATGGCGACGGCACAAGAACCAGTCCCCTTGACCTTGATACTGCGGTAGCCTTTGTAAAAGAAGGGCAGAAAATAATCCTTTTGCCCGGTGTTTATAAAAGAAATTCCTCCCTGGTAATTCCCAAGTATAACAATGGAACTGCTGAGAACAGAAAATACATGGTTGCAGCACCTGATTCAAGACCGGTAATAGACTTTGATAAAAAATCCCAAGGCGTTATTTTAAGCGGTGATTACTGGCATATTGAAGGAATTGACTTTGCAAGGTCAGCTCCAAATTACACAGGCTTTTTGATTGGAGGAAACCACAACATTATTGAGAATTGCCGTTTTTATGAAAACGGGGATACCGGGCTTCAAATAAGCCGGACAGATTCATCAGACAACATAGCCGAATGGCCGTCATATAACCGGATCATAAACTGTGAATCATTCGACAACCGGGACCCGTCCGATAACAATGCTGATGGATTTGCAGCAAAAATTACCTCCGGCAGGGGTAATGAATTTATAGGCTGTGTTGCTCACCATAACATTGATGATGGCTGGGATCTCTATACAAAAGCAGGAACCGGTGAAATTGGCGCTGTCATTATTGAAAGCTGCATATCTTATGAAAACGGAACTCTTACCGACGGTACTGTAGGAAAGGGCGACAAAAACGGGTTTAAGCTAGGCGGCGAAGGAATTGCTGTACCACATATAATAAGAAACAGTTTAGCTTTTAACAACGGTGCGGCAGGTTTCACCAGCAACAGCAACCCAGGTGTCATAGCAATAAATAATATAGCCTATAACAACGCAAAAGGAAATCTGGTGTTTACAACTTACAGCGGTATTCCATCAAATTTCATTCTTGACGGGTTTATTTCATACAACGCTGAAGGCGCACCGAAGGATGTAATAACCGGGGATCCGACCTCTGATAAAAACTACCTGTTCGACGGCAAAAAGTCAGTTAACAAATCTGGTAATGAGCTGTCAAAAGAGTACTTTATTGAAGCGTTGCTTAAACTGATAACCAGAATAAAAGGACTAAAATAAGGTTAGATTAAAGGCCATCAAGCATATTACCGGTATGAATTTACATGCTGTCTCAAATCTGTTTATCAGATTTTGAGACATTTTTTTATTTACTTAATTTTTTATTTACATAATAGTGTCCAAATCTCTTTTTCCACCATATTATATAGTACAAGTTCCGATTAAGGTGGTGATGAATATGCCGGATGAAAGATACCAGGCACAGCTTCCTTTTGATAGATTCTTCAGACGACCGGGAACACCCCCGGGACCGACCGGTCCAATTTTTGGTCCGCCAGGCAGACAAGACGTTCCCCCGTTTGGACCTCCCACAGGGGCACCCGGACAACAGGGACCTCCGCAAGGACCCCCGCCTTCATTTGTTCCTTCCAGAAGGGATGATGGCATATCCATCCGCGCCGTAGATCCCGGCTCAATCCGGCCATGCTTATTCCGTTACGTATATATATGGCTTGAAAACGGTAGGCAATTTTGGGCATGGCTTGTATTTGTAGGGCCACGCTCAGTAGCGGGATGGCGCTGGACTGGATTCAACTGGGTATTTTTCGGAACCGACCTGGAGAATATCAGCAGCTTCGTGTGTTTCTAGGTGTTTGTTTATGGACTTCAAAAACAGTCAGCATAAGGGTTGCAAACACACTACCCTCCAGAGTAATTCAGGACAAAGGCTCTGGTATCACTCAGAGCCTTTGTCTTTTTATTTGATTCGTCAGGAAATACCTATATATGCTGTAAACCCATCAATACTTGCCTTTAAGCTTTCCAGCGCTGTTTCAATTCCATTAAAGCCTGCAAAAAAGTAAGGCACAAATCATTTATATACTGAAGCACGTTTCAGATCCTGAAAGCCTGTTTTTTGAACATGCTCTGGCTGCGGTACTTCATTAAAGGTATTTATCTTTCAGAGCAGCAACGGTTTCATCGTCCACCGGTTTTGCACCATACCTTGTACTGTTGTACACATCTTTTAAAACTGAATGATCGGCTCCGCTACCTTCATCAAGTCTTTCGGCATGCTCTACAACCTCTGTCGGAGTATACGAAAGACTAAATTTAAGACCTTTTCTTATATAATCAAGGACAAATTTTGAATATATAAACCTGACCCTGCTTTCATTATCCTTCATATCCCGCCATTTCGGATAGCGTTTGAACAGTCTTTTAAGTATCGGCGCCCTTTTTTGGAATTCGGTTTTTAACAGTGATTCCTCGCGGTCGAAATATCCCTGTTCGGCTGAGCTCCATTTCTGGAACCTGTTAAAGAACGAAGACAATAAATTATACAAAGCCCGGTAAATCCTTTTATAATTCTTTACAATATACCGGATGACTAAAAACAGAATTACAGCAAAAATCAGTAAAGTTATAGCGTTAAGAATAATATCAACAATAGGATTTTTCTCTTCTGCAGGAGGCAGTTGGAAAATATCCTGCGGCCCGCCGCCTCCTCCGCCCTCAGCCTCTTCGTAAAGAGAGCCTAAAAATTCCAGCATTTTAAGTATAGCCCATGCAACTGACCGGGCTATGTAAATGAATGCATCAAGAAGGGTACGCCAGAAAGACAGGATAATGATACACGCAAGCAGTATGAAAACAATAATCCTGTTGCCCCTGTTTACAGAGCCGGGTATAATTGACAGGCTGCTTTTTTCATGGGTTTCATTTATCAGGAAACGCCTGTTTGCCAAAGGAAGGCCGGATATGCAATAAATTATTGAAATCCACATGGCCATAGTGAAATAAGGTTTCAAAACGTTAATATTATTTATAATAAAAAGTGATATCATATGAAGAACGAGGCTTCCTGAATACAGATAAAACCTGTTAGCGGCATCGCCCGTAGCGGCCGTTATACCCCAGATATAGAAAATAACTGTCCCGGCTGCAACAACAATGACTTCTTTTACTGATCCAGTCAGAAATGTAACATTGCAAATTAAAAGCACAATAACTGCATAAGCAGTTCCTGCCAAAACAGCAACCAGATTGCTGAATTTTTTAATTACCGAAGTTAAAACAAGAGCAAAAAGAAGGTGCAAAGGCAGTGTCATCAGAAAAATAACAACCGTTTTATAAGGCAGTATAATACCCGTTATTATTAAAATAACAGGAATAACCATCAAATATTCATATATGCACCATAACCATCTTAACAATACCTGCTTCTTCATATATATACCCTTATGATATCTGTCATTTGAATGATTTCATCAGCTATTCAATAATTATTCCATATTAAACAGTCCGCTTTGTTCAACCGTTTTCGTGTGTTTTTAACATGTAACGGTTCCTGCTCCAAATCTGATTGTGAGTAAACCACTTCCCATTTTCAGAAACATACCTTCATTCAAATTCTAAGTATCTCCACTGCATTTCCCTTTGCTCTTAATCTGCGTATTCTTTCCTCTGTCTCATCGTCCACGATGGCGGTTATGAAAAGGTAATCCATATTGCTGGGGTCTTTCTCCAGCTCTTTATCAAGCAAAGTGTTAAAAGTTATACTTCTTAAAATAACCAGGCGGGCAAGGCATTCCATGATTTTTACCAGTTGATTTTTCCCGCTTGCCGGCTCTATCCTGATTGGTTCCTTTTCCATATCCTTTAAAAACCCGTTTGAACCAAAACCTGCCTCAATAACGTTTTTATATGCATATTCCAAAACAGTTGCAGCAACCGATATTCCATACTCCACCCTTTCAGGCTCATCGGTTATCGTCCACTGGTTAAGCTTTGTATCCACATTTAAAAGAATCATAAGCCTGTGCTGCGCTGTCGGGTCATACTGGTTCACCTGAAGTGCTCCGAAACGTGCAGATGCTTTCCAGTTTATGTTTTTCATCGGATCTGAGGTGTTGTATTCCCTGATTCCGGCATGAATGAACGGATCTTCAAGTATCCATCTCCTTACAACCATGTCACCCTGCCAGCTGTGGGACGGAAAGTTCATTTCAGGAAGCGTCAGTATTCTCGGAAAAACATACAGCTTTGCATCGGTTGTTTCATCCTTCATGGCAGATACGCTGCCTGTTATTGAACGGGCGGTTAAAGCTGCAGACTTTAAGTGGTAGTAGCCTCTCTTTGTGCATTTTACATTATGTGTTCGAATAATCCTGGTATATGGCAACATGGAAAAAACGCTGATGTGAAATTCATCCTGCAAAATATTCAGATCTTCCTGGTGGCCAAACTTCAGCCCGCTGTCAATCCTCGATTCAACCTTAAGCCATGGCACCGGCAACAGTTTTCTGTTGCTGATTGTTTCAATCAAATGGACACTTTGGCCCAGGCTGGCATGCAAAGTGTCAAATTTTCTTTCAATGCTGATTTTTGAAAGCCCATACTTCATTACTGTATATGATTCAATTAACAGTATAACAATTGCTGCAAAAATCAGCTTGTAAACCCACATTTTCTATACACCTGCCTGTTCTTTCAGCCTGTCTTCCGAAGGAACAGGAATCCTTTGCAAAATCTGCTCAACGATAGAATGGGTCACGGGTTTTCCGTTATCGCTTCCCGAATGCCGTGCTATCATCCTGTGGGCCAGGACGGGTATTGCCATTTGCTTTACATCGTCGGGAGTTACATAATCCCTTCCGTTTATTGCTGCAAGGGCCTGGCTTGTTCTGAGCAGCGCCTGGCTTCCGCGCGGGCTTACTCCAAGCAGAACCTCGGGGTGCTTTCTCGTTGCCTCAACGATTTGGATGATATATGAATAAATATCTTCGCTCACAAAAGTATTCCTGAAAATATCCTTCAAACCTTTAAAGTCTTCCTTCCCGGCAACGGGGGAAACTGACGACAGCGGATCCTCAAACCGGAATCTTTTTAATATTTCTATGCCCTCGCCGGTCTTAGGATAGCCCATGTATAATTTCATTAAAAAACGGTCCAGCTGGGCTTCGGGCAACGGGAATGTACCAAGGGTTTCAACGGGGTTCTGTGTCGCTATGACCATAAAAGGCGGGGTCAATGCGTATGTTTTCCCGTCTGTGGAAACCTGCCTTTCTTCCATGCATTCCAAAAGGCTTGACTGGGTTCTCGGCGTTGCCCTGTTTATTTCATCTGCAAGAAGAATATTGGTAAAGACGGGACCTTTCCTGAAAACAAAATCCCCCTGTTTCTGATCATAGAAGTGAATTCCTGTAATATCCGACGGAAGCAAATCGGGAGTGAACTGAACCCTGTTAAACTCTAAATCCAGTGACTTGCTAAGGGTTTTCGCAAGCAGTGTTTTTCCTGTTCCGGGCACATCCTCCAGCAAAACATGGCCTGAGCAGATAAGACAGATAAAAAGCTGACGGATAATTTCCTGTTTACCCACTATCACCTTTTCAATATTCGCAGTCAATTTATCGGCAAGCGATTTTAACTCCTGATTATTCATACAACTTACCTTCCTGTATTCATATATTTACTTATTTGGCAGGCTCAATAATGTTTACCCCCAAATCTATGACCCTCTCCTCACCGAGGAAATCCAGCAGAACCCGCGCCCTGCCTTTCCTTCGGTTCACTTTAAGAATCCTTCCCTGCAAAGAAGTCAGCGGTCCGCTTATAATGGTAATTTTATCGCCTTCCATAAATATATCGGATTCCTGTATTGTGTCTTGATCATCAAAAAGATGGCTGAAAACCTCTATCTCGCGTTCTGGAATCTGAACAGGCTCCCTGTCGGTACAGAGCAGTTTATAAAGCCCGGGAACATGCCGTAGCTGTTTGTAGCTATGCTCGTCCAAAACACCGTGAATAAAGATATATCCGGGAAATAAATTCCGGACTCTTCTGAACCATTTCCCTTCTTTTCTTTCCTTTATTATCTTTTTTGGGATCATAACAGCAGGACTTCCGCCAAAACGGTAGTCCAGGCGTTCTTTTACCCTGTTTTCTTCTCCTGTTTTAACAAAAAGTGCATACCATGCTGAATCCTTGTCCATACCCAACACCTTTCAGCCCGAAGCAGACGGACGGTTCTTTAGCTTTCCGCTTTCACTCTCCTTTGGAAGCAAGAGAACCATCCCCATGCTTCCCTTTTTCTTTCAGCAAATCTCTGATTTCTGTCAAAAGCTCTTCCTCCCTTGAAGGTTTCGGAGGTTCCTCTTTCTTTTCTTCTTTCTTCTTCTCTTCCTTAATTATAGACTCGGCTTTTGCTTTTAGCGATGCCAGAAGCTTTATGAAAATAAATATTGACAGCGAAATAATCAAAAAGTCAATTATATTCTGCAAAAAATTCCCGTATAAAATGGCAAGTTCGGAGTTATCCCCCTCTGCCGGCCGTATTACAAGCTTTAAATCCTTTACATCAATTTTTCCTAGAAAAATACCCAGCACCGGAGTTATTATATCATTAACCAACGAAGTTACAATCTTTCCAAATGCCGAACCTATAATAACACCCACTGCCATATCAAGTACATTGCCTTTTAAAGCAAACTGCTTAAATTCTTTTAACATGATAAATCTGTTTACTCCTTATCTGTTTCCTTAACCAGGGGACGGCTATCCTGATTTTGATTACAGGCTCCAGTACAGGTAGCCTTTTTCAGCCGCTTCTTTCGGAGGATACATTCCTTTTACGTCGATTAACACTCTTGTGCCTTCGGAATATTTCTCCTTAAGCATATCCAGCGTTATTTCCCTGTATTCTTTATGACAGACAGCCAGAATCACTGCATCTACATTCTTAACTTCATCATAGTCCACCAGCGTTATCCCATATTCGTTAAATACATCTTCCTTATCCGCCGCGCAATCAGTAACCATCACTTCAATGCCGTATTCCTGAAGTTCCTGAATAATATCATAAACTTTGGTATTCCTTGTATCGGGAACGTCTTCCTTAAAAGTCATTCCCATTATAAACACCCTGGCACCTTTGATCTGCTTATCGGCTTTAATAAGCTGTTTTACAGTATTCTCCGCTACATACTTGCCCATCATATCGTTTATCCTTCTTCCGGCAAGAATGATTTCAGGGTGATAGCCCATCTGCTGGGCTTTATATGCCAGGTAGTACGGGTCTACACCTATACAGTGGCCTCCGACAAGGCCGGGGGTAAACTTAAGGAAGTTCCACTTCGTTCCGGCAGCAGCCAGGACAGCTTTCGTGTTTATGTTCATTTTATTGAAAATAAGGGACAGTTCATTCATAAAAGCAATATTAATATCCCTTTGGGTATTTTCAATTACCTTTGCAGCCTCAGCAACTTTAATGCTTTCAGCCCTGTAAATGCCTGCTTCAACAATTAAACTGTATACATTTGCTATCTCTTCAAGAGATTCGCCGTCAATGCCCGAAACTATTTTCAGCACCTTTGTAACAGTATGGACCTTGTCGCCGGGATTAATCCGCTCGGGGGAATATCCAACCTTAAAGTCCACACCGGCTTTAAGGCCTGATTCTCTTTCAAGCACAGGTATGCAAATTTCTTCTGTAACGCCCGGATAAACCGTGGATTCATAAACAGCAATATCACCTTTTTTAAGATACCTGCCTATTATTGTGCTTGCCCCGATCAAAGGGTTAAGGTCAGGGGTTTTATCCTGTGCAACAGGAGTGGGCACTGTCACAATGAAAAAGGATGCTTTGCCAAGAACCTTTTCATCATATGAAAATTCTACTGTCGTGTTTTTTAAGGCATCATCGCCAACTTCTCCTGTAACGTCAATTCCTTTAATATAATTGTTTATTTTACGTTTATCGGTATCAAAACCAATAACATCTATTTTCTTCGCAAACTCTATTGCAAGGGGCATACCAACATATCCAAGGCCTACAACCGCCAGGGATTTTTTCCGCTCCAAAAGCTCATTATATATACCCATAATAATTACTCCTTTCGCCCTGTTATCTATTTGATTATATCTGATTTATGCTGAATTTTAAAGAAGCAATGGGGCAATATATCCTTATAATTGATTTTTTCTTTTATTTTTGGTATGATCTGTATATAACTGGAGAGGTTACAGTATTATGAGAAAGAAAAAAACTGTTTCCATTGTATTATCCATTATTACCGGAGCAGTAGGAATTCTTCTCATCTATGTTTTTTTCAGCGCAGTCAGAAGCGTAATTGATTTTGTTCTCGGCACCTGTCTGCTGTTCCTTGCTATTTTTAATTTCTTCCTTACAGTAAAATCCTCTAAAAATCAAAACAACTCAAATTAAATATTTTGCAAAGAAAAAACACCCCATTCCTTAAGCGTTTATATTCATAGTAGTACAGTTTTAAGGCATATGCTGCATCTTTCCATTCCAGTCATTATTGCCCGGTATTTATGTTTGACCCATTTGACCGCCGATCACTTTTCTCACCGAATCTCCGCCTTCTCCTGCGAAGAAGTGGAGTCCTTCATCAGAAGCTCGGTTTCATCAGCTGAATGTTCAAGCAATTCAGTAGAATCACCTGGCAGAAGTTCGGTTTCGTCAGTTGAACGCCCAAGGAGTTCAGTGGAGTCATCTGCCATAAGTCCTGTTTTGTCTGCTGAACGCCCGAGCAATTCAGTGGAATCATTTGCCATAAGCCCTGTTTTACCTGTTGAACTGTCAAGCAGCTCAGTGGCTTCTTCATCTTTTATAGTATTGCCCAGCTTAGGCGATTCCGCCAGCCCTTTTGCAGTTAATCCGGCAACGGTTTTTTCAAATGCCATCTGAACCGTCCTGGCTTCGAGGGCCTGAGCCCTTTCTTCCATCAGTTCCAGTTTCTTTCTCTTTTTAGCCTTTATATTTGAAATTATTATATCAAGAATTATCAGCAGGACAGTTAATAACAGCAGCAGGAATCCTCCGTAATACATCATTGTACCCTTTGTCCACTCAATGCCCTGAATCAATGGCATAATTTCTACCCCCTTCATTACTGTATCCAGTTTTTCTCCCTAAGTTCGTCAATCAATTTCTTCAGTGGAACAAGCTCCGGAATTGATTCATTTCCCTGAGCGCATTGAACTGCTTTTTCATAATATTCCAATACCTTATTGTAATCCCTGTGCTCATTTTCCTTTTTCTGCTGCATTTCTGCATATAAAAATGCAAACTGAATATATACATCAATATTGTCCGGGTACCGTTTTTCCATTTCGGTCAGCCATTCTTCGGCGTTCTTGTAATCCTCAAGATTTTGGTAGATAATCGCTATGTTTCTGAATATATACGGTCGTGAATACCCCATATTAATCAGTTTTTTAAAATATTCAGCAGAGCGTTGATAACACTCCTCTTTCGCGGTTTTGTCGCTCTCTGTATCTGCCTGGAGGTAATACAGTTCGGCAATCAGTTCGGTAATAATCAGATCATTCTTCTCTTTTAATTTCCCATCCGCAGTCAGAAGCATTCCAATGCCTCTTTTGTAAGATCCTTCTACCAATGCTCCGTAATCCCGGATAATCTCGCCGGCCACAATATACGTTCTCCTTAAAAGCTGCTGTTCCGGCTCCATATTTATCACGTTGAAGAATTTGTCAAGGGACTCGTCATATTTCCCCTGCTTGTACAATATTTCCGCGTGGAGGTATTGTGTTGCTTCACTGGACATGTTTTTTTCGATCATTTTCTGCATGATGGATCCGGCCTGATCCAATTTCCCGGTTCTGGCCATTGCAACACCTAAATCCCGCCAGTAAGCTTCAACATCATTTGATAAACTTACGGCCTTTTGATAATATGCCACAGCCCTGTCATAATTTTTAAGTTCATACCATGCATTACCCAGGATATAATTTGCTTCGGGATCTGCCATCATATCCGGAACTGCTGCTCCCGCTTCGTTTTCTATGTAATCAATGCACTTTTCGTACTCGGCGTTCTTTATATATGTTCTTGCAATTCCCAGATAACCGCTAACACGATCGGGAAACATCGAATTTGCTTCCTTATACATGGCCACCGACTGTTCGTAATCCCCGTTGTTGAAAAAGGCATCTGCTGAACTCAAAACATCCCTGTACCGCTCTTCCTTTTCAACTCCCATCTGTACCGAACCAAAATATGAGCAGATTATGCCTCCGGTAATCATAAAGGCATAAAAGGCAATCCTGAGCTGCAAAAATACCCTTCTGCGTCTTGCTTCCTTATTATACATGTTGATGTTATCAAGATCATACAAAAGGCTTTTTGCAGACTGGTACCGCTTTTCAGGGTCAGGCTGTGTGCATTTTATTATTATCCGTTCAATACCTGCTGATAATTTTTTATTGATTTGCCTTACCGGCACAATCTCATAAGGAGGTTCATTCGGGCTTTTGCCCGTAAGAAGGTGATACAGCGTCACACCTAGGCTGTATATATCTGTTCGGGCATCACTTTGGCTTTTCCCGTATTGCTCAGGTGCAGCATAACCCCTTGTTCCGATTATTGTTGTATCGGCTGTTGCCTCTTCCTTATATTCTCTTGCTATGCCAAAGTCTATCAGCTTCACTTTTCCGTCACTGTTCACAATAATGTTTGACGGTTTCATATCCCTGTATATTATTGGATTTGGCTTTAAATTATGCAGGTATATCAAAACATCGCAAAGCTGCTTCGCCCAGTCAACCACCATGAATTCAGGGTAGCTTCCGTCCTCTTTCAGTGCTTTATCCAGAGAGACCCCTTCAACGTAATCCTCTATGATGTACAGGTATTCGTCGGTCTCAACAATATCGAATATCCTCGGAAGAGACGGATGGCTGAGCTTTTTCAGGATATTCGGCTCTGCAAGCAAATCGAAATCCCTGCTTTTTCTCTTATCT
Source organism: Thermoclostridium sp. (assembly GCA_036562185.1). Taxonomy (GTDB): domain Bacteria; phylum Bacillota; class Clostridia; order DSM-8532; family DSM-8532; genus Thermoclostridium. The sequence continues at coordinate 28,911 of DATCKN010000068.1, forward strand.
ATCTCCTTAATTGCCCAATATGTTTTCAGTTTAACATTTTCGGCGAGGTACACCTTCCCAACTCCACCTTCGCCGAGCACTCTTATTATTTTGTATCTGTCCTGAAAAATCGCACCTACCACCATATAAAAACCACCTTCATTAAATAATCAGCAGCTTTAGCAAAGTCACCGGTAATATATATTGCAATCCGGCAATGCTTTTTTAAGCTTCTCAATCTGGCCTTCGGGGATTTTGTTATAATATAATTCAAGCTCTTTTAGATTATTAAGAGCCGATAACGCGCTGGCATCACTTATTTGATTGTCACTAAGGCAAAGACGCTCCAGGCTGTATAGCTTTGATTCCGATAATGCGCTGACATCGCTTATTTCATTATGATATACAGACAGCCTTTTTAGATTCTCCAAATTTACAAGCGCATCTATATTGCTGATTTTATTAATATCCAAATCTAACATTTCAAGGTTTACCAAATTTGATAATGCACTGATATCACTGATTTGATTATATTCCAAATTAATATCCCTAAGATTGGTTAAACCGGACAATGCGCTGATATCACTGATTTTATTAAAATGCAGATCAAGTTTTTCAAGATTTGTCAACTTCGACAACGCGCTGATATCACTGATTTCATTATAGTCCAGATTCAATTTTTTAAGGTTAATCAAATTTGAGAGCGCACTGATATCAGCGATATCATTAAAATGCATGTCAAGCTCTTCCAGACCGGCTAAACCTGACAACGCAGCAATGTCACTGATATCATTATCATTCAGCGTTAAACTCTTAAGATTAACCAAATTTGACAGTACACTGATATCATTAATGTCATTATAGCCCAAACCCAAATTTCTGAGATTAACCAGATTTGATAACGCATGAATATCATTAATTTTATTGCGGCTCAAATCAAGCTCTTTAAGGTTAATCAAATTCGATAATGCACTTATATCGCTTATTTTGTTGTTTTCCAAATTTACTTCCTGAAGCTTGGTCAGACCCGCCAGTGCGCTTATGTCATTTATTTGATTATACATATCCGAAGTATTGTTCAGGTACAACTTCTTAAGGTTTACTAAATTCGAAAGCGCACTGATATCAATGATTTGATTATTGCCCAAATCAATTTCCTCAAGGTTTGTCAAGCCTGATAATGCACTGATGTCACTGATTTTATTGCCGTTTAAATTTACATTCTTAAGTTTGTGTAAATTTGAAAGCGCACTGATATCCTTAAGCTCATTATAATTCAAATACAATTTGCTAAGATTAATCAAATTTGACAGCGGACTTATATCACTTATATCATTTAAATTTAGATCAAGTTCTTCAAGATTTGTTAAGCCGGACAATGCCCCAATATCACTGATATAATTTCTGCATAAATATAGCCTCTTCAGGTTAACTAAATTTGAAAGCGGGCTTAAATCGCTGATATAATTATGTTCCAATTTAAGTTCTTCCAGATTGGTCAGCCCCGATAGATCATTGATAAATGAATAATTGCTGTCAATCAAATGCAAACTTCTAAGATTTGTTAAGCTTGACAGTGCATCGGTATATAAAATCGTATTTCTAATCAGGCGAAGATGTTTTAATTCTGTTCTGTAAGCTAATCCATCAATATCCAAATCGCGCTGATATGAAATTTCCAGGTAATCCAAATTATGAAGCAGGGCCAGATCATCCAACCGTTCAATACCACCACGCGCGGTATATGAATTTCCATTTATTGAGAACCGGTCATAATCATAATCCACTTTTGTTACAGGCTGTCCGTTGTGAGTAAGATTTCCCTGCTCATCTCTTATGATGACTTCTTCTCCAATTATTCTTATATAACTGATATTAATTAAATCGGTATTTCTTATTTCTCCTTCGGGTTTGTTTATAATCTTTCTTATTGCCTTCTCAAAAGATTCGTCGGTAAATTTCACAACATATGAATAAGTATTATTAATAAATTCCGAATTTTTCGAATCAGACTGCTCCCCATTCCTGTTAAAACCATTTTTTGAGGTATAAGGCTTAAGCCCGGATGAACCAGCTGCATTTACCGAAGTTTCAAGTTCATCCACCATTGCGGCAATTTCAGCACCTCCGCTCTTATCTTTGCCTTCCAGCAATACTTCGGAGGCTTTTTCGTATTCTTCCCGTTCTATAAGGATCCCTGCAAGGTTGATATATGGTTCTGGCCTTTCAGGATTTATTTTTATCGCCTCTTTTAATATGTTTATTGCATCGTCTGTCATGTCCAATGCCAGGTATGCTTCAGCAAGCCCAAGCCTTGCATCCACGTTTTTAGGATCAATCCTGATTGCCTTTTCAAAGGCCAGTATGGCTTCCTGGTAATTCCCTTCCAGCAGGTACTTATTGCCTAACTCAATCTGTTTTCTTTTCTGGGCCGGCACCAACGCGCCGCCGGTTAAAACCAGAATTAATGCAATAGCACACAAAAGTATCGCAATTCCTGAAATTATGAATACTTTTTTGTTTTTATTCATATAACCCCCCAAAAACATACACAAAGATATGCAAAGCTCAGAATAATTGCTTGCCCCGGTTTTTTCTCTTATCATAACAAGGTTAATCCGGATTTTTCCACTGTTCCGGGGAAAACTAAAAAATCACCCGTGGTGCTTGTCCCTATAATTAATATTTAATCTCGCAGTCCGGCAGCGCCTTTTTCAGTTTTTCCATCTGCTTTTCAGGGATCGGATTATTGTATAAACTAAGCTTTTTTAAATTAGTCAAACCATGCAACACACTGATGTCACTGATTTGGTTAAAACTCAAATCCAGTTCCTCAAGATTATTAAGGTTTGACAGCGCACTTATATCGGTAATCTGGTTGAAGCTCAGATCCAGATTCTTTAGATTACTTAGCTTTGCTATCGCATTTATGTCACTGATTTGGTTATCCCACAAATACAAGCTCCGAAGGTTAATCAGATTTGCCAGCACACTGACATCACCGATTTGATTGCCGCCCAGGTCAAGATGTTCAAGCTTGTCAAGTTCTGACAGTGCAGTTATATCACTGATTTGGTTGCTGCTTAGCACCAGACCGGTAAGGTTATCAAGATTTGACAATACACTGATGTCGCTGATTTGATTCCCTTTCAGCTGCAACCTGTTAAGGTTAGCCAAATTTGACAACGCATTAATATCGCTGATCCGGTTCCGCTCCAAAATGAGAGTTTTTAAATTTGCCAGATTAATAAATGAACTCATATCAAGTTTTTCCTGGAATATAATTTCCAAGTATTCCAGGTTCGGTAGCAGGTTCACATCATCCAGATTCCCTATTCCTCCCCGGGCAGTAAAATGACTGCGATTGATGTAAAACCCTAATTCACTGTAATTTATGCCTGTAACCGGTTGTTCATTGTAAGTTTTATTTCCCTCGTCATCGATTATGATAACCTCTTCACCAATAATGCATATATTACTTATGCTCAATAAGTCAGTATTTCGTATCTCCCCTTCAGGTTTGTTTACTATCATCCTTACTGCTTTTTCAAAAGCTTCGTCGGTAAATTGAACCACATAGGAAGGGAGCTCTATTTTATACTCATACTTTGATTCATCACCTGCAATTACGCCATAACGGTAGGCAACGGCCCGGAGTGTGTGAACGCCGTCTGCAATTGATACCGGGCCTTCATATTTTAATGACTCTTTATTGGGTTCTGAACCGTCCAAAGTGTAAAATACCGCATCATGTTCCGTAAGACCTTCAAATTCAATTGTTATGGGTCCGGTATATTTGCCGCTTTCCAAAGAAGCCTTTGGGGCATCGGGAATTAATTCATCCAGCATTGCCAGGATTTTCTCATCCCCGCTTTTGTCTTTGCCTTCATTGAGTATTTCCAGGGCGCTTTCATAATCTCCCCGGTTTATATGGATTTGTGCGATGCTGATATATGGTTCTGCCCTTTCGGGGCTTAAGTTTATCACATCTTCTAATATATTAATCGCATCATCAGTTCTGTCCAGTGTTATGTACGTTTCAGCAAGCACAAGCCTTGAATCAATATTCTCAGGCTCTAGTTGGACGACTTTTTCAAAAGCCGGAACAGCTTCCTCATATTTCCCTTCCATCAAGGCTTTAACACCTGAATCCATCCGTTTTTTTACCCGGGCAGGAACCGATCCTTTGCTTGTCAGGATCAAGACTAATAC
>DATCKN010000069.1:0-28871 GCA_036562185.1 Thermoclostridium sp.
TTCCTTTAATTTCCTTCTACGTCTCGCATCTTCAGGCTTTTCCGCATCCTTTGGTATAGCCCACGCCCAACCCAAACGAACAGCGCCCTTAATGCGTCCCTGTTCGCATAAAACTTGAACTCTGCGTGGGGATATATTCCATTTTTCAGCTGCTTGTTTGGTCGTTAAGTAATCCATTATGAATACCTCGCAGAACATTAAATTCCAATTTTTACTATATGCGAAGAAACGAACAATTTCAACATATTACAACTTTATACATAATAAATAAAGTCTTTTCAGAAAATGAGTATACCTGCATTAAATGTACATCCATCCTGTCTCCTCAACCTCTATGAAAAAAGGCCGTTATCTAATCTGTCAACTCAACCCTGCAAATTTTGGAGTTCAAATTGTACCTCAAAAATAATCGTCGATATGTTTCCGTGTACGCATTTTAGCCCTTCAGGTCGAGTAGACAACTTTGATGCAAATTCGGAAATCCGCTTAAATAAAGGCTTACAGCCGCGACATCAATGTGACGCACTCAACGTGTTCTGTCCACGGGAACAAGTCCACGGGTTGAACTTCCTTAATCTCGTAGTCATTTGCAGCCAGGTATTTCAAATCCCGTGCAAGGGTGGATGGATTGCAGGACACGTAGACGATCCTTTTGGGCTGCATTTTTACCATCGTATCCAATAGCTTTTCATCGCAGCCTTTTCTGGGGGGATCTACAACAACGACGTCTGCTTTTAAACCTTCCTTGTATAATTCAGGCACAACTTCTTCGGCTTCGCCACAGTAAAACGTTGCATTGGCTATGTTATTCAGCTTTGCATTTTTATCAGCGGCTTCAACAGCTTCGGGTATTACCTCAACACCTATTACTTCTCTGGCTTTTTCAGCAAGGAATAAGGATATTGTGCCAATGCCGCAATATAGGTCAAACACTGTTTCATCCCCTGAAAGGCCGGCAAACTCTACTGCTTTCTGATATAGCTTGACTGTCTGCACCGGGTTTACCTGGTAGAATGACAGCGGCGATATATGGAATGTTAAATGTCCAAGCTTATCTGTTATTGTATCGGTTCCATATACGGTTTTGACAACATCACCCAGTATTACATTGTCCCTTCTCTTGTTGATGTTTAAAACTATGCTTTTTACTTCGGGAATTTCCCCGGCAATTATTTTAATGAGTTTATCAAGGCCGGGTACATTTTCCTTTGTAACAACTAATATAACCATTATATCGCCTGTTGAATAGGATACCCGGGTTATTATGTGCCGTAAAATCCCCTCACCTGTTTTTTCATTATAAACAGGTATATTTAGCTTCTTTATAATATCTATTACCGTGTTTTTAACCTTCTCACTAGATGTATGCTGTATCCCGCAGCTTTCCGAATCGATAATGTCGTGGCTTCTCCTTGCATAAAAACCCGCTACCGGCCGGTTATCGCCCATTCCTACAGGGTATTGGGCTTTATTTCTGTAATTCATCGGGTTATCCATCCCGATAACAGGGTTGACGTTAATTCCTTTAAATCCACCTATTCTTTCTAGGTTGTCGATCACAACCCTTTGCTTGAATTTAAGCTGCATATCATAGGTCATATGCTGAAGGCTGCAGCCTCCGCATCTTTTGTAAACCGGACAAAACGGCTCCCTGCGTTCGGGGCTTTTCACAAGCCAGTCTTCAACCCTCGCCACCGCATAGCTCCTGGTTACTTTAATTATTTTTGCAATAACTTTTTCACCTTCTATTGCTCCCTGTACAAATACAGCCATGCCGTCTGCTTTTCCAACCCCCATGGCTTCATGTGTCATCCCGGTAATTTCAATTTCATATATATCATTCTTTTTCATAAAGCACCCTCTGCGTAATTGCATGTATAGCTTGTATATCTTACTGCAACAATACTCACATCACAATGTTTTAATATTATTGATAAGACAAGTCAATATGTTGTCTTACATTTTGAAGTATTACTGATCCATTTCGTTATCTTAATCGGCTCCTTATTTATATTTGCCACTGTATTTAACATTTCCGAAGTATGCACAGGATATCAGCAAGCTAAAATAAATTTTCTGCAAAAAACCCCCGATATGCTTGGTAAATGCATATCGGAGGGCAGAGTTAAATCTTTGGATGGGTTTATTCCACCTTAATTTATAGTTCCAGGCAGCACTCTACTGCAAGGTCAAAAACTCTCTCCCTTATACTTTTGCGCGAAGTCCCGCCCCTTACATCCCATTCAATGCCGCTGACGTCATCGCCGCCATAGAGGATCTGTCCGAAAATCACGTTTCTGAACTTCGAGACTGCAAGGAACGCCGCACATTCCATTTCAACGGTTACACATCCTTCAGATTTTCGCAAAGCAACTTTTTCACGAGTCTCTCTGAATAATGCATCTGTGGTCCAAGTCTTTCCAGTAAGGTATTTGACGCCATGCTTTTCCAGGACATTTTGTATTGTTCTGACAGCATGCGCATTTGCCCCGACTTCTCTTGAAGGTGGCAGGTAATGATATGAAGTACCTTCATCCCTGACTGCCGACGTTGGAATAATCAAATGTCCTACTGCAATATCCTTATTCAGCACACCGGCGCCGCCACATGCGATAAATTTATTACACCCTCGGGCTATAACTTCCTCCAACATACCTGCAGCATTAGGAGCACCGACAAACGGATTGAACACTGCAATACTTCCTCTGTCGGTTTCCATTTTATATACCGGTACAACCCCACATTCAGACTTTAGCTCAGTTATTACCTGCAGTTTATTTCTTTCTGCCACTCCGTCGATAACTTCTTTAAAAAAGCATATAACACATCTTTCGGGGATATCAATTGGTTTAATTACTTTACCGGGTTCAATAACCGCTTCCCTGGCAGGGTCGAATTCCAGTATGGGAAATTGCTTCATTATCCCTATTCCGGCCCCTTCTGAAGGATTATCATTATGATTTTGCTGTTTTAACCAATCGGATCTAAGAATTGCATACTGCTTGGCATCCCAGAATTTATTTTTGAAATATATTCTTTCTCTTATTATCCCTTCAAAGCTCATACCAGCCTTCTGCATTACTTTTCCTGATTTTTCATTATCCAGGACATGAAGAGATTCAATCCTGTTTAGTCCCATATCTTCAAATGCAAATTTCAGTACGCGGTTTACCGCTTCGGTCATAATTCCCTGTCCCCAATATTTTCTTGAAAGGACATAACCAATTTCAGCACGTCTGCTTTTTACACTGTACGCTGTAAAACCAATAGTTCCTATCAGTTTTCCGTTTTCTTTCAGGGCAATGCCCCATTCTCCTGCCTCATCTCTTTCATATCTGCCAAGAATGAAGTTGATAAAGTTTCTGGTATCGTCAACAGACTTATGTGTATCCCAGGTCACATATTTAGCTACTTCGTCATCTGAAGCGTACTCGAAAATATCGTCCGCATCGTCTGGCGTAATTTTCCTTAACACCAGTCTTTCGGTCTCCAGCTGTGGCGTACCTCTGAAAAACAGTTCCTGCATATCTGAACCCCCTTTAACCAATATGGAACATTCGAGTGCAACCTGATATCACAACTTGCAGGTTAAGTTACTGTATTTTACCATATTAATCAATCTTCGCCAAGATACCGGACAACCGTTTATTATAAATATTAAGACAATAACAAGCACAGCCTGGGTTCTGATTTTACTGACAAACAAATTATGCAGGAAAAACTTAGTCAGGTTAGTCAGCGTGACCGAAGAAGTAAAAATATCAATGTTATATTATTTTAGAAATAAGTTTCGGCTTTCTGCCAATATAAACTACACTCTTTAACCGGCCTGTAACCAATGAGCTTGCAAAATCGTACCCGGCTGAAAGGTCGTCTGCCAAGTGCGTATCAGCTCCAATAGTTACATAGATTCCGCCGGCATCTTCGTATATTTTCAGGAATTCTTTGCCCGGCATGGTTTCAGAAAGCCCCTTACGCAATGTTGAAGTGTTAATTTCAAGTGATATGCTATTTTTAACCATCTCTCTGAAAATATCATAAATTTGCTCTCTTTCCCAGATACATTTTTTATAGTACCGTTTTGGAAAATCAAAATGTGCTATTGCATCAAATCCTCCGTATGATACGGCCTTATATACCTCTTCCCAATATTTTTCAAACGCTGCTTCTGCAGGGAAGTTATTTCTGGCCAGTTCATCGGGAAACATGTCATTAATCCAATAGTGGACACTACCAAGTATAAAATCATAGGGAAGTTTTCTAAATTCATCAAATTCCTTTTTGTAGATATGGGGTTCTGCAAATTCTATTCCGCTCAAAATGTTCAATTTGTCTGAAAACTTATCTTTTGCTTTACTATATTCATCGAAAAATTTGCCGGCATTATAATAGCCGTAACCGGAATCATTTTTGTTAAAATCAACATGGTCTGTAAAACAAATATACTTTAAACCAAGCTGAATGGCTTTCTCGCAATATTCTTCAATTTTTACTTCAGAATCACATGAATGGTGTGTATGTACATGCAAATCAACCATTTTTCCACTCTCCGTAATGCAATATACAATATACATAAATTAGGTAAAACCAGGGCTTACCCCCTGGCTATGCAGTTCTTTACATGCCCCGGGCCAATGGTATTTTAACCCCGCACCGGAGGGAAAATATCCAGTACCATCTATATTAACCGTTAAGCCTTTGCCCTCAATGAAAATATTCCGGAAGGCACGGCTCCATTTACTTCACGCGGTACTTCCCATAAGGATATTCCGACAGAACAAAGTGTGTTTTTAAACAGTTGCCATCGCAGATTTTAACAACTCCTTTGTATATTCATTCTGCGGACTGAAGAACAATTCCCTGACTTCCTTCATCTCCACAATTTCGCCTTTATATATAACGCAAACCCGGTTGCACATCTGAAAGACAACGTTTAAATCATGGGAAATAAATATATAGGTTAAGTTATACTTTTTTTGCAAGTCTTTCAGCAAACCCAGTATTTGTGCCTGAATGGTAACATCCAGTGATGATACCGGTTCATCCAGAATAACCAGTTTAGGATTTACAATAAGAGCGGCAGCAATGGCTACTCTATGTCTCTGCCCTCCGCTTAACTGAAACGGATATCGCTCCAGATGCTCAGAAGTCAAACCCACCTGGTGAATTATCTCATTGACTTTTGCCATCCGTTCCTTTTTACCCAGATTTGTCTGAAGTTTCAGGGGTTCTTCCAGAATCCACCCGATTTTTTTCGTTGGATTCAGGCTTCCGTACGGATCCTGAAATACCATCTGTGGCCTGGACACAGATATTTCACTATCCTTTACAGCAACATCATTGATTTTTATTACCCCTTCAATTTCCCTGTTCAGACCCACAATTGCCTTTGCCAGCGTGGACTTCCCGCTTCCGCTCTCCCCGACAATGCCAAGAGTTTCTCCCTGCTTCAATGAAATGTTTACATCCCGTATAACCTGTTTTCTGCCCTTTTTTCCGAACACTATGCCTTTTTCGGGATAAAATACATTGAGATTCCGGATTACGAGTATTTCTTCCTGTCTTTTGCTTTGATCCGCATTATTGTCCTTTTTCTCAGTATTTGTATTGGCGTTTTCCTTTAAACCCATTATGGAAGCCTCATTTTGCCCAGGGTCGGACCTGGAAAAAAGCACAGGAACTGCTGCCATCAGTTGCTTTGTATATTCGGTACCTGGGTGGGCAAATAATTCTGTTACCGTTCCTGACTCCACAATCCTGCCGTCCTTCATCACGATTGCCCTTCCGCAGATGCTTTGTATTACTCTCAAATCATGAGAAATCAGGATAATGCTCATTCCGTGCTTCTCATTCATTTTTTTCAGCAATTGCAGTATTTTATTCTGAGTTGTAACATCAAGTGCAGTTGTAGGTTCATCCGCAATGACAAGTTTCGGGCTGGTAATCATCGCCATTGCAATCATTGCTCTTTGACGCATGCCGCCGGACAGTTCATGGGGATAACGGTTATAAATCTCAGATGGGTTTGGCAACCCCACTTCCGTTAATGCTTCCAATGTTAAGGCTCTATATTCTTCCTTTGTATGTTTTGAATGAAGCCTCAGCATTTCCTCTACCTGGGCACCTATTGTAAGGAGCGGATTGAAAGATGTCATCGAATCCTGGAATACCATTGATATTCCTGTACCTCTCAGCTGGCGGAGCTCCTTTTCTTCCAGGTTTAACAGATTGGTTCCAAAAAAATGTATCCCCCCGCTCAAGATTTTTGCAGATGCAGGAAGAAGCCCCATGACAGACAGGGCAGTCATGGATTTTCCAGAACCTGATTCTCCTACTATTCCAAGAATTTCACCTTTTTTGACATCAAAGGAGATATGGTCTACCACTGTATTCATTTTTCTTTGTTTTGCAAATCCAATGGTAAGATCTTCTATGCTTAAAATTGCTTCTTCCTTACTCATTCTCCAAACCTCCGCTGATGAGGCTAAAGCCTAGGACTGTCAGTATGATCATTAAACCGGGTGCTATTGCGCACCATGGTGAATCCAGCATGTAGCTTTGGGCTTCTGACAGCATACGACCAAGACTTGCCTGGGGTGGCTGGACACCCAGACCCAGGTAGCTAAGCCCGGCTTCGGCAAGTACAGCATTATTGAATCCAATCAAAAGAGACGGAATTAAAACCCTCTTTGTATTTGGTAAAATATGTACAAACATAATTCGAAAATTACCTGCTCCCATTAATTTTGCATTTTTGACAAAATCTCTTTCCTTCAGAACAATAAATTCACTTCTTACCATGCGGGCGTAGCTTGGAATAAATATAATTCCCAAAGCATAAACAATGTTATATGTTCCGGGCCCAAATACGCTGACAAAAACCAGCGCCAGCAAAATACTCGGAAATGAAGTTAAGACGTCGTTAAACCTCATCAGTACTTCATCGAACCATCCTCCAAAATACCCGGTCAAAGCACCTGCTATGGTTCCAAATAATGCACCGATGAATACAATTGCAACGGCTATGATATATGTAGTTCCTGCTCCTTTCATAACACGGCTCAGGATGTCCCTTCCGAAATTATCGGTACCAAGCAGGTGAGAAAGGCTCGGCGGACTGTTTTTTAATGCGGCATTCATTTTATTCGGATCATACGGGGTATAAAAAAAACCAATCAATACAATCAAAATTACTAAGGATGTAATAACCAGGCCCAATATATAATTAAAACTGCATGTTTTCCCCTTAATTTTCATCATTTCCTGCTCTCCGTCTTTGGTCTAATTCCTTCTGACTCTTGGATCAATCCATTGATAAATAAGATCCACCAGAAAATTTATAATGATTACTACAGATACGATATACAGGATAATAGCCTGCACCACAGCATAATCCCTGTTTGCAATGGATGACACAAGCAATCTGCCCAAACCGGGAAGGTTAAACACCTGTTCCACAAGAATGGTTCCTGCCAGAATGTCAGCAAGCATCATGGCTAAAAAAGTTATTACCGGAATCAATGCATTTTTCAAAATATGTTTAAAAAGGATGCTTATGTTTTTCATCCCTTTACTTTTTGCCGTTCTTACATAATCAAGCTCCATTTCCCCAAGCAACGAGCTTCGGAGGAACTTAACCATCATTGCAATTTTGGGAATTGCCACTGCAATGGCCGGAAAAACCATAAACCTTAAGGATAGTCCAAAGTTCTCCCCGGGACTGACGTAACGTCCAGGTGTAAACCATTTCAAAATGACACCGAAAATCAGTGTAATGAGCATACCCAGAAAAAAGGACGGTATTGACATAAATACCTGTGTCACGAGTGAAATTAAAGAATCCAGGATACCGTTCTTTTTTCTGGCAGACAGTATTCCAAGGGGTATGGAAACAAGGACAATCAGCATGAATGACAACACAGCCAGCCATAGAGTAACAATTAAACGTTCCTTTATTAATGTACTGACTCTCATCCGCATCTGGTATTGGGATGAATAACCGAAGTCACCCTTTAAAGCATTCTTCAGCCAATCTGCGTAACGCTCGGGAAAACTTTTATTAAGCCCCATTATCTCCCGGTATTCTTCCAATTGTTCCTCGGTGGCATCCATACCAAGAGCACTCAGAGCGCTATCCCCGGGAATTATATGGAAAGCAGTGAAGGTTAGAATAGAAGCAAAAAACAATGATATAAAGAGAGTAATGCATTTTTTTATGGTGTACTTCATCTAAGCCTTCACCTCTTAAACTTACTTTTTATTCTTTTGCATATATCAGTTGCAATCATTTTTTATAGTAGACCAATGACATGTCCTGAACATAAATCGGATAATAAGTATACCCGCCCAGTTTATCGCTTACCGCCGTCATCTGATGCGGGTCCTGTATATATACTGCGACAGCATCATTGGTAAGCATAGCCTGCATTTGCTTATATAGCTCTATCTTCTTTTCTTCCTCTGTTTCTGCTTCACCTTGTTTAAAAATAGCGTCAAAATCCGGGTTGAAATAGTTCATAAAATTATTTTCCGCAGTGGAACAAAACCTCGCCAAAGCTTTCCTGGGTGCCGGGTCAGCAGCAAGCCCTACAAGGGTTGTCTCATAATTACGGCCTTTATATACATCAGACCTCCAGCTTGACCATTCAACCAGCTGAATCTGGGCTGTAATACCAACCTGTTTTAGCTGCTCTACAATAACCTGGGCGGTATCAATATGATACTGGTAATTTGAAGGGACAGTAATGGTAAACTTAAAACCATCCGGGTATCCTGCTTCTTTTAATAATTCCCTGGCCTTTTCGGGGTCATATGGGTAAACATTCACAAGGCTTTCGTCATAGTACTTCTTAAATCCCGGGTACATATTTGTACCAATTACATTGCCCCGCCCTCCTGCAACCATGTCAATTACAGCCTGCCGATCCACTGCATAGCACAGAGCTTGTCTTACAAGCTTATTGTCAAAAGGTGTAACCTTGTTATTAATAAACAGCCCCTGAATCAGATTCATTGGCCCAGATTCCATATGGTAACCTTTTGGAAGCTGAGAAGCCTGCGCGTCAGTAATATACGGAAGGATATCTATGGCTCCGGCCTGAAGCTCCATAAATGCAGCATCGGTATTGGATGATATCTTGAAGGTAACCCGGTCAAGATATGGCACCCCTTCAATATAATACTCGCTGTTCTTTTCCAACACAATGCTCTGCAACGGTGTATAGGATACAAACTTAAACGGACCCGTACCAATAGGTTTAGTATCCAGTTCACCATAATCTTTTGGCACTATAGCACATGTTAAATACGGAAGCAGTTCGGTATCAACACGTTTCAAGCGAATTTCAATCGTCCTTTCATCGGCAGCAACCACATCAGATATAACAGAAAGCGCCGAGTCTACTGCAACCGTTGGATCTTTCGGTTCAAGCATACCGGCGCTTCTTTTTACAGAGTATACAACATCCTCCGCTGTAACAGGACTGCCATCGTGGAATTTTACACCTTCCCGCAGAGTAAAGGTGTAAACCATTCCATCACTTGAAATTTGATAGCTTTCTGCCACAGCCGGGTTTAAATTTCCATCAGGATCAAACTTCACCAAACCCTCAAAAATGTTGAATAAAACTTCTTTGGTTCCTGCCGATATTGCTTTATGCGGGTCAAGACCATCCAACTCCTGGGTTATCCCTACTGTGACTGAACCTCCATAGGTCGGCTCCGATTTTGCCGCTTCTGTCGGTTCAGTTAAGGAACGATCATCATTCGCTGGAGTGTTGCTTCCTGTACCATCCTTATTACCACTACATCCGTAGAGTGCAATAGTGAATACAGCAATAAGAAGTAATACTTTAGCCAGTTTTTTTGTGTGCATAATTTCACTCCTCGCTCATGATTTTCTCTCAATATTCAGTTGTAACTAACATAATAAAATATTTTTCTTATATTTGCAAGGAAAAAATACCATTTTCAGTTAAATGCAGAAAACTGATTAATACCGCTTTCATATCAGCCTGACCTATAGCTTTCATGTCGCATAATTATATAATATCGTCCCTCATTTCGCCGCACAGATTTTTTTCCATTAAAAATTTTATTTTGTCAGCCGTGTACCCTTTACTAAAGAGGTAGTACAATTTTGCAACTGCAGCCTCGGTTGTAATGTCAAGTCCGCTTACTGCCCCGGCATTTTTCAGAGACATGCTTGTTTCATATGCGCCAAGCAAAACAGACCCCTGTGGGCATTGTGAACATACTGTAACTATTGTTCCGTTTGCAAAGGCTTTCTTTATGATTGGAAGCAATGCACCGCCATATCCTGGTATATTCCCTGCACCAAAAGTTTCTATAACTATTCCCTTAAGCCTTTCTGTCAATATTGATTCAAAAAGTTCAAACTGAATCCCCGGGAATACTTTAATAACTCCAATGGGAACGTTTTCGAAAGGGACATAGCAAAATTTTTCGGTATCTTTCTCTTTAAGGTACGCCCTGTTATATGAAACTGTTATTCCGGCTTCAGCGAGGACAGGATAGTTAGGCGATATAAAAGCAATAAGCCCGTCAGAAGAATATTTAATAGCCCTGTTGCCTCTTAGAAGTTTATTCCCGAAATATATGCACACCTCGTGAACTATGTCTGATGCAGCTATTAAAAGTGAAGTTATTATGTTATCCCTTCCGTCACTTCGTATTTCGCATAGTGGAATTTGCGATCCTGTAATAATCACCGGTTTGGAGATATGTTCCAGCATAAATGAAAGCGCAGATGCAGTGTATGCCATTGTATCGGTGCCATGTAACACGACAAATCCGTCATAGTTATCGTACGCATCGGCAATAAGCTTTCCTATCTTGTTCCATTCGGCAACAGTCATATTTGCAGAATCAAGCAGTTCATCCAATTCTGTCAAATCCCATAATGGCATACCTTCAGCCCTTAATATGTCCATATTATGCAGAAGGTTTGAAAAGGATTTTCCATCCGGCTTGTAGCCGTCCGATGTTTTTACCATGCCTATGGTTCCACCGGTATTTATAATTAATATTCTTTTCATTTTTTAGCCTCATTCAATTTTAGATTAATGTACAGGAGTAAGTTCGCCAAAAGTATTTATCACAATCTATCATAAATACAGAATGGACAGTTCGGTACCTCCAGTTGCGTTACAATAGTAATACAATTAATACATAATGTCAATAAAAGTAAGGTCTTGCTGATTTTCTTTGTATCCCTGGCTGTCTATTGCTAATAGGACTTCAATCCTTCTCTAACCGTTGAAAAAGTCATGTTCCAATTACTCTGATGTTTGGCTGAAGATATAAAAACCTTAGACTTTAAGCATTAAGGCATTTTTTATTGTCACTCAAGACATCGAAAAACTTTATCAATGCATTCTGTCCATTGAATAACATATCCCGAGCACAAGTATAGGTACTTCAGGTAACGAAGCAAGCCCCCGACATGTTCCCATATACACACATCGGGGGTCTTGGCATACCATGACCTGCTTTTTCAGTTTAAGCCTTATTGACTTGAATTTAACAACTATAAATTTAAAAGAAATTTATTTATACAGTGCAATAAAATTATACCAAACGTCGAATAAGCTCCTCTTGTGATCCGTAAAGCAGATCAATAGGCGGAAGATGCAACATGGTATATGCACCCGGTGCTTGCCTGATAACAGCCCTAGCGGCAGAAACCATCATCTGCGCGGTCATTGCAGGATTATCTATGCTCATTTCAAAGCTGAAACGCTGATTTTGTGCCGAACCTGATACACCTTTTCTCTGGATGCTCACACTGTGCCCCCTGTCGATTAGCATATCCAAGTTAGTAACTTGTATCACATGGGTTTCATCATTGACAAAATACGGGTCGGCTTTTACCTGGGCAGATACTGTATTGAAATCAGCTCCGTCCTCAAGTACAACATAAACCATCCGGCGGTGTAAACCCGTTCCTAACGGTATTGTGACAGACATTGCATCCTTTACGCCGGCAATTTTCCTAACAGCTACAGAATGCCCCATACTCATACCAGGTCCAAAATTAGTGTACGTCAATCCTTTAGGTGCTGCAGCTTCAAGCAATGCACGAACAGCCGAATCAATTCCCGGGTCAAACCCTATGGAAGTTGCAGAAGTACTGTTACCCTTTTTTGCTGCTGCATCAAGCCGTTTAAATAAATTGAATGTTTCGCTGTGGATGTCAAAGCAATCTACTGTTGAAATACCTTTCAGCAGAATCTCCTCTGCAATGTCAGGCACATTCCGGCTTGGTATGCACAAAATAGCAACTTGTACACCGTTTAATTCGTCTATATTTCTCACAACAGGAGTTCCGCCAAGAGCTTCGTTTTCAAGCGTCCGGCTGACAACTCCGACAAGTTCAAAATCAGGAGCTGCATTAATAGCTTCTATCGCCGCCTTACCAATATTTCCATAGCCCAATACTGCTGCCTTAATCATAATTGCTCACCTCATTTAAATTTAATATTTATGTTAATTATCGTCACTTCCTTTTTATGTTGTTACTTTCATTACAGGCGCCTCATTTTATAGAATTTATCGGATGCTAACGGTAATTGTTTATATAATCTGAAAGTTTACAAAGAACTCCATGGGTTCTTTTCAGCCACCAATATAAATGCACAAAGAGCTTCCGGACCGGTGAGGAAGAACTTAAGCCTGAGTATCCTTCTTTACCGTTGTCCCTGTTATTGCCGTCTCATTCCAGGTCTGAACCGCTCCCGCATTACTACCTCCGCCCTTGTTGCGCGTTTATGTAAACGTAAATTTTTGCGCAAAAAAAGCGTTCCACAGGGAACGCTCCTATAATATATATGATTATTCTGAAAACAGAGGAGTGGAGAGATATCTTTCTCCTGTATCAGGGAGAATGGCTACTATAACTTTACCGGCATTTTCAGGACGCTTTGCCACTTCTGTTGCAGCCCACAGGGCAGCACCTGATGAAATTCCCACCAGCACTCCTTCGGTTCTGGCAAGGTCTCTGCTTGAAGCAAATGCATCCTCGTTCTTTACACGGATAATCTCATCATAAATATTTGTGTTAAGTACTTTCGGAACAAAGCCTGCCCCAATTCCCTGGATCTTATGAGGACCGGGTTTTCCGCCTGAAAGCACGGGAGATGCATCCGGTTCAACTGCCACTATCCTGATACCGGGCTTTTTGGATTTCAGGTATTCGCCTGCTCCGGTTATAGTACCGCCTGTACCGATACCCGAAACCAGAATATCGATGGCTCCATCGGTATCTTCCCAGATTTCGGGCCCTGTTGTTCTTCTATGGATTTCCGGGTTGGCAGGGTTGTCAAACTGTCCGGGGATGAATGAATTGGGTATTTCTTTTGCCAGTTCCTGAGCTTTCGCAATAGCACCCGACATACCTTTTGCGCCCTCTGTGAGTACAAGTTCTGCCCCATAAGCTTTGAGCAGGTTCCTGCGTTCAATGCTCATGGTTTCAGGCATTGTCAGAATAATGCGGTAGCCGCGGGCAGCAGCTATAGCTGCAAGAGCAATACCTGTGTTTCCGCTGGTCGGTTCTATGATGACAGATTCAGGGGTCAGCAACCCCTTTGCTTCAGCATCTTCTATCATTGACTTGGCAATTCTGTCCTTTACGCTTCCTGCCGGATTATAATATTCCAGTTTTCCTATTACAGTTGCCTTAAGTTCATGTTTTTTTTCATAGTTAACCAGGTGAAGCAGGGGGGTTTTCCCTATTAACTCCGTTAAGTTCTTATAAATTCTTGACATATTAACACTTCCTTTTTTCATTTAAATCATATATGTTTTATATGTATTAATCATACTACGTATAAATTCCTGTGTCAATACTTTTATTCATATGCAGGAAAAATTTGCTGCATATGAGTCAGGGCCAGTTATTATTCTTATTAATGCGGCAAAATTTAATACTGCTATTGACAGGATCTTTTATTGAATTTATTATTAATACATACTATTTATATATGAAATGAGTGATAATGATGAGAATATCAGCAAAAGGGAGATATGCTCTGGCAGCATTAACCTTCATGGCACAACAGTATAATAATGGTGAGTATATTACCATAATCACCATTTCAGAAGAACTTGGAATATCCAAAATTTATCTTGAACAGGTATTTTCCCTGCTTAAGAAAGCCGAAGTTGTTTTTTCTTCAAAAGGTTCACAGGGCGGTTATCAACTGTCCCGAATGCCAAATCAGATAACAGTTATGGATGTATTGTCTGCCGTTGAAGTATCACTTTTCGAACAAACGCAGGACACTGTCCCTGATAAGGCCCCTGAAATAGAAAAGACTTTGCGAAGTGTTTTTGATGTAGTCGAACATAACATCATAAAAACATTGAGCGGGATAACCCTCGCAGACCTTGTCAGCGAGGTGGAAAAACACAAGATGGATCAGGCCATGATGTTCTATATATAAACAAAGCAAAGGAAGATGTTTATGGATTTTTCGACGTTGTGTGTCCATGGTAGCAACAAAAGGTATGATACCACGGGTGCTGTAAGTGTACCTATTTTTCAGTCGGCTACATTTGTACATCCCGGTGTGGGGATGAGCACAGGCTTTGATTACTCCAGAGCCCAAAATCCAACCAGGGAGTACCTGGAGCAAACCGTCGCAAAACTGGAGGGCGGTTTGGATGCATTGGCTTTTTCAACGGGAATGGCCGCCATCACTACACTGATGGAGATTTTTTCACCGGGAGATCATATAATTGCCACCGATGATTTGTACGGCGGTTCCCATCGCCTGTTCCAGCACATTTCGATGAAGAACGGGCTTAGTTTCGACTTCGTGGATACTACCGGCATCCAAAATATCGAGGAACGGCTGCGTCCCGAAACAAAGGCAGTTTTCGTTGAAACACCGACAAATCCGATGATGCATGTAACCGACATTGCAGCAGTTGCCGGTTTGTGCAGGGCTAATGGCCTTCTTCTTATTGTGGACAACACCTTTCTCACACCGTACTTCCAGAAACCGCTTCAGTTGGGCGCTGATGTGGTACTCCACAGCGGCACAAAATACCTCGGCGGACACAACGATACACTGGCCGGCTTCCTGGTTGTAACAGACAAATCCTTGTCCGAACGGCTGAGATTTTTATCCAAGACAACGGGCGCATGCCTGTCCCCATTTGACAGCTGGCTGCTGATTAGAGGAATAAAGACTTTGGCAGTGCGCTTGGACAGGCAGCAGAAAACAGCCTTTCAGATAGCACAATGGCTTCTGGAGCAGGATAAAATCAAGGCTGTACATTATCCCGGCCTTCCGGACCATCCAGGATATGAAATTTCAAAAAAGCAGACTACAGGGTTCGGAGCGATGCTTTCTTTTGAAACAGACTGCAAAGAAACCGCTCACCGCCTGCTTGAAAGGATATCTCTGATTCAATATGCTGAAAGCCTTGGCGGTGTTGAAAGCCTGATCACCTATCCAATGCTGCAGACCCATGCAGATATTCCTGCTGAAGAAAGAGAAGCAAGAGGAATCGGGGACTGCCTGCTGCGGCTGTCAGTCGGCCTGGAATCCCCGGATGATCTTATTGACGATCTTAAGCAAGCTTTGAACGGAGGAAACACAAATGTATAATTTTGATGAAGTTATAGAGCGGCGCGGTACATGTTCGGAAAAATATGATCTTGCCGCAAAGCTTGGTATGCCTGAAGATGTAATCCCTTTCTGGGTGGCTGACATGGATTTTAAATCCCCGCCTGAAGTTATTGATGCTTTGGCACAAAGGGTACAACACGGCATATTCGGATACAGCAATACTCTCGATGATAAATATTTCAATGCTTTATCCCACTGGTTCACGACACGGTTTGACTGGCAAATACGGCCTGAATGGCTTGTAAATTCTCCAGGTGTGGTTTTTGCCATCTGCACTGCCATCAGAACTTTAACAAAACCTGGTGATTCAGTACTTATCCAGCAGCCGGTATACCATCCCTTCGAAAGATCGGTGAAGCTGAATGACCGCCACTTAGTCGTAAACCGGCTGATATACAGAGACGGCCGATACCATATGAACCTGGACGAATTTGAACGCCAAATCGCAGAAGAAAAAGTCAAGCTGTTTATCCTGTGCAATCCGCATAATCCCGTTGGCCGTGTATGGACCAGGGAAGAACTCACTGCAGTAGGTGATATTTGCGTTAGGTATGGAGTTTACGTCATATCGGATGAAATACATCAGGATTTTGTCTATCCCGGGTATAAGCATCTGGTGTTTGCAAGTTTGAAACCCGAATATGCAGACATTGCCATAACCTGCACGGCTCCGTCAAAAACCTTCAACCTGCCTGGGCTCCAGGCGTCCAATATTTTTATCGTCAATGAGAAAATACGCCGCCTGTTCACTGAAGAGATGAGGAAAACAGGTTACAGCGAGCTCAACCTGATGGGGATTGTCGCATGCCAGGCAGCCTATGAACATGGCGCACAGTGGCTGGATGAATTGATTTTCTACTTGAGCGGTAACCTTGCACTTTTTCGGAATTTTCTGAAGGATGAACTCCCTGTTATCCGCCTGGTCGAGCCTGAAGGTACATACCTTGTGTGGCTTGATTTCAGCGCGATTGGGCTATCAGATAGAGAAATGGAGCAATTCCTGGTACACAACGCAAGAATCTGGCTGTCGCCGGGCACTAAGTTCGGATTGGGCGGCCAGGGGTTCCAGCGCTTCAATATCGCCTGCCCCCGCTCTGTTCTGCAACAGGGGCTGAATCGCCTTAAAGAAGCGCTTGCACAATTACAGAAAGGAATTTTTTCATAATGCCAGCTGCCCACAAAATACCCCCATCCGGGGGTATTTCCATGTTTAACAGTTCAGTTCAATGTCATACCTTCCTAAATATAAGAGCGAATAAAGCTGTTTCTGTCGCATATTGCAAGCTAAAAACCGGAAAAGTAATTGACACTGAATAATATAAATGCATATAATTTATATATGTTTAGTATTATTAAAAAAGATATTTAATTTGCTTATAATAAATATTAAAATTAAGATAACCGCTTTGTGATTTGTGAGGTACAATTATGAGCAACCGTTTATGGAATACGTTTCGCGAACTGTCCGATATTTACAGCCCGTCTTACCGGGAACGGGAATTCTGCGATGCTCTGGTTAAGAAGCTCCAAGGGTTAAGCGGCAATATTATTGAAGATGATGCCGGCAGCAAAATCCAGGGAAACTGCGGAAACCTGTACTGTTATATTCCCGGCTGTTTAAGCGGGTCACCCCTCCTTTTTTCCGCCCATATGGACACTGTGGAACCCGCAAAGGGTAAGCAGGCAGTACTGCATGCAAATGGAGATATTACATCCGCCGGAAACACAATTCTCGGTGCTGATGATGTTGCAGGGATTTCTATCATTCTCGAAGCCATTACCCGGTTAAAAGAGCAAAACATTCCCCACCAGCCAATAGAACTGCTTTTCCCTGTTGCTGAAGAAAAATACGGTGAAGGTTCCTCGGTTTTTGATTATAGTATGGTAAAAGCTAAAGAGGCTTACGTTCTGGATTTAAGCGGTGCAATCGGTGAAGCTGCAAATGCCGCACCTACCATTATGTCTTTTGAAATAAAAATCCATGGCAAAGCCGCTCATGCCGGGTTTGCACCAAAGAACGGCATACATGCCATAGCGGTTGCTGCTAATGCTATTGCACGTTTAACCCAGGGCGAACCAATTCCGGGACTGACGTTTAATATTGGACGCATCACCGGTGGTGAGGCGAATAACATCGTACCTTCCATGTGTATTATCAGTGGTGAGATGCGAAGTCTGGATCATAATGCCGTGCTGTCGTACTGGGACAAAGTAAAGACTGTTTTTAACGCCGAAGCAGCCAAAGCAGGGGCAAGAATAGAAATAAAACATAAAGTTGAACTGAGGGCTTATGAAACTCCGCCGGACTCTCCTGTGGTAAAGCGTTTTCTGCGTGCATGCAAAAAAACAGGCATCACACCCAATATTCACTCCACTTACGGTGGAAGTGATCTTAATAACTTCGTCCTGCATGGAATAACCGGTTTGGTTATTGCCTGCAGCATGCATGAAGTACACAGCCCTCGTGAATACAGCAACCTGCATGAGCTTGAAAATTGCGTAAGGCTCGTTATGGAAATGATGGCTGACCATGAGGAGGTATCCGATGAAAATACCATTGCTATATCAGCGGACTGAATACGATTGCGGCCCAACCAGCCTGTTAAATGCGTTCAGCTTTTTATTTGATCTTGAGGATTTCCCTCCGGACATTCTTCGCCACTTAATGATATGCACGCTTGACAGCTATAATGAGAAAGGTGAAGCATATAAAAACGGTACCTCAAATCTGGCAATGTCCTTTATTGCCGGCTGGCTTAATGAATATGCGAAGGCGACAAAATTCCCGGTTCGCGCTGAATTATTCACCGGCAGGGACGTATATATTTCAGAAGGAAGTCCGATCCTTAAAGCTCTTGGTGCCGGCGGAGCAGCAGTGGTTCGGGTATTTCTTGACTGCGCACATTTTGTTACTCTGACAGGGCTTTCAGAGGAAGGTGTGGAGCTTTTTGATCCTTATTACCGGAATACACCTTTTTCCACGAAAGAAATAAAAATGATAGACAATAAACCTTTTTCGGCTAACAGATTAGTCGCATTTGAACATTTCAACCGTGAAGATAAAATATCTTACGCCTTTGGTCCTGTTAATGACCGGGTGGCAGTAATTCTCTACAATACAAACACATGCAGAAAACCTGAAATAAACGTTTAATCTTTAATTTTGCTTCTGTCAGGCATAAACATCATGAATCAATTTCCACTGAAGGGACTGTTGTTAGCAAAGGGTATTGCCAAGTTCGCACAGAAAGGCGGTGTCCGGCTTGGCGGCATCATCTGCAACAGCCGCAACGTGGACAGGGAAATCGATTTGCTCAGAGCATTTGCTGCAGAACTTGGAACACAGCTCATATATTTTGCTCCGCGGGATAATGTGGTTCAACGGGCTGAAATCAACCGTAAGACAGTTATTGAATATGCTCCTGGTTCCGCACATGCAAATGAATATCGTCAACTTGCCAGGGCAATTGACGAAAACACTTGTTTTTCAATCCCGAAGCCCATGGCCCAGGAACGCCTGGAGCAAATCCTGCTGGAATACGGATTGATGGATACTATCAAAGATGATTACAGAATTTGACACCAGGCTGTTATTACACTATAGTTTTTACCCAAACTCTTTTTTTGATAAGAATATATCCTACTATTACCTTTACCGTTTCTGCCGATTGCACAATTGGATAAATTGCCATGACAGGGAGTCCGGCAGCGTACAGTAAAAATGCAAGAGGAACTGAGACAATCCACAGCGTTCCGGAATCGAATACGAAAGTTATCAGTGTTTTTCCTCCACTTCTTAATGTAAAGTAAGATGCGTTGGCAAAGGCATTCAGTGGCATTACGAAGGAGCAGACACGGATAAAGTAGAGGGCAAGCTTCTTTGATTCTTCATCTGTTTTATATAAAGAGGTGATTGAACCGGCAGTGAAATAAAGGATAATGCCGATAACAATGCTGATGGAAACAGAAAGGAAAATCATTTTCCTGACATTGTCTATGGCTTCTTCATGTTTGCCCGCACCGAGTGATTTTCCTGCTATTATCCCTATGCTTGTCCCCATTGAAAGAAACGCTATGTTGAAAAGGTTAGTCACCGAGGACGCGATTGAACTCGCTGCAACGACCGATATTCCATGCAGCGAATAAGCGATTGAGAGTGCTGTTATCCCGCCTGACCAGAGAAGCTCGTTTACAAGCAGAGGGGTTCCCTTGGCAAGCATCGATGTGAGAAGTTTCCCAGGGATTTTCAGGCTACTGAAAGCACCTTTAATATATGGATATTTTTCTCGTTTTACTATAATGTAAACCGTTTCTATGATAAGTTCAGCGAACCTTGACATAACTGTGGCAATGGCTGCGCCTTTTACTCCCAGCATGGGGAAACCGGCTTTTCCGAATATCAGCAGGTAGTTGAAGCTTCCATTTATTATTACCGCGACAAGCCCTGACAGCATCGGAACAAACGTGTTTCCTGTCTCTCTCAGCGTGCTTGCCAGCATCTGCGATAATGCAAACGGCAACAGTCCGATAAGAATTATCTCAAGATACTGCTTTGCGAATGAAAGCGTGAGAACAAGATCTCCGCTGTCGTCCGTCTCATGGAGGAACAGATTGATAAAAAAGTCGTCAAATGCGCTGAATAATATTAAAGCGGCAATAACAACCGTAACAGCTGTTATCATTTTCATTCGCAGGGTATGTCTTATGCCCTCGTTGTCATTTTTGCCATAAAATTGTGATGTGAATATTCCTATTCCGCTAAGCCCGCCGAATATGCACAGATTAAAAACAAAAACAAGCTGATTTACAATTGAAACGCCTGACATTTGCTCTGTGCCGAGTGAACCGACCATCAGATTGTCAAGCATATTGACCAGGTTTGTAATGAAATTCTGCAGCATAATCGGCACTGCCACTGTCATTGCCATTTTGTAAAATGCTTTGTCGCCTATGTATTTTCTTTTCATCTGTGCATTACCTTTCCGTTGCAAACATACTTCAATAATATAGTTGATTTTTAAGGATTAGTCAATAATTCAATTATGGTATAAATGCAATATACTGCTCATTAGCCTGTTCAAGCGCCTTTACTTTGACAGCATGGTCCCTTTGGATGATGCATTTCGTTGTGCGAACAAGCTGATACCCGCCTGGCTGTTTCGGTGAAATAAGAAAATGTTTGTGCATTTTTTGACAGGATAAATGGAATGCCTTTTCCCCCGAATCGTTTTCCACCCGCGTTTATATTTTATATAATGATAAAGGAAAAACCAGTAATCCCTGAAGAATGGTTTGACGTGATATTAGCAGAATACACAGCCAAGAAGACACACTTTAACATCCGCATAACCATATGTACCAATACAGTGTGCAAGCCGGGCTTTTACTTTTTTATCACATACCTATACTTTTCCTTACCGATTTGCCGGAATCCAATACTTGTGAACATCCTTTTGCTTTGCTCATTGAAATCGTAGATTTCTGCATCGACATGTTTCAATCCAATCTCGGCAGCCCTACAACTATTGCAATCTTTCCGGCGTATAAGGATATATCCCCCACCAAACGGGATATGCCGTTTTCCTTATACTTGATATAGTAACATTCCCCTTGTGATGAAAGGTATTTATACATGCGTTTAAGGCGTTCCATATCATATGGGACGTCTATATTTTCCACCTGCTTGCACAATGCCAGATCCTGGTACCATTCCAATGTGCGCTTGTAGTAAGGATAATACTTCACCAGCGTAATATTCTCATCAACGATAATTTCTTTAGGCTGGACAGCTCCTTTTACCATGGCCAACCTCCAATCGCAAAATTACGCACGTTTTGAGGTACGCTCGATATGTCTGTTCCTGAAATAAAGCATTATATCGGTGAATACCATGGCTGAATTCAGAATATAAAGGAAAATGACATAGTCATACCTGTAAAACACTTTATTCAGAATTCCGAATATGTAGCCAACAAACAGTATAAAAAGGAAGAGAATGCTTTTCCCTTCAGTGGAACGGCTCCTGTATGACTTTGCAATAGATGCCGGCCAGGCAGCACCAAAACATACCAGCATACCAATTTCAAATATACTCATCTGTTATCCCCCTTAATTCATAAAAGCCTTACAATACTAAGCATAAATCATGTTCTTAAAACCTTTATACACCACCTGCGAGGCAGGCAGAAAACCATCCTCAAACTCAGGAATACCTGTTTTATTGTGGTTTCAGTTTAAACATGCTTTCAATTTTACCAAACGGCGGGCTTAGAATCAACTGCTGAAGCATGTTATGGCAGCGTCAACTTTTCTGTAATGGTTCCCTTTTATAACTTTTCGCCGGCATATGTCACAGATAACCTTTTTCTGTAAGATTTGAGATTTTTAAAGTCTTTCATTAGCAAAATGCTTGTGCTATCATTATCCCGAACGGACAAAAGTTGACGATCTATATACATATATGTGTTAGTCTGTCGGAAAAGCCACTATTACATCATAATAAGAAAGGTGAGCTGAATCATGAGAATTATTAAAGTCAAGAATTATGAGGAGATGAGCAGAAAAGCTGCAAATATTATTGCCGCTGAGATTAGCCTTAATCCTCGAACTGTACTGGGGCTGGCAACAGGCTCCACACCAATCGGGACATATGAAAGGCTTGTTGAGTTATGCAATACAGGAGATATTGATTTCTCCCAGGTAACCACCATTAACCTGGATGAATATTATGGCCTGGAACCAACCCATGAACAAAGCTATCGTTACTTTATGGATAAACACCTTTTGAAAAAAATAAACATCAATTTGGAAAATACACACGTTCCAAATGGAAAAGCTCCTGATATTGAAGCAGAATGCAAGCGTTATGATGATTTGATTCAAAAAGCAGGCGGAATTGATCTGCAGCTCCTTGGTATTGGCCATAACGGACACATTGGCTTTAATGAACCTTCTGATGAATTTATAATGGACACACATTGTGTCACTTTGAAAGAAAGTACAATTAACGCCAATTCAAGGTTTTTTAACAATATTGATGAAGTGCCGAAGAAAGCACTGACAATGGGAATCAAACCAATTATGCAGGCTCGCAGGGTACTGTTAATAGCCAGTGGTGATGACAAAAAGGAGATATTGAAAAAAGCCTTGTCCGGCCCGGTAACTCCATCGGTTCCTGCCTCCATATTACAACTGCATAAGGATTTGATTGTAGTAACCCCTCTTGATATCTAAACGCAGGATTATTAACCGATGTTTAAACATAAGTATCATGGCTCCGGTTCATAGCCGGAGCTTTTCATTTCACATTCCTTTCTGTGTACAGGACAATTACCTTCACCCTCCTACCCGGTGCATGTAAAATCTTTGCACCTTATCTTATGGTATTGCCCTATTTGCACAGTTCAATAAAATCTTTTGCACTCTTTGTCAGAAATTTGTTTTTATGATGAATGACGCAAAAGCTTCTGAGAAACCTTATTCCCTTTATCTCAAACCTGCTGATTTCTTTTCGTTCAATAGAGTCTTTTACCAGCAAATAAGGCAGCACCGATATACCCAGGTTTGCCTTTACAGCCCTCACGATTGCCTGAGTGCTGATGCTTTCCCATGTAGGCTTTATTTCCAGACCGTACATGGTCATCGTGCTGTCAAAAATTTCACGCCCGGCACTCCCTGCCTCCCTGAGAATAAAGCTTTCGTTCTGAAGTTGTGAAACCTCAATATCCTTTTTATTAGCAAACCGATGATCATTCCCGCAGATCATAACCAGTTCATCATCCCGGAATTTATGCTCTACAATGTATGGACTGTGAATAATTCCCTCTATCAGCCCCAGGTCAATCTGGTTGGATAAAATGTATTGCTGAATTTTCTCCGAGTTGTCAATAACGACTTTTACATCCATCTTGGGATGCGATTCCTTAAACTGAGTTATGTAACCGGGCAACAGGTAATTGCCAATGGTTATGCTTGCTCCAATACGGATTACACCCATTGTATCAAAGTTTTTAACTTCGTTTTCCATATCCTCGAAAAGTCTTACAATATGTGTTGCATACTGGAGGAAGTGTTTACCTGCTTCTGTGATATGAAGCCTTTTCCCGATACGGTCAAACAGTTTTATCCCGTAATAATCTTCAAGCTCCGATATTGCAAGACTAATCGAAGGCTGCGCAATATACAGCTTTTCTCCCGCTGCGGTTGCACTGCCGGTCTCACAAACAGCAACAAATATTTTAAGATGCCTTAGTGTCATAGAAACCCCCTAAAATGAAATTGGTTTCAACATACCGCTACAAAGAGTCGGAACAGTGTATTCTGCCCTGGTTTAATCCTTTATAACAAAAATCTTATAAACTATATAAAATAATACTATTTAACGTATATATATTCAAGCCGTATAATATACAGGGCAAGGGGGTTTTCTGATTGGGGGGCAAAAAGAAAAAATACATAAAACTGTTTACTTCCACTTTTTACTTAAGCATGTTTACCTTTGGCGGGGGCTTCGTTATTATTCCTCTTATGAAAAAGAAATTTGTGGATGAGCTGCATTTTATAGAAGAAGATGAAATGCTGAATTTAGCGGCAATCGCCCAATCTTCACCCGGGGCTGTGGCAGTAAATGCTGCTATACTGTTAGGGTACCGTGTGGCAGGTATGCCCGGCGCCATTGTTACAATTCTGGGCACAGTTCTGCCTCCGTTAATTACTCTTTCGGTTATTTCTCTTTTTTACAATGCATTCCGGGATAATGCAATTGTAAATGCGGTTTTAAAGGGAATGCAGGCCGGTATTGCCGCCATAATTGCCGATGTTGTCCTGAACCTTGGGGAAAATGTTCTTAAGGAAAAGGATATATTATCTGCTGCTATCATGGTGGGTGCATTTGCTTCCACGTTCTTCTTAAAAATCAATGTTATCTATATCATTTTAGTGTGTGGGGGTATCGGGGCTCTGAAAATTATCATTCAAATGAAAAAAAAGCGAAAGGATGACGAGTTTTAATGACATTAATCAAACTTTTCTGGAGTTTTTTCCAAATCGGCATGTTCAGTATTGGCGGGGGTATGGCTTCAATGCCGCTGATTCAATATCAGATGGTTGATTTGCACCACTGGCTTACGATTTCGGAATTTACTGACCTTATCGTTATTGCAGAAATGACGCCCGGGCCAATTGCCATTAATTCAGCTACTTTCGTTGGCAATAGAATTGCAGGATTGCCTGGAGCTGTCATTGCCACATTGGGCTGCATCTTTCCTTCCTGCATTATCGTTACGCTTCTGGCACGGATTTATTTTAAATATAAGGAATTGACAGTTGTGCAGGGTGTGTTGTACGGTTTAAGACCGGTCATTATATCATTGATTGCGTCAGCAGGCTTATCTGTTTTTGTGCTGGCTGTTTGGGGCGAAGGCGGTTTTTCGTTGAACCCCCATTCAATTAACATGGCATCGGTTATTTTATTTGCAGTGGCAGTTTTCATTCTGCGGAAATGGAAGCCGAACCCGATACTTGTAATGCTTGGTACAGGCGTTATCGGAGGAGCATTTTACCTAATAAGGAATTGATAAATATAGCTCCTGTAATATCATGGCATATATGTGTGGCAGCATATCAGCTTTTCCGTGCTGTCAAACACTTCCAAGTCATATCAGATGAAACAATTAAGTGCTCATTCATGATAACCGCTCCTTTTCCGTATATACCAACATGGCTTTGAATCAATTCCTGGATCTTATTAATGGAATGTTCATAACCAGCCGGCAGCGTCCGCATTTCACTAAAAGTAAATGATTTCAAAAACCCTTTACCCATGGCTTGTACCTGCAATTTTCTGTTGACTTTATGTCCATGTAAACATACAATATTATTGAACAACAGTAAAATTTTTTAAATTTTCAGGTTGTAAAGCTAAAGTGAGGTGAAAAAAATGGAGTCTGGCAGTAGTAGTATTGATAATGGTGGAAAGCGTATGTATAGTGAAAACTTAACATTGACTATGCCAAACTTTGTTTTTTTCGATATAAACCTCATTTTATGGCATATGTCATTTTAGTTTCTGTTATACATACCTTATCCTGATCTCAAATCACGGTGTTATATCCGCTGTTTCATTACTACGATACTTAATATCATCATTTTTTACCTCGTTATATTTTGGTTAATTTATTAACCCGAATATTATGCTGCTGTTTTTAACACAATGTCAGACATTAACATTGATGTTGTTAATGTTTTTTGTGGCATTTTTCCCCTGATTAATTCCTTTATGAAAGTGGAGGTGGTAGTTGTGGATCCTGTTCCGTTACCTGCTGATTTAAACAATAGCATTAATACTGATTATTTAAGAGCCATAACTACTACACGCATGGTGTGGCTCTTTTAAGGAGGGCTGCTGATGAAGGAGTTGATTCTTAATCTCATTGACAATGGCAATTACAGTGAAGCCAGAAAAAGGCTTATTGAAATGAATGAAGTTGATATAGCACAGTTTTTGGAAGAACTGGACAAAGAAAAATTAATGATCATATTCAGAATACTGCCGAAAGAAATTGCTGCAGGTGTGTTTTCATATGTTCCATATGAACTTCAGGAATATATTATTGACTCTATTACCGACAAAGAAATTAAAAATATTATAGATGAGCTGTTTTTGGATGATACAATCGACTTTCTGGAAGAAATGCCGTCAAACATTGTTAAAAGAGTACTGAAAACCACCGACGAGGAAACAAGAAAACTGATAAACCAATTCCTGAAATACCCGGAAGATTCAGCCGGGAGCATTATGACAATTGAATATGTGGACCTGAAAAAAGAAATGACTGTAAAACAGGCCCTGGATCATATTAAAGAAACAGGCGTGGACAAAGAAACAATTGATACCTGCTACGTTTTGGACAGTAACAGAATACTTGAAGGCATTATATCAATAAGAAAACTTATATTAAGTGATGATACAACTTTAGTACAAGATATTATGAAGACCGACCCGATATATATAAACACCCATGATGACCACGAAAAGATTGCATCACTGTTTAAAAAGTACGATTTTATCTCAATGCCTGTGGTTGACAATGAGCGCAGGCTGGTAGGAATTGTAACGATCGATGATGTTGTGGATATCATAGACCAGGAGAATACCGAGGACTTTCAGAAAATGGCGGCCATGCATCCTTCAGATGAAGAATACCTGAAAGCCAATCCCCTGGTACTGGCCAGGCATAGAATAACCTGGCTTCTGATACTTATGGTTTCTGCAACTTTTACAGGTAATATAATTATTAAGTTTAATGAAGTATTGCAGTCTGTTGTTGTCCTGGCTTCTTTCATACCAATGCTGATGGATACAGGCGGAAACTCGGGTTCGCAATCATCAACACTGATAATCAGAGGATTGGCCCTGGGTGAAATAAGAACCAGGGATATATTCAGAGTTATATGGAAGGAAATGCAGGTAAGCTTTATCGTTGGCTTGGTTTTATCCTCGCTGAATTTTGTCAGGATATATTTCTTGAAAAAAATCGATTTATACGTATCGTTAACTGTATGTATTACGTTGTTCTTTACCATCATGCTGGCAAAAATTATTGGCGGTACGCTCCCAATCCTGGCGAAACAGCTCAAGCTTGACCCTGCAATAATGGCAAGCCCGCTTATTACAACAATTGTAGATGCTGCCGCACTTACGATATATTTTTCACTGGCTACATTGATACTGCATATTTGATACCGACTGTAAAGTTAACGGATTATTCAGATAGCAGATTAGATAAGCCGGAAGAATCAACAGGGTTATACTTCCGGCTTATTTATGTTTCCCATCTGAACGGTTAAACCAGGCCAAGAATGCGTGCCCCGTTTGCTACAATAAAGCATACTATAATACCTGTTAATGTCGGTATGGCAAAAGCTGCGAATGTCCATTTCACACTGCGCGTTTCTTTCTTAATGGTCCATAGCGTGGTACCGCATGGAAAGTGCATCAGTGAAAACAGCATCACGCACAGGCCTGTAAGCCAGGTCCAACCGTTTGATACAAGAAGCTGCCTTAAGTCTTCCAGCGCATCAAGTTCCATCATTGCCCCGGATGCCATGTAACTCATTATAATAATCGGGATGACAATTTCATTTGCCGGAAGCCCGAGAATAAAGGCCATTATGATATATCCATCCATCCCGAGCATTCTCCCGAACGGATCGAGGAAATTCGCCCCATATGCCAGAAGACTTATGTCATTTACCTTAATATTGGCCATTAACCAGATAACCAGCCCTGCAGGAGCTGCAATCGCAACTGCACGCCCGAGAACAAAAAGGGTCCTGTCAAATATCGAGCGTACCAGAATGCGTCCTACCTGTGGCTTGCGATACGGCGGCAACTCCAGTGTAAATGAAGATGGCATCCCCTTAAGGATGGTCTTGGAAAGAATCTTCGAAATCAAAAGGGTCATTATTATCCCCAGAAGGACAATTCCTGTTACAGCAAGGGTTGATACTACAGACTTATAAGCTCCCCCGACCGTTCCGCCGATGAAAATTATGCTCATTGCTATCAGTGTTGGAAAGCGCCCGTTACATGGCACAAAATTATTTGTAAGTATAGCAATCAGGCGTTCTCTTGGAGAATCGATGATCCTGCACCCAATAACACCTGCGGCATTGCAGCCGAATCCCATGCACATAGTCAAAGCCTGTTTTCCATGGGCGCATGCTTTCTTGAAGAAATTATCAAGGTTAAATGCCACCCTGGGCAGATATCCCAAATCTTCAAGAAGCGTGAATAAAGGAAAGAAAATAGCCATTGGAGGAAGCATTACCGAAACCACCCATGCAAGGGTACGGAACATTCCAAGAACCAATATATCATGAAGCCATATTGGAGAACCTATGGATATGAAAAGTTCGCTAAGTTTGTCCTCAATCCCGAACAGGAAGTCGGACAAAAGACCTGACGGAAAATTTGCACCCTCAATGGTGATCCAGAAAATAAAAGCCAGCATCGCCATCATAATTGGCAATCCGAATACTTTTGAGGTAAGAACCTTGTCAATTTTCCTGTCAATCTGGTTGTATTGCTTGTTTTCAAATGTAACAGTTGCTCGGCTTAATTCTTCTGAAACCGTTACCAGCCGGGACACAATTTTATCACGCAGCTGATCCGGCAGAATGCCTTTTTCGGCAAGGTACTGCTTTGCCTTATCC
>DATCKN010000070.1:0-28494 GCA_036562185.1 Thermoclostridium sp.
AGATAACACCCTAAGGGAGGAATCATAATGGGAGTTTTAAGTGTCTTGGAAATCTCAAAAAAGCAATACTACATTTTTAAATCAAACAAGCTTAAAGAAAATATTGGTGCGTCAGAGATTATCAGAGTTGTTACAGAAGAACTCTCAGAAGAGTTATGTAATAAAAACAGCGGAAAAATAGTAAATGCTGGCGGCGGGCAAACTATTTTTTATTTTGAGAATACAGATGAAAGTAAGAAATTCGCAGAAGAGCTTTCGTTAAAATTACTTCAAAAATATCCTTCATTAGAATTTTTTATTTCAAGTATTGAGTATAATCCTGATAAAGATCGAATTATTTCAAAAATCGAGGACCTTCATAAAAAACTTGAAAAGAAGAAAGCAATAAGAGAGCATTATTCTTTTATTACCGAATTTGGTATTACACAGGAATGTGACTCTACTAGGTTACCGGCTGTATGTAATGATTCCGAAGATGGAGAAGTTTACTATTCCGGTGAAGTAAAATCTAAAATTGAAATGTACAATGAAATGTATAAGGACGAGAAACAAAGAAAATATGCTCTTAATTATGCAGATTTGGGTTTAAGCAAAAGCAAAAAAAGCTATATTGCCATAACGCATATTGATGGAAACAGAATGGGCAAAAAATTAGAAAAATTGAAAGAAAAGTATGAAAATAGCTATACCCCGGAAAATACAAGGAAACAGAATGAAAGTTACATAAAGGAACTGCAGTATTTTTCATTTCAAATAAAAACAGCTTTTGAACGTGCTTTTCAAAAGCTTGAAGATATAATTAAATTAAAGATGGATTATTTAAAAAAGAATGGTTTTAATATAAACAACGAAATACTCCCAATACGCAAAGTTATTTTATCGGGAGATGATGTATGCTACATAACAGATGCAAGAATAGCTATTGAATGCGCATACATTTTCCTTAGTGAACTGGAGAAATACCAGGTTATGAATGAAAAGATAACTGCGTGCGCAGGTATTGCTATTGTCAGGGAAAAATATCCATTTTTTAAAACCTATGAATTATCCGAAGAACTTTGTAGGTACGCAAAGGCAAGCATTCCTGACGGTGCCAACGAATCAAGAATTGACTGGCATATTGTTCAGGGTGAATATAATAACAACTTAAACGAGATAAGAAATACAGCATACAAAACATATGACGAAAAATATCTTCTGTTAAGGCCTTTGGTAGTATCGAAAGAATCAAGCGCAATAAACAGTTACCTAAATTTTAAAAAGGATATTCAAATAATTAACTCTGGTAAAATTCCTCGCAGCAAGATTAAGAACATGTTAAAAGAAATGAAGAAAGGTGAAGACCATTTAGATACGTATATTGAAATTAATCATCTTTTTACTTTGTTAGGTTCACACAGAATTAAAGCAAAAACGGGATTTATTGATGGCAAATGCGTTTTATTTGATGCAATCGAAACTATGGATTATTATATACCGCTTGTTAATGAGGAGGAATAGATATGGAAGAATATTTGATTAAGATAAATTTATTGACTGATGCTGTTTTCGGTAGTGGCAACTCAGTGCCAGGTTTTATCGATGCAGATGTTAGGTACGATGAATGTGGATTTCCATACATAAATGGCAAGACCATTAAGGGCAAAGTAGGAGAAATGGCTACGGTTTTTGTAAACATGATTAAATCGGTACCTGAACTTAGCAACTACGGCGAAGAGCTTCAGCAAAAAAGGGACAAGCTTTTCGGAATAGCAAATGAGAGTGATCCAAACAGGTTAAAGTTTTCAGATTGCGAAATGTCAAAAAATCTTCGCGAATGCTTTAAAATTCATATGGAAAGTTCAAATATAACACCGGATGAAATTCTTGAAGCTTTGACACATACCGAAACAATGACATCAATTGATTATAAAACCGGAACGGCCAAAAAAAGTTCACTGCGCAATTTCAGAGTTATAAACAGAGGTATAACTTTATTTTCCGCTGTCACTTCTCCAATAAACCTGGATGAAGACGAACGGATAATACTTGCATCTGCTTGTTCATTGCTTCGCCATTTAGGTTCATATGAGACCAAAGGAAAGGGATATGTAAAGGTTTCACTTCTTTATAAAGGAAATGATGTTACAGCTGATTTCATTAAATTACTGGATAAGAAGGTGAAAGCAAATGTATAAATTTATACAGTTTGATATACTTGCTGTAGATAATTTAAAACTTGGTAAATTCGAAAGGGATTCAAATAACTGGTATTCATATTCGTATATTCCCGGATCGGTAATAAAAGGAGCTATAATATGGAATATTGCTAGGAGTAAAGGAACTGTCGATAAGAGATTGTTAAATGGAGATACAATATTTTACAACGCGTATCCATTGGTGGATGGAAACACTACAATCCCTATGATTCAGGGTTATGTTGGTGATAAGCAGGAAGTGCGTTCCAAAAAAGCAGAGGTGCACCTGTACCATTCTTTTAATGAGATAAACCATCAAAACGTCATACCGTATACCAATTATGAATTCATTATCTATAAAAAAGGCAGTAATCATTTAAAAGGGTACAACCCCCAAATGGTTGAAAATCTGCATATAAACAAAAAGGATGCAAATATAAGCAATAATACCCAAATGTTTAGGTATGAGGCGGTTAAAAAAGGCGAGTGCTTTCGCAGCTATATAAGAGTAGATGAAGAATTTGCCCAGGATATTTACAATGTTCTTGATGAAAAGATTATTTATTTTGGCGGGTCTCGTGGTAGCGGATATGGGAAATGCGAGATAAGAAATATAAAAATTGTGCCGTTGGTTAATATATTTAATTCTGATACGGATAT
Organism: Thermoclostridium sp.; assembly: GCA_036562185.1. GTDB lineage: Bacteria > Bacillota > Clostridia > DSM-8532 > DSM-8532 > Thermoclostridium. Next base: position 2,838 of record DATCKN010000070.1, read on the forward strand.
AAAAGAGGATTTATATATCTATTTTCTTTCTGATGCAATTTTGTATTATAACGGAAAAGTTAACACATATCTGCCCGAAGAGGTCCTGAAAGAAAAACTGGGGATTAAAGGTGATTGTAAATTTGTGTCATCCTTTATTAACCTGGAGAAGGCAGCAACCTATAATACCATGTACCACACAAATACGATTTGCTATACATCGGTATCAAAAGGAAGCATTATGAAGTACAGGGTAAATGAAAAAATAGACCCTGAGAAGATCAGAGAATTGACAAATAACGGAGTGGGTATCAGAAAAGAAGACGGATATGGGCAAATTGCAATATTAGGAAGAATTCCTGATAATTTGATAATTTCCGGATATGCAAAAGAGAACCACAGTAAATCAGAAAAAATATTTTTAGATGATGAGGACGAAAAGACAGTACTTTCTATTTTAAAAAATATTTTTTATAGCAGAGCTGATTTGAAAACAGAAAAAATAGTGATTAATTTGTTAAATGACAAGCAAAAACTCGATGATAACGTTCAAACTCAAATAGGGAAACTACTGAATCTCTTCCAGAACAGTATATATAAATCTGAGGATGATTTTAAGCAAGAGTTAAGTAGTTACCTTAACCATATGGAAAGTAAAAGAGGAAAAGAAGTATGGCATAAATTAAGGCGAATAACCTTTAAATATAACAATAACCGTATTTCCGAGGTAAATGTTCAACAGCTTTTATTGGATTTTGCCAATGAGGACACTAATTTAATATTTAAAGAATTCAAAAAAATTGCGGAAGATGGTATAAAGCTGGGAGAATACAGGTATCCTGCCGTAGCTGAGCAGCCAGATGTAATATATCATCTGCAGCGGAACTTTTTAATTAAACTTTTTGAGCAATTTTTGAGAATTAAGAGGTGAAAAGGATGATATATAAGAACAGAATAATTGAGACAATCCAATATAAAGTTGATGCTGTTACTGTTTCACCTATATCAATTAAAGGTGATGAAGATAATCTGAAAGTTGATAGCATAACTGGTAAGTTTTATATTCCGGGCTCATCCATAGCCGGAGCTTTTCGCAATTATTATGAGAACTATATTTACAAAAAAAATAATAATAGCCAAAACCTACTTTTCGGCGGTTCTGATGCCGGAATGAACAGGGTTGTGTGTTATGATGCCTTCACTGTTGAAAAATCAGTTGGCCAAATGATATCAACAAGGCCTGGCTTAAGAATTGACAGGAGAAAACTAACTGCAGCCTGTACTTTTTCTATGGGCAGGAAGGTAGGAAGTAAGTTTAAAAGGCAGTTTGTAAACGATGGTGTGCGTTTTTTGTTTGTATTTGAACTGAATAATTATGATGAAGAATGTAATTTTAATATTGCTCAAGAACAGTTTGAGCTTTTGCTGACAGCACTCGCTTCAGGAGATATTCTTCTTGGCAGCAATAAAACTGTAGGTTTTGGAAGATTTAAAATAAATTCAGTATATAGAAGTGTATACAATCTCCGTGATTATAATGATGTTGTCAAGTACTTGCTCAGAGAAGTAAAAGAAGAAAACATTACTGAATCGATATTGGAGGGAAAAAGAGTTTCGAAAAATGTTCGCTTTAAAATAAAGGCCAAAACAGCAACACCACTTCTGATAAAGGAAGAAGTGGTTAGATCCAGTGGTGAGCCTGATGGAATAAACATAAGAAACGGCAATAATGAGTATGTTATACCGGGAAGTTCCTTGAAAGGTGTATTAAGGTTACAAGCTGAGAAATTGGCGAAAACCTTTCCGTGCATTGACGACAGCTTAATTACTAATATTTTTGGAATCAAGTCGGATAAAGATGATGAAGCACATATTTCTAGGCTCATTTGCTATGATACCGTTATAAAAAACAGTAAAACAGGATTATACAATAAAATAAAGATCGACTATTTTACCGGTGGTGTTCAGCAGCACGCCTTGCTAACGGAAGAAACGGTTATGGGAGATCTTGAAATTGAGTGTGTTTTTAATACATTTGGTCTTGAGCAGTATGATAAAGAAATAGGGTTGATTCTGCTGGTTCTAAGAGATCTATGCACCGAAAACCTGAATGTTGGAGGAGGATATGCCGTAGGTAGAGGCTATATTAAGGCAAGTATGCTTGAGCTGATTGACGGACAGAAAGTAATATACAATTTTGATTCTCCGGATAAGCTTGCTGAAAATAAGTTTAACTCATATATATCAAAACTGATGGTGGGGTGAAGTTATGCTGGTAAAGCAATTAAAAAATGAAGATATAAAGCTGCATGCAAAAGACTTAAACTACTATATCATATATTATTTTGACAGGCTTGAATTTGGAGAAGGAAATAAAGCAAATGATCTTGATATTGAAAATATAAACGAAGCTTTTTTCTTTAATGAGAATATGTGTTTGCATGTTTACAGGGAAGATGGAGTAAAAGGCATCTTGTATATATATGAAAATAGTGATGAAGTGATTTCAGAAGAACAGATAGCGAAAAAGGGGAAAGAGTTTAAAGCCCTTAAGAGTCTGTTGGTAAACAAGTTCATAAATTACGACGAAGACCGACAGGCTTATATTGAAAGAGTTTTACCATCAAAGCTGATTTTCAGGTAAGGAGTGAAAATGTATGAAAAAAGAAACGTCAATACTAGTATCAAATGCCCCTTATAATTTTATAGGACTAGATAAATTTATACTTGACAGATGTGCAAATGAAGACGAAATAATCAACCATGATAAGTTTTATGATAATTTAAATACAGGATATATTGATTATGAAATTGAAGTGGTAACACCTCTTCACATATCCAGAGGAAGGAATTCAGATAATGATGGCCTTTCAGACAAGGAAAGCTTGTTATTTAAAAATCCTCAGGGTAAATATACCATTCCTGGGAATACCATCAGAGGGATGACCAGATTTAATGCGTCTGTTTTTTCCCTTTCATCTGTTATTAACCAAAGTATAAAAAAGAATGATATTGAAAATCAAAGGTTTTATTACAGGACTTTTGCTTCAAACGATAAGGAAATGAGGGAATGGTATAATAAAAAGGTAGGACTGAAAGTGGTACCAGGAAAAGATTTTTCGTATACAGTTCTGGAAAAAGTCGAAGCAGGGTACATACGGAAACATGGGGAAGGTTATGTTATTACACCCGCAGTTAAAATTAAAAATAAAAGCTATGCTTCAGTTCATGAATACGACTTGAGAATTAAAGGTGTAAAAGGTATTAACTATCTTTATCAGGAAGGGTTAACAAAAGAGGACTATAAAAATAAAGATAAACTAAAAGAGTATAAAAATTTAAAATATAAACCCTATATAACAAAGGTAAATTATAATACCGATGGTAATAAAGCAATCATTGATGAAAAAGGAAAATACATAGGATACCTTGTCAACTCAAACTATATTGATGGGAAGGTTCACCACTACCTAATATTTGAGGAAGATAAAAATTGTGAAGAAATTCATGTAAAGAAAGAACAGGCAGATCTTTATACCGACGATATGAAATACACCCAGAAGCAAAATGCAAACAGCGGCAGGGCAAACAAACGTTATGAGTATTATGAGCTACCTAACGGCAAGGAAGTAAAACCTGTATTCTATATAAAAGATAATGATAACCTTCTTTTTGGTTTTACACCATATTTAAGGTTGCCTGCTGATGGCGATATATATGACGGAATACCCAAAACGCATAGATATTATTCAGGGAGAGACTTTGTAGATTCCATTTTTGGCTGGCAGGATTTCAGAACAAAGGTATCATTTCTTGATGCTTTGTGCGTAAGCTCAGAAGTATCAATTGAAAAATATCAAATGGTTCTGGGGCAGCCAAAACCTTCATGGTATAAAGGATACATAAAACAGGAAAAAGAAGACGGACTGGAATCATATTGTTCTGAAAATTTCGAAATACGGGGAAGAAAGTTTTATTGGATGAAAAAAAGCGCTGATAGTGAAGCAATGAAATTAAGCCTTCCGGCTCCTGACAAAGAAGATAAAATCAGTACTATAGTGCATTGTTACAAGGAAGGGACTAGATTTACAGGTAAAGTGCGCTTTGAAAACCTTAGCGATGAAGAATTAGGGCTTTTGATATATTCTCTTAAACAGGGTGATACCGATGGATACTTCAATATTGGGATGGGAAAACCCTATGGACTTGGTAAATGTAAAATTAAAATCAGTAAACTGGTTGTATATGACATCAAAGCCAAATATATGTCATTTACAGGCAGTTCAGACAAGGTTGCAGATATCAGTAAATATATTTCTGCTTTTAAGAATTACGTTATAAATCATTATAATGTAAGAATTAATGATGTAAATGAAATCAAAAGCTATAAAGAGTATTCGTTAAGCAAGTGTATTATGAATAATACGGATACAAGGTACATGCAAATAAAGGAATTTGGTAGAAAAGCTGAACTGCCGACACCTGAGGAGGTACTGGATGGGAAAAGCTTATCCTGTAAAATGGAAAAAAACAATAAAACCAGTGTGAAAATGCCCCAAAGAGCAAAACAAAACGAGATGAAAAACAATAGCAAAGAGCATCAAGTGTTCAATAGAAGTAAAAGTAAAAACATTTACAACAGCTATAATAACAGGAATGTTAATTTAAACACAAATGCCTTTGACAAGCTAAAAAATATTAAATTTGATGATAAAGATAAGTAATATGCTATTGGAGGTGCAATAAATATGAATGATATTAAAAGAAAATTGGATGAATTGAGTCAATACTGGAAAAACATGGACAGAAGTAATGAAACTCAAAGAAAAGCCGCTGAGGAATACTATAAAAAAGAACTGATGCCAATATTAATTCAATACTTTTTACAAGTGAATAATCATGAAGAAGAATGTGAAGCATTGGTTTTAACATTAGGCCAATCTTATGAACCATTGGTTTTTTCCATATTAACTTTAAAGCCTAAAAAGGTGTTCATACTTTGCACAGATGAATCATTGCACCTGTTGGATGATGTAATAGAATTCACGAAGTTGAAACCCAGTCAGTATGTTTCATCAAAAGTTGCTTCGGAAAATCCTCTTGAATTGTATCAGGAAATTAAAAAGATTTATGAACAATGGGGAAGACCTAAAAACATATATGTAGACTTTACAGGCGGAACAAAGTCAATGTCGGCCGGTTGTGCAATGGCGGGAGTTGCAATAAAAGCAAAACTTGTATATATATCAGGTAAACTCATAAGTTCACTTAAAAAACCTGAACCAGGCAGCGAACGGCTGCTTATAATTGAGGATCCATATACGGTATTTGGTGATTTGGAAAGAGAGCAGGCTATAGCTCTGTTTAACAGTATGGACTATGTATCTGCTTTCAGAGTGTTTGAGGAACTGGATCAGAGGACAAACACCAAAGAATACGGTGCTTTGAAATGTCTTTCAAAGGCCTATGATTCATGGGACAGTCTTGATATTAACAAAGCCATAGAAAACTTGTCTGAGTGCATTAAGATTATTGCAGTTGTAGAAAAGTTAAATAAAAACTTTATACTAATTAAGCATAAAGATAAATTGCAAAAACAGTTAGAAGTTTTAAAAGTATTACAGGAAATACATAGAACAAACAACAGTAAGGATCATAAATCAAATGTGTTTGATAAAATAGGATATTTGATTGCCAACTTGTATCAAAATGCATTAAGAAGAGAAAAGCAGGAAAAATATGAAATGGCTTCTTTATTGTTATATCGCATACTTGAAAGCATAGAACAAAAACGGCTATGGAATTACGGTATTGATACAGCAAATGCAGATTATTCAAATTTACCTATTGAAGAAGATTTACTGATCAATAAGATAGATTATATTTCAGCCAAAGTTTATGGCTCGAACAGACAAGGACAATTGGAGAAAAAAATAGGTTTAATGTCAGGGTTTATAACACTTGCAGCACTTGAGGATGACATTGTTAAAGCTAATAAAAAGGGAAAAGAGATAGAACCATTAAAGACGTTATATGGTAAGGTTATTGCAAGAAATAATAGCATTTTTGCACATGGATATGAATTTATAAATAACAAAAAATATAATGATTTTAAAGAAGTTGTAGTTGAATACATTGACAAGCTATGTGAACTTGAGAAAATAAATAAAGAGGAATTGTTTGACGCATGCGAGTTTATAACCCTGTAATTATAAAAGAAACATACATTTGAGTGTATAATTTTTACTTTCCATTTATGCGTCAGGGTTACCATTTACAATTCGTCGATCTCATAATGCATTGTGACTATGTGGGATCGACGGAAAGAAAAATTAAGCTGTTAGAACTGTTAACAGATTGGTATTGGAGACTAATAAGCAATTGCCTTATGCTCGCTAGGAATTGACACTAGGCAAAGCATACAGAGTGCGATTTGTTGAAACTGGATTAGCGTCTACCTGTATTCGGTAAAATGATGGTGGATGACACTATTTAAGTCTGAATATAAAGAATTTAAATGCTTAATATGTATTTACAAAGTCATATTAAGCAGTAAGTTTTAGACTGCCTAGAGACTTGTCCAACTTGCAATGCTCTTTATTTCAACTACCCGCAACTAATTGCGCCTATCTTCTTTTCCTTATTTTTTATTGAAAAGCCAGCCATTAATTTTTAGTCATGTATTTACTTCCTGAATTTTTCGGGAATAGAAAAACAGACTACTACAAAACATAATTATGAAACATAAATTTTGTGCAAAGGAAAAAATTGATTGCCAAAAACATATTACGAAAAAAAGAAAAATATATTGATAAATATTTAACAATGTGATAATATATAAGCATAACAAAGTGTTAATTATTTAACAAACTTAGGAGGCTTTATTTAATGGCACAAAAAAATATATTTGATTTAACAGGCAGAGTAGCAGTTGTTACAGGTGCATCATCAGGTCTTGGTGTTCAGATGGCAAAAGCTTTTGCAAGGCAGGGAGCCGATGTAGTTATACTTGCAAGACGCATGGAGAAGCTGGAGAAGGTTGCTGAGGACATCAGGGCATTAGGTGTGAAATGCCTGCCAATACGTTGCGATGTAACAAACACCGAAGATGTAAAAAAAGCTGCAGAAATTGCAGAAAAAGAATTCGGTAAGGTAGATATACTGGTAAACAACGCCGGAAGCGGACATGTTGGTCCCACCGAAGAATGTACTGACGATCAATGGAATGGTGTTATAAATCTTGACTTAAACGGTGTGTTCAAGGTTGCCCGTGAATTCGGGAAAATTATGATAAAGAACAAATACGGCCGCATTATTAATATCGCATCAATGTATGGGCTTGTTGGAAATTCGGCACTTCCTTGCGCAGGCTATCATGCAGCAAAGGGCGGAGTTGTAAACTTCACAAGAGCTCTTGCTTCCGAGTGGGCAAAATACGGAATCAACGTTAACTGTATCTGCCCCGGATATTTTGAAACAGAGCTGACAGTTGATACTCTTAATACTGAGTCCTTTACCAACTACATGAAAGCTACGGTTCCGCTGGGACGTTACGGCAGGGAAGGAGAACTGGATTCTACCGCTATATATCTTGCATCAGAAGCATCAAGCTATGTAACCGGAGTAATTATTCCTGTTGATGGCGGATATACCTGCGTATAAAACAAATAGTATAAAGGGTGAAACCTTTATACTATATAATGTTTATAAATTTCTGCTTTTATTTCTGCTTTTACTAAAAGCAAAAAGCTCACCGCAAGGTGGGCTTTTTGCTTTCAGTTTATTATTTGCGCTTTAATCTGATTTTGAATGACATTGCTCTTTTTACAGAATGGAAGACATCATCTTAAAGTCCTCAATGACACCGCCGGTAATTGGGGACAGGCCTGAGTTGATAAAAATTGACCTGATTACAGACCTGGGACCGTATTTCATCCGTATTTCGTCAATAGACTGATCCAAACGCCTTCTTCGCTCATTTGGAGCATCAAACATTGACAATTGGAGCAAATCATTCGGAACCAGATCTGAGACGTAAACACCCATTCCTCGAAGCGCTTCTCCTGCCCACATTTCTTCCATCAACTGCGTAGCACGGTTAAAAATTTGATATGTGTCGTCGGTGGCGGCAACAAATTTTTTCTGATGGGATTTTCCGGTTAAATTAGTGTTACGAAGATACACCGACACCAGTTTGGCACAGTAGCCTGCCTGTCGCAGTCTCATGCCGACCATTTCGCATAGTGATAAAAGCACTTTTCTGGCTTCATCCATGGAATCCACATCAAAAGGGATTGTGGTTGAATTTCCGATGCCTTTGATTGGAGGGCGGGCATCCTCAGAGACGGGACTGCTTTCTATGCCGTTGGCATAGTCGCGGATCAGCAGGCCCCAACTTTTAAGGTGATATTTTAATAAATCGGGATTGGCCCGTGCCAGATCCCCGATTGTGAATATATTAAGGCGGTATAGCTTTGGTGCGGTGGAAGGGCCAACCATATAAAGCTCGCGAACGGGTAAAGGCCACATTTTTTCTTTTATTTCATCGGGGAAAAGGGTATGAACCATATCGGGCTTTTTCAGCTCGCTGGCCATTTTAGCCAGCAGTTTGTTGCTGGATATGCCCACATTAACGGTGAATCCCAGTTCATTCTTTATTCTGTTTTTCAGCTTGTAGGCTGCTTCCAGCGGCTCTCCGTGAATTGCCTCCATGCCGGTATAATCGAGGAAGGCCTCGTCAATGCTATATACCTGTATTTTAGGCGAAAAATCGCGCATGATGTTTATCATGGCGTTATGGCACATCATGTAAAGTTCGTACCGTACAGGAACAACGACAAGATCGGGGCATTTCTTGCGCGCGGTGTACAGTGCTTCACCGGTCTTAATTGAATATTTTTTTGCAGGAATACTCCTGGCCAGTACAATGCCATGGCGGCTTTGCTCGTCCCCGCCGACAACCGATGGTATATTGCGCAAATCCACAGTATCGCCCCTTTGAAGGCGGTATACCGCTTCCCAGCTTAAATACGCACTGTTGGCATCAATATGCATTATAATTTTATTCATATCAGTCACCCAACTTTATTTTAAAACAGAACATATGTTCTTGTAAATATTATTATATGGCAAAGCTGGTCTTTCTATTCCGGTTAAACAGATTAAATTATAAGGCGCGGAATCCTGTATAAATTGAAAAGGCGCGTAGTCTTGAAATATATTAAGATGGTATTATATAATTACATAAACATTTGCAAATTTCAGGTTATTGAGTAAATATAAGTGCTTAAGAAAACGTTACATAAATTATGGTATAATAAAGCTGATTGAATGATTATGGAGGAATGAAAATAATGAAGAAAGTGATTTTAACAGGTGACAGGCCGACCGGAAGGCTGCATATAGGCCATTATGTAGGTTCACTTAGGCAAAGGGTTGAGCTGCAAAATTCCGGGGAATATGATGATATCTTTATTATGATAGCAGATGCGCAAGCTCTTACCGATAATGCCGAAAATCCTGAAAAGGTACGCCAAAATATTGTGGAAGTGGCATTGGATTATTTGTCCTGCGGACTGGACCCCGAAAAGTCTACTATCCTTATTCAGTCCCAGATACCCGAGCTGTTTGAACTGACTGCTTACTATATGAATCTGGTTACGGTTTCAAGGCTTCAGCGTAATCCTACGGTTAAGGCCGAAATCCAGATGAGAAATTTTGAAACAAGCATACCTGTTGGCTTTTTTACGTATCCAATCAGCCAGGCTGCCGACATAACCGCATTTAAAGCCACAACGGTTCCTGTCGGGGAAGACCAGCAGCCAATGCTGGAGCAAACAAGGGAAATTGTAAGAAAGTTTAACTCGGTATATGGGGAAACATTGATTGAGCCTGAAACTCTTCTTCCTGATAACAAGGCCTGTGTAAGACTTCCGGGTACAGACGGCAAGGCAAAAATGAGCAAGTCATTGAACAACGCGATATTCCTTGCGGATACGGCCGATGAAGTAAGGCAAAAGATAATGGGGATGTTTACCGATCCGAACCACCTGAGAGTATCAGATCCGGGCAAGGTTGAAGGCAACCCGGTATTCACTTACCTTGATGCTTTCTGCAGGGACGAGCATTTTGAAAGATACCTCCCTGAATACCCGAACCTGGATGAATTGAAAGCACATTATACAAGGGGCGGCCTTGGCGATGTAAAAGTAAAGAAGTTTTTGAACTCCGTTTTGCAGGAAGAACTGGAACCAATCAGGAAAAGAAGAAAGGAATATGAGAAAGACATACCGTATGTATACGAAATCCTTAGAAAAGGTACCAGGGCAGCAAGGGAAGTTGCCGCCGAAACACTTGCTGATGTAAAGAAGGCAATGAAAATTAGCTACTTTGATGATTTGGATTTAATTAATGAGCAAATAAGGAAATTCTCTGAGTAGCATATGTTTTTACTAATTTGCTGGAAAGAAAATTTATACCGTGTTTTGTGAAAATGTTAACATAATCATCCGGTGGCCGGGTGAAAATCCGGCTAAAGTGCACGAATTAAGCATAATAGGTATTATGCACTATTGATTAGCTATTATAATTGTCCTATAATGTTATTGATACTGTAGTTTTGAAGTACGGTTTTTTTATAAATGATGAACATGTAGAACGGGAGGATGGTAGAATGCCTATTACCGAATTTCTGGAGCGCAATGCCAGGCTATATGGCAGTGAAAAATGCCTGACCGAGATAAATATGGATCTTCAGGAAAGGGACAATGTCACATGGCTTGACTATGAACTTATAGAGAACAACCCCGCCGGCGAGTATCGCAGAGATATGACATGGCGTGTTTTTGACGAGAAAGCGAACAGACTTGCCAATTTATTAATAAAAAGGGGAATAAAAAAAGGGGATAAGGTGGCCATTCTGTTGATGAATTGTCTTGAATGGCTTCCCATCTACTTTGGTATATTAAAAGCCGGCGCGATAGCAGTACCGTTAAATTTCAGGTATACAGCAGAAGAAATAAAATATTGTCTTAATCTATCGGATACTGTTGCGCTGATATTTGGTCCTGAATTTATAGGACGCATGGAAACAATTTATCATGATATACCTAATGTAAGAATTCTTTTATATGCAGGAGAAAACCGTCCGTCATTTGCCGAAAGTTACGACAGACTTACAGCTAATTGTTCATCCGAAGCACCCGGTGTGGAAATAACAGATGATGACGATGCCGTAATTTACTATTCATCGGGTACAACTGGGTTTCCAAAAGCCATATTGCATACGCACAGAAGCCTGATGTCGGCTTGTTACACCGAGCAAAAGCATCATGGCCAGACAAGGGAGGATAATTTTCTTTGCATACCTCCGCTTTACCATACCGGTGCGAAAATGCACTGGTTCGGAAGCCTGATATCCGGAAGCAAGGCTGTTTTGCTCCGCGGTGTAAAACCCGAATGGATTCTGAAAACTGTATCTGAAGAGAAAATCACCATTGTTTGGCTTTTGGTTCCGTGGGCTCAGGATATACTTGATGCCATTGAAAGAGGAGACATAAACTTAAAGGATTACGATTTGTCACATTGGAGGCTTATGCATATAGGTGCCCAGCCTGTGCCGCCCAGTTTGATTCACAGATGGAAAAAATATTTTCCAAATCACCAGTACGACACAAATTACGGTCTCAGTGAATCAATCGGTCCGGGATGCGTACACCTGGGTGTTGAGAATATACATAAGGTCGGTGCCATAGGAAAAGCGGGTTATAATTGGGAAGTAAAAATAGTCAATGAAACAGGACAACCCGTACCTCAGGGTGAAATAGGCGAACTGGCGGTTAAAGGGCCCGGCGTTATGAAATGTTATTACAAAGATCCGAAAGCTACCGAGGCAGTGTTGAAGGACGGCTGGCTTTTAACCGGCGACATGGCACGTATGGATGAAGAAGGATTTATTTATCTGGTAGATAGGAAAAAGGACGTTATTATCAGCGGTGGCGAGAATATTTATCCTGTACAGGTCGAAGACTATTTACGTACGCATGACGGTATCAAGGATGCTGCGGTTATAGGGTTACCCGACAGGAGACTAGGGGAAATAGCGGCAGCAATAATAGAAGCAAAGCCGGGCGTAAATTTGGCAGAGAAAGATATAATCGAGTTTTGCCGGCCACTGCCACGTTACAAGCGTCCCAGAGTGATAATTTTTGACAAGGTTCCCAGGAATCCGACCGGTAAGATTGAAAAGCCACTGCTTAGGGAGAAATACGGCGCAACATGCTTGGTTGCTGCGCAGACCAAAATGTAGTTAGAAAACGAGGTTCTTGATATTCTCCCCCCCCCCATGTCCGCATTGGACAAAATTAAGAGCCTCGTTTATCTAAAATAGATTTTAATTAATTTAGGAAAGCTTAGGTTGTTATATTGATAATAACGGCCTAAGTTTTCTTATTTTCAGGTTTACAGTCAAATAATGAATTGATCTGCTTGAGCACTCTGATATTGACTTTAACAGTAGAAACATATGCAACTTTTGACCGGGTTGCATTTAGTCGGCAAAATTCAACTAAAAAATATAATTGAAAGTGTATTATGGATGGAACAGCTGGGAATCTGCAAACATAATCAAAAAAAGAGCATAACGAAATGGTAATGTTTAGTACAAATTTTCGGAGGTATTAAACGTTAATTTTAAGCGTAGTATGGGAAGTAGTTTAACGTTCAGAGAAACGGGAATATGAAGCGTTTTTATTTGGTTTTTTCTGTGTTATATATACGAATGGAAATTTGTAACTCATTGAATATAAAAGGCATTTTTATGCTTGTTAAAATCAGCGTTGCGTATAAGGCGAAAAGCTGTTTTTTTTATGTGAGTGAAAATATACAGAGTGTGTTATACTTTCATGTGATATTGATTTTAGATAAAATGGGAAAAGGATTCTGGAATACATAAAAGAACGGAAATATCTGGTCCGGATTTTCAGGTTATAATTATAGTAATGATCCATTTAAATATTCTGATAAAATTATGCTATACTGAACTCTGATGACTGATATTGGAGGATTAATATGGCAGGTAACTTGGTAACCGTTATCGGCGGAGGGGCAGCAGGGCTTGTTGCGGCAATCTCGGCAAAAAGAGCCGGAGCCGATGTTACAATACTTGAAAGGAATCCCCGGGTGGGTAAAAAAATACTTGTTACAGGTAACGGGAGATGTAATTTTAGTAATATTAATGCCGGTATAAACTGTTATTATGGTAAAAACCCCGGGTTTGTGCGAGGAGCATTGTCGGCTTTTACAGTGAGCGACACCATCCGTTTTTTCGAGCAGCTGGGAATAGAACATAAAGTAGAGGACAATGGAAAGGTTTTTCCGATGTCAGACCAGGCGTCCAGCATCCTTGACGTGCTTTTGTACGAGCTTGACGACAAAAAAATTAATGTGGTCTGCGACTGCATGGTGACCGGCATAGCGAAAAAAGGGGATAAATTTGTTATCAATACCGAAAAAGGTGAAACATATACTGCCCACAGTGTTATAATAGCAACCGGCGGCAAGGCGATGCCATCCACCGGTTCGGACGGGAACGGCTATGACCTGGTAAAGAAACTTGGGCACAGAATAACAGATATATTCCCAGCGTTGGTTCAGATAATGCTTGAAGGCTCGTTCTTTAAACGAATAGAAGGGGTAAAGCTTGAGGGTACTGCTGAGGTAATATATAAAAACAAATCGTTGGCAAAAGACAGAGGGGATATCCTTTTTGCAAATTACGGCGTATCAGGGCCGCCAATACTGCAGATAAGCAGGAAAGCCGGAGAGCTTCTTAATGAAGGAAAAGAAGCATATATAAAAATTACGGTAATGGATATGCCTGAAGAAAGGTTTAAAAATATCTTAAACAGGCGCTTTGAAGATTTGCGTGACAAACCTTTGGATGTAAGTTTCATAGGACTTGTTAATAAAAGGTTGATTCCTGTTATATTGACTGAAGCAGGGATAGATAATATTAAAAAACCCGTCGCTTGCTTGACAGAAAGAGAAAAGGAAAGCATTATAAGAATTCTTACAGACTGGAGAATGAAAATACGCGGAACAAAAAGCTGGCCAAGCGCACAGGTAACGGCGGGCGGTGTTGACACAAGGGATATTGACGAAAACACAATGGAGTCCAGGCTGGTTGACGGACTTTATTTTGCAGGTGAAATAATGGATATAGATGGCCGGTGCGGAGGGTTTAACCTTCAGTGGGCATGGTCATCGGGATATATTGCAGGAAAAAATGCGGCGCTAAGGAGTGTTACATGTTAAGGGTTTCAAATATAAAGGTTAAACTGAATGAACTTGAAAATCCAAAAGACGAAATACAGGTTTTAAAGCATAAGCTTCTGTCAAAATTAAAGATATCGGAAAGAGAGCTGAAGCATTTTAAAATATCGAAAAAATCGGTTGATGCAAGGAAAAAGGATGACATCTGCCTGGTATATTCGGTGGATGCGGATGTCCATAATGAAACAGTGCTTCTTCGCCGGGCTGATGCAAAAAACATAACTCCTGTCCAGGATATGGAATATAAAATTGAACCGCATGGCAGCGAGAAATTAACAGAACGCCCTGTTATTGTTGGTATGGGGCCTGCCGGGCTTTTTGCAGGATTGATGCTTTCAAGGTACGGCTACAGGCCAATTCTTGTTGACAGGGGAGACGACGTCGACAAAAGGGTTGATAGAATAAACAGGTTCTGGAAAGAAGGAAATCTGGATACAGAAAGCAATGTGCAGTTTGGCGAAGGAGGCGCAGGTACTTTTTCGGACGGCAAGCTAACCACTTTAATCAATGATAAAAGATGCACCGTTGTATTGGAAGAGTTTGTAAAAGCAGGTGCACCAAAAGAAATTTTGTATCACTACAGGCCTCATATTGGAACAGATTTGCTGAGAAATGTCGTAAAAAATATACGGCAGGAGATCATAGCAAACGGTGGGGAGGTCAGGTTCAGATCAAAAGTTACTGATATTGTAATAAATAATGGCTGTATACATGCATTAAAGATAAATGATGACGAGAGCCTCCGCTGCGGTATTGCGTTATTTGCGCTGGGGCACAGTGCAAGGGATACTTTTGAAATGCTGAAACGGCATGGTGTTGCTATCATCCCGAAAGCATTTTCTGTAGGTGTACGAATTGAACACCCGCAGAGTTTAATCAATAATGCCCAGTACGGGGATGCTGCTTCACACCCGATGCTTGGTGCGGCAGATTACAAGCTTGCCTATCATTCAAAAAACGGAAGATCTGCCTATACTTTTTGCATGTGCCCGGGAGGGTATGTTGTTGCAGCGGCATCAGAGCATAACAGTATAGTGACAAACGGAATGAGCGAATATAAGCGGGACGGTAAAAATGCAAATGCTGCCCTGCTTGTAGGTGTCACACCGGCGGACTTTATGAGTGATGATCCCCTTGCAGGGATTGAGTTCCAAAGGAAATGGGAAAGGCTTGCGTTTAAAGCCGGTGGTGAGAATTACGCGGCACCGGCGCAGCTTACCGGGGATTTTTTGAATGACCGGAAAAGCACCGGTTTTGGCAGTGTCACCCCGACGTACAGGCCCGGAGTGGTGCTTTCTGAAATTAAACACTGCCTGCCTGATTATGTTATTGAAACAATGAAGGAAGCAATTATCTATTTCGATTCAAAACTGAAAGGCTTTGCACTGCCGGATGGTATTCTTACGGGTGTTGAAACAAGAAGTTCGTCTCCGGTGCGGATAATCAGGGACGAAAATTTCGTAGCCAATATAGGCGGGTTATACCCGGTCGGTGAAGGAGCAGGATATGCCGGAGGTATTATGTCATCTGCAGTTGACGGAATTAGGACCGCGGAAAAGATAATTGAAAGATATTCACCATTTTAGAAAATGAATTAATAACTGGAGAAATTATTGAGGAACCAAAAAATCAATGAAGGTAATTTCAGGATGAGATATTATGATTGATGTATGCCTTTTAGGTACCGGCGGTGTAATGCCGCTTCCGGGCAGATGGCTTTCATCTGCGTTAATCAGATATAACGGAAAAATGATATTGATTGATTGCGGTGAAGGAACCCAGGTCCCGGTTAAAATGGCAGGATGGGGCTTTAAGGCAATAGATGCGGTTGTGTTCACGCATTATCATGGCGATCATATAGCAGGATTGCCCGGATTGCTTCTTACTATAGGAAACTCCGGGCGTGTTGACCCGCTGAATTTAATGGGACCGCCTGGTTTAAAGAAAGTGGTTGAAGGATTAACCGTTATAGCTCCTGAATTGCCGTATAAGCTTAATTTGGTTGAGTTGTCGGATAAGGATGAGACAGAAACACATTTAAACGGCCTGATAATTAAAAGCATCCCCGTGGATCATACCATTACATGCCTAAGCTACAGCCTTATTCTTAAAAGGCAGGGTAAGTTTGATGTTGAAAAGGCCCGAAAGCTAAATATTCCTGTTGAATACTATAAAAAGCTGCAAAATGGCCATACGGTGCAAGCAGGGGATTTGGCTGTAAAACCTGAAATGGTTCTCGGGCCGGAGAGAAGGGGAATAAAAGTATGTTATTGCACCGATTCAAGGCCAACCGACAAGCTTGTTGGTTTTGTCAGCGAGGCAGATCTTTTCATATGTGAAGGGATGTATGGCGATAATGAAGAAATGGAAAAGGCCATACAGAAAAAACATATGACTTTTGTGGAAGCTGCTGAAATTGCAAGCAAAGCTAATGTCAAAGCTTTGTGGTTAACGCATTACAGCCCGTCTTTAAACGATCCCGGGAAATATATTGAAGAAGCAGCAAAAATTTTCCCGAAGGCAAAAGCCAGTACTGATCTACAAATGAGCACATTCGGGTTTTCTCCGGAATAACTTGTTTTTGCTATAATTTAACTGTTTAGATATAATAATATATGTGTGCAATATAGATTACATAAATAGAATTATAATCTCTAATTTACTTTATAATGCAAAATTTCAAATTAACAGAAGCTTCAAAATAGCTGAATAATATCCTGTTTACTGGAGGCGGGATTTCTTGAGAGAAAACAGAACAAAATCATCCGGTGTTTTACTGGCTTTTTTCATTATATGCATTATTGTCGTTATATCAGTTTATACGGTTAATCAAATAAGAGAGAGCAGAATTGTGGATTTAATATCGGTTGAAGCGGGAACCAGTCTGCCCGAAGCAGATTTTTTTTATAATGGTACAGCAGATTCGGTTTCATATGTTACCGATATTTCAGCAATACCGTTGAATGTTCCGGGAATTTACGATGTAGAAATAAATGTTGACGGCAGGGTATATAAATCCAAAGTTGAGGTAAAAGATACCATTGCCCCCACAGGAGTAGTTAAAGCTTTGGATTTATACGAAGGAGAAACTGCCGAACCCGAGGAATTTTTTGAAAGCATAAGCGATGCTACCGATGTTACTGTAGCTTTTAAATTTGAACCCGATTTCAGCAGAAGGAATTTACAGACCGTTTCGCTTATACTTACCGATACATCAGGAAACACATCCGAATATGAAACAACCCTTTGGATTTCCAAACTGAAAGAAAAAGTGCAGGTTGAAGCGTCATTGGAGCTTCTCGATATTGAAAAATTTATAAAACCAAATGTGAAAGCCCGGAATATAAGCCTTATCGACGGGCCTACATCGCTTACGAAAGTCGGTAAATATCCGGTCCAGATAAATATTGATGGTGAAATATATGAATCCACCGTTGAAATAATTGACACAATTCCACCACAGGGTACAGCCGAACCACAGACTGCATGGGTGGGTGATGTGATTGAACCTGAGAGCTTTATTTCTGAAATTAACGACAATACATCAGTTACTGTCAGGTATAAGGAAGAGCCGGATTTTAACTTCGAAGGAGAACAAATTGTAAGCCTTGTTTTGGCTGATGAAGGAGAAAACGAGACAGTTATTCAGACCAAACTGGTTACCGTAAAAGATACCGAACCTCCGAAAATTTACGGTACGAAAAAAGCAACTGCTTATATTGGTATACCTTTCTCATATAAAAAGGACGTTTATGCAGAAGACAACAGGGACGGGGAAGTACCAATAACAGTTGATGCCAGCCAGGTTAACCTGAAAGTGGAAGGAGAGTATACAGCCATTTACTCCGCTGCCGATTCATCGGGAAATATTACTACAGAAGAAGTTACCATAACAGTGAAGAAGCAAACCGTAACCATGGAGGAATTGGAAAGGCTTGCAGATGAAGTGCTGGCACAGATAACAACCGAAAATATGACATTAAGGGAGAAAGCATGGGAAATTTATAAATATGTAAATACTCATATAACATACACCGGGTACTCTGATAAAACCGATTGGATGAAGGAGGCATACAACGGTATTACAAAAGGCGTAGGAGATTGTTTCACTTATTATTCAATGTCACACCTCCTGTTAAACAGAATAGGAATACAAACACTGAGTGTTGAAAGGCTTACAAAGCCTGGAGAAGCAAAACATTATTGGCATATGGTAAATTATGGTGAAGGATGGTACCATTTTGATGCCTGCATTCATAAACCTCCCCTTGTGTCATTCATGCTGACAGACGATGAATTGGATGCATATTCAAGGCGGCATAAGGATAATTATTACTACAGGTATGACAGGGAAAATTACCCTGCAACGCCAAAGAAGCAGTAGTTGTATTTTTAAGAACTAAATAAGATTTTATGGTGAGTTAGCTTATATAGCATCAAAAAGCTTAATCTGAGGGAAAAATATGAAAAAATTAGGGGTTATCGGAGGACTGGGGCCACTGGCGACTGCCTGTTTTATAGAGATGGTGGTAAAAATGACTGATGCCGGAGCTGATAGTGAGCATATACCGATGATAATATACAACAAACCCGGCATACCGGATAGATCAAGTTTTATTTTGGGGAGAAGCAGTGATAACCCATTTACTGAAATGGTTGGAATAGGGAAAGCTTTAGTCGGGCAGGGAGTGGATTATATCGCTATTCCATGTGTTACAGCATATTATTTTTATAACCAGCTGTGCGATGAGCTTGAAGTGCCTGTTATTGATATGATTGGTGAAACTGCATGTTACTTAATGGAAAATGGGATTCGCAGAGCCGGTATAATGGCGACTGATGGTACCATCGCAGGGGGATTTTTGAAAAAAAGGCTGGAACAGCAGGGAATTGAAGTGGTTCAGCCATCGGTTAACGGGCAGCAGCTTCTGATGAACATTATATACAACGGCATAAAAGCCAACATGCCATTTTCCATGGAGGATTTCAACACTGTCAAAAATGAGCTTTTTGATGCAGATGCAGAAGTGATTGTACTTGGATGCACCGAGCTGTCTGTAATAAGGAGAGATTATGAAATCGGTCCCGGTTTTGTAGATGCAATGCAGATATTGGCGAGAAAATCGGTTTTATTGTGTGGCGGTAATCTTAAAAAGGAATATTTACGTTTTCTGAGTTGGTAAAGATATTTCCGGATGCTGTTCATGTAATATTACTTAAGATATAAAAAAATGGAAATAAATCTTTGTGCATCCATGGCAATACAGATTCATTATTTGTATAAAAAGCAAGAGGTGCAAATGATGACAAGGCAGACCAACATTCTGGAATACCTGGAAAATATCTGGAATTTATATCCTGACAAAGTATGCTATGCCAATGAATCTGAAGAATTTACATTCAGACAGGTGTATATCAGCGCGAGGGCGATAGGCACCTTCCTTTATAAACAGGGGCACTATAAGAAGCCGGTGGTTGTTTTCATGAAAAAGCATCCGAAAACAATCATTGCATTTTTAGGTGTTGTTTATGCCGGAGATTATTATGTCCCTATCGATGAAGAAATGCCGGTCCACAGAATTGAACTGATATTTAAAAATTTGTTGCCTGAGGCTGTTATATGTGATGAATCCACGAAAGATAAGATAAAAACATTTAATTATGATAAAAATGTTTATTTGTATGATGACCTGGTAAAGACAAGCCCTGACGATGAAGTTCTTAAGAAAATTTTCGATCGGGCCATAGATACCGATCCCATATATGTGGTTTTTACATCGGGCTCAACCGGAGTGCCGAAAGGCGTTGTTGCATGCCACCGTTCTGTTATTGATTACATTGAAAGCTTTTCAGAAGTTTTGGGAATTAACTCTTCTACCGTTTTCGGGAACCAGACTCCGCTTTATGTGGATGCATCGCTGAAAGAGATCTACCCTACACTGAAATTTGGAGCAACGGCATATATAATTCCAAAGGAACTGTTCATGTTTCCACTGAAACTGATTGAATTCCTTAACGAAAAGAAGATTAACACGATATGCTGGGTTGTTCCTGCTTTAACGATGATTTCAGGCCTTGGCGTGTTTGATAAGGTTAAACCCGAATACCTCCACACAATTGCCTTTGGAAGCGAAGTTTTTCCGATGAAGCAGTTCCTGATCTGGAGGAAAGCCCTTCCCTATGCAAGGTTCATAAACCTTTACGGTCCAACCGAAGCTACCGGGATGTCATGTTACTATATAGTTGATCGCGAGTTTTCTGAAAATGATGTCATACCTATAGGCAGACCTTTCAGAAACACAGACATTATTCTGCTGAATGAGCAAAATCAGCCTGCAAAAGAGGGGGAACCGGGAGAAATATGCATCCGCGGAACTTCGCTGACACTGGGCTACTACAGGGATTTTGACAGGACGGCGGAAGTATTCGTACAGAACCCGTTGAACAACCTGTATCCTGAACTTATATACCGAACAGGGGATCTTGGAAAGTACAACGAACGGGGGGAACTGATCTTCCTGTCCAGAAAAGATTACCAGATAAAACACATGGGGCACAGGATTGAACTGGGCGAAATTGAGGCAGCCATTGGCAGGATGAACGGAATAATTAATGCCTGCTGCATTTTTGATGACGAGAAGAAAAAGATTGTACTTTTTTATACCGGCAACAGTCCAAAAACTGATGTTATTAACTATGCCAAGGAAAAGCTGCCCAGGTATATGATCCCGCATGTCATTGAGAAACTTGAGGTTATGCCGTTAACAACAAATGGAAAAATCAACAGGCTGTTGCTGAAGGAAAAATATATGAACAGAAAGGAGGAGCCATAAATAAAATGGAAGCATTATTGAGAATCCTTGAAGATTTGCATCCCGAAGTGGATTTTGAAACAAATAAATCCTTAATTGATGATAAAATACTGGATTCTTTTGATATTATTACGCTAATCGCTGAAATAAGCGAGGAGTATGATGTTAAAATACCTGTGGACGAGATAGTGCCTGAGAATTTTAATTCAGCAGAGGCTTTGTACAATCTGATTCAAAGGCTTAAAGATGAGGAGTAGGTATTATGTTGTTTACGTCATATAACTTTATCCTGTTTTTACTGGCTTTATTCATAATATATTATATAATCCCCCAAAAATATCAGTGGCTGCTTTTACTTGTGGCAAGCTTTTTCTTCTACAGCTGTTCGGGATGGGATAACATTGCGTATATCACGGTAACCATTACAGCCACTTATTTTACCGCTGTTAAAATAGGGCAACTGCACCGGCAGCAGGAATTATACCTTAAAGAGAATAAAGGCAGCCTTTCCAAGGAAGAAAAAAAGGCGTACAAGGATAAGGTTAAATCGAAGCAAAAGAAATACCTGCTTTTATGCCTTTTCTTTGATCTTGGCGTTTTGGCCGTGGTAAAGTATACCAACTTTGCAATATCGAATATCAATTCTGTTTCAAAGATATTTAATGCAGGTGAACTATCCTTTTTAGATATTGCCCTGCCAATGGGTATTTCTTTCTACACATTCCAGTCGGTGGGGTATCTCGTGGATGTATACCGTGGAAAATACGCTCCCGAGAAAAATATTGGCAAGTTTGCCCTTTTCGTTTCATTTTTCCCGCAACTAATCCAAGGTCCAATAAGCCGATTTGATGATTTGGGGTATCAGTTATATTCGGGGCACAGCTTTGATTTCAGGAATGTTTCATTTGGCATTCAGAGAATACTGTGGGGCTTTTTTAAAAAGCTTGTCATAGCCGATCGTATTTTGCCCGCGGTTAAAACCATAACTCAGAACCCTGACACATACCAGGGAATATATGTTCTAATCGGTATGGTGTTTTATGCCATACAGTTATATGCGGATTTTACCGGCGGCATAGATATAACCATAGGTATTGCCGAGGTTTTGGGCATTAAGCTTAAGGAAAACTTCGAGCGGCCGTTCTTTTCAAAATCAACTGCCGAATACTGGAGAAGATGGCACATTTCAATGGGAACATGGTTCAGGGACTATGTGTTCTACCCTGTTTCTGTAAGCAATGCAATGCTGAAAATTTCGAAATTCTCAAGGGAAAAGTTCGGCGAAAATACAGGGAAAAGAGTTCCGGTTTATTTATCAACCATTATTGTCTGGTTTGCAACAGGTATCTGGCATGGGGCAAGCTGGAACTTTATTGTATGGGGGCTTCTGAACTGTCTTGTCATTATCGTGTCCCAGGAACTTGAACCATTTTACGTCTGGTTTCACAATAGGTTCAATGTTCGTGATAAATTCATGTTTAAGCTGTTCCAGGTCGGAAGAACTTTTTTGCTTATGTCGGCAATCAGGATACTTGATTGTTACAGAAATGTCCGTGTTACTTTCCGTATGTATGGTTCAATGGTCACAAAATGGAATATTGGCGAACTGTTTAATGGTGCGTTGCTGAAACTTGGAATTGATAAGGCAGATTATTTTGTTCTTCTTTTTGGCATAATTATAATGATCGTTATAAGTCTTGCCCAAAGAAACGGAAGCATAAGAGAAAAACTATCTGCAAGGCCTGACGTTATCCGTTATGCAGCCTATGTTGGCTTGTTTATCTCAATCATTGTTTTTGGAGCATATGGTGTTGGATATGACAGAAACCAGTTTATATACAATCAATTTTAACGGAAAGTGGTCATACTATGGTTACATGGAAGAAAGCTGTTAAGTTGGCTGTTGTAGCCTTGTTTACAATTGCATTGCTGGTATTTCTGCAAAATCTTCTGATGCCCAAATATATGACCGAAATACTGGAAGGGGCGTTAATATCTGAATATTATCTTGAAGAATTCAAGGAGCACGATGTCATATTCATTGGGGACTGCGAGGTATATGAGAATTTTTCCCCGATTGTCTTGTGGAAGGAGTATGGAATAACCAGCTTTATCCGTGGCAGCGCCCAGCAGTTGATATGGCAGTCCTATTACCTGCTCGAAGAAACCTTAAAGTATGAAAAACCTAAAGTAGTGGTTTTTAATGTGTTGTCCATGAAATACGACCGTCCGCAAAAGGAATCATATAACCGCATGGCATTGGACGGTATGCCTTTATCGGTTCCAAAGCTTAAATCAATTAAGGCTTCAATGCTGGACGATGAGAAGTTTATCACTTACCTTTTCCCTATTTTAAGATATCACTCAAGGTGGAGCGAGTTGTCAGCCGAGGATTTTAAATACCTGTTCAAAAAGAGAAAGGTTACTCACAACGGGTATCTGATGAGGGTTGATGTGAAACCGGTAACAACAATCCCAAAGGAGAAAAAGCTTGCTAATTATCAGTTTAGTGATATTTGCTATGGGTACCTTGATAAAATGACCGAACTTTGCAAAGAGAACGGCATTGAGCTTGTTTTAATTAAGGCTCCTACGATTTATCCCCACTGGTATGATGAATGGGATAAACAGATGGAGGATTATGCCAGAAAGAATGATCTTTTATATATTAACTTTTTAAAGTATACGGATGAAATAGGTATTGATTTTCAGACCGATACCTATGACGCAGGGCTGCACCTTAACCTTTCGGGCGCTGAAAAGCTGTCCGGGTACTTTGGTAAGATTTTACAGGAGAAATTTAATCTTCCTGATCGAAGGAATAATAAAAAATTAAATATGATTTGGGCTGCGAAAGAAGATTTGTATGTCTCTGAGATGGAAAAGCAGTATGCGGAGTTAGAGGAGTTTGGATATCTAAAAGCCTTTAACAGCAGAAGAAATGAGGATTGAATTTCATACAGGGGAAGTAAATAAAAATCAGGAAAGAGGGGCTTAAAAATGAAAAACAGAAAAGTAATTGTAATAATTACAGTATTGGCATTAGTTGCCGTGGGAGCTGTGGTTGCAGCATTCAGCCTGGACAGCAATAAAGGTAATATTGATAATGCAAATGCAGGCGATAACGGCGGAGGCAGCAAAAATAGTACCGGCGGAAACCGGCAAAATGGGGGTGTTACCCAGGAAAAGGAAGGATATTACTTCGAATATAAAGGCATTAAGATAGGTATTAATGATGAAGCTGCTCCAATACTGGAAGCCCTTGGTGAACCAATGCACTATTTCGAGGCTCCAAGCTGCGCCTTTGAAGGCATGGATAAAATTTACTCATACAGCGGTTTTGAATTTACAACATATACAAAGGATAATAAAGACTACATCTCATCCATTGTTTTTCTTGATGATACAGTTACCACTAGAGAGGGTATAACACTGAATGCTACTTTGGATGATATAATAAAAGCGTATGGAAGTGAATATGAGAAATCATATAACCAGTTTTCCTACAGTGACGGTAATTGTGTTCTATCATTTATTTTAGAAAATGACGGAGTTGTATCTGTTGAATATTCACTGCCCACAGGCAATAATATGGGAGGATAGTATTAATTACCATCCTCCAGCTTTGCCCTAACATCGTTGATCTTCTTTATGTTCTCCAGATAATCCTTTTCAACAATAAATTTATTCTTGTAAAATTCTTCGATTTCGTATTCAAAGGCGTTCAATGCCTTTGTTACGGTGTCGAACTTCTCGGAATACTCATCATCAATCATTTTGATTTGCTTTTCATATTCAGCTTTTAAGGCCTCAATTTCCCTCTGATGCTCAGCTCTGAGGCTTGCTATTGTGTCCTCAAGCTCGAAGATTCTTGTTAGCTGTTCATTGAGCTCGAGAATTTTCTTCATGGAATATAAATTGGTTAAAACTAAACTTAAAAACATAACACCGATTACTAAAACAGTAACAACATTTTTCTTCATATGTATGACTCCTTGTATAGTAATATTAATGTAAAATATTGTTATTCGGTTTCCAGTTGGTTACTGGATAAAACATACATTTCTTTCCTCACTGTTCCGCCTGCCGGTGCACGAACAGATATTTCTGCACCAAGGCAGAATTAAACTGCGTTTATTATATTTTATCGGTAAACTGGATAAATTTCTGAGTTCAAAGACGAAATTATGTCAACTAAATCAATAAAAATTTTCACCCTCCTAAAACAGTAACTGGTAAAGCATATTCTGATTTTTAGCTTTTAAAAAAGTATTGGTATTTTCTTTATGCCGATATAAGACTTTTATCCGGTAACACCGTAATATAGTTTAGTATGTTTGATTATCCGGTTTTATAGCTTTAAATTCCGGGTAAATTATGTTCGAAAGTTTTGAAGCATTTCGGACCATATTAAAAAATAAACCAGAACAGGAGTAAGGGAATATGAGAAAAGGATCAATCGTAATAATCGTATTGATAGCAGTTATAGCTGTTATTGTTTTTCCGGCTGTTAACACTTATAATAGTCTTGTGGA
>DATCKN010000072.1:0-1833 GCA_036562185.1 Thermoclostridium sp.
CTAAGCACCTAGGAATTAAATATTTCCGGTGACTATAACGGAGAGGACCCACCTGTTCCCATACCGAACACAGAAGTTAAGCTCTCCAGTGCCGACGATACTTGGCTGGAGACGGCCCGGGAAAATAGGTCGTTGCCGGAACTATCAGGACCCTGAGTTAACAGCTCAGGGTCTTGTTTTTTTGTTTTCAGATTTTAATTTCAATGAGACCAAATATGTCAGAGGCTTCTGTCTGAATAAACCAATCGTATTCCTTCACGGTCTAACCATCATGCCGCCATATAAAAATCATCATAAAACATCCCGGAAATGATATAATACTTTTGACTTTGGTATAATGAAAAGTAAAGTCAGCTTTATCTGTAGGTTATTAATCACTGTTATACAAGTTGTCATCACTATTTCATTCACTATAAGAAAGGGGTTACATATGGATATTATTTGTGTAGGAGAAATGCTTATTGATTTTCTGCCCGGGGAAGAAAGTGGTGTATATATCCGTAAAGCCGGAGGCGCACCTGCCAATGCAGCTATTGCTGTTGCAAGAAACGGGCTAAAAGCCGGTTTTTGCGGATGTGTTGGTGATGATGACTTTGGACGATTTCTATTTGATACTTTAAAAGAGAATGGCGTAGCCGTTCTTTGTCCGGATATGATTAAGGAAGCCGTAACTACTATGGCTTTTGTGACATTGAACAGCGAGGGTGAAAGAAGTTTTACTTTTGCAAGAAAACCCGGTGCCGATATGTTCCTTACAAAAGAGCATATAGATAAGGCAAATGTAACTCAGGCCAGAATAGTCCATGCCGGGTCATGCTCTTTATCAAAAGATCCTGCTGCGGAAGCAACCGTGTATGCTATGGAGCAGGCGAAAAAAGCCGGAAAGCTTGTCAGCTTTGATGTCAATTACAGAAATCTTCTGTGGGATGATGACAGGCAGGCTGCCAAGACAGCAGTGCAAAATATACTGCCACTTGTAGACTTTCTTAAAATATCAGAAGAAGAGTGTGACTTTATAGGCGGTGAAGAAAATATCTTCAAAACAGCCAGGGAAAACGGCATAAGTGTTGTTGTTGAGACATTGGGTTCAAAGGGAGCCCGCTGTTATTGGAAGGACAGCGTTATTTCAATTTCGGGAATGAAGGCTCAATGTGTAGATACCACTGGAGCCGGTGACGCATTCTGGGGCGGATTTTTGGCATGTCTATTAAAGTCAGGTGTAGAAAGTCCTGATGATTTAACTTTGGATATTATAAATAAAGCGCTGCAATACGGGAATATTGCAGGATGGCTTTGCGTCCAGAAAAAAGGAGCTATTGAATCTTTGCCAACATCAGAAGAAATTGAAGCTATTAAGAATAAGCTGATGATTGGATAGTGAGGTATAGATATTACGGTATATCAATTAAATAAATTTAGGAAAGTAACCCTATAGTAATTCGATGTGACATGGAGTAGGCATTAACTACTTTGTTGAAGGGCACTTATGCCTGAATGTCAAAAGTCGCTTCATGCTTTGATTACATCTCTGTCAACAAAAATTAGACACAATAACTGAATTTATAATAATATTTGTGCTGGGAAATAATGTAACTTATATAAGCAATTTGAGCAAAACCTTGAGGGGACAAGCCTTCCGGGGATAAAAAGCGGCCAAAAAAGTTAGCAAAAAAGATAGAAAAAAGCTCTTGACAATATGTGTGGACGATGTTATGATAATAAAGCTGTCGCCGCTGACGGGCCGCAAGAGCTTGGCAAGCGGGGATGGGGAAGAAGATGGACATTGAAAATTGAACAGTGTATGAAGCATCATGAAAATGATGGCGGAACTCG
>DATCKN010000076.1:0-14427 GCA_036562185.1 Thermoclostridium sp.
ATATGCCGCCTGAGCTTATGAAACAAGCGATAAAACTGATAAACGGAAAAGCACTGACAGAAGCATCCGGCAATGTCAGTCTTGATAATATAGAAGAGGTAGCTGCCACGGGAGTGGATATAATATCGGTCGGAGCTATTACACATTCTGTTAGGGCGATGGATATAAGTATGAAATTTGAGTAGCTTACGGAAAATGTTGGATTTTGCAGACATATGACATGAAGTTAAGTTGTATTGACATCCTGTGGACAAAACGTAAAAATATCCACAAAAAAGTGGATAAATTGGTGACAAAAAAATTGTTAAGCGCTCAAACCCTTGCAAATAGCGAGTTGCAAGGGTTTTTTCATGCAAAAAGTTATCCACAACCTTGTGGATATCCTGTGTAATTTTTGGGTATTTTAATGCAAAAGACTGTGAGTAATATTGAAAAAACATGTATTTATCCACAGCCATATCAATAGGACAGTATCTTATTTTGTGGATAAGATAGAACATTTGTCATATTTTAATGATTTATTACGAATACTGCTAAATGTTATCCACAATTACGGCATGTAATGTTTTTATATGCAGCATAAGCTGTGAATAAACCGTTTTTTCAGATGGTCCCGGTTGAATTTTGGAAAGACAATTATGGCTTTACGCCAACGATTTTGCATAAATAGATTAAAACATGTGTGGAATAAGTATTTGCTGATTGTGAAAGCCTAACTATAAGAACTTAAAAGGAGATGATAATATAATGAAAGCACGCGATGTAATGACAAAATCGATAGTTACTGTTGAGCCTGATACTACAATAAAAGAGGTTGCGCAATTAATGCAGCAACACAATGTCGGTGCCATACCGGTTGTTGATCACAATGGCCTTAAAGGAATTGTAACCGACAGGGATCTTGTTGTCAGAAATATTGCATCCGGAAAGGATCCGTTTTCAACTCCGGTAAGAGATGTTATGACATCACAGGTTACTACGGTTACACCGGACGAGGATGTGCAATCAATAACAAAACTTATGGCATCAAGGCAGATTAGAAGGGTACCTGTTGTTGAAAACCAGCAGCTTATAGGAATGGTTTCACTCGGTGATATTGCAACCACCGGCAGGACAGAGCTGACAATGGAAGCTTCTGAAGCATTATCTGAAATAAGTAAGCCGTCAAAACCATTAAAAACAACTGCACCCAAGTAATACAAGTATAGATTTTAAAGGTCAGGACAGAATATTAATGTACGCCGGAGAGTTCATAGCAAGGCAAGGCTTGTTAGAATTGAGGGGGGATATCATGAGCAGGAGAAACGGCATCATGTCAGAACACCTCAAGGAAGAAATTGCCAAGGAACTCGGTGTGTATGATATAGTAAAAAATGATGGTTGGGGTGCAGTGACATCCAGAGATTGCGGAAACATGGTTAAAAAGGCTATTGAGATGGCCAACCGAAATTCCGCTCAGAACCATCAGGCTTAATTGTTGCAATACCTGAGCGGTTTTATTTATAAATTGTCAGTATTGCAACAATAGAGATACAACCGGGAGCAAAACTCTCCGGCGTATTGATTAGGGGCATGAAGAATGCTCTTTTTTGTTGGCACATTCACAAAACAGGAGTACACCGGCAAAGAAAGGAAGGTGCGGGAAATTGCATGCTGCCCGTTAGCTGAATCGGGTGCGTTCAATGGGACCGGATGTTTTTTTCTGAGCTGAATTCCGCAATTTACCTGTTGTACGGTATTGACAATAATTCGTTCCTCATGTTATACTTACATAGCAAAAACGTGGAGAGATGGTCGAGCTGGTTTAAGGCACCGGTCTTGAAAACCGGCGTGGGTTCACGCCCACCCTGGGTTCGAATCCCAGTCTCTCCGCCAATATTATTATAATAACTATAATAAACACGGAGAAGTACTCAAGTTGGCCGAAGAGGCGCCCCTGCTAAGGGTGTAGGTCGTTAATAACGGCGCGAGGGTTCGAATCCCTCCTTCTCCGCCAATCCGAAAACCCTTGTACTGCAGGGGTTTTTGTATTTTTTACATTAAGTTCAAAGTTTGTGCAAGCTTTTCTTTTAAAAACAGAAAATCAAATTCCCTTTCAGCCCCTGTATGCTTCTGTTTATTATATATTTTACCGATTAGCGCAGCCTGGTTTTATACGTCGATGCTGATTTTTTACCTCTATGGCTGACTTGCCTGTGCTGCACGGCAGGAAAAATGTATTCTGTGATATGGCATAACCATACCAGGAGTATGTTTCAAAAGCGCAGCCACACTTCATATCTAAGTATCTTTGGTTCACAGCCGGCAGGAATATTGAAGCAAATAATTAAAATATTCATGTTTATCCTGAGTATTTAAAACTTATCCAATTTCGGCGAAAATATGTCCAATTTCGACATTGATATTTTCATGTCGATTATTGTTGCTATAATAAAGTGAAGCAAAAGCCGAAATCAGGCAATAAAGGAGTGATATGTTTTTGTATGAAAGGTTATGTTCAGCTTTAGTTCGGAATGGAAAGGCAACTGAAGGCAATATACGGACACATTGCTGAAGAAGGAGTATATTCCGGTAAATTTAAACCATAAAGAGTTTAATATTTTGAAATAGCTCCTTTATGATTTATGTTTTTATGATAAATAGAGAATATATCGGAAATTCTGAGGTTGCTTTAATGGGATGCACTTATATGAAATATACGGGAGAAATGTGAAAGCTGCTGTTTAAGAGCGTAAAATGGAATATCGTGGAACCATGCGTGTCTTCATTTGCAATTTTATGTTACATTCTGAGCCGGCATTGGATACTTCCCGGGCAGCTTTCACGCAGAACCGTTCTATAAACGGTGGGGCATAGTTTACCTGTTTTATATCCGAAATTTGGAGCTTCAACAAATCAGGTATTTAAAGCGAAAGGATGGTTATTTTCATGGTTAACATTCATGCTTTTTCGAAGCCAAAAATGAGACGTACTTTTGTCGTTTCGTTGATGGTAATCCTGGCCATTATTCTGGCGTTGCCGAATGTTTCTTATGCGCGTAGCAACACACAATGGCCGGAAGGGATCGATGGTTATAAATATACGCCTGCTGAAAAACCGAAATCAGGTGCATGGCCGTATAGGATTTATATAAAACGCAATTCATCTTCCATTACACTTTAATAGAAGGAGATGGTGTTGTAGAAGACGGCAGGGTTGGGAAGCTTATCAATGCTCAATACTTCCTGGATGTCGGAAAGAATCCTGTCAACGTTAGCGGCAGCGGTAATAACAGCAGTGTTGAAATAGAGCCAAAAAATATAAAAATGTCAGAAACGGCACCACTGAGCTCAATGTCATAGTTGACAGTAAAACCCCGGAGATTAATTCAAGCGAACAGAATTCAGGCGGTGGATTTTATGCAACGAAGATGAGTGAAAATGATTGGGCCAATGGGACTGGAGTGGTAGCAGCCAGAAGTGCGGAAGGAACTATACCCAAAGGATTGGTTAAAAATACCCAAACCAACATTGGTAACAATGACATTAAGCAAAATACGGTTTTCTCACTGAACAGTAAGGATAAACCCATATTCAGAATTGTCCTGTCAGACATGATCGATGAAAAACTTCTGAAAATGACAAATGATCCTGATCCTTTAAAACTGAAACTGAATATCTTTGATTATAAAGGAAAAGTTATCAGCGGCAGGAATGCGTATGCCGAACTGATCGGATACAGGTATGTAAATCAGAACACAATACAGCAGGATAAGGGGAAAGGTCAGCAGGGCACAAACCAGGGCTATACCGAATTGTTCTTTGCTTATACACCTAAAGCTTCAGATTTCGAAGGGCTGCCAAAAGATGCATATATAATTGATATAGCTGCCCAGGTTGACAATGGATATTTTATCTTTGGCACTGATTTATTCAATAAAAGATTAAGCGATTTTGCCGGAAACCAGATAGGTCAGCTGAAACTTGCAGCAGGACAGTCAAAGGCTCCCGCGAACTTACAGGTCATGATTGATTTGTTGCCGCCGATTTTAGTAGAGAGCAAGAGCAAGCTGCCTGATCCGTCAGTACCTGTAGCAGAGCTGAATAACATAAAGCTTGTATTTGAAGAAAAAGGTGAAGAGACAACCAAGCTTGACATTAAACTCCAGGTTTACAAGCAAATTGGAAATACCGACAGATTTATGGCAGTTGACACCAAGTTAAACGGGCAGACGACCGGCGAATATGGTTCGTTAAGCGAGCTATCGGGCACTGGGCTGAAAGACCGTTATATTATAAGCTATAATGTTTTATTGGTAAAAACAGCGGCCAAACTGGATAAATCATTATCAACCGACAATGTAAAATATTACAGTGTTGAAATAAACGGTCTTACAATACAAGATCCAATGCCTTCGGTTTCAGATAATTATTATCTG
Organism: Thermoclostridium sp.; assembly: GCA_036562185.1. GTDB lineage: Bacteria > Bacillota > Clostridia > DSM-8532 > DSM-8532 > Thermoclostridium. The sequence goes on from DATCKN010000076.1 coordinate 4,418, forward strand.
GTATACGAAATTACCGATAAGGCAGGAAATAGCATAAAAAACATAGAAAACGGCATTCCGCACAAAAATATACCGCTCAATATAGATATATTACCTCCAATACCGGTGAAAGGAGAAGACGGGAAGTGGTACACAGTCAACAGAACCGAAACAGGAAATGCGGCGGATGTAACATTCAACCTTGAGGATAAGTCCGGCCTTTGGCCAAGTTTCCCCTACTACACCGTTGATTACAATGAAAGTAATACCTCTATCAGACCTAATGATGAAAGGCTGTATACTTCAAGCGATCCGGACACAGCCTACATAGAAACAGACAAAGACACCAGGGTGGGCAAGACAATATATGCGAAATTCAAGGATATACTCCAAAACGAAATGAGCGATTACATACCGGCAGGCCCGATTTATTTTGACACAAGAAAAATTGACGCAGAATACAATTGCAGGAACTGTGTGGACGGTGGGCGCCGGAAAACCTATGACTTGTGGGTTAAAATTGCAAATCCGTTTTCAGAAATAGGCAGCGGAGAAGAGGGAACTCTGAAAATCAGTTATAAGTGGGTATCGAGTGATAAACAGGATTATGATAAATATGAAGAAATCTATATTACCGGTAACAGCGAGCAGGCACGGAATGATACCATAATGGTTTCTCTTACTCCCGAGGGATTCCAGCAGGAATGGCTTAAAAAACTGGGCAAAGACGGTTCAGCATTCCACGGGATATATAAATGCTATGCGAAAGTGGAACTTATATCTGAATTGGATGGCGAGGAAAAGGTAATTGATTATATAGAACTGGGATGGCATCAGCATTACTTTGACAATATGCCGCCTGTTGTTGACGTTGAGCAGCTTTCAGATAAATATGCCAAAACCCCTGTTATTTCTTTCAGCATAGAAGATGATAACGGCGAGGCAAGCAACATTGATTTTGGCAACGTGGAAAATACCTATTACACGTATGCGGTCAAAAGAACCAATACATCGGGCAATGCATATTATGTGGATATTTCAGATAAATATCCCATCAATACTTATAACTTTTATAGAGAAGAAACAGCTCTGGCCGGTGTGGAAAGCACAAACGGCAGAATTGTCGGAATGGACGAAAACGAGATTTACGTGAGAGTATCGGTACAGGATAAAGCGGGCAACAAGACTGAACAAGTTATCGGCCCTGTCCTGATAGATGCTGTTGCGCCCGTAGTCAATGAACTTTATCTGAACATAAAAGACGGAGCAAAAAGCATCAGTTATCAGGATAAAACAGGATTCTACACGGTGGTAAAAGATTTGGCGGATATTACCGGTGTGGCATTAAATATAACCGATAATACAAATTCCGGTATAACCGTAAGGAGCACAGGAAGTTCAAAAACCGTCCAGAAATCAGACGGGGATCAGAAAGGAGTATACTCCGGAACCCTGAACCTGACCGCCAATGACTTTATGTTTATTGAAAAAACCATGGGCGGCGTGGATCACTATCGCGCTACGCTTGCCATAACCGATGAAGCAGGGAATATTACCTATAGCTATATTGATATTATCGTGGATAATATGGCTGTTTACTCAGGTACCCCCGATGCTTCAGTGCCTTCCAACAATGATGCCTACACCAAAGAAAATGTGATTGCAAGGCAATATATCAATATAAACGACTATGAAACGGTTGACATTCTGAGGGCAGGGTTAAGCCTGAGCGGCTCCGGCGGTAAAGTGGAAGGAGAGCCTGTAATCGTGGTCAATGGTCCGGAAAGTTATGTTGAACTGACGCTGAAGGACAATACCGTAAGCAGCCTGACCGAACCATCGGACATATATATTACAATAACCGATCCCTTAGGGAATATATCCGATAAAATCTACTTTACAGCCAAAGGCATTGACAGGACCATACCCACAATCACCGTTACCTCAGATATAGAACATTACAAGCATGAAGGGACGTTTACCATCACTGCTTCTGATAATATGTATATAAGCGGGATCGATGCGGCTTTGATGAAAGACGGAAAAATACCGGACGAAAGTGATTACTTTACGTCGGTGTGGCCTTCATCCGCATTATTGGAAGGGGAGTCCTCAGGGAAGTCAGGCTCAGATTATGCGCAATCCTATGCAAACCTTGAAGTTTTGTCAAGAAGCGGTACAGAAATTAAGGGATCTTTCTATTTCAGATGCCTGGAGACAGGAAAGTATACACTATACATCCGTGTTAAGGATGGAGCGGGGAATGTAGCATTATACCCGTATACCTTCGATGCCGACAATAGTATACCAAAAGCTACTTATTCTTATTACCCGACCGAGACGACCGGTGGTACCGTAAGCGTTACAATTACGACTGATCAGCCTGTTATTATTCAAAAGACACCTTCCGGAATGGATTATACTTCTTCTGTAAGTTATATTCAGAACAAGATTAGAGAATTTTTCATTGACGGATTTACCTATTGGTACAATGGGGAAATGAAAAATCTTACGCTTGAAGAACTGGAAAAGAGGCTATTTGAGTATTGGTGGAAGTATCCATACGATGAGATATGTGAAGCCGCGCAGGATTTTTCCAAAACCGTTAAGCAGCTCGTAGGGGAAATTATATCGGCAGATCCCGAAAAATACGGAGATGATCCCGAATCTACCTGGGAATATGAAGAATTATACTATACAGTCTATATGGATAATCTCCATATATTAAAATCTAAACTTTTGGAGATATTAACCCCATTAGGGCTGGACGAAGATTTCTATCTGTTCGGCAGTATTTATCCGTTATATGATTCTGACTATTATTATCTTTATGATTATACAATACATGGGATTGAGGAACTGAGGCAGATTAAGCTCTTTTTGGCGGAGTTACAAACCTTTGTTTTAGAAGGTGACGAGGAATATGCTTATAAGTACGACCGCCCTGATCCTGATGCAACTGCTGAGGAAAAAGAGGCAATGCTTCAAAATATAATAGACATGGTAAGGAGTTATTATACTTATGACGAAGAGGGCAATATAACCGGCTTAAATGAAGATTTGTTCCTGCTCGAAACTCCATATGATCCTTTACGTTTCTTAAAATACCCCGAAGACATTGATATGGAAGACTCCGAGGAAGCCCAGGAACGAAAAAGAGCCATAAACATGTTGATGGAATGGAATGCGGAGTTTACTTCGGTGGATTTGTCCTACAAGACCGAAAACGTGGTAACATACAGTAATAATGTTAAAGAAACACTGTATGCCGTTAACAAATACGGTCAGGCCGCTGAGATTGAAATTGTGATTAACAATATTGACCCGGCTAAAGCCCCCAGCCTTTCGTCCAATGCTGTCGGACTGTGGCGTAAAGAAGGGGATTACGCAACAAAAGTGACCGAGCAGACCGTTAAAAACGAAGACAGGGGCTACTCAACGGAAGCGCTGACATACACCTTTGACAAGGAAAATGTTATAGACTCCAAAGGCAATGGATCCAATTCGGTATGGTTCCATTTCGCCGATATTGCAGGGAATGAGATGGAATATCAGGTTACTGCTTATGAAATAGTTTAACAGCGCCAAAGCTTGTGTTTGAGCCTGTGGCTATAAACAAGGCTGTTCCCAGCGGTAAGGTGCTTCCGATTGACAAGGACGAAGCCGTAAAACAGTTAGTTCCGTATGGCGGTGCTGTCACATATCGGATTTATGTAAAAGACAGCAAGGTAACAGCCGCAGGTAATGCCATGGATCAGTTCACAGGCGGGATAATGGCAGGAGACACCATTGAGATTATTAACAGGGCGAACACGATGTACCATACCTTCTTTAAGAACGGTGACTATGAGTTCATATACAGCGACCAGGCAGGAAACGTAAGTTATTATACGGTGGAAGTGAAGGACATAGACAGTAACAAACCTAATGCGAATGTTACTTATTCACCGGACAAATCGGGCGGTTATACCAATAAGGATGTTGTTGTAACGATAACGCCGTATGATATAGATGCTTACGGGAAACAGACAAATAATGCCTATGTTTACTGGAACAGGGCTAAGTATCAGACAGAAAGCGGCAGTAACGTTTTCATATATACCGCGACCGAAAACGGCAACTACCAGTTTGTTGTGATGGATGACAGCGGAAATACCTCTACGAAAGAGGTTGTTGTTGATTGGATTGACAAAGAAGCGCCTGTTATCCAAACAAACGGTTATGCTGATATATACGTTACGGCAGACAACGGCAAAGACAACGCGGAACCGGCCATGGAAACAGTTAAGAAGAAAGTTGCCGACCTGAAAATAACCGACAACATTGACGGCAACATACCGGTAAGTGATACCGGACGTGTGACCGTGGAATATTACCTGAGTGACGGTGTTACACCTGTGGACATAAATACCGTTGACTTCAGTAAAGAGGGTGAATACCTGGCAATTGTCAGAGCAAGAGACAATGTGGGAAATGAAACCCAGTTCCCAAGAAAAATAGTAGTACTTGGTGCAAATGACGTATTGCCGGTTGTTAACGGTAAGCTTATCATGCCGTCAGAAATGGGGTTATTCTATACCGGGAATCTCACCCTCGAGGTCATGAACCTGGAGAATGCCGGAGGTACAGTCTACTATACTATTGCACCCGGCGAATACCACCCTGCTGAACTTAAAGGATACAACAAGAAACCCATTACAACCGAGAATAATAAAATTAAGCTCGAAACAAGCGGTACCGGGATATATACCCTGGTACTGGAGACCCAGGAGCGCAAAGTTGTAGTAGTATACATCTATGTAGGAGGCATTGAATAAGCAGGGCGTAATCAGCGTACTACGGCAGTTGGCAGAGCATTTTAAAAATATTTGGAGGTATGAGGCTACAATGAGATATTTTAAAGCATTATCGAGATTTATTGCGATACTACTGATAATATGTATTGTCACTCCGGCGCCGGTACAAGCAGCAACAGGATTAACAGGCGAAGGTGATCCGGTGGTCGACAACACTTATCTGGAGGTAACGGTCAAAAAAGACGGAAAGGGCTTTGGTATATATACAAAGGAAGGGCATCCTCTGAAGAAAACAGACAACAACAAGCCGTTGCTATATAGTGGCGATGATGGCTTCGCCACTTCCTATACCACCATAAGGATTAAGCACCCCGATGGGAGTATCAAAGACTATATTTACGGTAACTCATACGGGTTTATGGGTATAAACAGCAGATTCATAGAGGCTCCAAGGGCTGGGAGCACAAGTTCTTCATATTACATAACCTCGGTCTGGGAAGTTGAAAAGGTAGCTATCAGGCAGACCATCGAGCTTTCAACGAATGCGGCCAATGGCGAGGCCGGATACACGGTAATAAGGTACGAATATACAAATAACTCAGGGGAAGATCTTGAAATAGGTGTCAGGATCATGCTTGATACACAGATCGCTGACAATGACGGGGGTTACTTTTTCGTAGAAAGCAACCTGGATGCAGTTTCGGTTGAAAAAGTATACAGTGGTGATAATGTGCCAAGCAGTTTCCGCGTCCAGGATAAGGTTACCATTCCGTCAACTATTGCTTATGGATCGGTTTCAGGAGACAATATCAGAAAGCACTTCCCTCAGTAAAAAACGAGATCCCGGCGATAAGCTTTCTTTCGGTATCGCCCGAGAAAATATATTATGACGGTGCGGCAGTCATTACCATAACCGGATCTATGTCCAAAAATTCAGAGGAAGCGTTTTCTCTGCTCCAGGACAAGAGTGCGTGGGATGTATACCTTGTACGCGAGGGGGATAATCGTAAGGTTCCGGTGAATACCGAGGATATCAGTGTTGACGTTAAAAACAGGCAAATTATATTTATGGTTGATATGAAAGGTGATATCGGAAGGTACAAGGTACATGTGGACTTTAAGGGCGAAGCGCTTAGAAACGTACCCAACTATGTATCCTCTGAATATGTAGAATCGGTTAATGACCAAACATATCAGAACAAGGGGTACTCGATTGTTACGATTGCCAGAAGAGATTATGAGGATGATAATTTCTTGTATGAAATTCACTGGTTCGTAACTGAGAATGGTTTATCCGCTGAACAGAATTTTGAAAAATATAAAGAGAAACTGGAAGAGAAGGGAGACGGCGAATTACTTATCGAATTGAGGGGTGTCTTTACTCCTATGTATGCAGAAAATAAGAAAACAGGCCGGAAGGAGCTTGTTGGCCTTAGCGCGGTTAAATCAGGAGGCCCCTCAACTATCAACAGGATTCTGCATTATGACAACAATACCCCTCTGTCTGTAACCTTCGAGCTTGATGATATTGAGAAAAAATTACAACGAATTTTGGTAAAAGGTGATGGGAATCTCAGTATTGTTAGTAAATCCACAATATGGAAATGGGGATTTGAAATAGATATTGACTGTACCAGGTATATGTCTTATGACACCGTTGATTACCAAAAATCTAATGATATGCTGATGGTTCCCAGATTGGAGCTTACAGGGCTGGGCTATGTGGTCCAGAATCTGAAGGGCCTGTTTTTTGATTTTAAATACGGGGAACTGGGCAAAACCGAAGATGGGCTATATACCATATCTTTCGGAGGTTCGTTGAATGTTCCGCTTGGAATTAAAAAAGAAGCTTTTACTCAGACGGCAAGCACAGGATCAGGAGGTACATCAACCACGCCTGCGCCTACTTCTGCGCCAGGTTCATCGTCCGGTTCGTCATCTCCGTCATCCGGGTCATCTTCTTCCGGCGGGAAATCGTTTAAGCAATTTGCAAATGAAAACAAGGACAGGCTTGATCCCTTTGAAGGAAAATTTACTGCTGAAATTGAAGATGTGCTGTTCGGTGAAAAGCCCGGAGAAGACCCTGGCTTTATAGGCGTTGCTGTAACCGTTGAATTCGAAGCACCTGAAAACTGGCTGCCCGGAGGTGGCAAGCAGGATAACGACCCGGCAGTTACATCAGGGGCGAAGGCAGCTAACCCAGGAAAGAGTCCGGGTTCAGGAGGAAGCTCCGGTGGCCCATCGGGTGGATCTTCTGGTGGCTCATCCGGCGGTTCGTCGGGTGGTTCATCTGGCGGTTCATCCGGCGGCTCGTCGGGTGGTTCTTCCGGTGGTTCATCCGGTGGCTCATCAGGTAGCTCCAGCAGCGGGCCAACTGAAAAACCTTCAGGTAAATTGAAAGGCTTTGAACTTGGATTTACAATAAATACTATCGAGAACTGCTTTTGATCTTGGTGCCGGTATTGGGCCTTATAAGTTTGCAGTAAGAGTAGCTTTCAAAGAGGTAGAAGGCTATTCGACAATGATTGATGAATTCCGCTTTGAAGTTGCCGGTTTTAGTTTACCTGTTTTTCCCACTTATGTATACCTGAATGGATTCGGATTAGGTATCAGTGGCCTTGCTGAAACCATAGCAGGTGGCTATGACGGGCTTCCTCCATTATCAGTATACGCTATGATCATGTTAACCATAGCACAGGCCTTTTATTTAAAAGGAGAAGTGTCAATATCGAAAGAGCATTTCGATATGACTATAACAGGAGCTCCGCAAAATTTTGATCAGATACAGATGATGGGTTATCTGAGTATGAACTGGAGCGATGGCTTCATATCCGAAAGCATTGATATTGACAAGATTGTAGGAAAAGAATTTGAAATACCGACAAATATCGAAAGCGGCAGGTATAAACTGAAGCTCGAGGTTAATTCCGTCAACGGATTAATTTATACTTCCGAGTTCGTAGATCTTGATGGAGATGTAGTTTCGGTAGGTAAAAACAAGGTCATCGAATTCACAAATCCAAACCAATTAAATGCGCCCACCAACGTTAAACTCATTCCGGCCGGAGACGGCGGCCTCCTTTTGGAAGCAGAAGTCGAAGACAGAGCAGATGGTGTCATATGCACAATATATGAGCAGGTAATTAAGGGATATAAAACGGTAAATGGTGTACAGCAGCCTGAATATGGTTACAGGGTAGTGGATGGTATCGGCGGATACATACCGGCTGAAAAGGGAAAGATAAGCTCTGTCCTGAAAGGCAAGGTAACCCTGCTCGACAATAACGGGCTGCCAATAGAGAAAGACGGGTTAACACCAGGCAAGGCATACAGTGTGAAACTTGTAGCGGTGTCAAATAGCGAAGACAAACCCTATTTACCAAGTGAATACACACAGACAACCGATTACGTATCAATACCGATCCCGAATCCACCTGTACTTGATGTAAAGATCACCCAGGCAGGGGACGGAAAAGAGCTTATTGAGAAGATAGATGAAAGTACCGGATTCAAATACTTTAAATCGGTAGATCAGAATTTGCAGCTGGCTTATACCATAATAAATCCGGATGAAAATGATCCGAAGCTGAGCTCTTTTGAAACAGAAATATATATTGACGACATGCTGTTCGATAAAAAAATCGAAAACAATAAAACCGCCGGATACAAAGGATATGCTTATTTCAGCCTGTCCGACGGGGAGCATTATGTGAGAATCGTATCCAAAAACGGATATGGTGATAAGACTGTTTACAGTACAAAAATTGCCGTTGATGGCACCCCGCCTGAATTAAAGCTGGACAAGCCTAAAGTCGGAGAGCTTATAGATGTTGATTCCGGTATAACCATTTCGGGACGCACAGAGTATGGATCACAGGTATCGATAAGCATAGACGGCGGAGAGGAATATGTACTGGCAATCAATGATGTTAATTCCGACGGATCGTTTGAGGTTACAAGGCCTGTAACCGACAAAACCAAGCTTGAGTACGACGTTCGGATAAAAGTGGTTGATAATTCAGGAAATGTGACAGAAGCCGTTGTAAAGGTCAATAATGCAAAGATGCAGAATATGAAAGCCATAAAGCTGAAACACACTAAGAGTCAGGGCTCATCTGCAGTGGAAATCTATGCAGTAGCTCTGGACGGAAACGGGAATGAAATGTTCCGGATACCTAAGGAAACTCTCAACTGGCAGCTTTACGGCGATGAGGACGGAAGTATTTACTTCGACAGGCGTCATCAGGAAAATGTTATCCTGATACCGGGAGATGATGAAGAGGATTATGCCGTAATGGCTTCCTGGGAAATCAGGGAGGATTTCAGCCTTACCGATGTCCTGATGAAGTCCGACATAACAGATGATTCACCTGAACCTGGTGAAGAGCCTGGCAGCAAGGGAGGTTCCGGTAAGGGCAAGACAGGAGTAATAGTTGATGACAGCATATACAGGGATGTCATTGCAGCATTCCGGAATGAAATGAGTGCTAAGGCCGATATATGGGCAGCTTCTGTCTACCCGCGCATTAACAATAATCTGAACAGGCAGGGCTTTAAAGTAAGCATTCCAATGGAGAGCCTTACTCAATCCGATTACTTGGTTTTTGCCAGAGATCCGGATACCTCAATGTATGAGTCAACCCTCGAGCAAGGCATGAAGTTCGTTTCGGATATTGTCCAGTTCCAGCTTCTGAAGCATGACAACGCATTACCTGGGCAATATACCGTAACAATACCGTACGATGCATCAAAGGTAACGAATACGATGAAATTAAGCGTATATGCCTATAATGATCAATTGGGCAAATGGATTCGGGTAATTGACAGTACGGTTAATCCGCTGACCCGGTCAGTGACATTTACCAGCCAGTATTATGGCAGGTTTGCAGTAATAGAAGACAGCAGAAATGCTGGGTTCCAGGATGTTAACATTGATATGTGGTCGGCATCAAGAATCAATGCATTGACACTTGCCGGTATCATTAACGGCTATTACGGAAAAGACGGCCTGTTGTACTATGCACCAAAGAGAGATATCACACGTGGTGAATTTATCAAGCTGCTGGTGGCTTCAACAGGCGAAGAGCTGGATTCCAATGCTGATCTGTCGGTATTCGCTGATGCAGGCAGCGTTCCTGACTGGGTACTGCCATACATCAGGAAAGCTGTGGAAAAAGGCTGGGTGAAAGGCCGCGCAGCGAATGGCAAGCGCTACCTTGACGTGAACAGCCCGAT
>DATCKN010000083.1:0-32400 GCA_036562185.1 Thermoclostridium sp.
AGAGAGATGGATTAATGAATATCCAAGAAGAATGTTTGGTTATAGGTCAGCCATAGAAATGGCGGTATGATGTATAGAATTTATTCCAGTAAGCAATGGATTTACCAAATTTTTCACGGCATTTAATATTGCAATTTATATAAATTCACGTGGTTTAAAAAAAAGCTTGCACTAATCATTATGCATGTGCTAGAATAATAAAAGCTTGTGTTGTCGAGCATGTGTGAAATTTATGTTTAAAGATACCCACCGGTGTAAGAGATAAGGATGCGAAGAGTTTAAGGAGGTGTGTTGTAATGGCAAAATGTGAAATTTGTGGAAAAGGGCAGTTATTTGGTCACCAAGTCAGCCATTCACACAAAAGTACAAATAGAGCTTGGAAACCTAATGTTAAAAAAGTAAGACTTACTATTAACGGAGTTACAAAGAGAATGGCAGTATGTACAAACTGCATACGTTCCAATAAAAATGCTGATTAAATAACGAACTTCTGCCTATTTAAACGGATAATACTTAATTACAGGAAAAACGCACCCCCGGATTCTATTCCGGGGGTTTTGCTTATTTTAATCCGTTGAATTCATTGGAATATAACGAATATCATTCTCATATGTATCAATGGATGTTAAAAACTCTTCTTAGCAGATTTCCCAAGAATCGAGGCATTTTTAAAACGATTATTTTCATCTAGGGCACCCCCAGGCTTTTTGTTTATTGATACTACCAGTATATTCTTAAGCCGAAAATATGTGATAAACGGGATTCATTTTATACGGTATATTTTATTCAGCCGTGGCAGGATGCTCGCTGATACAATGCCTGTTACAACTCCTGTAGTAATACCTGATACTATAAGTACGGGCAGATAATAAAAAACCGAAAAAGTTCGCAGCACTGCTGCTGCAGCCAAAATCTGTCCAACATTATGAAAGACTCCACCCGTAACTGATGCGCTTATAATGCTGAACCCTTTTTCCCTCAGCTTCCAGATTACAAACATGGCCGTAACGCTCAAAATCCCGCCCGCAAGGCTGAAAATAAGGCTTGAGAAACCGCTGTACAAAAAGGATGTCATGAAAACTCTAAGTATAAGTATTGCATAAGCATCAACAGGCCCGATTAAATACAAGGCCACTAATGACACTATGTTCGGTAAGCCCAGCTTAATGCCCGGAATGGCAACAGGTATGGGAAATAGCCCTTCAACAAAATGAAGGGTTATTGCAACAGCTGTCATTATCGCAGATAAAACCATTCTTCTTATATTATCATGATTCATTATTCCGAAACTCCGTCTATTTCATTCTCATTGGTGCTTCTTATCTCAACCGCCACCCTGTTTGGAAGGCAAATTATTGATTGACCGTTAGCCTGGGCAGGCCGGGTGTTAACACATATCTGATCCGGGCAGCTTGCCTCAATCATTCTGGCCTTTCCGTCTTTTACCTGTATGACATTCCGGCTGCCGTCCCCGTTTTCAACAACAATAACTTCATCAGCTGTTAAGGGAATTACCGCAAATTCTTCCCGGTCTTTATAAATAACAGCTTCCCCCTTACCGGCTACCTCCGGTGTTCTGTTGACAAGAAGCCACAATACCGCTGCAGTTATTAAAAATATCACAATTATCAGAAAGTCTTTTTTCTTCATAAAATCTTTTTACCCTGTTTTATTGTTTTGCAACAACTTAATTTTAACAGTAATATAATAATTCTTCAAACACAAATATAACAGCATACCGTAGCCCAGCCGCAGAACACCCTTAGCATTTTTGTGATGATTTCAAAAAAACATGGTATAATTATTTTTACCGGCAAAAATAAAGGGTAATTATATAACTGAAATAAACAACAGGCTAAGGGGTAATAACATTTGAAGAAGTTTTGCTTAATAATTATGTGTCTTATTTTTCTGGCAATGACAGCATGCAACCAGTCAAAACCTTTAAAAGAGTCAAGGTTTCTTTTGGATACAATAGTTGAAATAACCATATACGATAAAAGTTCACAGAAGCTTTTTAATGAATTGTTTGATGAAATTCAGTCCATGGAAAGCAGGTACAGCAGGTATATGGAAGACAGTGAAGTATCCCGGATCAATAACAACCCCGGTACTTACGTCAGTGTGTCCGATGATACATTTGAATTAATAGAAAAAAGCCTTTATTTCAGTTCAATTTCCAACGGTCTTTATGATGTCAGTATTGGCCCTTTGGTGGATTTATGGGGTATCAGCCGGGAAAACCCAAAGGTTCCGTCACAGGCAGAAATTGATTCAGCAAAAGAAAAAATTGATTACCGAAAAATTATGATTAACAAGGAAAATAAGACGGTTTCAATTGCCGGTGGTATGTCTCTTGATACCGGGGCAATTGCTAAAGGATTTATTACAGACAGGCTGGCAGCTGTTTTGCGCGAAAAAAATATTGACTCGGCAATATTAAACCTGGGCGGAAACCTTTATTTGCACGGCTCCAAGCCTGACGGTTCGCTGTGGACGATAGGCATACGGGATCCGTTCGGCATGCAGGGCGATTATATTGCAACTGTTTCTCTGAAAGATATGTCCATTGTTACTTCGGGAATCTACGAGCGGTTCTTTGAAGAGGACGGAAAAAGGTATCATCACATTTTAAATCCGAAAACAGGGTATCCCGAAGACAACGAACTTGCTTCGGTGTCTGTCATTTCCCCTTCATCAACAATGTGCGACGGTTTGTCCACTACCTGTTTCCTTCTGGGCCTGGATGGCGGCATGGAACTGATAGAAAGCCTTGATGATGTAGAAGCGGTTATGATTACAAAAGATAAAAAAATCTACCTGTCCGGCGGATTAAAAAACGGAACGATACCTTTCAAACTGATCGACAATGAATATACTGTTGTTAACTGAGCAAATGTTCAATTAATATTTTCGCACCAATTCCTATTAAAATAACCGAACCTAAGCGACTGAGATATTTACTCAGATGTGCGTAATTTGTCATCCAGCATCCGAGCAAAACTCCCAAAAAAGACAAACAAAACGTTATGACTCCTACTGTAACGGACGGAACCAGAATAGGATAGCCCAAGGCAGTCAGGCTTATACCCGCTGCAAATGCATCAATGCTTGTAGCCACTGACAGTGTTAACATCAGTTTAAGGCTTGTCAAATCCAGCGGTTCTGAATCCTCCTCGGTGGATTCCTTCCACATTTTCGCTCCGATAAAAGCAAGCAATATAAACGCTATCCAATGATCAACAGGTTCTATAAATGTTCTGAATGCAGACCCTGACAACCATCCAAGGGAAATCATTCCCCACTGAAAGAAACCAAAAAAAAGAGCTGCCCTGACAGCATTCCAATATCGTCTTTTAATAACGCAAAGTCCACAGGAAACTGATACCGCGAAAGCATCCATAGCCAGTCCAACCGCAAGAGCAATAATAAAAAAGTAATCCATACAAATCTCCAATCTGTCTGATAAAGCTTTGTCCACTGTTTATTCATATTATAGCAATATAAGAAATATATCAAGAGATTAATCCAATTTCTTCAGAAAACCATCATGCAAAACATCCGGAAGGCAGGTTTAATGATCAAGGACAACATATACTAAGAAATTTTGTTCAACTTATTATAAGTCTCAATTATATCAATATACCTTTGATAAACTTCATCAACAATGCTTTCCCAATCCCTGTATATTGTATCTTTTGCCTTTTCCCCGACCTTTCTTAAAAGCTCCCGATCCTTGATAATACTAAGAATTCTGTTCGCATACGACAGTGAATCATTATCGCTCAGGAATCCATTTACATTATCCACTATACCTTCAGCCGCATTGCTGTTTGCTATAACGACAGAGGGTGTTCCGACTGCAGCAGCTTCCCGGATTACAATAGGTGCATTATCATAAACCGAAGGAAACAGGAACAGATCCGCCACTGCAAATAATGACCGTAAATAATCCCTGTCAAGGATTTTTCCCAGGAAAGTTATTTTATCATTAAGGCCCAGTTCATTAACATAAGCTTCCAATTCTTCTTTGGCATATCCATCTCCGACAAAAAACATTCTAAATGATATATCCCGGTCTGAAATCAATTTCAGTGAATCAACTATAAGCTTGATATTCTTTTGCCAAATGTGCTGACCAACAAACAGGAATACCAGATCATCATTATTTATATTCAGTTTCTCTTCGGTTTGCTGAATAAGGCTTTCCATGTTTTCAGGCATTACAAAATCTGTGCCGTTAGGTACTATTTCTATATCACCCTTATAACCATACTCACGAAGCGTATCGGCTGTACCTTTACTCACCGTCCAAACCTGATCCACTCTGTCGAAGAAATCCATCACTATGCGAGTGCAAAATTTTGCAAACGCATCTATTTTTAACACCTGTTTAAAGTCATCGTAAAATTTTGAATGGAATGTAGCTATTATCGGAATATTATTCTTCCTGGCAATTTGCAGTGCAATAACACCCGAAGTAAACGGACAGTGGGCATGAACAATATCAAAAGGGATACTTTTAATTGTGCTGCGAAAATTAAGATCCAAAAGTTCCAGCCCAATACGGTATGGTTCCCGTTTTTTCAGAGGAATAGAATAATAACGCAGCACAGGAAATTCTTCTCTGTCAACATAGCCTGGATATGCCGGTGTAGCTACATAACATTCACCATATTTTTTGTCGAGCCAGTAGGCATAGTTCTTAACCACGTTAGTAACTCCATCCATAACAGGAATAAATGAATCGTTAAACTGGCCTACAATAAGTTTTTTATCCATGTTAAAACCCCAAACCTCATTAATTTTCTATAGTCAGCATAAAAGACATATGCATTTATATATTACGGAGATTATCAGGAACAGTCTTTTTGTTAATTATACCATAAATAGAAAAACATAAAAAGTTTTTTCCCATTATTTACCTCTGATTATATAAGAAAGAAGTTCACCTCCGTCGGTACTGACCTTTTGTACATCAATATGCAACGACAAGGCGAGCTCTTCCATCGTTACGTCATCCAGAAAAATATCAGTCCCTGCCCTGAACATATTGGATGGTAACAGAAGAATATCGCCCAAGTATTTCCCGGATAATTGAGTTTTTATGTCAATTCCTGTTAAAAGTCCTGAAACAGTAATAGTTTTCCCAAAAAAATTATTTTCAATCGGGTAAACAAGTATCTTCAGGCCCGGAAAATGCTTTTCGGCGCGCTCTGCAAGATCGGTAATAATTCCTTCTGCAAGGACACCGGTAGCTATGCTGACGGTTTTATTAACGGGACGGCTTTCCTCCTGCGAAAGAGCGTATTCAAACTGTTCAATAAACGATGCTGCCATACCCACTCCATTTTCTATCTGCGGGAAATCCTCATAATGAGTGTAATCCGGTAGTGGTGTGCCGGACATAAGGTACCATTCATCAGCCAGAAATACCCTTCTGCTGCCTGTTTGTTCCAGGAAATGGCATTGCCACTGTTCAACCTGTGCTATTACTTTTACAGCCTCGTCCCTGTCAAAAGGCCTTAATTCAGGAAGGCCGTCCCTGAATTTTGTTATTCCGACCGGTACAACCGATATACTGTTAAGAGAAGGCATAAGCGACGACAGCTCCTTCAGTGTGCGGTCCAGCTCATTACCATCGTTTATATCCCTGCATAAAACAATTTGCGCATTCAGTGTTATACCGTTATCTGCCAAAACTTTCATTTTTGACATTATATCTCCCGCAAAACGGTTATTAAGCATTTTAACCCTGAGCTCGGGATTTGTTGTATGCACCGATATATTTACAGGAGACATGTGATATTTGATTATCCTGTCTATTTCATCCTGCCCCATATTTGTCATTGTAATATAGTTTCCAAACAGAAATGACAAGCGGGCGTCATCATCCTTGTAATACAGGGATTCCCTCATTCCTTTAGGCAGTTGATCTATAAAACAGAAAATACACTTATTCCGGCAGCTTCTTTCTTCATCAAGGAGCGGGTTTTCAAAACCCAGACCAATATCCTCAAATTCATCTTTCTCAATATCAACCCTGAGTATATTGCCGTCAGGTTTCATAACTTCCAGAAGTATTGCTTCATCTGCAGTAAGAAAACGGTAATCGAAAACATCAATAATAGTCTCTCCATTTATTGACAAAAGGATATCTCCCGGTTCAATACCTGCTTCTTCTGCAATGCTTCCCTCATATACTTCGGATATCTTCAAATTGCTCATCTTACCTCCATATACAAACGCTGTGCATTATAAAAAACTATTGAAAAATTCAGGCACTGAAATCTACTAAGATGCCATGTTTTATCAATTTCTGTATAACGCACAGCTGGTTTTTGATAAAAAAATAATAGCAGCAATAGATTTTTACATTAATACCCACAATAAAAATCTTCTTTATTTACCGGGATGTATTAATGTAATCTTTAAAGCTGCTACTTTCATGTAATTTACTTCATCTTGTTATGCTTCAATTTTTATAACTTCTTTTCCATTATAATATCCGCATTCCAGACATACGCGGTGTGGCATTTTTAAGCTATGACACTTAGGGCATGAAACCAACCCTGGTACGCTAAGTTTATAATGCGTTCTTCTTTTATTTCTCCTTTGCTTCGATACTTTACGTTTTGGTACTGCCATTTGTAACACCTCCGTTCCGGTTTTCGGCGTTATTCTGCCGTATCGGTATGTTTTTTATCAATTAAATCTTTTAAAGCGGCCAGTCTCGGGTCAATGGGCTGATCTGTACTACAGCCGCATCCATTACCGGTGACGGGTTCTCCGCATTTTTCGCATATTATCTGGCAATCCTCGCTGCACCTGTGATGCATTGGCATTGCTAATACAATTTGATCGGATAATATTTTATCCAGGTTAAGCCAATTCCCGCTGTAAGTATACTGGTCTTCATCGTCATTACCATTTTGCTCATCAACCAAATCTTCGCTTATTTTAACCCTAAGCTCTCTGGTAATTTGCTTGTTGCAAAAATCACAACGGGTACTATACGTACACGCGGCATCACCTTCAAGATGCAACACTCCATCCAGGTTTGCAATGATACCAATAAATGACACAGGCCCGACAACCGATATTGCACCGTATATATCCGATAAATCATCAATAATGCCGGACTCGCTGATTTTTAATTCAGAACCTGCAACCTTTACAACTGCAGATATATCAACTAACATATTATCCTCCGGCTAAAAAAGTCAACAAACTACATTATAAACACTGAGCTGTTGTTTGTCAATGATCCGGGCTCATCAAATTTTTATGTGTTCATACAGAGGAAATCTGGCTGTCAAATCTTTAACTGCACCGATGACTTCATCTTTATTTCTGTCAAAATCAGTCAGTGTTTTTGAAATAAGTACTGCAATTTCCTTCATTTCACTTTCTTTCATGCCTCTCGTTGTTACAGCAGGCGTACCGATCCTGATACCGCTGGTTATGAAAGGTTTTTGAGTATCAAACGGGATTCCGTTTTTATTAACAGTAATATACACTTCGTCAAGACGCAGTTGGGCGTCCTTACCGGTAATATTTTTATTCGTCAAATCAACCAGCATTAAATGATTGTCAGTTCCTCCCGAAACAATTTCGAAACCTTGCTCCTGCAAAGCTTCAGCAAGAACCTTTGCATTCTTGACAATCTGTTTCTGATATTCCTTAAACTCAGGCTGTAAAGCTTCCTGCAATGCAACTGCTTTTGCCGCAATCACATGCATAAGGGGGCCGCCCTGAATGCCCGGGAAAACAGCTCGATCAATATCTTTTGCATATTTTCCCCTGCACAGGATCATTCCACCTCTCGGCCCGCGGAGAGTCTTATGGGTTGTTGTGGTTACAAAATCAGCATACGGAACCGGGCTCTGATGGCATCCTGCTGCTACAAGCCCTGCAATATGAGCCATATCCACCATCAGGTATGCCCCAACTTCATCACAAATCTCCCTGAATGCTTTAAAATCAATCTCCCTGGAATAAGCACTGGCCCCTGCAACAATCATTTTGGGCTTTGTTTTTTTGGCCAGCTCTCTTACCTCGTCATAATCAATGCGCCCTGTATCTTTCCTTACACCATATGGCACTACTTTGAAATACCTTCCTGACATATTTATGTCCATACCATGGGTAAGATGTCCTCCATGGGAAAGATTCATTCCCATAAAGGTATCGCCGGGATTTAGTACAGCAAAGAACACAGCCATATTGGCCTGTGCTCCCGAATGAGGCTGAACGTTTGCATGCTCTGCCCCAAAAAGCTTCTTGGCTCGTTCTATTGCCAGGCTTTCAACTACATCAACATATTCACATCCGCCATAGTACCTTTTTCCGGGATAACCTTCAGCGTACTTGTTGGTCAGAGGTGTTCCCAATGCTTCAAGAACAGCTTTGCTTACAAAGTTTTCAGAGGCAATAAGCTCAATCTTATTTCTTTGCCTTTCAACTTCGTCATAGATAGCCTGCGCTACCTGAGGATCAATTTTCTCAATGTTTTCAAATCTCATATTCCATCCTCCAATATATAAAATATCAATATAAAAATTTCTGCATCAAGTTTCTACCGGGGTTTCCACGGTCTTCCTTGTACGGCTGATATACATTAAAGCAATCAATCTTTGCTTTATTAAAATAATGATAACTTCAAGAAAAGAGATTATGAACATGGAAATAAGCTGCGAATCTACTGTAAACATCCTGATCAGCAAGTCCAGAAACTCAATAAATATAATGTTTCTTGCTATCATCATCCTGTTCCCCTTGGACAGCTGCATTGACAATCTGAAATTGCGCCATATGGACACACCTGTATCAAGAAATGTAATATCCTTGAATATAAATATTACCTGGACAATGAACAAGCCAACGGGGATAAGAAAGGTTATAATGCTCAGTACAAAATAAAATACCGGCAGTAAAACCGAAACAAACGTAACAAGGAAAATAACGGCGAAAAATACTAATATTACAGCCAGGTAAAAAACCAGATTAAATACTATATACCTGGGTAATGCATTTATAAATTTTCTTATGTAGTAAGATACTGAAGAACCTTCTGACCCAAGATCACAAAGGTATGCACCAAGGTAAAAGAATGACAAAAGCATCAGAAACACCTGTTGAAGCGCCATTATACCTATAATCTTCAGCGACAGGGATATAACCTGAGAAAACATGGCGGAATTCTGAATCTCCAGGATTTTATCAAATATAGCGGTGTTATCACTAATACTTCCGGAAGAAAGTAAATCCTGGAAAGTGTTAACCATCTGCTGAAAATATATCGTATAATCCATCACAATTGGCTGTGCTGCAATTCTAAAACCAAACGATACCGCCAGAAGAAGCACAAAAAGTACCTGCGGTACGGCTTTACCCTTTAGGTCATAGAACTTCATCATATTTTTAAAGTAAATAAAAAAATGTCCTATTTTATTCTGTGTCATATTCTCACATCTTTCCCATCAGCTGTTTTACTTCCTTATCAGTGAGATATCTCCATTCACCGGGTTTTAAACTCCCCAGATCCAGGCTTCCATATGCAATCCTTTTAAGCCTGATAACCGGGTGTCCTATTATTTCACACATTTTTCTGATTTGCCTGTTACGCCCCTCATGAATGGTAATCTCCAGTTTTGTTTTGTTTTCATAGACATTCAGCACTCTCACAAAAGCGGGAGCGGTAACATAATCGTCTATCTGAACACCGTTTTTAAGCCTTTCAATTGCCTCGTCCGAAGGTTTTCCCTTTACTGTTGCAATATACACCTTCAAAATTTCATGCCTCGGGTGCATGAGCATGTTCGCAAACTCGCCGTCATTCGTCAGCAGAAGAAGTCCTGAGGTATCGTAATCAAGGCGTCCTACAGGATAAACACGTTCCTTTACCTCCTGGACAAGCTCTAGTACGGTTTTTCGCCCTTCAGGATCACTTACTGTTGTAACATAACCTCTGGGCTTATGCATAATTATATAAACCTTTTTCTTTTCAGGTTTGACAGGTTTACCGTCCACTTCAACATGATCATCCGGTGAAACCTTTACACCCATTTCTGTTACAATCCGCCCGTTTACTCGGACTTTTCCGTTGCGTATATATTCCTCGGCCTTCCTTCTGGAAGCCACGCCGCATTGGGCTAAAAATTTCTGGAGCCTTATCTTTTCCGTTTTCATTCCCTGCCTTTGCAACAAATTCTGTTAAAATCCTTTTCACAATTATAACATATTAGAGTTGGGCTGCAAGGCTCTGATATAAAAAAAAGCCTGTTATAGAATATAACAAGGCTTAAGAAATAACTGTGAATTCTGCAGATAGGCTTTTTGACAAAGCATTTAGAGAATTTTGGCTGTATTTTAATAATACTTTTCAGGCATATATTCGGATTTGTTTTTTATCATGCTAAGCTCCTTATATCCCTTCATAGTCAAATCATATGTTGTATCTATCGTTACCCAGGTCCCGTCAATTAAAACTTCATTCCATGCATGATAACCTTCAATATTGTTTGAATACCCTTTAACAAGTTTTACCGGTATTCCCTGGGTCCTTAGCATTGCTGCGAACAATGAGGCAAAATCATAGCAAACCCCTTTCCGGGTGGTATAAGTTTTTTCAATGTCAGGTACATAAGGCTTGTCCATCTTTGAACCAAAATTATAGTCATATTCCATGTTTGAAACAATAAACCGGTAAACAGCTTTAACTTTATCAAAATTATTGCTAAGGCCGTCTGTCAACTCTTCAGCTTTTTTTATTGCGCTCATTTCGGGCTCATAGTGCACATTCTGGATTGATTGCAGATAAATAACATTTTCATTATCAAGATTCAACCGAACCGTATCATTATGTACCACCATGTATTTTGACCCCGATACATTCTTTAACAGGGATATTTCATACTCGCCGTTTCCAAGCTGGAGGGGATAGAACTCGATTCCCGGACCAATATAATCATAGTAATATGTTTCAGAGCCTTTTGAAATTGCTACTTTATAACGTATACTGTCTTCCTTTGGATATGTAACACCAACAACACCATATTCTAAATTTTCCTTGTCCAGAAATTCACTATAGGCTTGTACATCAGTACCTAACAGTGAAGAAAGCAGTATCAGCATCAAGACCGATACAAGAAATTTTCTCACGAAAAATCTCTCCCTTCGGTAGCCAGGCTGCCATTGCTTCCGCGTTAGGCCCTATGGCTTTGCGTCCCTGCCTTTCAGCAGGTTTGCCTTTATCGGTAGAAAGATTTTAAATTTTCCGTATAAGTTATCTACTATTCTACATTTTATTATTTATATTCCCATTATACACCAATTTAAAACAGTGTCAAGAAAATTTCTGCATACATATAGACCCCTTCCACGTAAGTGTTTTACCGGGCAATTCGACACCTGTGAAAGGGGGACTATGGTTTTACATGTTTTCGGCAAGGCGTTTTCTTACTTCCTGTATAAATTCCAGCGTATTAACTGTTTTCTTTTCAGGCAATACAGAAAGGGCAGCCAAGTCTCCTGTCATAATTCCTTCCTCTATTGTCTGTTTTACTGCATCTTCCAATTTATCCGCAAAGCTTGCGAGCTCATTTATACCGTCTAATTCCCCACGTTTTCTCAAAGCACCTGACCATGCAAAAATGGTTGCCACCGAGTTGGTTGATGTCGGTTCCCCTTTCAGATGCCTGTAATAATGCCTTTGAACCGTACCATGGGCAGCTTCATATTCGTAATAACCTTCGGGTGACACGAGCACAGAAGTCATCATTGCAAGGCTTCCAAAAGCTGTAGCAACCATATCGGACATAACATCACCGTCGTAATTTTTGCAGGCCCATACAAAACCGCCTTCCGAACGAATTACACGGGCAACCGCATCATCAATCAATGTATAGAAATACTCAATACCTGCTTTTTTGAATTTATCCTTATATTCATTATCATATATTTCCTGAAAAACATCTTTAAAGTGATGATCATAGGTTTTTGATATTGTATCTTTCGTTGCAAACCATAAGTCCATCTTTTGATCCAGGGCATAGTTAAAACATGCTTTTGCAAAACTCCTGATGGATTTGTCGGTATTATGCATTCCCATTAATACACCGGGCGAATCAAATGAATGGATTAAGCTTCTGGTCTCATTTCCGTTTTCATCGGTAAATACAAGCTCTGCTTTTCCTGTTTTGTCTATTCTCATTTCGGTATTTTTATAAATATCCCCGTATGCATGACGGGCGATACAAATAGGCTTTGTCCAGGTTTTGACAAATGGTTCAATACCTTTCACAATAATGGGCGTCCTGAACACAGTACCGTCCAATATAGCCCGGATGGTACCGTTAGGGCTTTTCCACATCTTTTTCCGATTATATTCCTTAACTCTTTCGGCATTCGGCGTGATGGTAGCACACTTTACCGCAACACCGTATTTTTTCGTTGCTTCGGCAGCATCGATTGTAACCTGATCTTCGGTTTCATCGCGGTATTCCAGTCCCAAATCATAGTATTCTGTCTTCAAATCCACAAAAGGATGTATCAGTTCATCCTTTATGTATTTCCATATGATACGGGTCATTTCATCCCCGTCCATCTCAACAAGAGGTGTTTTCATCATAATCCTGTTCATATTTCATTTCCTTTCCCTGTAATCTTTTTTATCCACGGAAGTTTTCCGCCGGTCTTCAAAATCTCAGCATCAAGTTGGGACAGTGAATGATTTAATTTAATTCTTTTATCCTTTGTTTTATTGTAAAGTATGCATTCACCCTTAAGATCTCCAATATGGAGCTCCAGTTCATCCATCTCATCAATGGCAGAATAATCGTCTGGATTTTCAAAAGTCAGAGGAACAATGCCGAAGTTAACCAGGTTCGCCAGATGAATTCTTGCAAAGGATTTTGCAATTACAGCCTTAACCCCCAGATATTTCGGAGCAAGAGCCGCGTGTTCCCGGCTGGAACCCTGACCGTAGTTTTCTCCTGCTATAATGAAACCACCGTTGTTTTCTTTTGCTTTCCGGTAAAAATCAGCATCCACGTTTTCAAACACAAATTTTGATATTTCAGGGATATTGCTTCTTAGCGGAAGAACTTTGGCACCTGCAGGCATAATATGGTCGGTTGTGATATTGTCTTCAACCTTAATCAGAACCCTGCCTGAAAGCATATCACCAATAGGTTCAAAGGTTGGAAGCGGTGCGATGTTTGGACCTCTTAAAACTTGTACTTTTTTCGCTTCTTCTTCAGGCAGAGGCTTCAGAATCATGTTATCATTTACAAAGAACCTGTCAGGCATTGTGAATTTCGGGAATTCACCCAACTCCCTTGGATCTGTCAGATATCCGGTAATTGCCGTTGCAACGGCAACCTCAGGACTTACAAGATATACTTCGGCATCAGCGGTTCCGCTTCTGCCCTTAAAATTCCTGTTAAAGGTTCTTACCGATACACCGCCGGAATTTGGTGCAGATCCCATACCAATACATGGGCCGCATGCATTTTCCAGTATTCTCACACCTGCTCTTACCAGTTCCCTGTATTCGCCGCTTTCAACAAGATGTTCTACAACCTGGCGTGAACCTGGGCTTACCGTTACATGAAGATCACTGCAGACAGTTCTGCCTTTCAATGCATTGGCAACAACTTTTAAGTCGCGCAATGACGAATTCGTACATGAACCTATTGCCACCTGGTCTACCTTAATTCTGCCTGCTTCACGTACCTTTACAACATTGCCCGGGCTATGGGGCAACGCTACCATTGGCTCAAGGGTTGATAAATCTATTTCAATAATCTCGTCATATTCTGCATTATCATCGGGCAACAATTCAATCCATTGGTCTTCCCTTCCCTGGCTTCGCAGGAAATCTCTTGTAATTTCATCACTTGGGAATATGCTTGTTGTACATCCTGTCTCGGTTCCCATATTCGTTATTGTTGCCCTGTCGGTAACGCTTAAAGTTTTTACTCCTTCTCCGAAGTATTCCAGAACCTTACCAACACCGCCCTTGACGTCTATCCTGCGCAATACTTCAAGAATTACATCCTTCGCTGATACCCATGGTGAAAGTTTTCCTGTAAGACGTACGCCAACAATTCTGGGATATTTTATCCTAAACGGTGCTCCGGCCATAGCACATGCTACATCCAATCCGCCTGCCCCCATTGCAAAGCATCCTATACCTCCAGCAGTTGGAGTATGACTGTCTGATCCTATTAAAGTGTTTCCAGGTTTTGCGAAGCGTTCAAGGAACACCTGGTGACATATCCCGTTACCCGGTCTTGAAAAATAAATGCCGTAACGTTGTGCAACAGACTGTAAGTAACGGTGGTCATCCGCATTTTTAAAGTCGGTCTGAAGCATGTTATGGTCAACAAAACTTACACTAAACTCAGTTTGCACTCTGTCTATGCCTATAGCCTCAAATTGAAGGTAAGCCATGGTTCCTGTTGCATCCTGAGTCAGTGTATTGTCTATACGCAATGCAACTTCCGACCCGGCCTTCTTTTCCCCCTCAATTATATGTTTATTCAGGATTTTTTCTGTAACAGTACCTGCCATACTCAACACCTGCTTTCTATAAGAAATATGTATTTTTATTCAGAATTAACCTCTGTATAAATAGACTTTAGCCCGTTATTATCCTATTATAAATGATTGAAGGTTCATGTCAAGTAAATGTATTTTTTGTATAATGCCGAAAAATGCACGGTTTCTCGTTGTTTCTTGTTACATATATCCAAACTGCATTGTGATAAAGTGTTATTGCAATGCTCAAATATAATCATTATACCGTGCAGGAAATTAATCCGTTGTTTTACCTCTGTAAAAAATGTATAATACTTTTATCAGTGTATTTATTCCTACTCTGTTAAAGGAGGTAAACCCGCAGGTAATGAGTGAGCATTTGGATATTGCCGAAAAGAAAATCCTGATTCTGTACTTTTTTAAAGTCATAGATATGCCTGTCGGAAGCATGCAGTTTGTTAGAATTATGCTGGAAAACAGGTTAATAAATTATTTTTACATGCAGCAATATTTAAGCGAACTTATCGAGGAAAAACTGGTAACAGCTGAAAAAAAAGACGGTATTTCTTACTATACAATCACAGAGAAAGGCTCAGAAGTTCTGGATATGTTTGAATCCATTCTGCCTGCCGGCCTGAAAAAGCTAATCAAAGACAGTACTGCAGAAATAAGGAACAAAATCCGCACCGAAACCATGATCACTGCTGATTACATTCCCGAAGGCGACGGATACACAGTGTTGTGTAAAATCAGAGAAAATGATTTTTCATTGATGGAAGTAAAAATAGCAGCGGGTACAAAGGAAGATGCCCGCAATATATGCAAAAACTGGACCAGCTTTCCGCAGGAAATATACCTGGAAATTCTGGACACGATGATTAGAAACCGGGAAAAGAACCCGCAGGTTGATGAGTTCGTTACGGATGATCAAAAATAAATGATTTTACCATAGCAAAAAACTCTCTCAAATAACAGTTTATAAGGACAATCCCCGGAGTAGATGTACCGCATCCGTATGCATCAAGGCCGTTTCTCCTGGCAAGCATCGTGGATCTGAAAATGTGAAAATCGTTGGTTATAAATGCTATTTTTTTGCCCGCATCTATTAATTCTTTTGAATATTTAAAATTCTCCATTGTACTGGTAGATTTATCTTCAATAATAATTCTTCCGGGGTTTATACCCCTGTCGGCGAGATAATACGCCATTGCAAGTGCTTCAGGCATTGGTTCATTTCTCCCCTGCCCGCCTGATACAACTATATATGCATCAGGGTGCTGTTTCGCTAATTCCAGGCCCAGTTGAAGCCTTTTCTCCAAGGTAAGAGTTGGGCTTCCATCCCCATAAATCCCGGCTCCCAAAATTAAGATATAATCGGGATTATTTTCAGGATTCTGATTAAAAATACCGCCCAGGACAATACAACCTTCTAGAATAATAAAGAAAAACATGAATAATATAAAACACCAGTATGTAATACCGCGTAAAACCGGATTTATCTTATTCAAATATTTTTCATAAAGGGGTTTAAGTGACCAGACAATACATGCAAGCCCAATAACTGAAGGCATGAAAACTCCCAGATCCATTCCTTGTACAACGGCTCTGACAATAATAGTATCAAGTATCCCTAAAACACCAATTACAAACAGTATAGCCCGACCGATTCTCTTATTTTTCATTCTCACAGTATCTACGTCCACAATAATCAGTTTATGAATATTTCCACATAATAATAATTTTCAACAATATTATATATGAAAACATTCATAAATAAAAGCATTTTGGGGAAACTTGCACTTATTTTGAGAAGTAAATATCCGAGAACTCTATATTCATCATGTCAACTATTTTTCTGTTTTCACCGTCATCATAGCTGACTTCTGTTGTATCCTTAGTTTCATAGGCATCAGGAAGCCTTACCAAAAAGGTTGTTCCCTGAAAAGGCTTGCTTTTAACAGATATGGTTCCTCCCATTTTTTCCACAAACATTTTTACAAGATAAAGCCCTATTCCGCTTCCTTCAGCCTGCCTGGATAGACTTGAATCAACCTGGCCAAAACGTTCAAAAATAACACCTATTTTATCTTCCGGAATTCCCACGCCCTCATCTTTTACGGCCAAATTGACATAACCGTTTTTGATAATCAACATGACCTTTACATTTTTGCCTTTCGGAGTAAACTTAATTGCGTTGGACAGGATATTCAACAATATGCGCTCATATTTTTCATCGTCAATAAAAATCATTTTTTCTGAAACATTTGAAGTAAAAGTAACGTTAAGCTCTTTCTGGCCGGCGTACAGTTTAACCGATTCTGTTATCAGCCTTGTAAGTGATACGATATCTATGGTTCTGTTATTCAACCGGATTTGATCGGCCGTCCCCCTGGTAATATCCAGAAGGTTCCTGACAAGCCTGAATTGCCTTAGTGAATTTTGTTTGATTGTATTTATATATCTTTTTGCTTTATCGCTTAATTCATTTGCACAAAACAGCTCCATTGCCTGGATTGCTGTCATAATAACCGATAATGGCGTCTTAAACTCATGGGAGATTAGTGTCAGAAAATTGTCTTTAACCTCTATAACCCTTTCAAGATACTCCTTCTTCTCCTTTTCGAGCTTCAGTACATAATAATCGTTATTTACCTGGTTTGTAACATCCCTTATGGAAATAATGGAAAAGTATATATTGTTGAAATTGTCGTATACAGGCCTTCCGCTGATACTGTAATGATGAGTGTCTTCCTGCGTAACTACTGTAACTCTGAATGCTTCATATATATCTCCTTTTAAAATTTTAAATATTGGCAAATCATTATAAGGTATTTCCTCATCATTTGAGTTATAATACTTTATATTAACCGGGGGCAGGTTATACTTAAAACCGTTGAAATAGTGCTTTACTATATGTGCTTCCTGATTCAGCGCCACTATACTGTAGTCGGGGTAAACTACAAAAAGTGCATCTGACATGTTTTCAACTACTGTTTCAAAGTTCTGGCACTGTTTCGATATGTACGGGCTCTGGCAGTTGGCTTGATTTCTGTTTATCACCGTTTCGGTAACATCAAAGGTTGTTTCTATGAAGTATAACAATTTGCCTTCCTGTAATATCGGTGTTAATGATACATTCCAGTAGGAAATGCCTTTTTTCATTCCACTGTGGCGATACTCAGGGAGATTAACTCCCTTTTTTGTCTGAAATGCAATATGCCAGACTTTCTCAAAAGCGCTACCTTTCCACCCTGTAATTATTTCATAAACAGGTTTTCCTATACTGAAATTTTTGTTATTATATGGCTCTTCCAACCTGTTCAGCCAGATTTGATTGGCATCAAGCAAAACCATGTCTGCTGCTCTGAAAATAGCCATGCCAAACTGGCTGTTTGAAAGGAACTGCTGAATTGCATTTATCTCCAGGATATCATTTTTCACAGGTGAATAACTGTTATAATATTCGTTCATCATTTCCCCCATTGGTATTTGTATAAAATTTCTGTCTGTGTGACACTTTCCTACATACTAACTATTATTTAACATAATTTTCCCATATTTTCAAGGTAAACAGCAAACATTTCCAGAATAAAATGCGAAGTATAAAGAAATTTTCTATTTACCCGTGAACAGGCAAATTGGAACATAAGGTAGCAAAAAAGGCAGACTATTCAGTCTGCCCCACAATCAGCATAATATACATCATACAAGGATAAGCCCGGGGTTATCACCTGTTATACATTTCCCACCACCGGGAGTAACTATAAATGTATTTTCAACCCCTACCATTCCAATACCTTTTATACCTTTTTTAGGCTCAAGCGCTATTACCATTCCTTCCTGCAACGGTTCCATAAAACCATCTGCAATTACCGGGTATTCGTCCACATTCAAACCAATTCCATGACCTATAAATTTAACCCTCCGGTTGCCATATCCCATGAAATTTACCAGGAAGTCTGAACTGAGCCTGTTAAATATGGATTTATATATCTCAGCCGGAACTGCACCCGGCTTAAGCATTAATGCGGCTTCGTTCTGTATTTCCAGGCATTTTTTGTGAATATCAATCACTTCGTCAGGCAATGCTTTTCCAAACATATAGGTCATTGTTTTATCAGTATGATATCCATCTACGGCACAGCCTGCATCAATAAAAACCAAGTCCCCGGTTTTAAGTTTCCGCTCCCTGCTCCCGAATGAAGGTACTGCAGGACTCAAACCGTAATTGCCGCCCGGGCCGTCAAAAAATGTCGGGTAAATGGAACTTTCACCAAAAGCAATATGGCCTAATATTAACTGCGTATCAAACATGCCGAAACGGACACCCGCGTCGTGTCCTTCCTCAACCATCACATTATAAAGCTTTATCGCCAGCTCTGCTTCACTCATGCCTTCTTTGAGAATTTCAGGTATTTGCTCTTCTAAAACCTTTTTATGGATATTTCCCGCCTTTATCATTAATTCAAGCTCATAACAGCTTTTTACTGCTCTAACCGAGTTTATTGCACCATCAACGGGGTTTACCGATTCGAACGGGAAATGCTTTCTGAACCTTTCAACCAGAGCTACCGGTACAACCTCTGTTTCAAGATATACAGCCGATGGCACCTTTCCAAAACATGAAGCTGCTTCCCTGTAGCTGTTCATTGGCTTTATATTTGGAAACAAAGACTCATCCACGGCCCTGTCGAAACTTCTTCTGACCCAATACTCAGCCTCGCGATCCCGTGGGATCAAAATCATTCCGTCCTGCATTGTGCCGGTAAAATAATACTGATTAACCTTGCTGAAAATTACCGCCAGTTCCCACTCAGGGTTGAGCATGTCCATTTTTTCCCTGAACCGATTCATCCTGGTTTGAAGTTCTGATAAAGGTACTTTTTTAATCATAATCGCTCCTGTACTTTAAATTTTACCGTGATTAAAATTAACTGTTGTGAAAATACAGGTATTCAAAAAGGATTTCACTTTATTGCCAACAGTATAATAAATACAATAATAAATCCAATAACAGCCAATACCAGCTTAATTTTCTTAGCCTTTTCAGGATCCATTGGCTTATAGTATTTTAATGTTACTTCTTTATTACAATAAGGACACCTGGTCATGTGGTACAGGATATCCTTACCACAGTTCGGGCATGGCTCCAGATACCTTTCAAAACCTTTCATTTTGTTATCTTTATTGCTCTTTTTATCCTCATTCTTCATAATGATAACTCCGGCTAAGCCTGTTAAAACAATCGTTGAAATTGCATCGCAATTTCAACAGACCATTTCAACAAGGCGTGGATATTGATAAATCACTTAAACCAAACCTGGGTACAAAAGAGTAAAAACACGAAACAGGCAGCAATAAATACAAAGCCAATCAGCAAACCTGCAGCAAGAGCTCCTTTCATGATATAAAAGGTTTCTCTCACATCAGGTGCAGGCTTTTCGGATGAAGTACCGCTCTGTTTCTGATTTTCCTTAACATACCACGGAGTGCCCTCAATATTCATATTTGCAATTACTCTGCCGTCATCATCGTCGTAAGTTCTTTTTCTCATCACTGCTCACTTTCTAAAATATATCACTCCAAAACTATACCCGGCATCAAGTAAATATAATCTCAAAATTATTTGACCAACTTAAATTTTACTTGGCTATATCCTTGTCATACAAATGGCAGACAACCCTATGCCCATTCTCCGCTTCTACCTCTTTTGGCGCTACTGTCTTACATATTTCCATGCATTCCTTGCATCTTGTATGGAATTTGCATCCACTGGGTGGATTTGCTGGAGAAGGAATGCTTCCCTCAAGTATAATCCTGTT
This sequence comes from Thermoclostridium sp., assembly GCA_036562185.1. Taxonomy (GTDB): domain Bacteria; phylum Bacillota; class Clostridia; order DSM-8532; family DSM-8532; genus Thermoclostridium. Next base: position 20,367 of record DATCKN010000083.1, read on the forward strand.
CATTTTAACATCAGGATCGGGTATCGGTATTGCGCTGAATAATGCCTTTGTATATGGGTGCAGAGGATTTTTGAATATTGATTCTTTATCCGCATATTCAACAAGGTTGCCAAGATACATTACACCCACTGTGTCTGAAATATGCTCAACCACAGACAAATCATGGGATATAAACAGGTACGTCAGCTTGTATTTTTCCTGCAGATCCTTAAGCAGATTAATGATCTGTGCCTGGATTGATACATCAAGAGCAGATACAGGCTCATCGCATACAACAAATTCCGGATTCAGGGCAAGAGCCCTGGCAATACATATTCTCTGCCTTTGTCCGCCGGAAAACTCATGAGGATACCTGTCCTTGTGATAGGGCTGTAATCCGCAATCAAGCATAATTTTATTTATATAGTCATTATACTCTTCTTTCGGTACAATATTATTATCCTTAACCGCTTCACCTATAATTTCACCGACGGGCAACCGCGGGGAAAGGCTTGAATACGGATCCTGGAAAATAATTTGAATTCTTGGACGCAACTTTCTTAACTTTTTACGGTCCAATTCAAAAATCGGTATACCATCAAAATATACTTCTCCGTCGGTTTTGTCGGTAAGCCTTAATACAGTTTTACCTATGGTTGTTTTTCCGCACCCTGATTCACCAACGAGGCCCATTGTTGTTCCGCGCCTGATTTTAAAGCTTACTCCGTCTATTGCCTTAACATAACCGCTTGCCCTGCCAAATATACCTGATTTAATCGGGTAATATTTTTTCAAATTCTTAACTTCAAGTATATAATCATTTTTATTTGTTTGGATATCATTTACTACCGAATTAGCCATTTTTTGCCTCCTTCGCTTGTGAATACAGGTAACAGCTAACCATGTGCGTTTCGTTCAGATAGACTTCAGGAGGATAATCTCCATCACAAGCTTTAATACATCTATCACATCTGTCTTTAAAATAGCAGTAGTTTGGCATATTTATTGGATTAGGAACATTTCCGGGTATGCTGTAAAGCCTTTCAACCCGCTTGTTTACAACAGGTTTACTGTTCATCAGGCCTATTGTATACGGATGCGACGGGTTATGGAATATGTCTTTTGCAGTTCCCTTCTCCACTATTTTACCAGCATACATAACGACAACATAATCTGCCATTTCAGCAATTACACCCAGATCATGTGTTATAAGCATGATACTGCTGTTTATTTTGTCTTTCAGGTTTCTCAGCAAATCAAGGATCTGAGCCTGTATTGTAACATCCAATGCTGTTGTCGGCTCATCGGCTATTATAAGTTTTGGCTCACATGCAAGAGCCATTGCTATCATAATTCTTTGACGCATACCACCCGACAGCTCATGGGGGAACATTCTATATACGCCATGGGAATTAGCAATGCCTACCATTTCAAGCATCTGAATGGTTCTAGCCTTCACTTCTTCTTTTGATAGCTGCGGATTGTGTAATGCTATTACTTCATCAACCTGATCGCCAATGCGGAAAACCGGGTTCAAGCTTGTCATAGGTTCCTGAAATATCATTGACATTTTATTTCCCCTGATTTTCTGCATTCTTTCTGCAGGTGTCTTCGCAATATTGTATACAAAATCCCCGGCATTAAATCTGATTTCGCCGCCGACAATCTGCCCCATAGGTCTGGGAAGAAGCTGCATCAATGAAAGGCTTGTAACAGATTTTCCACACCCTGATTCACCTACAATACCAACGGTTTTCCCTTTTGGTACATCAAAGGATACACCATTTACTGCCTTAACAGTACCTATATCTGTAAAAAAGTAAGTATGCAAATTATCAAATTCAACAACATTTTCAGGATTCCGCATAGCAGACTTAAATTCCGATTCAGGCACATTCTTGCGGTTGTATTGCTTCTCATATGCCCTGGTTATTTTCCTGTTTTCTTTCGAAATCCTTCTTGTTTCTTTTGCGGAAATATAATTAGCCTTTTTAATACTGGTCTTTAAAGCATGTCCTGCAATTAATCCTGATTTTTTACCATTTCCATTTTTGCTTGTCATCCTCAGCACCTACCTTTTCATCTTGGGGTCAAAAGCATCGCGAAGACCGTCGCCAACGAAATTGAAACCTAATACTGTAAGTAATATCAGAAATCCTGCAGGTACCCATACAAACCAATAGTTTGTCATTTCGTATGCTGTCGATACAGCACTTATTATATTACCCCATGAAGCGAAAGGAAATTTAACACCCAAACCAAAATAACTCAATGTGGACTCATAGAGTATTATATTTCCAAGGCCAAGAGTTGCCAATACGATCAGCTGGGGCACTACATTAGGTACCAGATGTTTGAAAATTCTTTTGGATGTGCGTAGTCCGGTAGCTTCTGTTGCGATCATGAACTCCTGCTCCCTTAATGACAGTATTTGTCCACGTACCATTCTTGCAATTGCGGGCCAACTCATCAAACCCAGAATTATCATCAAGTAATAGATTCTTTTTTGTGGCTGCACATTCATGGAGTCCATAACAGCACCCATAATCATTATCAACGGCAAAAACGGAATACAGTTAAATACGTCAACAATACGCATGATGAGCATATCCACCCATTTGCCGAAATATCCTGCCAATCCGCCAAGTATTACACCAATGAGAGTTTCAAGAAATACAACAATAAAACCAATTAAAAGAGATACTCTTCCTCCATACATCAAACGTGTTAACACGTCCATTCCATGACCATCGGTTCCCAGCCAGTGTTTGCCGGACGGTGATTCATACATGGATATTAAATGGGTTGGTGCCTCGGTTTTAATTGTGTAAACATTATTCAGTTTTGTAATAGTATACTCGGTACTGCCATTTTCATTTTCAAAAACAAAAGAAGTCTGTCCGTTGGAAATAGCTTTTTGAAAAGCCTCTTTAAAGTCTATTGATAAAAATATTTCGGGAGAAACAGGCTGGAAAGCCAATTCTGATACAATAGCGAAAGGAACTTTTTCGCCCGATTTAAGCTGGTACACTACAGAGAAACTATCATATTCTTCAATTGAAAAATTCTCACCGTTCAAAGAAAATGAACCGGATTCAGCAGTACGGATTGCTTTTTCAGCAGCATATCTAAAATTGTAATCAACCTTAATGTCCTTTCCGGCAGGCTCAATTATAAGCATTGATTCCAAAGCAATATCATCTGATTTTCCAAGAATATAATCCCTGTTCTGACGTTTGACTGTATATATTTCATCTTCAAATTCAAATTGCTCTGCGCCAGAGTCAATTGCCGTCTTAGCAGCTTCTTGAAGTGATTCTGAAATTGTATAATTGTTTATCGGGTTTACACCAAAAATGCCTCTGAAATACGTAACATTCGCTATAGGGGTTATATGTGTGATTCTGTAAAAATCTTCAGCTTCCTGGATTATAGCATATTCAATACCATTATGCTCAAAAAAGGAAGCTCCCTGGTTTTTTGCCAGTATAAATTTAGCATGAGCGCTATCGCCATACTCTTTTCCTTCAACTACAGAATATCTGAACTGATTATTTTGTGTAACGCTGGCAAACTCCTTTGCCATTACTCCAACATACGTAAAAACCTGTGTCTCATCATATGGGCTGATGACTCCGCCTAAAAATGAAAACATGAACATAAATACAATGATAAAAAAACCAACAATAGCAAGCCTGTTTCTGATAAATCGCTTTAATACGAGCATACCCGGGGATAAAACCTTTACACGTTGCTCGTCAGAAAGACTCGTTGAAGTACTTATATGTTCATTATATACATTTTCATTGTAATCCACAGATTCAATAGGATTATCATTTTTTACATAACTGTTTTTATCCACGATTTACCTCCTATTTAAAACGGTGGTTATTCCACTTGTTATTAAAACTGCAATCATTTTTAATCTCCTTCATCAACTGATTCTTACGCGAGGATCCACCACAGCGTACAGGATATCAGCGATCAATGTCCCAAGAAGTGTAAGTAATGCCATAAACGTCATGTAGAACATGGTAAACGGTATATCACCATTTGTTATAGCCAGATATGATGTATAACCTATTCCCGGTATCTGGAAAAGAGTTTCTGTTACCATGGCACCTGCAAATAAGCCAGGCAAAGATCCTCCTAATATGGTTACAACCGGAATAAGGGTATTTCTGAAAGCATGATAATTTATAACCTTCTTTTCCGGCAATCCTTTTGCCCGAGCTGTCCTGATATAATCCGAATTTAAAACTTCAAGCATATTGGTTCTGGTATAACGCATCAAACTTCCCACATTGACAATTGTCAATGTCATTACGGGCAGCACGTAGTGGGATGCTATATCCAGGAACTTGCCCATTGCGTCAAGCTGCTCATGGAACCTGCCCACTTTACCGTAAAGATCAAACCAGCCTAACCAAACAGAGAATATCAGTTTTAAAACAGTTGCAAAGAAAAATGTGGGAAGCGAAATACCTAAAAGAGCAAATACCGTAACAGCATAGTCGGTTCTGCTATACTGCTTCCTTGCTGCAAGTATTCCGAGCGGAATTGCAATAAGAATTTCAAAAATAAAGGAAATCGCTCCTAATATAAAGGAATCCCAAATAACCTCTGAAAATTTTTCTGTAACAGGTACAGTAAACTGCCATGAGTCACCGAAGTCACCTCTCACAGCATTACCTAACCAGAAAAAATACCCCCTTATTATACCTACATCCATTCCATACATTGCTTTTAACTGTGCCAACCACTCCGAATAGCTTTTTGCACCAGGTTGAGTTGCAAGCTGCCTTGCAACAGTTTCAACATAGGACGTGGGGAGACATCTCATTATGGTGTAAATAAGCATCGACGCAAAGATAAGCAACAGTATGCATAATAAAAGCCTTTTTACTATATATTTTCCCATTAAATGACCCCTCTTTACAAGTAACCCATTTTGGGCTTTATTAGAAGATATATCTATAAAATGATTCCTTATAAATTATTCCAAATTTTGCTTTAATGAGTTAGAGCCCGCTTTTGCGGGCTCTAAAGCTGAACACATTAGCTGTTTATCTCATTAGCCGTTTATCTCATCAGCCAATTATCTCATTTCCATATTTTCAATTTCGTCCATCCATCCGTAATAAGGAGTAAGATCTTTGGCAACTGTATCAGTATTTATTCTCTGTGTACTGAAAATAACCAGGTTCTGTCTTTGATAGTTGGGTATTTCTACTCCCCAGTCAAGTATGATGTCCAAAGCTCTCTTGTATGTTGCCTTTCTGAAAGCCTGGTCAGCGCTTTTTCTGGCTTCCATAATGAGCTTGTCAAGCTCTTCGTCACCAATATTATAGTTATTGCTGTCAGTACCGCCTCTACCAATTTTATTTGAACTATGGTAAACCTGGTACATATCCGGGTCAATAGTAGCTTGCCATGCAGCTGCCCACATTTCATGGGTGTTTGCATTGATTGAATTCCAAAGTTCATTGGAATCTGACAAGTCTTTTATTTTGAGAGTAATGCCAATCTTTTCAAGTGCAGCCTGTGTATCCTTCAAAATTGAGAATGCAGGGTGGTCGCCAACACCGTCAGCAGGTATCATAACTTCATATTCCATCTTGGCACCATCGGGAGCTGCAACAAATTTTCCGCTTGCTTCATCAAAAGTATAACCGGCTGCTTTTAAGAACCCTATAGCTGCTTCCAGTGCTGCTGCATATTTTTCATCAGCAACCATGTTGGATGTGTAAATAGGATTGCCGTTTACATCTCTTGAAAAAGCCACTTCGTACCCTTCATCTGCTTTTTGAGGAGCTGCCCATGATGTATTTGAAATCGGATAGTTTATAACTGAAGCTGCATCACCGTAGTAACTGTCTATAGCAACATCACGGTATACTGCAAATAAGGTTGCAAAAGCTTTTCTTAAATTCTTGCTGGCTTCAGATCCCGGCTCGCCGCCTACATTAACATTATCAGCATTAATTCCAATATATCCGTAACCGAGGTTGTCTACCAGGCTTGATGTGATCTTGTCACCGGTGAGCTGGCCATTGGAGTTTTGCTTCTTGATTTCTTCCATCTTGGCTACTGAACCTGAAGGATTAGCCAGGTCGATAACACCGGTAGCTACACCTGCTATCATTTCACCGTCAGTTGTCTCTTTCAGCTGCAGGTACTTGATTTTGGGCTCACCCTTATAGTAATGTTCGTTAGCTTCAAGATAAACAACCTTGTTTTCATATTTTATAAACTTATATGGACCTGCGCCCATCGGCTTTGTGGTCTTGGACTGTACAATTGAAAGATCTCCTCTTGGGAAACCGAACTTGTTATTCTCGTAATCATACATGGATTCGTCTCCGTAGTAATGCAAGGGAGCAACTTCAATACCGCAAATGCTGTATACGGCAGGAGCTTCAAATCCACGGCATTTTATTTCAACTTCGGTCTGGCTCAGCTTTTTGATACCTTCAATATTAGGAACTTCGGTACCACCGGCAGAAGCAAGTTTTTTGTCAAGCAATATGCTTTGTACTTTCTTTTCTATATCAGCCTGGAAATAGGTTTCACTTCCGCCGTAGGCACTGCCGAGAGCTTTCCAGTCAGTTCCATACTGGGCAATAATATCTTTAAGAACTTGTGCTTCATCAGCAACAGTAGAAGAATCATAATTTTCATCCAAGTTATAGAAGGATGCAAATAAATCCTTTGCAATAGGATATTTTTCAGTGTATGAAGCATAACTGGGATTTCCGTACAGGGATTTTACCCAATCCAGCTCAGATGTGAGAGTATCAGAAACAAATTGTGCTATAGCTTCATTGGTTTCAGCGCTTGGATTAGCCAGTTCTGCTGCAACTTCGTCAGCTGTAACATCTGTTTGCTCTGCCATTGAATTGTTTAACCTGTAGTTCTTCATACCAATAATGTCATATGAATATATGGTGGAAGAACCTGTGTAGGTAGGATCAGCAAGGACGTAGTATGTAAAGATAATATCATCTGCATCCATTACATGTCCGTCACTGAATTTTACATCGTCCCTGATTTTGATGTAGTAAGTTGTTATGTTCGATTTTTCATCATATGTTACTTTAATATTTGCAATACCGTTGTAGAAATAATCAACTCCATTATATGGAACTGTTTCGCCTTCAATTGCGTTGTATATGATACCGCCTGTTCTGTCGGTTTTGAGAAGGTTAACATGGGTTAAACCCACAACATCCTGATCGTATGCGGTTTGTGCAAAGAATGGGCTAAACTTCTCACTAAAAGGCGAATACCCTACAACCAATGGAGTGCTTTTCTCAGCGGTCTCTGTTGGTGTAGCAGGTGCTCCTGTTGGAGTAACAGTAACATTATTATTTCCGGTTTCTGTACCCTTCGGCCATAGAACTACAGCCAGAACAACTGCCACTACGACAACAACTGCTGCTATAATTCCTATTAATTTCTTGTTTTTCATATCCTTCCCTCCTAAATTGATTATAAAAAAAAATATCTGAAAGCCCATTTTAAAAGGCTTACATTTGAAATTCCTTGTTTTTTAATTTATCAAAATACCTGTATTATGTCAATGGTAAATTAAATTATATAGGTGCTCAAAATTAAGGAGTTTTATCATTTTGCACCATCTTAAATTTTATCTTGGCATGTATTCGCAGAGTAATAAATGCAAGTATGGATATTATAATATTGCAAACTAAAAATATTATCTCAAGTTCAAGCGTATTTCCATATCCTCTGACTATATAAAGTATTTCACCCAGTATACTTGCCAAAGCCAGTATCAATATCCAGGTTCCGCTGGTTCTGATGCGCATATATGTTTTATCATATTGCGCCACTGTCAGCATATTTTTCGGGAAAAACGATACGGCAGATATAATCATATATGCTATAGGTAAAAACTGTAATACATATGGCATTACAACATAAAACACACGGGAACCGTCATTGTTCAAAAGACCCATGTATATAAACAACGCAGCCATAATAACCGGTATTAATACAAGGCATATTTTATATTTCTGTTCCTGCTCTTTAAGCAGGTCTGTCTTGTAGTATTCACCCGTATATACAACCTTTTGCTTAACCCTGTCATTGGATTCCACAGTCTCCACTTTATATAAATTCCTGTATTTGTTCTTTCTCATCTGTTAATTGCCCCTGCCTGATTTTATAGTAACCGTTTCCTGCCTGTTATCACTCAACAGCTGAAAACTGCCGGCTAAATTACCCCTGATATATATTTCATAGTCTCCCAGGAAACCAGACACAGTAAATGAACCGGCTTCATCGGTAACATAAGTTTTTTCACCCGTCCACCATTCATTATTAATAAGTTTATCTATTTCCTCATAAGATGGCTTGACAGTTCCGTCCCCACGCAATAAGCCTGCCGGTGCATTAAGCCAGCCACCGTCTGTAAAATTCCAGTACGTTATTGATTCCACAGAAGGATGGGCAAACAAAGTCTTATAATGGAGTACCAGTTCTTTTGCCTGCCTTTCTTCCCCGTCTGCCGTCGTGGGCCAGGAATCAACAACATAATCATTCAGATCAACTATTTCAGGTGGCATAAGTTGCCCTGAAACTATTGTATTTTCGGTGAAATGGACAGGTAATTTAAAGCGCGAGAATCTTTCAAGAATCTCAAGGGTTTTTTCAACGCCCCAATATCCCTGATGCATATGGGACTGTATTCCGATTGCATCTATTGGAATGCCTGCTTCAAGACATCCTTCAATTAATATTTCATATGATTCAGATGTTTCAAAATCGTTGATTAACAGAACAGCATTCGGGTTTGCTCTTTTGGCCGCCTGAAACACTTCACGAACCAGGCGGATCCTTCCCAAATCCTTGCATAACCTTGTTATACCATTGTCATATTTATCGAAAGCAGGCATTATAACAACTTCGTTAATTACATCCCAGGTGTCCACCAAGCCGGTAAAATTTGCAACATCCCTTCGTATCCGGTTTACCTGCATCTGTAAAATTTCGTTGCTTTTCAAATCAAGAAGCCACGGAGCCGTTAATGTATGCCAGCATAACGGATGGCCTTTTAACTTGCATCCTTTTGATATCAACCATTCAGCTGCTTTTCTAACCCTCTGCGTATCAGGTTTTCCCTGAACAGGCTCAAACCTTGCCCAATAAAACGGAAGTGTTACAAAATTAAAAAGCCTAAAAAACTTGTTGAAAATCTCTTCTGTTAATTCCTTCTTTTCCCCATCCAGTTCATTATTTGCCAGGGGTATTGAATCAAACGCCGCGCACCCGAAAAGAAAATGATGCTTTGTCTGCTTAACGGTAATTTCGGTATTCGCCAGCTTAGTCCCGTCAGCCTTCTGCAAAGTAATTGCTTTCTCTCCCATACGGTGTTTGTACCTGTCATTAAAATAATTTTCCATGCAATATTCTCCCCCTATGTTTATTTTCATTACTGTTTCTTTTGAATAAATATAAGGGTATTATTATAATTTATGAGACAAGACGGGCTGTAATTCATTTTTTTGGTATATTTTATAAAAATTAAAATTACTTCTGCTGTCCTGAAGGGCTTACAGCGGCTGCCCTTTCAAACAGTTCCGGACTGATATGGCAGTACCCGCCCGGATTCTTTTCCAGGTATTTTTGATGATACTCTTCTGCCGGGCTGTAATTTTTTAGCGGCTCAACTTCAATTACAACAGGTTTGTCATATTTTCTCTGAAGTTCGTTTATTGCTTCACGTATTATTGGAAGATCCGTTTCGTTTATATAGTAGATTCCTGTCCTGTATTGAGTGCCTACATCCCCACCCTGCCTGTTTAGCGATGTGGGATCAATGGCCTCAAAGTATATGTTCAGTAACTCCTTCAAGTTTATTTCATCAGGATTATATACTACTTTTACAGTTTCTGCATGTCCTGTATTGTTGTGGCATACTTCTTCATAGGTTGGAAAAAGAGTTTTTCCGTTCGCATATCCAACCTGTGTTTTTTCAACTCCTTTAACCAGTGAAAGGTATTTTTCCATACCCCAAAAACAACCGCCTGCCAAATATATTTCTGAAGACATTCTATCACCCTTTTTTTATTTTTTAATACATTATATATCAAAGATTAAATCCGATACATAAATATCAATTTTATATACCACATTAGCACAATATAGAACAACAGGCAACTATTCATTTAATTGCCCTCTAATGCTGGCATCAGCCTTAATTCACCTTTTTTCTACAAAGCACAAAAGGGATCTGCCCAAAGAAAAAACCGATTTTCCTCAAACTTCGGGAAATAATTACCCAACACCGGTTCATGTTGAATCCGGTTTTATACATCAATTATCATTTTGGCATAATTCTTCATAACACTTATTTTAGCTTCAAGTTCACTGATTTTTGCTTTCAGCCGGGCATTTTCATTCCTGAGCATGTCGATTTCTCCTGAGTCTCCGGCTCCGGCAACAGGCACCTTAAGTATTTCCTGCCATATCTTAATTATATCCTGCCCATATGTAGTACCCGGCACAGCCCATTTGCCGTTAAGGTCTTCCCAGTTCGGAGCAACTCCCCTGGTAACAAGATGAAATCTCTGGTCAACGCATATTTGCCTTAACGGTTCAGTTGTTGCATAAGCTTTAAGATGCTGTATCTGTGCCCTTATTCCTGTACGCCAGTCCGGAAACCTGTTACCTTCATATTCCCCGTTCACGATTTTCCCTGAAACACCCAACCCCGCCGGGTTATGCCATTCAGGTCTTGCTATGCCTGTGAACCTGAAGTAGTTTGTTTCTCTTATTGCCTGCGCAAATGCAATATCTCCCCTCACTCCCTCTATTTCCCCTTCTTCAAGGTATATATGCGCAACATCAGGAGCATTTGGGTTCACTCTTTTCAAAAATGTGTTCATCTGATAAGCCGTAGCTTGCGCTTTACCCATTATAGGGTTCATTTCACCACCCCCTAAAACTCATTCATTACAGCTGCCTGTTAAATTAGTTGTGATCAGCGTTTATATGTTTTGAAAACTTTGCTGCAAAAATTTTTAATTCGTAAACCATAATTTATATTATTTATTCTTCTGCATATTGGTTCATACTAATACACATCAAAAACATATTGCTTTTTGCAGCAGACACCTTACTTCAGATTTGAAAAACACTTTTTAGATGAGGCTAAAGGCAGTAAAACCGCATTGCAGCGGTTACAGCTTTCGTTATTCCCGGGTACAGCCCATAGAAGCGGTTGTTGCCTGGAAAATAAACAAGACGATATTTAACTGGCCGAACAGTGGTAAAATCCACTGATAAAACAACCAGCACATATGCATAAGGAGGTTTATTATGAAAAAATCAGGCGGAATCATCGCCATAATAGCAGGAATTTTTGGAGTTATCGCAGCAATAGTAACAATGTTTATCGGCGGTGTTGGAGCATCATTAGGAGGAGAAGACGCAGGTACCGTTATCGGTCTAGGCTGGGGAGGCATTATTTTTTCACTCTTAACTATAATTTTCGGTGCTACGGCAATGAACGCCAAATCAAAAGCACCGGCCATACTGATTATAATATGCGCAATTCTGGGAATTATTTTGGGCGGCACATTCGTAGCAATTTTTATGGTGCTGGCATTTATCGGCGGTATACTGTCTTTCATAGGCAATAAAAGAGAATCAGAAGTTAATGCTTCTTAAGCGGAAATTATCCTTTGCGCTTATAAATATACTAACGTCCCTCGCCATTTTCCATTATCCCTGCCTCATAACAAATCCCTGTAGAGTCCACCTTACAGGGATTTTAATATTACTCTGGTACTTTTAGATATATTCAAATCATACAAAACATAAACCTTTTGCTTAAAATTGAAGAGACCAAGCTGCAAGCCAAAACGAATGCACCTAACGAAGATATAATAAGAAGGTTCCTGACAAGAAAATGGTGATAAAATCAAAAGCCCGGAAGAGCAGAAACGCATCATCCGGGATTACGTTAATAAAATAATTGTCTATGAAGATAAAATTGAGATAGTCAAATATAAAACTTTTATTGGTGGAG
>DATCKN010000140.1:0-2240 GCA_036562185.1 Thermoclostridium sp.
GTATAGCCTTCCCCATGGATCCCCCCACGTTTAAATTCATCCTCGGCAGAATTATCACTGAAATTTTTTTATTAATATCCTGTATGCTCAGAGGTTATTGTGAGCTGCAAGAACGTATAAAGTTACCTGGGATTGTTTTGCAGCAGCATTTGGCATGTTTTTACTCAAAGGCTAAAAAAGAAGGCCTTCAATTTATCAGCTATACTGGCTGAGGTTCCTGAGGCCTTCGATTTAATGCCTTTTAAGGTATATTTATTTGATATCTCCTGACATAAAGACTACCTTCACAATATGTATCTCATGAGGTAATGTTTCAAATTGTATAAGAAATCCTGTGCAGTTTTAATACCTGTAATTTACTCTGCCAGTTTCCCCTTCATCTTCTCCAAAAGCTCCAATACTCCGGCTTCCACCTTAGCAAGGTCTTCTTCCCTCGGAGCCCCTTCAAACTCAACCGATTCAATGAAATCCCAGTTCATCTTATTTCTCTCGATTATTTCTTTCAGTTCTTTCTCCGCTCCTCCTGACCACCCATATGATCCAAATCTGAATGCCACCTTGCCTGTAACCTTCTTTCTGCCGAGTTCATCCAAAGCTTCGGCAACAGGTGGAAAAAGCTTGTACTCATATGTAGGCGCTGCAATAATTATCCCTGCAGATTTAAATACAGTTGCGAGCATTTCGCTGGTACTTACCCGTGGCATTTCCAGCTTGTTATACCTGACACCTTCTCTTTGAAGTATGCCCTCAACGTAATTAACTGCCTTTGCAGTCATCCCGTACATTGATCCCCATAAAATTGCAACTTCATTCTTTCCTGCCCCTTCAGCATAGCGGGAGAACCTGGAATAATCATCTATGATTTTTTGAGGATTCTTCCTGTAAACCGGACCATGACCGGGTGCTATGATGTTGATTTCCATCGATTTTGCCTTCTCAATTGCTTTTTTCAGGCTGGGTGTAAAAGTTGCCATTACATTGGAATAGTACCTTATTCCTTCAGACTCAAAAAACTCTGTCTCTTCAGGCGTCATTTCATCATCAAAGCAATGATCTCCCATTCTGCCAAATGCACCAAACATATCACATGAGAACAAGGTTTTTGTATCTCTTTCATAGGTGTACATGGTGTCCGGCCAGTGGACGTTTGGTACAGGGTGAAAACTCAATACCTTACCATTTCCAAGGTCCAGAGTATCCCCTTCCTTAACAACCCTGATCTTGTCTTCATCATAAAAGGATTTCACCATCTTTGCAGCTTTCTCAGTGCATATTACTGTAAAGTCATCCCTGACTTTGCGGAAGTTTGAAATCCAGCCCGAATGATCGGGTTCCATATGATTAACAATCAAATAATCGATATCTTTCGGCTCAATACCCATTTCTTCCAGATTTTTATACAATGTTTCGGGGATTCCGTCCCAACCAATTACCCCATCAATAATTGCCGTTTTTTCTCCCTGGACTATGTAGGAGTTGAGAGTAACACCATTCGCAATCTCCCAAATTCCTTCAAAAAGAATGTCCTCGACATTCATGGTAAGCATATTTATGCCATCTGCAATTTTCAGTTTCTTCATATTCTATCCTCCTTAAATATATACTGTCAGGTTATTTATTCCCTTAAAATTTATAAATAATGTTATAAATTTAAATAATCATTTTGATATAAGTCGTTTAATCCCTGGTGTTTCATATCCTTCTAAATATAAATTGCAAATTCTTATTACATTTTATCAGAATGATAACAAAAGAACAAATAATCGAAAAAAACTATCTCCTTGCATGTCACAAGTGGGCTATTGTCGGTAAGAACGGTGCAGGCAAAACCACAATGGTAAAGCTGTTGTGCGGATTATACAAACCGCAAAAAGGCAAGATATTAGTTAATGGTACACATAAAAATTTGTCATTGGAAGTATACAAAAAGCAATTATCTGTTGTATTCCAGGATTTCAGGCTGTTACCCGTTAAGCTGGTCGAAAATATTCTGGGAAAAGAAGAAAGCTTGATAACTGATGTAGAAACAAAAATGGTCTGGAGCAAACTGGAAGAAACCGGAATCAAATCATGGGTAGAGGCTCAGCCCAACGGGATTAAAAGTTATCTTACAAAAGTTTTTGATGTCATCCCCTGTTTCGAACATGCCAAAACCACATCGAAGCTGCGATGCAGCATACGCCAAGAGTAAATATTGCCCATTTGCCATCGATTGTGCCGTTCCTTATCATGGAGAATAT
>DATCKN010000001.1:0-7915 GCA_036562185.1 Thermoclostridium sp.
TCATTCAGCGTTTTTTCTTCCCTTAAGACCTCAATCACTATTTTTGCTTTTTCTTCCGGTGTAAAATTTCTTCTCTTTTCCATAGTTCCATACTAACTTATTTTGGCCGTTTTGTCTGTCTTAATTTCTGGTATCATTATACTTTATCATTATATTCATGTAACTGTAAAGAAATCAGGGAGTCAGCAAAAGGAACTACAGGAATTAATTTTAGAAACTATAAATTATTAAAGTACAGATATTCGCTTTTGATTGACTGCTTTTTCATTAATGCCTTTAGAGATAATTATAAAGCGCAAGCTATTTTAACTGAAATGAGAAGCTTATATAAGAAAAAATACCATTACAGAATGGGTAAGCTATTTTCTGTTTTATATGAAAATGAGCCAACTTCAGATGGTTTTGACAGGGTAAATTTTCAGATTGAATGCTGGAAATTAAAGTGTAAGCATATGGAAATACGTCCGTTTTCCGTATTGGTTTCTGCAACAATGAGTGCAGGAAAGTCTACACTCATTAATGCATTGATCGGTAAAACGGTAAACAGGACTATGAACGATGCATGTACAGCAAAGCTTCATTTTATATTTGACAAAGCCTTTGCTTGATGCGAGCCGTGAAACCCTTATGCAGGATAATCAGTTAAATAAAGGAAAAGACATATATGTTGCAACTTATTTCCGAATTTTGGGAGACAGGAAAAACCGGTACTGCATTATTGATACAGGGTTACAATATTATAAAAGGAGATGAAACAATGAATTTCATAAATGATCCGGTTTTTGGTCAGGTATGTTACAGGCATGGATGGAGTAAAAATCAGGAAGTAAGTTTCTGGAATAAAACAATGGTATTAAGAATAACAGCTGCTGCATATACAGATCAGGGAATAAATGACATACAGCGGCAAAATTATAAAGATTTTATTGAAAACATAAATTATTATTCGGAGAAATCCTTGGAGGCTGTTGCAAGTTATATAGAAGATAATAAACAGAATATCGCCATGTACTTACCAAAAGGGAAATCTATTACGAATGTAACGGATATTGTTTTTCCAAAAGCTGTAGTATTTAGTAAAGATAATTCATATGGCATATTATGTGATTGCGAATGGGATATTGAAAACGGTATAGTTATTCAGATACCAGGGTTTAAGGTTGGCCCACAGGATATGTTTTTATAAGACAGGCACATGTCTTATTTAATAAGTTTTTAGTGCACTGGAAGATAAATCATCTGTAACAGGCGCCAGTATGATGAATGGATGGGACATGCCACTTAATCAGATTCCTGATTTTGGGACAGCCCCTTTCTGTTACTTCCAATATTGTCTCATGCCCGGTTTATTTCTTTTTCATCCCGTTACAGGCATACCATTCCGAATCCTTATCATACCGGAATTTTCCCGCTTCAATAGGAACAAACACATTTCCGTTGAGCACTGTTTGGATGCATTTTTTTATATTTATAAAATTATCCGGCTAAATTAAAAAAATATCGAAAATGATTTATATTGTAATATATTGTAAAGCTAAGTCGAATGTGGTACAATTTCACTGGAAATATATACTAAAATATACTAATTGCAAATAAAGCTGATCTGCATGTATTAAGTTACACAAATAATAGAATACGTTTTTATCAGAAACAATACTTTCTAGGAATACAACAAAAGTATAAATAAGAATGAGGCTAATTATCCAAATTTGCCATAAGTAAATAAGCACAGCCCGGCAGAACACTTGACAAAAGCAACCAAAAATGTATAATGCGCAGGCACGATACAAAAAAAGCACACAATCCCATTATCTTCCTTATAGCATAGAGACTGCATATGTTCGAAAACACCGTTTATGAAAGTTTGAAGGTGATATTTTATGGGAATCAGGTTTTTTGAAGAACAGAAATGCTTTAAGCTCGATGCCAAAGACACATCTTACATTATAGCTGTTGTTGACGATGAGAAGTATTTAGGGCACGTATATTTCGGAAAGAAAATTGCTGATGAGCCTTTGGATGTCAGCTCCCTATTACGGATTAACGAACCTCCATATGTGCCGTCAAAGAACAACAGGGACAGGATGTCTTTCCATGATTCCTTTCCAACAGAATATTCCACGCACGGTCTGGGAGATTTCAGGGAGTCATGCCTGGTAATAAAGGACAGTAACGGGCATTCAGTGTGCGGTATAACATATTGCTCCCATAAAATCTACAAGGGTAAGCCTTCATTAAAGGGCTTGCCTGCAACATTCGGAGATGAGAACTCATGTACAACTCTTGAAATAACCTGCCATGACAAAGTGCTCGATCTTGAAGTAACATTGGTATACACTGTTTTTGAAAACCTCGACGCAATAACAAGAAGTGTAAAAGTAAAGAACAATTCTGGCAAAGACATTAAGCTGCTGAAGGTTTTGTCGGTATGTGTGGACTTTGACGGGATAGACTATGACGTAATTTCCCTTCATGGCTCATGGGCAAGGGAAAGGAAAATTCAAAGGCTGCCGGTGGGTTTTGGCAAAAGGTCTATTGATTCAATAAGGGGTGTATCAAGCCACCAGGCTAACCCGTTTATTGCCTTGCTGGATAGGAGTGCCAATGAAGATTACGGCAATGTATATGGATTTAACTTTGTTTATTCAGGCAGTTTCACTGCAGTTGTTGAGGGTGGGCAGTTTGATACCACGCGTGTGGTTATGGGTATTCATCCGGCCAATTTTGAATGGACACTGGCACCGGGCGAGGAATTTATCGCTCCCGAAGTGGTCATGGTCTATTCAGATGCCGGTATTGGCAAGATGACGAGAACATTCCATGACCTTTACAGAAATCACCTGATTCGCGGCAAATTCAGGGACAGAAAGAGACCTGTCCTTATAAATAACTGGGAAGCCACGTATTTTGATTTTGATACCGAAAAGCTTCTGTCCATAGCCAGAGAAGCCGCAAAGTCAGGAATTGAAATGCTGGTTATGGACGATGGATGGTTTGGTAAACGGAACAATGATAATTGCTCTTTAGGCGATTGGTACGTAAATGAGGAAAAAATCAAAGGCGGGCTAAAACACCTTGTTGATGAGGTAAATAAGCTGGGGCTTGAATTCGGTATCTGGTTTGAGCCCGAAATGATATCACCCGATTCGGATCTGTACCGTGCTCATCCTGACTGGTGCATTCATGTGCCCAATCGTACTCCTGTGCTCAGCAGAAACCAGTACGTATTGGATCTAACGAATGATAAGGCTTTAGAGTATGTATATTCAAGGCTTAAAGACATTCTTTCGGGCGCAAACATTACATATGTCAAATGGGATATGAACCGCCAGCTGAGTGACTTGGGAAGCAGTTCCCTGCCAAAGGAAAAACAGGGGGAAATCCTTCACAGATATGTTTTGGCGGTTTATAAGCTATTGGACCGGCTTACAACGGAATTTCCCCATATTCTCCTTGAAGGCTGTTCAGGCGGAGGAGGAAGGTTTGACCCCGGAATGCTGTATTACAGTCCACAAATCTGGTGCTCCGACAATACCGATGCCATTGAACGCCTTATCATACAACAAGGTACTGCAATGGTATACCCTCTGTCGGCAATAGGTGCTCATATAAGTGACTGCCCGAACCATATCGTTGGAAGAAATACTCCGTTTGAAACAAGAGGATTTGTAGCTTTGGCAGGTACATTCGGATATGAGCTGGATATTACCAGGATTTCCGAAGAAGACAGGAAAATGATACCCGGACAGATTGAATTATACCATAAGTATAATGACCTGATCAGGACAGGGGATTATTACAGGATAGCCAACTTTACAGACAACCATCAATATGACTGCTGGTCGGTGGTTTCAAAAGACAAGGAAGAAGTGCTGGTTACATTTATCCAGGTATTGCAAAGACCAAATTACCACAGCAGGAGAATTAAGCTTAAGGGGCTTGATGATAAAGCATTATACAGGGATACCGGAACGAACCAGGTATACAGCGGCAGTGCGTTGATGCATGCAGGACTAAACATTACAGGAGTACATGGTGATTTCAAAGGTAAACTCATCCACTTTGTGAAAGAAAAATAACGATTTATTCGGAGCTTCTTACTGCGAATTTGATTTTAGCGGAAGAGTGCCTTGATATTTATTAAGATTTTACATACGGATATGACAGTAAGTGTGGGACTTTCTGAAGCCTGGGGCAGAAAATCCCACTTAATTCCGTAATTTTTTACCCCTTCTTTACCTTTCTGTACTCAGACGGCGATCTTCCCATTATCTTTTTAAATAACCTGGAAAAGTAATACTGATCATTATACCCTACTTTTTCAGCTATTTCCGAAACAGACATGTCGGTGAAATCCAGGTAGAAACATGCTTTTTGCATTTTGAGCCTTATGAAAAAATCAATCGGGGAATAGCCGGTTTTTTCTTTAAATATATCTGTAAGCTGGGTTTTGGAAAGGTTATTGTATCTTGTAAGGTCATTAAGGGTAAGCTTTTTATCCAGATTATTGTTCATAAACTCAATGCTGTTTTCAACATACATGTTTTTCTTATTTTTCAGATCGTAGCTGTTATTTGGCATAAAAAGGGCGGTAGCAAGAAAATAGCTCAAACCGTAAGATGCGTATATGATATTGCTTATAACCGAACCTCTTGATAATGCATCAAAAATACTGTCGAAAAGGTGTGTAAGGACGGGCAGGCTTGATAAAGGCACATCCAGCAGGGTAATTGCATTATTATTCCGGATAAAGTGGTGGTCTGTCTCACCTTTGAAATGCATCCAGTAAATATCCCAGGGGTCATCGTCATTTGAACCGTATATATGCGGTAGATTTTTAGGTATTATCAGTAAATTGTTTCTGCATACTCTTGTTTTTTTTCCGCCTGTTATGACGAAACCCTCTCCCTTGGTGCAGTAAATCAGGATATTCTGGTTGCAGCCCTTTCTGCGTTCAATATAGTGATATTTGGCAAACGGGAAAAAACCTATGTCTGTTATAAATAGATTTTTTGCAATGGGATGCTTAGAAATTTCAGTTAAAATTTCTTCGGGCAAAACAAGCATTTTCTGATTTTTAAAAGTATATGCAACATATGGTTTCATAGAATAATTATAGTTTCCGGAATAAAAAATATCAACACGGATTCCGGAATATAATCCATCCTTTAAATTATAACAGGGATTTGCTTAAATCAAAAATCCCTATGACCCTTAATCCGGGAATCATAGGGATTGCTTTATATTTTGGTTTACAGGCTGGTTTCCTCCCTGTCAAAGCCCTGATATGAAAAGCGGGTGAACAGAGCTTCGGTTTCGCAGTTTCTTCCGTTTCCGGTCGCATATAAAGCATAAAAAACTCCTGTGAATCCTAATTCGTGGGCCTCTGTGGAGACATATCGGGTTAACGCCTTGCCTAAATAGATTTCAGCCCCGTTAACAACAGCGTATGTTTTATATTCGAGCTTATCTGCGATAACGCGGATTGTTATTTTATCACAGGAAAGGGGCACCCTTGCCGCTTCGTGATGAATTTCTCCCACAACCTTGCGGAAGAATATAAAATTCTCATTATTAATTCTGCTTATATAGATATCAAGATGGGCATCATTCTTGTAATAGATGCTGAACCCGGCCTCTTCATGGTTGATTGCAGGAGAAAAAGTTAAATCCACCTCTGCCCTGTTGGAGAGATCACGCTGCCTGATACCTAAAAAAGCAGGATTGGCAATATCGGACAGGGTATGGGCGTTGCCTCTTAAGATCAGGCCTTTAGATCCTGCTTCGCAGGAGCCGCCCTGCGGATTGCGAAGGTGTACCCAGTCCGGCCCAATTCCATTTGTAAAGTCTGTTTCATAATCGGTGCTAAGTGTCTGTACGGCAGAACCGGGAACATCCATAACCATGCGGATTGGTTCGCCGTCATTGATAATGGGCCAACCGTCACGCCAGGTAACCGGGGCAAGGAAAGTCTCACGGCCCAGGTGGTGGAAATACTGATGGGTCTGACGGTAACCCAAAAAGACCGCCCACCAGTTTCCGTCATTGTCTTCAATTAAATCAGCATGTCCGGTGGCTTGTATCATATCGCCTTTTCTATGCCTGTGGGTGAGAATGGGGTTATAGGGGCAAGGCTCATATTTTCCATAAAGCTCACGGCTTCTTGCGATTGTTACCATATGGCCCAGCTCGGTACCGCCTTCGGCAATCATCTGGTAATACCAGCCGCCGATTTTATAAATATGCGGTGCTTCGGGTGCGCTTTCACCAATTCCGCCCCAAAGTGGAGTGGCCGGCCTTAGAAATTTACCTGTTTTTAAATCAATCGGCGCACACAGGAATCCTGCAGCGCGTACGTTTCTGTCCCTGGCGTTGGAGATGAAGTGGGCACTGCCGTCATCGTCGAAGAATAATGACGGGTCAATGCCGCCCTGTTCCACCCAGACAGGATCTGACCATTCTCCGGCTGGGTCTTTGGCGGTTACATAGAAATTCCCGCCCTTCGTGACATTTGTCGTAACCATATAGAACAGGTCATCGTGGGGGTTATAACGTATAGTTGGGGCATAAATTCCCTTTGAGCAGGGAACATTGTCCAAATTCAGCTGGCTTTTCCGGGTAAGGCAGTGGCCTATTTGCTTCCAGTTCACCAAATCCTTCGAGTGGAAAACAGGTACACCGGGGAAAAACTCAAATGAACTGGTTACAAGATAATAATCATCCCCCTTTTTACAAATGCTGGGATCGGGGTAAAAACCGGGTATAATGGGATTATGATAACGCATAGTGTCCTCCATAATATTCATAAATAATCTGGTATTTCCAATGCATTAATGATATCAGAAATTACCGGGATAATCAAGTAAACCGGATGTAAGCGTCCTTGATGTGAAAAAGCATATAAGGCTGAACCCCTAACGTTCAAAGACTGTGAATGCTTAAGCGGGAGGGCCGTTATTCCTGATGCAATAAGTATGGCGTTTCTCTGATCGGTTAAATTATGAATACCGGAATATAATCCATCTTGTAAGTTATAATGTGCATTCGTCGGAAATGTTTTATATGGTATATTCAAGTTAGTCAAGTGTGGACGAAGTGCCTGATTTTCGTAAAAAGAACAGGGTCTTTGCAATATTGTGGACATTCGGACTCATCACAGAAGAAAATGGAAACATGATCATACTTTAAGGGGGGTCATTAAATGTATAACTTCTATATTACACCTGATGATCGCAAAATACTTCGCGAATTGGCCAAAAAACAGCTTGAGTATTCGCAATTGCCCATTATGAAGGAACGCATGGAGCAATGGTATAAACATAATGAATGCAGGGGAGAAAGACCAATGATCCATATAGAAATATGGACTTTTGAAAAGGACATTATCCCCGAACTGAAATGCCGGACCGAGACAGGCCGTGCCATCGAATTGGAGCTTTACCGCAATTTTATAAATTATGAGAGGATCGATGATGACAGGATTGTTCCTCCTTATTACTCAATCAGCTGGGACACATGGTTTAAGCTGTTCGGCGTGACGGTTGAAAAAGAGCATGCAATGACTTCGGAAGGAGAATCTGTGGGGCACAGGTTTAAGTATGTTATAAATGATCTTGAAGAGGACTTTCCGAAGCTCGGACCTTCAAAATACGGGGTTGACAAGGAGAAAACTCTGGCATGGAAAGAATTCCTGGAGAACATATTCGGCGACATACTGCCAGTGAAGATTACCAATAGCTGCCTGTATTCTGTTCCAACCCAGGATATTGTACATATGATGGGCATGGAAAATATGCTTTTTGCCATGTATGACTACCCCGACACGTTCCATGCACTGATGAAGCGAATTACAGACGATTATATAGAATACTTCAAATTTTTGGAGGTAGAGGGCCTGCTGCTTCCTACAGCATCC
>DATCKN010000004.1:0-3118 GCA_036562185.1 Thermoclostridium sp.
TCATTCAACAGGGCCTTATCGGTCTTAAAACCCGAAAAAATGTATCTTCCCGAATATGTGGTATTGGCAAGGTGAATCATCTGAGTTTTTAACTGTTCAATCTCAACTTTAGTTTTCTCCATGTCGTTCCCGGTATCCGTCCCGTTAGCTGCATCAACAGTTAAGTCCCTGACTCTTTGCATTACATCGCCTATTTGCTTTAAAGTAGTTTCGGTGATTTCCATCCACGATGTTGCATCATTAACATTTCTTTTAAACTGCTTTATTTCAGCAACATCGGTGCGCAGTTTAAGCGCTCTTGACGCAATAATCGGATCATCAGACGGAAGGCTTATCTTCTTTCCTGATGCAAGCTGGTCCTGATATTTGCTGACCCGGTTTAAGTTCCTGCTCAGGTTTGACAGCATATTATTAATAAGCATGTTATTAGTTATACGCATAATCCCACTCCATTCATCGAATAAAGGTTTTAACGTTTATCGTGCAATCTCCTAAATACCCAGTCGGTTAACAAGAATATCCAATATCTCGGAATAGGTTTGAATCATTTTAGCAGCAGCTTTGTATGCATGCTGGTACCGCACCAGGTTCCCAATTTCCTCGTTGACAGAAACACCTGATACTGATTCTCTTCTGTTTTCTATTTGATTTATGATAGCAGTCTGGTTTTTTACATAATACGAAGACAACTGTCCGTCAACACCCATGCACGAAATTATTGTTTTTACATAATCCTCAGGGCTTCCTTCGTTGAACATGTATGGATTATGTCTCAGGTCAATTAATTCTCTGAGTACATCTATATTCCCAACTTCACCAGGCGCTCCCGATATGCTGATATTATTGGTTGGATCATTATGTATGTCTAAACTGATTGAAAAATTCTTTGCAGTGATTTTACTGTACATGGCATCATAATCCAGATTATTGGGATCATTGCCACCCATTGCAGTAAATACTGCACTGCTCATCGGCTTCCCGTTTTCATCAAACATCGTGAAGAATCTGATGCCAGAAGGTTCATCGCCTTCCTTCGAATTTAAGGTGTAGCCGTCAGCATGGCCTTTTGTTTTGGTGCCATCACTATTCACAATTCCTTCATTGAATGTACGGGCAAAAGTTCTTACAAATTCATCCATTTTCCTCATGTAATATGGAATACCTCTGAAATCGTTGCTTCCGTTTAAACCGTCATTACCGTCCCTGACATCCAGGTATCCTTTCAGCTCTCCGGATTTTATGGTTAACCTATTACCATCAGCCCATTTGACTTCATAAAGGTTTGGTATATCCTCTTCATTTAATTTCGTATCCCGCTGTACTGCAGCAAGATGTGAAACATTGTTGTGATCAACAATTGCCTTTCCGCTTATGGTAATTACAAACCGTGTGTCATCATTCCCGTTTGGCAGTTTTCCGTAATTTACTTCATAGGCATCTATATTTATTATCTTGGACAGCTTATCAACAAGATATCCTCTCTGATCCCTCAAATCATTGGCAACGTTTCCTGATACTTCGTAATTATAAATCTGCTGGTTCAGTTTCGCAATCTGATCTGCCAGCGAGTTTATTTCCTGTACCTTTGCGTAAACTATCTCGTTTATATCATTTTGCATGTATTCAAAATGTTCTGCAACGCTGTTAAAATACTTGGTCAGCATAACCGCCTTTTCTTTAAGGGCAGCACGGTTTGCCGGGCTGGACGGATCGGTGGAAAGATTCTGCAGGCTGTTGTAAAATTCATTCAGTACAGTATTGAATCCACTGTTTGACGGTTCATTATATATCGCCTGAAGCTCTTCCAAAAGTGTATATTTTACTTCCCATTCTCCATAATACTGCGATTCACTGCGGTATTTGACGTCCAGGTATTCATCCCGCATTCTTTTAACTCCGACAACCTCAGCGCCTGTTCCGAGCATGCCGGTACCGTTTGTTACCAAAATCGGCCTTGACGCCCTTTGCTCAAGTACCTGCCGTGAATACCCCGGAGTATTTATATTGTCTACGTTGTGGTTTACATTGGTAAGCCCGCGTTGTGCAACGTAAAGCCCTCTTGTGGCAATGTCTAAACCGAAAAATGTCGAACTGCTCATATCCAAACCCCTTTTTGCGTTTTAATCCGGTTTTTATTATCTTCCTGCAATTCCTGTCCTGTAAATTATTGTTTCAAGCATTTCATCAATAACGCCAATTGTTTTTGTTGCTGCGTTATATGCATATCTGAACTTAATCATGTTGCTCATTTCTTCATCCAGCGAAACACCCATAATAGCTTGCCTTTCGTTGTCAGTGGCACGAACAAGTACCTGTTGGCTTTCTGTATACTGCCGCGCTTCATTTCCCACATTACCTACTTTCAGAATTAATTGCTGGTAATATGTGTCAACGGTAAGAACCTGCGAATAACTTGCCATAAGGCTTTCATTGCGAAGTTTCGCTATTTGGTTGGCTATGATATTATCACCATTTGCATCGGTTGCCGATGCAACAATATTGTTCAAATCCTTCAACGAATCAGAAAGTTTGATATTTCCCATCTCCATTGGCAGACTGTCATTTATTGGCTCAAAGAACGCCCCTCCTTGTTTACCGTTCAATGTATAGCCCGACATATGCAAACGGTTTACCTCTCTTGCAACAATGCTAACAACTGCATTCAGCATTTTCTTTACAGACGAAATTATATTCAGTGATTCGTCAACGGTTGCAATGCGCTTATTAACGTCTGATGCAGTATCGGTTCCTATCCTTGACATGAGGGACGAATAATCAGTTGAAGTTATATCGTACACTGACCCTCCGGTTGAACCGGCTATATTGCTCCAGTCTCCGTTTCCCTGGGGTCCTAATACCGAAACCTGTATATTGGCTTTTTTAAGTGCGCTTATATAATCTTTTATATCCCCTGTACCGTTTACACCACTAGGCGTAAAAACAAGCAGATACCTGTTTGCGCCTTGGGTGAAAGGTTCTGTATTCGACAGGTCTGTAACTACATCGTCGAAATTCAGGCTTCCACCGGCAGAAGCACTTAAGTTTTTAATGGCAGCAATAAAACCGTTTACGTCAGATCCGTAGTTTACAGCCCCGGAATTAGTTATAAGCCTTAAGT
>DATCKN010000008.1:0-15309 GCA_036562185.1 Thermoclostridium sp.
AATGATAAGAAAAGCAGTGCGGCAATGGCTCCTGACATAATTAAAATGTTATAAAGATTTATTATTAAAGAATAGGTTTGTTGCAAATCGCCGGACTTAAATCTTGTGTATTGTGTTTGCCATTCTGTTATAACTCTTGAAACATAACTTTCGTCAAACCAAACACCCAATTTCTTTCTGAAGTGCGGAATTACACGCATTCCCATATTTTTATACCGTTCAACGCCTA
This sequence comes from Thermoclostridium sp., assembly GCA_036562185.1. Taxonomy (GTDB): domain Bacteria; phylum Bacillota; class Clostridia; order DSM-8532; family DSM-8532; genus Thermoclostridium. The sequence continues at coordinate 230 of DATCKN010000008.1, forward strand.
ATTTGAAAAAGTGCTTTTGGATTTCAGACGGGTCGCCCAAATTATTTTTCACCTCGTCAAACAATTCTGCGTCTTTTTCGTTCCACCTCCCTTGTGTCTGTTCGTTTGCCCCGATAAATAAATTCCATCCGAAGCTGTATGAAGGCTTTGTGTATCCGCTTACCGAAGATGTAACAAAACCCGTAGCCCAAACAATCACCGCAAAAGAAAATACCAGCAATAATGGCTGCTTAATTTTTATTGTTATCTTTACTTTACTGTAAAGAAATATTACAAGTATAGAGGCGATGATTAATATAATGCCCGTCGGCCTGAAAAAGTTTGCTACCGCGCAGGTGATTCCGGCGGCAACAATCCAGAAATGTTGCTTTTTGCTGTTGAACCCCACGGTTAAAAAGAAAACGGCGGTTATGATGATTGACGCATATATCGGTTCGCCACCGGACAATAAAGTAAATGTAATAATCGAAGGATTTAATGCTATCGCCAGACCTCCGATCATGCCAATTCGAGGGTTCGTGCATTTTTCCATAATATATGTTCCAAAGGCTGCCTCAAAAGTACCGAAAATCAAATTTATGATCCTCGGTAACCACGTTCTTTCGCCTAACAGCCTGTAAAACAATGAAATAAAAATAGGGTAGTTAAGGGCATGGGGAAATATGCCAAAATATAATTTATTGTCGAGATTTCCGTTTTTAATTTTCCTTGCAACGGAAAGGTAAATCGCATAATCGCCCTGTGGTGTCAATCCTAAGAAATAAACAGCCAAAAAGCGGATAAATACCGATACTGATAAAATAAATATAAACCGTTTTACCACGTTTCCGTCAAAAAACTTCTCCCTGAGAAAATATATTGTAACGAGGCTTGCTGCATAAAAAAGAGAATAAACCAATACTACAAGCAGGGATTTATTAACACCCTTAAAGATATTAACAGTCAGTAGAATGCATAATAAGCCGACAATAACAATTTCAACGTAACGTAGAATTTTTTTTAAAAAACAAACAAGCTTCGTCAAGCCAACGCCTTCTTTCATATAGAGTTTTAATATATAAACAAATAATACATTCCATTTTTAACATTATATGTATATATATTTTAACAAGATGGCATAAAATTACAACTTAATAAGATAAATTAGTATCTTTTGATTTTGTATATTTTTCATCAATAAAGCAGGACAGTGCGGCCTGTTTTTTAATGGGTGATTTTTTTCATTTCGTAAAAATGGCATTTATTCCCTTTATAAGACGATATTGGAATCCGGCTGCTGGTTTTATCGTGCATATTAGACAAAAATTTTGATAAGACTATCGTAATCTGTCGAATAACAAAGATATTTATCAAAATTTGCCTTATTTCTATTGACCTTAAAGTTTTTCTCATATAAGATAAATACAAATAGTTCATAGATAAGCAATTTCAACAGTTTAACAGACGTACAATGTCGAATCAATTTGAAGGGAATGATTTCAATGAGCATCAGAACGAAGATGTTAATTGCGTTTATTCCCATTATACTGGTGGCAACGCTGTTGGTCTCGTCGGTCTCGGTTTTTGAGTCGAAAAAAGGGCTGGAGCGGCAAATAGAAGAAAGAATAGATACATCCCTTGAAAAAAATAAATGAATCTATTGAACGCGAATTCACATCCCACAGACGAATCGCAGAAGCAATAGCTTCGGTGTACAAAGCGCAGGGAAATAAGTTGACAAAAGCCGACTACAAAGCGATTATTGAGAAAATGGTTTCTTTAAACGCCAATACACTGGGGTCCGGGTTGTGGCTTGAAAAGTACGCGTATGATAATAATACAAAGTACTTTGGACCGTATGTTTACAAGGACGGTGATTCGCTGGCATATACGGAGGAATATGAAACAGAAGGATATGACTATCATAATAAGGAATGGTATATCGCCGGTGTGAATGCCGGAAACGGAGTAGCGTGGACAGCGCCGTATTATGACGAAACATTGGGAATTACAATGATAACCACAGCCGTACCAATTAATATGGAGAGAGGCATAGTTGGGGTTGTATCCGCTGACTATGATTTGACAACAATACAAAAAATTGTCTCTGAAGTGAAGTTGGAAAAAAGCGGTTTTGCGTTTCTGCTTGATTCAAACGGGCAATTCATTGCCCACAAAGACTCTGACAAGGTTATTAATCAAAATATTAAAGACGACGGGAATTTTGGCCCAGTGGCAGATAAGATAATGGGCAATGACAAAGGCTCGGAGTATGTCAAATTCGACGGAAAAGATTTTAAAGCATATTATTTAACACTTAAAGACACCGGCTGGAAACTGGTTGTAATGGCTCCGAACGAAGAACTGTTCTCATCTGTAAAGGAGAGTGTTAAAGGGGTAATTTTGATTACCATAGGAGCCATTGTATTAGCATCTGCATTCATAACTTATTACAGTGCTTCTTTTACCAAACGCATCAAACAGTTTGTCGACAACCTTGGGTTTATAGCAAAGGGCGACTTTACCCGGCCGGTTGAAGTAAGGACCAAAGATGAAATAGGAAAAATGGGCAGCTATTATAATAACGTTCTTGAAGAACTGAAACATATTGTTAATACAATTTCTGAGAACTCAAAGAACATTGCAGGTATGACCGAAGAGTTGTCCGAAAGGACAAAGATGGCGGCTAATACATCGGAAGAGGTTGCAAAAACGGTTGAGGAAATTGCAAAAGGCGCGGTACAGCAGGCAAAAGACATCGAGAACATAGCGGACAACATAGGAGAGTTGGGTAATTTGCTTGAGCAGGATGTGAAATATATTCAGGAACTTAATGGCGCCGCAGCGAAAATTGAGAAACAGAAAGAGGACGGTAATGAAATTCTCAGAGCACTTGTTGAAAAGACTGAAAAGAGTAACGAAGCCATAAATGAAATTTATCAGGTTATAGTAAGCAGTAATGAAAGTGCTGAGAAAATTGAAGAAGCCAGCGCAATGATTAAGAGTATTGCTGATCAGACAAACCTTCTGGCTCTGAATGCCGCAATAGAGGCGGCAAGGGCAGGGGAGGCCGGCAGAGGTTTTGGCGTCGTTGCTGACGAAATCAGAAAATTGGCAGAACAAACAAACAGTTTTACCAGCGCTATAAGTGCGGTAATTAATGAAATCAGGAATAAGTCCCAGTCAGCGGTTGAGACAATGAATGAAGTCAAGCATATCTTTGACGCACAAAATGAAAGTGTAAAACAGACCGAAGATAAGTTCGGTGGAATTGCAGAAGCAATAGATGTCATAAAATCCATAATTGATAATCTTAATGATTCATCCGAGGCCATGACGGAACATAAAAACAAAATCATAGAGTTAATTGAAAGTCTGTCGGCAATTTCTGAAGAAAATGCAGCCGGAACGGAACAGGCATCTGCCTCTATGGAAGAACAATCTGCCGTAATTCAGGAAATAGCCGATTTTGGGGAGAATTTGGCCGGAATTGCGGAAGGGTTGAAGCAGTTGGTTGCAAAACTTAAAGTATAGAGAATAAAGGCATGGAAGGTATAAATACAGATCGGCTCCGGTGGTTCAGCGCGCCGGGGCCGTTTTTATAACAGATACATCAATGCAGCGGGTATATATGGATATATGCCGGGAGGATGTAATCCGATTCTGAATTGACATACTTTATAAGTATCCTGATGGACCGGCCCATGGTCACAAACATGAAATTTATAATAAAACGGATACTCCCGAAACAAAGCTCTAAAATCATCCGGTGAAATATTCCTGGTACTTTTTGTATAAGCAGGAATTGAGTTTTTACTGAACCTGTTTTAAAATTATGTATCAAACAGAAAAAAGAGAGGGCTTTTGTATATGAAGCTTCTACATATGAAATATGCATTGGCGGTGGCTGAAGCAAGATCCATCAATAAAGCGGCGGAAGAGCTGTTTGTCGGCGCACCGGCACTGAGCCGCGCGATTAAAGAGCTTGAAAATACTCTTGGGGTGACACTGTTTGAGCGTAGTGCCAGGGGAATGTTTTTAACGCCCGAGGGGGAACTTTTTATCAGTTATGCAAAGAAAATTCTGAAACAAATTGACGATATTGAAACAATATTTAAAGAAGGAATAACGGCAAAAAGGCAGTTTTCCATTTCGGTTCCCCGGGCCAGTTATATTGCCGATGCTTTTGCAGAGTTTTCAAAAAGAATAGATCCCAAATCGGAAACTGAAATTTTTTATAAAGAAACAAATGCATACCGGGTGATAAACAGCATACTGAAAGAAGATTGTAAATTGGGTATTCTCCGTTATAACGAGCAGTATGACAGCTATTATAAAGCTTTGCTGGATGAAAAGGAACTTTCAAGCGAGCTTATTGTGGAGTTCAGCTATGTTTTGCTTATGAGCAGAGATTGTCCTCTTTCCAGACTGGATAGAATAACATTTGATAGTTTGAAATCATATTGTGAAATTGCCCATGGCGATCCGTATGTGCCGTCTCTTCCCCTGTCGGCTGTTAAAAGGGAGGAATTTCCGGAGCATGAGGGCTGCCGGATTTTTGTGTTCGAACGGTGTAGTCAGTTTGAACTGCTGTCAAAAAACCCTAACACCTATATGTGGGTTTCCCCGACCCCGCAGGATTTGCTTGATCGTTACGGACTTGTGGAACGTACATGTGCCGATAATAAGCGGAAATTCAAGGACGTGCTGATACACCGGAAAGATTATAAACTCTCTGATTTGGACAAGATGTTTATCGAAGAACTGGTGAAGGCAAAACGGAGAGTGTTTAACAGAAGTGAAGCCTGAAAAGTAAAAATCCTGAGAAGTAAATTTTGACCGCGGAAAGGCGGTTTTTTTATTCCGCAAAGTATCTAAGGTTTCCATATATTCCGTAAAAGTAACGAGGTTTAAAAAAATGCAATATTGAATTGAAAAAAAGGCAATACCCAGTCAAAAATAAGTTTGTTAAAATTATAACAGATATAAATTTGTTAAAAAAATAACATTGTTTAAAAATTGGAAATTAAACTGGAGGAAGGAATATGGAAAACAAAGAAAGAAAGATTGTAGACAGTGTGGACGCGTTAAAGAAAGTCATTGCCCGGGTAAGGGAAGCGCAAAGGAAATTTTCAACCTATTCCCAGGAACAGGTGGATGAAATTTTTAAGGCTGCTGCCACTGCCGCAAACCAGGCAAGAATTCCGCTGGCGAAAATGGCGGTGGAAGAAACCGGTATGGGCGTTGTGGAAGATAAAGTTATAAAAAACCACTATGCCGCCGAATATGTTTACAATACGTATAAGAACGTAAGAACCTGCGGGGTTTTGGAAGAAGATAAGGCATACGGTATCAAAAAAATTGCCGAGCCTGTCGGTGTGATTGCCGCTGTTATTCCTACCACTAACCCTACTTCCACGGCAATTTTTAAAACCCTGATCGCGCTGAAAACACGCAATGCCGTTATTATCAGCCCACATCCGAGAGCTAAAAAATGCACCATCGCTGCGGCAAAAATCGTATTGGATGCTGCCGTTGCCGCGGGGGCTCCGGAAGGGATTATTGACTGGATTGATGTGCCGAACATTGAGTTGACCAATCTGCTTATGAAAGAAGCAGACATTATCCTTGCCACAGGTGGTCCCGGTATGGTGAAGGCGGCTTATTCCTCCGGGAAACCGGCTATCGGTGTCGGGCCTGGCAATACTCCGGCCGTTATTGATGAAAGCGCCGACGTTGTCCTTGCCGTGAACTCCATTATTCATTCCAAAACGTTTGATAATGGTATGATTTGCGCATCAGAACAATCGGTAATTGTTCACAAGAATGTTTATGACGCTGTAAAAGCTGAATTTGCGGCCCGTGGATGCTATTTCCTTAAAGAAGATGAAATTGAAAAGGTACGCAAGACGATTTTTGTCAACGGCGCGTTAAATGCCCAGATTGTTGGTCAGCCGGCATACAAAATTGCCGAACTTGCCGGTGTGAAAGTGCCTGTAGGCACAAAAATCCTCATCGGAGAAGTTGACAGCACAGACCCGTCGGAAGAATTTGCCCATGAAAAGCTGTCACCTGTCCTTGCGATGTATAAAGCTGAGGATATTCATGACGCTTTTGAGAAAGCCGAACGTTTGGTTGCCAACGGAGGTTACGGTCATACCGCAGCAATTTATTTGGATGTAACCACCGAACAGGCTAAAATTGACGAATTCGCTTCGCGTTTGAAGACCTGCCGTATACTTGTGAATACTCCGTCTTCTCAGGGAGCTATCGGCGACATTTACAACTTTAAGCTTGCGCCGTCGTTAACTCTTGGCTGTGGTTCCTGGGGCGGAAATTCGGTTTCCGAAAATGTTGGGGTAAAACACCTGCTTAATATCAAAACGGTTGTTGAAAGAAGGGAAAATATGCTGTGGTTCCGCGCTCCCGAAAAAATATACATCAAAAAGGGATGTTTGCCGGTAGCCCTTAATGAGTTGAAATACGTCATGGGTAAGAAACGTGCTTTTATAGTTACCGACAGCTTCCTCTATCACAATGGTTACACAAAGCCCATTACCGACAGACTTGACGAACTGGGCATTGAACATACAACGTTTTTTGATGTTTTACCCGATCCGACGCTTTCCTGCGCAAAAGCGGGAGCTGAGCAGATGAGAGCCTTCCAGCCCGATACCATTATTGCCTTCGGTGGCGGATCTGCGATGGACGCCGCGAAAATCATGTGGGTAATGTATGAGCATCCCGAAGTTGATTTCATGGACATGGCTATGCGTTTTATGGATATCAGGAAAAGGGTTTATACATTTCCGAAAATGGGAGAAAAGGCGTATTTTGTTGCAATACCGACTTCTGCGGGTACCGGATCCGAAGTAACTCCTTTTGCGGTTATCACCGACGAAAAGAGTGGAGTAAAATATCCCCTCGCAGACTACGAGTTGCTCCCCGACATGGCAATTATAGATGTGGATTTTCACATGAGTGCTCCCAAGGGCCTTACCGCCGCAGCAGGTATAGATGCCCTCACCCATGCGCTTGAGGCGTACGTTTCTCTTATGGCCACTGATTTTACCGACGGACTGGCGAAACAGGCTCTGCAGATGATTTTTAAATACCTGCCCCGCGCCTATGATAACGGTCAGACCGATGTGGAAGCACGTGAAAAAATGGCTAATGCCGCCACCATTGCAGGTATGGCGTTTGCAAATGCTTTCCTTGGTGTTTGCCATTCCATGGCACATAAGCTGGGCACTTTTTATCATTTGCCTCATGGTATTGCCAACGCGCTTATGATAGAAGAAGTAATCCGTTTCAACGCTTCGGAAGCACCGGCCAAAATGGGAACTTTCCCGCAATACGGATACCCGCACGCTTTAAGACGTTATGCCGAAATTGCTGAGGCGCTTAATCTCGGCGGCGAAAACGATCATGAAAAGCTGGAAAATCTCATTAAAGCCATTAATGATCTGAAGGCAAGGGTGGGGATCAAGTCATCAATCAAAGAGTATGGCATAAATGAGAAGGAATTCCTGGAACGCCTCGACGAGATGGTTGAACAGGCATTCGACGACCAGTGCACCGGTACCAATCCGCGATATCCGCTGATGAGCGAAATAAGGCAAATGTATCTGAATGCTTATTACGGCAAAAAACATTTTGTCGATGAAGAAAAGCCAAATGAAGCGGATATCGCCGGGACAGAGGATGAAAACAAAGTTAAAAAGGCGTATCTGAGAGCCAGAGTCGGAGCGAAGAGAGCATGAGGCGGAGGCAGTGTTTATGAATGCAGATCGTATCATTGCGGTAAGAAACAATAAAACAGTCTACCGTGATGGAGAACGCGTTCTTAAAGTGTTTGACGAAACCTATTCGAAAGCCGATGTGCTGAACGAAGCACTGAATCAGGCGCGCGTTGAAGAGACCGGGCTTAATATTCCCAGAATTCTTGAAGTTACGGTTATCGACGGGAATTGGACAATTGTTTCGCAATACATTAAAGGGAAAACGTTGGCGCGGTTAATGGAAGAAAATCCTGACAGGAAAGATGAGTATTTGAATTTGTTTGTTGATCTGCAGCTTGAAATGCACAGTAAAGTCTGTCCGGGATTAAATAAACTTAAGGACAAATTGAGCCATAAAATCAACGAAACCGATCTCCCGGCTACCGTGCGTTATGATCTGCAAACCCGGCTGGAGGCAATGCCAAAACACAACAAAGTTTGCCACGGTGATTTTAACCCGTCCAATATCGTCATTACCGAGGACGGTACGCCGTATATCCTGGACTGGGCTCATGCGACCCAGGGCAACGCCTCCGCCGACGCTGCAAGGACTTATCTTTTATTCTGGCTGAATGGCGATATTGACGGTGCCAATAAATATCTCGAGCTGTTTTGCGCGAAAAGCAATACCGAAAAGGAATATGTGCAAAAGTGGATGCCTATAGTGGCAGCCTCCCAGTTAGCCAAAGGCAATGCCAAAGAGCGGGAATTCTTATGTTCATGGATTAATGTCGTAGATTATGAATGAGGGGACAGGATATATGAAAGTTACAATATGCATTGGTTCTTCATGCCACATAAAAGGCTCTCGCCAGGTGGTTGAAGGGCTGCAGTATCTGATACGCAAACACAATATCGGCGATAAGGTGGAGCTCGGCGGAACATTCTGCATGGGCAAATGCCAGCAGGGTGTTTGTGTTACCGTGGATGACAAATTCTGTTCCGTGTCTCCCGAAACACTGGATGAGTTTTTTAATGAGAATATTTTAAAACAGGTGGAATGAGATGATTGTTCAGATTTGTGTTGGATCTTCCTGCTATCTGAAGGGAGCCGAACGAATTGTTGAACTGTTTCAGACGGCCATAGCGGAACATAAGTTGGAAGATGACATTACACTTGCCGGCAGCTTTTGCACCGGCAAGTGTAATCGTATAGGTGTAACGGTTACGGTGAATGACGAGGTTTATACAGGTATTACGACCGAAAATTTTAAGGATTTTTTTACTGAAAAGGTGTTAAAACCTATAGAAGCGGAAAGAAAGGGTCTGGGGAATGGAATGTCTGACGCTGAAAAAATCTAACTGCAAAAACTGTTACAAATGCATTCGCCACTGCCCTGTAAAATCTATCCGCTTTTCGGGAAATCAGGCGTATATTATCGGGGATGAATGCATTATGTGCGGGCAGTGTTTTGTTGTATGCCCGCAGAACGCGAAACAAATTGTGGATGAAACCGAAAAGGTCAAAGTGCTGTTACAGAGCGGTGCTCCTGTTGTGGTGAGTCTTGCCCCGTCCTTTGTCGCAAATTATGAAGTGGGTATTGAAGCCATGCGTGAAGCCATTAAAAAGCTTGGATTTTATGATGTGGAGGAAACCGCTATCGGAGCAACCATCGTAAAAAGGGAATATGAACGTTTGGTAAAAGATGAGGAACGGGATATTATCATAACTTCCTGCTGTCATTCGGTAAATTTGCTGATTCAGAAACATTTTCCCCGTTGCTTGCCTTACCTTGCCGATATAATGTCTCCGATGCAGGTGCACTGTAAAGATATTAAAAAGCGTATTCCGAATGCCAAAACGGTTTTTATCGGCCCATGCGTTGCGAAAAAGGATGAGGCGCAGCAATACAAGGGCATTGTGGACGCCGTACTGACATTTGACGAACTGACGGCATGGCTGAAAGCCGAAAATATTACACTGGAAAAGAAAACCGATTCGAATGAAAACAGCCGGGCAAGATTTTTTCCGACAACCGGCGGTATTCTCAAAACCATGGATAAGAAAAATCCTAAATATGTTTACATGGCCATTGACGGGGCCGAAAACTGTATTGCCGCTCTCAGGGATATTGAAAAGGGCAATCTTCACCATTGCTTTATTGAGATGTCTGCATGCGCCGGCAGTTGTATAGGCGGACCGGTTATGGAAAAACATCACCGTTCACCGGTGAGGGATTTTGCCGTTATCTCAAGATATGCAGGGAAAAAGGATTTTTTGGTGGAGCAGCCTTCCCGGGCGGAAATCCGTAAGGATTTTGAAATAATAGAACAGAGGCTCAGGGAGCCCACCGAAGAAGAAATTCTGGATACACTGCGTCAAATGGGAAAAATGAAGCCGTCTGACGAACTGAATTGCGGTTCGTGCGGTTACAACACCTGCAGGGAAAAAGCCATAGCCATTTGCCAGGGAAAGGCTGAAATTTCCATGTGTCTGCCTTTTTTGAAAGAAAAGGCGGAGAATTTTTCGGATACGATTGCAAGGAATATTCCCAATGGGCTTATTGTGCTGAATGAAAAGCTTGAAGTTCAGCAAATAAACAATGCGGCGCTGAAAATATTAAATCTGCGCAGAGCTTCGGATATTCTGGGCGATCAAATCGTGCGGGTGCTGGACCCCGGTGACTTTTTGACGGTGCTTACGGAAGGAACCGGTATTCGTGACAAGCGCGAATATTTGGCAGAGTACAAAAAATATGTGGAAAAAACCATTATCTATGATAAAGAATACCGGCAAATTCTTTGCATTCTTCGTGATGTCACCGAGGAAGAAAACCAGCGGGCAAGGAAGGAAAGTATCACCCATCAGACGATAGAAATCGCGGACAAAGTGGTGGATAAGCAAATGCGGATTGTGCAGGAAATTGCGTCTTTACTGGGTGAGACTGTGGCAGAGACCAAGATTGCACTTACAAAGCTGAAGGAGTCGATCACTAATGAATAACCTGTGTGTTGATATCGGTTATAAAAGTATCAACCACGAGGGCGAGCAGCTTTGCGGCGATCACGTTGATGTAATCGAGCATGGCGAGAACTCAACGGTAATAGTGCTTGCCGACGGGCTTGGCAGCGGGGTGAAAGCATGCATTCTTTCCACGCTTACATCGAGGATTATATCTACCATGCTGGCAGAGGGTCTCAGCCTTGAAGAATGTGTTTCCACAATTGCCGCCACTTTACCGATTTGTTCCGTCAGAGGGGTTGCTTATTCCACCTTTACTATTTTACATCTTATTGAGAATGAGACGGTGGAGATAATTCAATATGATAATCCTGATGTCATTTTTATCCGGAACGGTGAGATATTCCACTATCCTAAACAGGAACTTAATATTGACAACAAGAAAATTCTGAAATCTGTCATAAAGCTGCAGGAAAATGACTGCATGGTTGCGATGAGTGACGGTTGTCCTCATGCCGGTATCGGGCGTGCTTTCAATTTCGGGTGGAAATGGGAAGACATAGCGGATTTCATGAAAACCGTGTATATTGCCGGTCACACTGCGAAAAACCTTGCCACAATGCTGGTGGATGAATGTAATAAGCGGTACGGCAAACGTCCCGGTGATGATGCGACCGCGTGCGTGGTGAAAGTGCGTAAACGTGAGCCTATGAACGTTCTTTTTGGCCCCCCGCGCAACAGGGATGATTGTGACCGGATGATGTCCCTGTTTTTTTCCAAGGAAGGAAAGCATATTATCTGTGGCGGTACAACCGCTTCAATAGCGGCGAAATATCTTGGTAAGGAAGTAAAGACAAGCCTTAACTTTGAAAGCGCTGACATTCCGCCTGTTGCGGAAATAGAGGGTGTGGATTTGGTTACCGAAGGAGTTATAACCATGAGCAGGGTGATTGAATATGCCAAAGATGCGTTGGGAAAAAACGAACTGTATGAACACTGGGCATTTAAACGTGACGGCGCTTCTATGATTTGCCGGATGTTGTTTGAGGAGGCAACTGATATCAATTTTTTTGTGGGAAGGGCCGTCAACCCGGCGCATCAAAATCCCGATTTGCCGATTACCTTCAACATAAAAATGAACCTTGTGGAAGAATTGTCGGCGTGTTTGAGACAAATGGGGAAGCGTGTAAAAGTATGCTATTTTTAAGAAGGAGAAAATTACATTTTGACATAAATTATTTTTGATATTAAGATTAAATTCGTATGCCTGCGTGAAACAGCGGGTATTGCCTGAAAAGTCAGTTGGTTTTAAGAAGGTGAAAAAATGCGGAAGTTCGATACAAAAGTCCAGCATTTAAAATACAAGGTTTTGAAGGAAGTGGCACGGCTCGCATGGAACGATACTTTGCTTGAAAACCTGATGGATATTCCGCAAATGATTATACCCGGAAAGACACCGACCATGCGCTGTTGTGTTTATAAAGAGCGTGCAATTGTAGCGGAACGCGTAAAGCTGGCTATGGGTGGCAACAAGGATAATCCGAATGTTATTGAAGTCATTGAGATAGCCTGCGATGAATGCCCGATGGGTGGCTACGAAGTCACTAACGCCTGCAGAGGATGTCTTGCTCACCGCTGTGAGGATGCCTGCAAATTCGGCGCCATTTATTTTGACCAGAATCATGTGGCGCATATAGATAAGACTAAATGCAGGGAATGCGGCGCATGTTCGAGGGTTTGCCCTTATTCCGCCATAATCAGCCTCCGCCGTCCCTGTGAGAATGCGTGTAAAATAAAGGCAATTCATATGAGCGAGGCCAAAACCGCTGCCATTGACAACAAAAAGTGCATTGCGTGCGGTGCGTGCGTGTATCAGTGCCCGTTTGGCGCGATTATGGATAAGTCTTATATTCTGGATGCGATTGATATTATAAAGAAAAGCGATAACAACAGGAAATACAAAGTTTATGCGGTAGTGGCTCCGTCAATTTCCAGCCAGTTTACTTACGCAAAACTCGGTCAGGTGATTACGGGGTTAAAAGAACTCGGCTTTTATACTGTTATTGAAGCGGCATTGGGAGCGGACATGGTGGCTTATTCCGAAAGCAGGGAACTTGTAGAGAAGGGATTTTTGATAAGCTCCTGCTGTCCGGCGTTTGTCAGTTATGTGGAGAAGAACTTCCCGGGTCTGGCCCCGTTCATTTCCCATAATCTTTCGCCTATGGCAACTATTGCAAAGTATTTGAAAGAACGCGAGAAAAACTGCAAAGTGATTTTCATCGGCCCGTGTACCGCCAAAAAGGCGGAAGTTCAAAAAGAAAGTGTCAGACCTTATGTGGATGTTGTCTTAACTTTTGAGGAATTACAGGCGCTGTTTGATTCCAAAGATATTGACATTACCACTTTGCCTGAGGATGTTCTGGACAATGCGTCGTATTATGGCAGAATTTTTGCCCGCAGCGGAGGTCTTACCGATGCGATAGCTGAAGGGCTGAAAGAGCACGGCTTTACGGACTTTGAACTGAAATCAAGCGTCTGTGACGGCATTGAACAATGCAAAGTTGCTCTGATGAAAAAAAGCAAAAACATGTCAGATGCGAACTTCATTGAAGGAATGGCCTGCGTAGGCGGGTGTATCGGCGGTGCCGGTTGCCTTACGCATGGCGAGAAAGATAAGGCCGAGGTTGATAAATATGGTAGGGAGGCCTTTGAAAAAACCATTTCAGATGCAATATCGGTGTTGATATAAACAGTAAAATACTGCAAAGTTTACAAACCACCCGGATTAGGGTGGTTTTTTAATTAAATTGGCCGAATATTGAGTTAAAAATAAATAATATAGAACAGGTCGATATTTGTCGATATATGTTTATATTAAATATATTAAACGGGAGATAAGCAGGTCTTGATTAATGACAAACCCCGGTTATGAAGGAGATGGTTAAGAGGGATAAAAGAAAACAGGGAAATTAATTACGAAGACGGTTATATGCGATGACGACTGCAGGACTGGAAGGCAGGTATTGGACAAAGGTAAAAAAACATTATGGAGTGGTGTAGTATGATGAACAATAAAATCACTGAGGAAGAGTTCTATCAGTTTAAAAAGTTGCCCGTGCAGAAAAAAATAGACAGCATGGAGGCTTATTTAATTGGTATAAACGGACGCAGATACAATATGGAAGAAGTAGGTGGTATGGTATTCGGAGAAGAAAACTATAGCTTTAAGGTTTCGTTAATCCACAGGTGCTACAACTTTTTCGGACAGAACAGCGGGAAATATGCCCCCGGATGTAATTTTGAAAGGAATTACGGTTACAGAGTAACGAGGAAAGATATTGAAGACTTTGTTAATACATATCCCAATGGAACGTTCGACATAGGAATTACCTTTGAAGATTTTCGGTGGTTGTTTAAAACGCAGTCACAGATTGGATGATAGCTCTGTTATCATACCGAAATATATTGAGCTGCTTGAAACGCTGACTATATTCGGAATAAAAGCCCAGTATATGGAAGACTTTAAAAAGTATCTTGAAATGGAGGATATGCCTGCCAACGAAAAGCCGCACGAGTACACGCTTCCTGTATTAAGCCGGTATAATCCCGATGAGCACAGAGAATTGCGGGTCATTAAAGTTAAAGAGGGTGTAAACTTTAAAAAACAAGCTGCAAGACTTTTACTCGGTAAACCGGACGAGGGGTTTTTACGTTATTTGAACAAGAATAAGGTGATGCTCGATTGCCGTTCAAAAGTGCAGACAATTGAATCAACAGTCAGCATGCATATTGAATCTATCCCCGAAGAACATACAATTAATAAGCAGTATGTTCCATTCCTCGATTATGACCGCATTCTTGAAGAACTTGAAACCTATAAGAACGAGAAGTTTTATTATAATATTTCTATTACTAAAGATGGTATCAAGGATATTTTAGAAACTGACGGTTGGTATTTGCTTATCATTCCGAAGAAGCACCTCGAACTTGACAGTATGGAAAAGCTTGTTCTTGTAACTGACTTGGCCATTATGGTGCTGAAATGTTATATCGATAAGTTTTTCAAATACGAAAAAGCAAAGTGGGAAGACCGATTCCTTGAATATCAGGAATTGTATATGAATGAAGTAAATGGCAACTACGTTGCAGAATATAAATTCTCGTATTATGATGCCTATGATGGTGATCCAACCGCCGGGACAGTGGAGCAGTTTGTTGAGGATTTGAAGGCTCTGCTTAATCAGCATAGCGGTATACCAACTTATGAAAAAGGTATACTTAGCAATTCACTGATAGCTTTTGATTTCCGGCATCACCTCTACACACCGCTCATCTGTCTGAGAGCGGGTGGTTTGAAACTGACTGTATCACCGGTCAGTCTGAATGAAGACGAGAAACGGTTTGTTGATAAACTTAAG
>DATCKN010000012.1:0-83390 GCA_036562185.1 Thermoclostridium sp.
GTATACTATTGTACATAGAAGATGCATCCTTTCGTTAAGTATTTTTTGTTTAGTAGCTTATATCTTAACAGGATGTCATCTTCTTTTCAATTTGTTTTGCATATTTTCCCACTTAATTCCCTACAGTAAATTTACTCGAACATAAACTTCCTGATGACTATAAACCTGATTTGGTTCAAGTGGATCCGTCCATTTGTGTATCCTATGTCGGACCACAATATCTGCAGAAAGAGGCTCTTGATGCATTTGTTAAAATGCATCAGGATGCTAAACAGTTGGGTTTGAATATTACAGTATACAGCGCTTACAGAAGCATAGAAACACAAGATTTGATATGGAATAATGCAATAAAAAGTGGCCGTACTCTTCAGGATGTTGACAGTTCAATTGCAAGAGCCGGGCATAGTGAACATCACACTGGCTTGTCAATTGATGTGATATCAGTTGAGAACAGTGTTGAAGAAACCGAAGAGTTCAAATGGTACAGCGAAAATGCCCATAAATATGGTTTTATCATCAGATATCCAAAAGGGAAAGAAAATATAACCGGGTACAAATATGAACCATGGCATTTAAGGTATGTAGGACCTGAAATCGCAAAGGATGTTTATGAAATGGGTATAACCTACGATGAGTATTATGTACAGGTGCTGCAGCCGCAAAAAAATCTTCAGAATATTAATAAAACACCATAAAATTATTGTTGACAAAATTCAAAGACCTTTGTATAATAAAAAAGTCGCTTGAGGGCGCAGTGAGAATAACGCGGGTGTAGTTCAATGGTAGAATTCCAGCCTTCCAAGCTGGCCGTGAGGGTTCGATTCCCTTCACCCGCTCCATTTGTGCCTGTAGCTCAGCTGGATAGAGCAACGGCCTTCTAAGCCGTGGGTCAGGGGTTCGAATCCCTTCAGGCACGCCAGTTTTTAGGATTGTTAGGGTAAGACAGCAAGTATTTACCGGCAACAGTCCTTTTTTTATGTTAAAATAAGCATTTATTTAACAAAAACATTTGCATTGTAAAATGTTCCATGATATAATAGTTTTGGTTTATTAATGATTTTGGCAGTAAAGAGTGGGTGATTCCCACTCTTTACGTTTTAAATAGAGACTATGGGCTTTCCTTCTCAAAATGTTATTCCAGTAAAGCCTTAAATGTAACGTACTTCTTTGGTGTATTCCGGCTGTAAATTTGCTTTGAGAAGATGTCAATGGCAATAACTTTTATGTTTACTGTTGCTATGATATATAAGCCTTTAGCACAGAGCCTGAGCAAAGGGTTTTTTGTGGATTTGACTTTGTCAAATCCTTTGTCATTAAGGAAAAAATACATAATGGAAAAGATTATTTTTGATTTCATGGTGAAAATGGCAAATTTTTTCACGTGGAGGTTTATAATCGAATGGCAAATAATAAAATATCAGAAACTGTAATAAATATTGCAAAACCTATTGCTGAAGGACTGGGGCTTGTACTGGTGGATGTTGAGTTTGTACGTGAAGGTAAAGACTGGTACCTTAGAGTATATATCGATAAAGACGGCGGAGTCACACTGGATGATTGTGAAGCAGTCAGCAGACCTTTAAGCGATAAATTGGACAAACTGGATCCAATCCCGCAGGCATACTTGCTTGAAGTTTCTTCTCCGGGGGTTGAAAGACCCTTTAAAACAAGCAGGGATTTTGAAAAAGCCATAGGCGAAAATGTGAGAGTAAAGCTTTATAAAGCCATAAATGGCAGGAAAACAATTGACGGAATACTTGAAAAATATGACGGCGAGACAGTTACAATATTGACTGATGAAGATGTAAGGGAAATATATCAGCTGAAGGATATATCAAAAATAAACAGAATTATTATGTTATGAAAAGATTGCTGAATTGTTTGCAATCAAATTAATCTGCTGTAAATGATGAATAAGGTTCATATATGGGGAGGCTTGAGCGATGAGTGCTGAGTTAATTCATGCATTGGAGCAAATTGAAAAAGAAAAGGGAATTGGTAAAGAAGTTCTTATTGATGCAATTGAAGCTGCTTTAATTACTGCGTATAAAAGGAATTTTGGTTCAGCAATGAATGTGGAAGTTTATATTGACAGGCTTACGGGTGATGTTCGTGTTTTCGCTCTGAAAAATATAGTTGAAAAGGTAAAGGATCCCTCAACTGAACTTTCATTGGAACAGGCAAAACAGTTTGGCGCTGACTTTGAAGTCGGCGATGTGGTTGAGGTTGAAGTTACACCGCGTAAATTCGGCAGAATCGCAGCTCAAACTGCAAAACAGGTTGTTATGCAGCGTATACGTGAAGCAGAACGCGGAATTATTTACGAAGAGTTTTCAAGTAAGGAAGAGGATATAGTATCAGGAGTTATTACCCGATTTGAAAGAAAAAATGTTATCGTTGATTTGGGCCGTACCGAAGCAATACTTCCACCCAGTGAGCAAATACCGGGAGAAGTATATAATATTCATGACAGGATTAAGGCATATGTGATAAATGTTAAAAAGACAAACAAAAGCCCGCAGATTTTTATTTCCAGAACTCATCCGGGGCTTGTAAAGAGGTTGCTGGAACTTGAAGTTCCTGAAATTCACGATGGCACCGTGGAAATTAAAACAATTGCACGTGAAGCAGGCTCCAGGACTAAAATAGCGATTTATTCGAAAAATGAAAACGTAGATCCTGTGGGTGCATGTGTCGGACAGAAAGGCAGCCGCATACGGGCCATTGTGGAAGAGCTGAGGGGCGAAATGATAGATGTTATAAAATGGAGCAGCAACCCTGAGGAATACATTGCAAGCAGCTTAAGTCCTGCAAAGGTGATCCGTGTCGATGTTGACGAAGAAAATAAGGTGGCAAGGGTTATTGTTCCGGATTTTCAGCTTTCCCTTGCAATTGGCAAGGAAGGCCAGAACGCAAGGCTTGCAGCAAAGCTTACAGGCTGGAAGATTGATATAAAGAGCGAATCACAGTTGAGAGCTCAGATAGAGCAGCAGTTATTGAATTATAATCCCGCAGAATCCGAAAAAGGAGCAGGCAACGAAATTGAATTTGAACCCGAGAGTCTTTTTATTGATGATACAGAGTTTAAAGCATAACGGGGAAAGAAATAGATTTTTGAGGTGAGTAGTAAAACTTTGCGATGATAATTGAAATGAACAGAACATGGTCTTTAAGGTAGGTGATAAGACCGATGAAGCCAAAGAAGATCCCTATGCGGCGGTGTGTGGCGTGTCATCAGATGAAAGATAAAAGGGAGTTAATACGTGTGGTTAAAAGCCCTGAGGGTGAAATATTCATTGACCCGACAGGTAAAAAGAATGGCCGTGGTGCTTATCTGTGCAAAGATACGGCATGCTTTGAAAGAGCACGTAAGCAGAAGTCATTGAACAGGGAATTTAAAACCGAAATTCCTGCTGAAATATATGAGCTGTTGGAAGAGCAGTATGGAGGGAAATAGTGACAGATAATGTCTATAATTTTATAGGTCTTGCGATGAAAGCCGGGAAGGTGGTTTCCGGTGAGGAAGGTTGTGAAAAAGCAATAAAAAGCGGAAAGGCGTTATTGGTTATAGTTTCAGAGGATGCTTCCGCAAACACCGAAAAAAAGTTTAAAAATGCCTGCCTGCATAACCGGATTTCTTTTTATACTTTTGGGGAAAAAGAAAGACTGGGTAAATGTCTGGGAAAAAATGTCCGTTCTGTTATTGCGATAACCGATGAGAATTTTTCCGGCAGGCTGATCAATTTAATAAACGAAGTAAATCAAAGTAAACACGGGGGTGGGCTGATTGAGTAAAAGAGTATTTGAACTGGCCAAGGAGTTGAATACTACCAGCAAAAGGTTAATGGAGAAATTGGAAGAAATCAATATAAAGGTAAAAAGCCATATGAGTTTGCTGGATGATGAACAACTTGACCGGTTATATGAACATATAGGCGTGGTAAACAGAAACCGTATTTCTGGTTCTGATGAAGGGAATAGTGTCGATCAGCCGGAACAACCGGGTAGTCAACTTATTCGGAAATCAATTCCAAGAATCATCAGAAAAACAGAGATTATTATTCATGATGAAGATGATTATAATGACATAAATAAGGATAAGCAAAACAAGAAAAACAAAAAGGGATATGTTCGTGCATCAAGCAGTACCGACGGTTTGCGTGCAGGATTGAAGCGTGAAGACGATGATTTAATCAGTTCGATAAGAAAGCATAAATCAGAACAGGACGAACCAAAGAAAAAAGAAGTTGAAACGAAAAAGAGTACCGAGGAAAAAAGCATTGAAGCACCAAAAGCCGTGAATATAACTGATAACGATACGGCTGAAGATACCAGCCAAAGAAGTGAAAGAATAAGAAGACCTGTGGACAGTATAATAAGTATAAAGAAGGTTTCATCGAAAAAAGACTGGGATAAACGCAAAGCGGATGAAACTGAAAAAGCAGAGGATAAAGCAACCGAAGCCGAAGTCGGGCAAAAAGAGCAAAAGGATCAAAAAGAACAACATGAGCAATATGAGAAAAAAGGTGAAACTATTACAAAAACTGACGATATAATTAAAGCTGAACCTTTACAGACTGAAAAGGAAAATATTTTGGATAGCGAGCAAAAGGAATCAATTTCTGCGGGGGCAGAGCAAAAAGAGGGACATATGCAAATTGAAACTTATAAAACTGATATGGAGCAAGTAACTAAGGACGAATCAAAAGCTAAAGAGCAAAAACCGGGAGTAAAGGCTGATACTAAGGAAATGCCTGAAAAAGCTAATGTATCAATGAATGAAGAAAAGAGAACACAGCAAAGCAGTATTATCAGTGATGCTGCTGCTAAAACCGAAAAAGAAGAAAAACAGGACATTCCTGCTGAAAGTTCTGTTTCGGCTGCCGGCAAAGAAAAAGACAAAAAGACCGAACCAGTTCATGTTTACGACAAGGATAATAATAAAGGGCAGGATAGATCAAAGAATAAAAGGCAACAGAAGTATGCTGACGGTGCCGCCCATGACAGCAGGCAAAATATAAAGGACAAGAAGCAGGACTCTGCTGACAGGCAAAAAAATTCAAACAAACCGCTTGTTATACCAAAAGCCACTATTGCACCAGGTCTTGCCGAAGAAAAGAACAACCTGCGAGGGGAAAGGCGTTCGGCAACTGTCCGGGATTTGGAGAAGGGAATAAAGCGAGAAGCCAAAAAAGAAAAAGAACAGTTAAAAAAGGATATTAAAGCAGTCCTTGGCGGAGGTATCAAGAGCAAGACAAAATACAGGAAACATCTGCATGTAGGGCATACTGCAAGTGTGTCAGACATGTATTCAGACGATTTTATTCTGGATGAATTCTACGAAGAAAAGGTTAAAGTAAAGAAAGATAAAGCAAAGAAGAAGGAAAAATATATTCCTCCAAAAGCAGTGCTTACTGAAATTAAAATACCCGAGACCATCACTGTTAAAAATCTTGCCGAGGCTCTGAAGAAAACAGTGGCTGAGGTAATTAAGAAGCTGATGAGCCTTGGTGTTATTGCAACAATGAACCAGGAAATTGATTTTGATACCGCTGCGATAGTTGGAGAGGAATTTGGCGTAAAGGTTAACAAGGAAGTTGTTGTCAGCGAGGAAGACATTTTATTCGATGATGAGGAAGATAAAGCGGAAGATCTGGTTGAAAGGGCACCTGTTGTAGTGGTAATGGGGCATGTTGACCATGGAAAGACATCGCTGCTTGATGCTATTAGGAATACAAACGTTGCAAGCAGGGAAGCAGGTGGAATTACCCAGCATATTGGAGCTTACAAGGTCAATGTTAACGGAAGGAGCATCACTTTCCTGGATACACCCGGCCATGAAGCATTTACATCAATGAGAGCACGCGGTGCACAGGCAACTGATATTGCCATCCTGGTTGTTGCAGCCGATGACGGAGTGATGCCTCAGACAATTGAAGCCATAAACCACGCAAAAGCCGCTAATGTAAGTATAATTGTCGCAATAAATAAAATTGACAAACCCGATTCAAACCCCGACAGGGTAAAACAACAGCTTGCAGAACATGGTCTGTTGATAGAAGAATGGGGCGGGGATGTTATTGCTGTACCCGTTTCGGCAAAAACAGGTGAAAACCTTGACCTGCTGCTTGAGATGGTGCTTCTGACGGCAGACATGCTTGAGCTCAAGGCTAACCCGAACAGGCAGGCAAAGGGTATTGTTATTGAAGCCAAATTGGATAAAGGCCGTGGCCCTGTTGCTACCATTCTTGTGCAAAGAGGTACTTTGCGCATAGGAGATGCTGTTATTTCAGGTACGGCTTTTGGGCACGTACGTGCAATGACCGATGAAAACGGGAACAAGGTTGAAGCAGCCGGGCCTTCAACGCCGGTTGAGATAATCGGACTTGATGAAGTTCCCGAAGCCGGTGAAGTTTTATATGCAGTTTCAGATGAAAAAATTGCAAAACAACTTGTAGAGAAACGCAGGGCTGAGCAACGTGAACAAACAATAGGTTCTGCACGGGCAGTTGTTTCCCTTG
Organism: Thermoclostridium sp.; assembly: GCA_036562185.1. Taxonomy (GTDB): domain Bacteria; phylum Bacillota; class Clostridia; order DSM-8532; family DSM-8532; genus Thermoclostridium. The sequence goes on from DATCKN010000012.1 coordinate 6,522, forward strand.
ATGATTTGTTCAACAGGATTCAGCAGGGTGAAGTAAAGGAGCTCAACCTCATAATTAAAGCTGATGTTCAGGGCTCTGTTGAAGCGGTAAAACAATCTGTTGAAAAATTAAGCAATGATGAAGTTAAAGTACAGGTTATACATGGTGGCGTTGGCTCCATTAATGAAGCCGATGTTACTCTGGCCAGTGTTTCAAATGCCATCATTATTGGATTTAATGTAAGACCGTCGCAAAATGTTTTAGACGCAGCCCAGGAGGCCGGTGTTGATATCCGCCTGTACAGGGTAATATACAATGCAATAGAGGATATTGAAAAGGCTATGAAGGGTCTTCTGGATCCAGAGTTTAAGGAAGTTATTGATGGCCATGTGGAAATCCGCAAGATCTTTAAGGCGTCAAACATTGGAACCATCGGCGGCGGATATGTAATTGACGGTAAGATTAACCGCAGTTCGGATATAAGAGTTGTACGTAACGGCATCGTTGTTTATGAAGGCAAGCTGGCTTCACTGAAGAGATTCAAGGATGATGTCCGTGAAGTTGCTCAGGGTTATGAATGTGGTATATTAATAGAGAAATTTAATGATATTAAAGAGGGAGATATTATAGAAGCATACAGAATGGTAGAAGTGGAAAGAACATGATTGTGGATGTAATTCTTTGGCGAAAGATGGTGATTACATGGACAGAACAGACAGAATAGCCGTTGAAATCCAAAAAGAAATATCTGATATAATCCGAAACAGCATAAAAGACCCGCGCATACCGCAAATGATTTCGGTAACCCGTGTAAAAGTCACAAAGGATTTACGTTATGCCAAAGTTTATATCAGTGTTTACGGCAGCGAGGAGGAAAAACAGAATGCAATGACAGCATTGAAAGGCGCTGCGGGTTTTGTCAGACGGGAAATAGGACAGAGAATACAACTACGTTACACACCTGAGATTGTTTTTGAACCCGATAATTCCATTGAACACGGAATGCATATAAGCAAGCTCATTGAGGAAACGCTGCATTCTGAAAAAGAACGAAGGGATTGAGATTTTGAAGGACTTGATTGACCTTATTCAAAAATCAAATACAATAGCTATTGTAACTCATACATCTGCAGATGGCGATGCGTTGGGGTCTTCCTTTGGTCTTGCCTTTGCTTTGGATGCAATCGGTAAGAAAGTGTCTGTTTTTCTGGGTGAGCCCGTGCCAAAAATGCTTGATTTTTTACCCGGGCAGCACTTTATCTCAGAGTATGCCGGAGAAAAATTTGATCTGTGCATTTGTCTGGACACAAGTGATATGAAAAGGCTTGGAGATCGTGATGTTATTTATTCCAATGCAATAAAAAAAATCACTGTGGATCATCATACCACAAACAATATGCAGGCAGACGGGCTGTGGATTAATGAAACGGCTTCGGCAACAGGAGAGATGGTATATAAACTGATTAAGGCTTTAAATACAAATATCAGCCGTGAAATCGCAATTAACCTGTACACAGCAATTGTAACAGACACAGGTGGTTTCAGGTACAGCAATACCACTCCCGAAAGCCACATTATTACTGCAGATTTATTATCTAAAAACATTCCTTCAGCAGATATTATAAAAAAAGTTTTTGATACCGTTTCGTATTCAAAAATGCTGCTGATGAAAAAAACATTGGATAACCTTGCTTTGTATTACAATGGAAAGGTAGCTGTTTCCTATCTTCTGTACGAGGACATAAAACTGGTGGATGCCCAAACCGATGATTTTGAAGGGCTGGTAAACGTAGGCCGTAATCTCGAGGGTGTTGAAGTTTCATTATTCTTAAGGGAAGAACAGCCGGGAAAGTTTAAGGGCAGTCTCAGGGCAAATGAATATGTTGATGTGGCACAGATAGCTTCTGTATTTGCAGGCGGAGGTCATAAAAGGGCGGCCGGGTTTTCTATTGAAGGTCATCTTGAAGAGTCAATAAGAAAAGTTTTGGACGAGATAGAAAAGGTGCTGTAGATGAACGGTTTACTGTTGGTTATAAAGCCTCCGGGTATGACTTCCTTTGATGTGGTAGCCTATCTGAGAAAGGTTTTAAAAATAAAGAAGATCGGTCATGCCGGGACTTTGGATCCTGCGGCTGGCGGTCTTCTTCCTGTTTGTATAGGAAAAGCAACCGGAGCTGTTGAATGGTTTATGGATTTCGACAAGTCATACCGTGCCGAAATGGTTTTGGGTGTGGTTACCGATACCCAGGACGCCGAAGGCAGGATTACAGAAAAAAACACTGTTACTGTGGGCGAGGAAGTCATTGTTGATACAATGACTTCGTTTGTCGGTAAATATGAACAGGTTCCGCCAATGTATTCGGCTATAAAAATTAACGGGCAGAAATTGTACAGCCTTGCAAGACAGGGTATTGAAATTCAAAGGGAACCGAGACAGGTGGAAATCTCGAAAATCAGGGTTATTGATATAAAACATCAGGATAGCACAACTGTTGTAAGATTTGATGTGGATTGCTCAAAGGGTACTTATATCCGCACACTTTGCCACGATATCGGCCAAAGGCTTGGATGCGGGGGTCATATGTCCTTTTTGATACGCACACGGGTGGGCCCTTTTTCGTTGGCAGAAGGCGTAACTCTGGAAGAAATAAAAAGGCATTGCGAAGACGGAACTTTACAGTCGGTTATCAGGCCGGTGGACATCCTGTTTCAGGGTTATAAACCGGTGACTGTGGGTGATAAGGGTTTAACGAGGTTTTTAAACGGTGCTTTTGTTAAACTGGATGATGATAAAAAATTTGAAATCAACGACACAGTTAGAGTTTATTCAAGCAGCGGCCTTTTTATCGGACTTGGGAAAATTTCAGCCACAACCGGTAAAAAAGCATTACGGGCTGAAAAACTTTTTGTTTCTGGAAATTAGCCTGGTATACGGGTATATACCCTTTGGAAAAATCTTGTATGTGACTGGCAGATAAAGGAAGGGAAAATTGTGGACGTTGTTGAAAATGAATTTTATATTCAGGATTCAAAATACTGTGGTGTAGGGCTCGGCAATTTCGACGGGCTGCATCGCGGGCACATGGCTCTTATCAATACCTTACTGGAAGAATGCCGGATTAATGATCTGCACTCGGTCGTTTATACATTTAAAAAACACCCCGAACATATTTTAAGGAAAAAACTGTTTACACCGCTGATCATGACTGTGGAACATAAAACCAGGCTTCTGGAAAAGACAGGGCTTGAATATTTATATTTCCAGGAATTTGATGAAGAATTTTCAAGAATCTCACCGGAATCGTTTGTTGAAGAGATTCTTATAAAAAAACTGAGAACCAGGCTTGTCGTGGTAGGTTTCAATTACCGTTTCGGGTACATGGGTAGGGGAGATACCGAACTTTTGAAAAAACTGGGGAAGAAATATGGTTTTAAAGTAATTGTAATCCCCCCTGTCAAGATCGGTAATGAAATTGTTAGCAGCACGTTAATCCGTAAGTATATAATGAAAGGACAAATGGAAAAAGCCTACGAGCTTTTGGGAAAACATTTTTCTGTTCCGGGCAGGGTTACTACCGGCAAAAAAATAGGCAGCACAATGGGTTTTCCGACTGCAAACATTGTTCCGGCGAAATTTCTTGTAATGCCGTCTTCGGGTGTATATATAACCCGAACCCTTTATCAGGGAAATTGGTATGACAGTGTTACAAATGTAGGCAAAAGCCCTACTATCAAGAATGACAATGAGATAACCATTGAGACGCATATGATGGGATTTGCAGGGGAACTGTACGGAGAAGATATTGAAGTGTTTTTCCTGAAGAAACTCAGGGACGAAAAACAGTTTAAAACCCGCGAAGAGCTGATTAATCAGATCAAACTCGACATAGAAAAAGCAAAAATGTATAAAAAGCACCTTTGTCTGGGATAATTCAAAGAGATTTATTATGTTCGGATAAGGGTGTTATAATTATGCGCAGGGGTAGAGTAAAACTGGTTCTTTTTTTCATAACCGTTTCGATAGCATTTCTTTGTTACAGATTATACCAGCTACAGGTTGAGCAATATGATAATTTCTCAGCAGCCGCTTTCAGGCAGCGAAGCCAGATGACGCCAATCTACCACGAAAGAGGGCAGATTTTTGACAGAAACATGATTTCTTTTACCGACAGGAGCAACGAATATGTGGCGGTAATCCAACCGGCAATATTCCCAAGGGACGGGAAAATATGGGAACGGGTTGCAGAAGCATTGAACATTGACAGCGAAAGTTTTGCCAACTTTTCGGCATATAATGCATCTCCGGTAATATATCCGATAGAAGAGGATGAAGCCATGTCTTTTATTGAAAATCCTGTCAGAGGAGTTTCAATTGTCGAGCGAAAAGTAAGAACCGATAATTCAATGCCTGCGGCGCATTTAATCGGATATACCGATGAAACGGGAATGCAGGGGATGGCGGGAATTGAAAAGGCTTATCAGCATGTTCTTCGTTCTGACAGGGCTGTGTATGTATTGGCTACCACCGATGCAAGATACCAGTACCTGGAAGAATACGGCTATCAGATTATTCAGAATAAAGCCGATGAACCGCTATGCGTCAAACTCACTCTTGATTATCACATGCAGAAACTTGCCGAGGAAGTAATGGACAATATGATGGTTTCTGGTGCTGTTGCAATAGTGGATATATTAACCGGTGACATATTGGTTCTTGCCAGCCGCCCGGGATTTAATCCTCAGAATATTTCCGAATATCTGAATGATGAGAGGCAACCTCTTTTTAACAGGGCAATAGCAGGTTATACGCCGGGGTCAATTTTTAAAATTATAACAACTGCTGCAGCTCTGGAATCCAATTTCGATCCAAATGATACATTCGATTGTCCAGGATATACAATTGTTGGGGATCGGGTTTTCAAATGCTGGAACTATGATACGGGTGGTCATGGTACTTTGGACCTGGTCAGCAGTTTTGCCCAATCCTGCAACAGTTATTTTATTCATTTGGGGATTCGTCTTGGAGCAGAAAAAATGCTTGAAATGGCACGGGAGTTTGGCCTTGGAAGCATCACAGGCATCAGTGAACAGCTAATTCCGGAATATGAGGGAATACTCCCTGAGCTGAGCGAATTAACCGGTGATGGGAATGTAGCAAACCTGTCGATGGGGCAGGGAAGGATTCTGGTAACCCCGCTGCAGGCAGCAGGAATGGCTTCAATAATAGCCAATGGCGGTATTCGCCACACTTTGAATATTGTGGACTGCATTGTTAACAGTGAGGGCGAAATAATCAGAGATTTGAAAAAGAGAGAGTGGAAAAGGGTAATCTCAAGAGAAACAGCCCAAGCCCTCATGCGTATGATGGAAGCAACGGTTGAATATGGAACCGGAAAGAGGGCAGATATCGGGGGGTATGGCGGGTCGGCAGGAAAAACAGGCAGCGCTGAGTCAGGCATGTTTAATGAAGACCGTCAGATTCTTCATGCATGGTTTACAGGTTATTTTCCGTATGTAGAACCCAGGTATGCAATGTGTGTTTTTGTAGAGGACGGAACCGGGGGAGGTACTTCAGCAGCTCCTGTATTTGCTGAAATAGCAGCCAGAATTATGGAATGGGAAGAGATGAAATAAATAAAAAAACGTTAATATTGTCTTAAACGATTTTTTCAGACAAATTAAAAACCTTATCGTATTTGATGATGTAAAGAGATTATTGATGAGGTGATTATATGGGTAGAAGATTATACCGCAGCACACGGGATCGGGTTTTCGGCGGTGTGTGTTCAGGGCTTTCTGAATACGCCCAGGTTGACAAAGGGCTGTTAAGGTTCCTGGCGGCAGTAGCAATCCTGGTTACCGGTGTTTTTCCCGGATTAATTGCATATATTCTATGTGTCCTGATTATTCCAACCGAAGACGCAGTTTTTAAGGATAAAATGTATAATAATAACGAGCAGGCCGAATCAGCACCTTCAAACCCGGAAAATGCCCGCCTTATTATTGGTGTTGCCCTTATATTAATTGGATTGTTTGCCCTCGCAAAACTTGTTTTCAAATGGGTAGATTACCGCTATATAATTCCTCCGGCATTGGTTTTAATTGGTGCAGTGCTGGTATACAAAAGCAGGGGGCACTCTGAATGAGAAAAAAAAGTATTGGTTTAATTCTGATATTGATAGGTATTGCATGGATTATAGATTTAACAGGATTTATAGAGGTGGATTGGTCAAAATCAATAAAAGTGCTTTGGCCGGTTATACTTATTGCAATTGGCGTTTCAATGGTGGCAGGCAGGTATAAGTTGGTTACAAGGGTGGTATGGATTTTAACTTTTGCTGTTATCGTCGGTTATGGCATTTATCAGGAGGATGAGAATAGGTTTGAGTTTAAGAAGGAGATAACTGAATTTAAAGATGCCGGAACTGAAAAAGTACCTGCAGAAGGTGAAATACTTTTTGACAGCCAGACAGAAGAAGGCAAACTGATTATCGAACTTGGTACTGCAAAGATAAACATTGAGGACGGAAGCAAAGATTTACTTGTTAAACTGGACACAAATATCCCAAACATTGAACAGCAGCTCGCCAAAGGTAAGCAGGCTGTATTGAAATATATCAGTCAGGATTACGAAAAAAGCAATGTAGTCAGCAGTTTCGACCTTCAAATTAATCAAACCATTCCATGGGAAATGGATACAACATTATCGGTAGTTGACGGAGAACTTAATCTGAGCCAAATCCAGTTAAAAAAACTGAACCTTAAACTTGGAGTAGGAGATCTCGATCTGATCATCGGCAAACAGCAGGAGCATGCTGTAATCAATATTCAAGCCGGTGCTACGGATCTCGACATATATTTGCCGGAAGATTCAGGATTAATGGTTAAAACCGGAAATCTTCTTACAAATCTTTCATTTCATAATATCAATATGACAAGTCAGGATAATGTATATATTTCTGATAATTATGAACAGGCGGAGCGGAAAGTGGAAATGAATATTCAATCCGCAGTAAGCACGATAGAAATCTTTGCAGAATAATATATTTTCCTTCTTATTTCCTGCTTTATAAAAAAATAAATGTCTATAAAGCTTGAATTTAAGCGCTTTAGAAAAAATTGGGATAGCACGAATTGGAAAAAACCTTGCAACATGATAGAATTGGAAATATAATGTTTAATAGATTCAAAAGAAGGAGGTTTTTCCAGTGACGTATCCAATCCGTGTATTAGTTGCTGACGATAATGCTGAATTTGGTGAAATTGTTTGCGACTACCTATCAAATTATGATGATTTGGAAGTAGTAGGGAGGGCGGAAGATGGTTTGGAGGCAATAAACCTGATTGATGAAATAAATCCTAATGTGGTAATTTTAGACATTATTATGCCTCACATGGATGGATTGGCAGTATTGGAACACTACTACAAAGCGCCCGCATCTGCAAAACCCAAATTCATCATTTTATCAGCAGTAGGCCAGGATAAAATAACTCAACAGGCAGTCAATCTCGGGGCCGAATATTATATTGTTAAACCCTTCGATCTTGAGATTCTTGTGGAAAGAATCCGTCAATTAGGAAGGGGAGATGGAATTGTTACCCGTTCTGAAACATCAATGAAGACACCAAGGCCACAGCCACAGTCAGCAAAACCTGCCAGCCTTGAGAGCCGCATTACGCAAATTATGAGGGATGTCGGTGTACCGGCTCACATTAAAGGATATCAATATATGAGAGACGCAGTGATGTTAGTTATAGACGACATGGAATTGATTAGTTCGGTTACAAAAAGATTATATCCTGAACTGGCAAAAAGGTACAAAACAACACCAAGCCGTGTTGAACGCGCAATAAGGCATGCAATTGAAGTAGCATGGACCAGGGGGCAGGTAGAAACTATACATGAGCTTTTTGGATACACAATAAACACTAAAAAGGGCAAACCTACCAATTCAGAATTTATTGCAATGATTGCAGATAAACTGCGACTTGAATATAAGGTAAGTTAGATTGAAAATACAGCGAATGAAATGTAAAATTTAAGGTATCAGTGTTTGTCTGATACCTTTTTATTTTGTGGAGGTAACTTTGTATGATATTGCAGCAGGCTTTGGCCCAATCCCATGAATATGCGAAGAAGGTTATAAAAGAGGGAGATACCGTCATTGACGCCACTTGCGGAAACGGTCGTGATACGTTGTTTCTTGCCGGATTAGTCGGGAATTCGGGAAAAGTATATGCTTTTGATATACAAAATGAAGCATTGTGCCAGACCCGTAAAAGGCTTTCGGACGGTGGAGTGATTGACCGGTGCGTTTTGATTCATGACGGGCATGAAAACATGCAAAAGTATGTAAACCGACCGGTCAAACTTGTCATGTTCAACCTTGGCTACAGGCCGGGAGGAGATCATACTATTTGCACAAAGGGGGAAACAACTTTCAGGGCGGTCCAGGCAGCGTTAGAATTGCTGGAAGTTAACGGTCTAATTATTTTAGTAATATATCATGGGGGAGATTCGGGTTTTGATGAACGGGATTATTTGCTGAAAATGCTTCCTGGTCTGAATTCAGAAACTTCGGTTGTAATGATGACCAACTTTATAAATCTTCCAAATAATCCGCCCATCCTTGTATGCATTGAAAAATTAAAATAAATATAGTTATGATTAAATAAATCAGGGTAAATATTTAGTTAAGTTAACTAAAATGCAATTGTTAAAATTTTAGCAAAACTTACTTATATTATTGCAAAGCTCATTTAATTACGCTATAATTCTTAATAATTGCTATTACTATAGAGTAAAATAGTGGTATTATGTGTTTTTTATTTAATTATAAAGGACACTTTATGATAACAATTTAATATTTATGAGGTGGGTTAATAATGGCTACGATGGATAAGATTAACGACCTTTACGCCAGGAAACAAAAGGTTTCCCTGGGTGGTGGAGAAGAACGCATTAAAAAGCAGCATGAAGCAGGAAAGAAGACCGCTCGGGAAAGAATTCAAATGTTAATGGATCCCAACAGTTTTGTTGAGGTTGATGCATTTGTGGAAACACGTAGCATTGAGTTTGACATGCCAAATAAGAAGGCATTGGGCGATGGCGTTGTTACAGGCTACGGAACGATAAACGGGCGTCTTGTATTTGTCGCATCCCAGGATTTTACCGTGATAGGCGGTTCACTTGGCGAGATGCATGCAAAAAAGATTACCAAGGTTATGGATATGGCCATGAAGATGGGAGCACCGTTTATCAGTATAAATGACTCGGGTGGTGCAAGAATTGAAGAAGGTATTGACGCATTAAGCGGGTTCGGAGAAATTTTCTACAGGAATACGCTCGCTTCGGGTGTAATACCTCAGATTTCGGTTATTATGGGCCCGTGTGCAGGTGGAGCCGTATATTCTCCGGCCATTACCGATTTCATATTTATGGTTGAAAAAACCAGCCAGATGTTTATAACAGGTCCCCAGGTAATAAAAGCGGTAACCGGTGAGGACGTAACTTTTGAAGAACTGGGCGGAGCAGAAGCTCACAATACATTGAGCGGTGTTGCACATTTCAAGAGTGCTACCGAAGAAGAATGCATAAGAGATATTAAACGTCTTTTAAGTTTCATTCCTGACAATAACCTTTCTGACAGCGAACTTGTAAATTCCAACGATGATTTAAACCGTGTCATTGCGGAACTGAATACAATTATTCCCGATGACGCCAACAAACCATACGACATGAAGCAAATTATTACTTCTGTGGTTGATAATTCAGATTTTCTTGAAGTACAGGCAAGTTATGCGAGGAATATAATAATCGGTTTTGGACGCATAAACGGCAGAACCGTTGGTATTATAGCCAATCAGCCGCAGGTAAATGCGGGTGTTTTAGATGTAAATTCTTCAGATAAGGCAGCCCGTTTTGTAAGATTCTGCGATGCGTTTAACATCCCTATTGTTACATTTACGGATGTTCCGGGTTATCTGCCGGGCGTTGAACAGGAGCACAACGGAATTATCCGTCACGGTGCCAAACTACTGTACGCTTTTTCTGAAGCTACCGTACCGAAAATTAATGTTATTGTACGTAAAGCATATGGTGGTGCATACATTGCAATGAACAGCAAGCACCTTGGTGCTGATATGGTATTTGCATGGCCTACTGCCGAAATAGCGGTTATGGGACCGGATGGTGCTGCAAATATTATTTTCAAAAAAGATATTGGTCAGGCTGATGATCCGGTTAAGTTCCGTGCTGAAAAGATTCAGGAATACAGGGATAAATTCTCAAATCCATATATAGCTGCAGCCAGGGGTTATGTTGATGATGTAATTGAACCGGCCAGAACAAGAATTCATCTTGCTGCTGCGCTTGAAATGCTCACAAGCAAGAGAGAGACAAGACCGGCTAAAAAACATGGAAATATTCCGCTATAATTAATCAGCTCAACATAGGGAATTGCTCAGGCTACAACAATAGAAAGTAAATGTTAATTTGATAATAATGGAGGTATATCAGATATGAGAAAGTTTGTTATAAATGTTAATGGTAATCAATATGAAGTAGAAGTAGAAGAAGTAGGAGGAGTACAAACTGCAGCACCTGTTGCTCCGGCTGTTGCACCGGCAGCTCCCGTAACCCCGGCACCATCACCTGCTGCAGCACCCGCTCCCGCACCAAAAGCTGAAGCACCAAAGCCGGCAGCGGCACCCGCAGCATCTGCTCCTGCAGGCGCTGTAAAAGTTAATGCTCCCATACCCGGAACAATTCTTGACATTAAAGTCAATCCGGGTGACAAGGTAAAACGCGGAGATATTTTGCTTATTCTTGAAGCAATGAAGATGGAAAATGAAATATTGGCACCACAGGATGGGACTGTAGCATCAGTACACGTTTCAAAGGGATCTTCTGTCAGCAGTGGTGATTTGCTTGTATCATTAAACGGGTAAGGTATTTTCGAAATGTTGATATTTTACCACCTTACGTTCTAATAATTGGTAAAGGAGGCTTAATGCCATGGGTATAAAGATTACAGAAACCGTTCTCAGGGACGCGCACCAGTCATTAATTGCAACGAGAATGAAAACCGAAGACATGCTTCCCATAATTGAGAAGATGGATAAGGTAGGTTATCATTCATTAGAGTGCTGGGGAGGCGCCACCTTTGATGCGTGCCTCAGATTTTTAAATGAAGACCCCTGGGAGAGACTTAGAAAAATTAGGGAAAAAGCTAAGAACACTAAACTTCAGATGCTTTTGCGCGGACAGAATCTTTTAGGATATAAACACTATGCCGACGATGTAGTTGAGTATTTTGTTCAGAAAGCCGTTGCAAACGGAATTGATATAATTCGTATATTCGACGCTTTAAACGACCCGAGAAACGTTGAAGTAGCAATAAAAGCTACGAAAAAGGAAGGCGGCCATGCTCAGGGTACAGTGTGCTATACAATAAGTCCTTTCCACAGCCTTGAACAGTTTGTAAAGGATGCAAAGAAACTGGTTGATTTAGGTGCAGATTCAATTTGCATAAAAGATATGGCAGGACTTTTAACACCGTACAGGGCGTATGAGCTGGTAAAGGCGCTGAAGGAGAACATTAAAGTTCCTGTTCAGGTCCACACGCACTATACCAGTGGTGTTGCTTCAATGACATACCTGAAAGCCATTGAAGCAGGAGCTGATGTGGTAGACTGCGCTATTTCACCTCTGGCACTGGGAACAAGTCAGCCGCCTACCGAAGCGATAGTTGCTACACTTCAGGGCTCAAAATATGATACGGGATATGATCTGAAACTCCTGTCAGAAATCGCGGATCATTTCCGACCGCTGAGAGAACAGTACCTTAAATCAGGGCTTCTGGATACAAAAGTTATCGGTGTCGATATAAACACATTGCTGTATCAGGTTCCCGGCGGTATGCTTTCAAACCTTGTTTCACAGCTTAAACAGTTTGGCAAGGAGGACAAATTCCAGGAAGTTCTTGAAGAAGTACCGAGAGTTCGTGAGGATTTGGGTTATCCGCCGCTTGTTACACCTACAAGCCAGATTGTTGGAACCCAGGCCGTTATGAATGTTATTTCAGGTGAACGTTATAAAATGGTTCCAAAAGAAACAAAGGCTCTTGTTAAAGGTGAATATGGAAAAACACCGGCTCCGATAAAGGATGAAATTATTAAGAAAATTATTGGTGACGAAAAAAGAATTACATGTCGCCCTGCAGATTTAATTGAGCCTGAACTGGATAAGATAAGAAATGAGATGAAAGAATATCTTGAACAGGACGAAGATGTATTATCATATGCACTCTTCCCGCAAGTTGCCAAGAAATTCTTTGAATTCAGGAAAGCTCAAAAATATAAAATAGATCCGGATATGGTTAATTACGAAGAAAGAGTGCATCCAATTTAAATTTACATGATTAAGATTTTGCTGTTTGCATGCGTCAGCATATATTACAGAGGCGGACTACCGCCTCTTTTGTATATAATATAGTAGGTTTTTGAATATTCCTTTCATGGGAGGATATAGAAGATGATTAGTTTTAATTTTAAAAATACCGAAGGTTTTATCAAAGAACATGAAATTGAGTATCTTAAGCCATTTGTTGAAAGCGCCCATACCATGCTTCATCAGAAGAATGGCCCGGGCAATGATTTCCTTGGGTGGCTCGACCTGCCTGTCAGTTATGATAAGGATGAATTTGCGCGGATTAAGGATGCTGCAGAAAGAATCCGGAAGAACTCCGACGTTTTCATTGTAATAGGAATCGGAGGTTCGTACCTTGGTGCCAGGGCAGCCATAGAGGCGCTTTCTCATTCCTTTTACAATATGCTTCCGAAAGAAAAAAGAGACGGTCCGCAGATTTTCTTTGCAGGACATCAGATCAGCTCCACGTATCTGGCAGAACTGGTTGAACTTCTTGATGGAAAAGACGTTTCAGTAAATGTTATATCAAAATCAGGAACCACAACTGAGCCTGCCATTGCTTTCAGAATACTGAAGGCTTACATGGAGGAAAAGTACGGAAAAGACGAAGCCAGGAAGAGAATATATGCTACCACTGATAAATCCAGGGGAGCCTTAAAAACCCTTGCAGACTCTGAAGGCTATGAATGTTTTGTTATACCCGATGACGTAGGCGGGCGCTTTTCAGTGTTGACAGCAGTGGGTCTGCTTCCGATAGCAGTTGCCGGAATAGATATAGATCAGATGATGGAAGGAGCCCGATCGGGCTTTGAACTGTACCAGAAACCATTTGAGGAAAACCCGTCATATCTTTATGCCGCATGCAGGAATGCATTATATCGCAAAATGAAAACCATTGAAATAATGGTTAATTATGAGCCTTCGCTTCACTATATAACTGAATGGTGGAAACAGCTTTTTGGTGAAAGTGAAGGAAAAGACGGTAAGGGAATATTTCCTGCCGGTGTTGATTTTACAACAGACCTGCATTCAATGGGGCAATATATTCAGGATGGCTTAAGAAACATATTCGAAACAGTCCTGCATGTTGATAAGTCCCGAAAAGAGATTTTTATAGGTAAAGATGACAGAGATCTGGATAAATTGAATTATATTTCCGGGAAAAGTTTGGATTATGTCAATAAAAAAGCAATGGAAGGTACAATATTGGCCCATCACGATGGCGGGGTACCCAGCCTTGTGGTTAATATACCTGAAATGACACCTTTCTATTTCGGGCAGATGGTTTATTTCTTTGAAAAGGCCTGCGGTATAAGCGGATACCTGTTGGGAGTGAATCCATTTGATCAGCCCGGAGTTGAGGCATACAAGAAAAACATGTTCGCCCTGTTGGGAAAACCGGGCTTTGAACAGGAAAGAGAATATCTGGAAAAAAGACTGTATGGATGATACAGATATGATTTACACATTACAGTCAGGTAAATTTTTGATTTACCTGACTTATTTTTATATTACAGGATATATTTTTCAAAGATAGTATTGATTAATACCAAAAATTTGATATATAATACGAGTATCGAAAGATATCTCCGTAAGTAGCATTTGAACCACTTAACTTTTTACCCGATTTGGTGATTTTTCTCTTTCTGAAATAGTAAACTATACATAGAAAACATATTAAGCGGATGCAATTTACTTATCAATAAGGAGGTTCTCTTGTGACTATTAAGGAGAAAGTAAAATCTAATTCTCTATGTTCGGAATCCAGCATTAGTAAGAAAGAAAACAAGCAAAACAGTTTACAGAGAAATCCTGTGTTTGAAAATGCTACCGGCATTGATTCCCTGAACACAGACAAAAATGACTGGATTTTTGCCCTTTCTCACGAGCTTAGAACGCCTTTGAATGTTATTTTGTCCACAATCCAGGTTGCACAGCTTAGTATGAAAAATGAACAGGACGGTGAGTACAGCAGGGTAAAAACCAAGTACCTCGACATTATGAAGCAAAACTGCTACCGCCTCCTTAAAATGGTTAACAATCTGATAGAAATCAACAGGTTGGATTCGGGCTTTTTTAATATAGATCCTAAAAATGAAGATATAGTTCATATTGTCAGGGAAATGACCCTTTCTGTTACTGAGTATGCTAAAATTAAAAATATTGATATAACATTTGAAAGTAATAGAGCAAAGCATATCATAGCAGTAGATATTTTTCAACTGGAGCGCATTATGCTTAATTTATTGTCCAACGCTATTAAGTTTACCCCTTCGAATGGAAGTATAAAAGTTACTGTAACGGTTGAAGAGGAAGAAATATTAATTTCAGTATCAGATACAGGTCCGGGAATTCCTGAGGAATATGGAAGCATGATATTTGAAAGATATTGCCAGACCGATGGCAAAAGCTTAGTGGAGAAAAAAGGGAGCGGGATGGGGTTATATCTGGTCAAAAAACTTCTGGGCAAGATGAATGGCAGGATATGGTACAGCAATAATGAAGACAAAGGCACCACTCTTACTTTTTCTCTTCCGAACACGAAAATTCCCTCAGCCAGAGCAGTAGAGGAAGACTTATCGAACGATTATGTCAAAAGCAGGACCGAATATCTCGAAATTGAATTTTCTGATATATATGTAATCTAAAATTGCTTCTTGACAACTCGCATTACTTCGTGTATAGTTTTAATTGACAATCAAGTAGAAGTATCCACTTCTCACCCTGTGTCCGGTTGATTTCAGGGTTTAAATCGTAGCAGTTAAGATGCTGTGGTTTATGCAGGTGAAGTGGTTTGCCTGCTTTTTTGTTTGCCAAAAATATGAATATATTTTAGGTATAAAAATTTAATTATATGCCCACTGAATTAAATCAAAATGGGTTCAAGAATTACGGAGGTGTTATTTATTAAAAAAGATCAAATTCAGGTGAATAATCAGATCAGGGATAAAGAAGTCAGGTTAATTGACTTTGACGGCACAATGATCGGAATTGTATCGGCCAGGGAAGCTCAAATGAAAGCTAATGAAAGAGATATGGACCTGGTTAAAATTTCACCGAATGCGAACCCCCCTGTCTGTAAGATCATGGATTATGGCAAATATTTGTATGAATTATCCAAAAAAGAAAAAGAAGCTAAAAAGAAGCAAACTAATATTTCCGTTAAGGAAATCAGACTTTCGGCCAAAATCGAGGAGCACGACTTTGCATTCAAACTCAAAAATGCAATGAAATTCCTGAAAGACGGAGACAAAGTAAAGATATCCATAAGGTTCAGAGGCAGGGAAATGCAATTCACCTCCATGGCGTATGACGTAATCGACAAGTTTGCCGAGATGATAAAGGAATACGGGAAAATGGAAAGTAAACCTTCAATGGATGGCAGAAGTATGTCGGTTATGTTTGTTCCCATTAAAGACAAGCAATAACTACCAGCAGGGTGTTATCGTAGCAGCATTTAATTAATGGCAAACTAAAGTATTAATAACGGAGGAGGTTTTATCCATGCCAAAATTAAAAACCCACAGTTCTTCAAAGAAAAGATTCAAAATAACTGGTACTGGTAAGGTAAAGCGCAATAAAGCATATAAAAGTCATATTCTTACCAAAAAGTCATCAAAGCGTAAGAGAAATCTTCGTAAATCAACTATTGCTTCGACTGCTAATGAATCAATAATAAAAGTTATGCTTCCTTACAAATGATTGGAAAGAGGGTGTGAGATATGGCAAGAGTTAAAGGTGGAGTAAGGACCAGAGCCAGGCATAAAAAAGTTTTAAAGCTTGCTAAGGGTTACTTTGGTGCAAAAAGCAAATTATATAGAATTGCAAACCAGGCAGTTATGAAGTCTCTGGTATATGCATACCGGGACAGAAGGCAAAAGAAAAGAGATTTCAGAAAACTTTGGATAACAAGAATAAATGCTGCTGCAAGGAAAAATGGTATGTCTTACAGCCGTTTTATGAACGGTCTCAGAAAATCCGGCATTGAACTGAACAGAAAAGTTCTGGCCGATATGGCCGTAAACGATGCTGCAGGTTTTGCAAAACTTGTTGAAAAAGTCAAAGGATAATAATTTTTGAAAAGGCGGCTTTTTGCCGCTTTTTTATTTTATTCAGTAACTTTTTTCATTTTTATTACAAAGTAAATAAAATGGTACCATTCCAAGCAATAAAGAGATATAATCTCATTGTAGCTAAATTTATCAAAATACCCATAAGACTCCTGCCAATATCGGTGCAGGCTGATGCGGTTTTTGATTCAGCGGGATTTAATTTCCCGCAAAGAAGAGATTATTAAAATGCTTAAGTTGCGGTTAAGATCTTTAATCATGTATTGAGTATAAAATTAATGTATTATACAATAAAAGCATGACAATGGATCGGGGAGCTTAAAGTGGCAAATATAAGTAACATTCGGGATCTTTTCATACTGATTGGTAACTACCTGGGGCTTAACGGACCTCTGGATTTTGTTTTAATGATTATTGATATCAGTATCATTTCATATATAGTTTATAAAGTCATCCAACTGGTCCGTGAAACACGTGCAATGCAGTTGGTAAAAGGTATACTGATCATTGTTGTCGGACTGAAAGCAGCACAGTTGATTGGTCTTAAAACAGTTGCCTTTATCCTTGAAGGTGCTATATCATTATTAGGCTTTTCGCTGATAGTTATATTCCAGCCAGAGCTCAGGCGCGGGCTTGAAAAAATAGGAAACAGCGGTTTTCAGAATTTTCTTATGCTTGATTATGATGAGGATCAGCTGAGAACCACAGCTTCCATTGAAGCTATTGTAAACTGTTGCGCACATTTGTCACAGGAATATATAGGTGCCTTGATAGTAATTGAAAGAAACACCAAAATTGGTGATGTGATAAATACAGGAACGCAGATGGATTCAATCATATCCTTTGAACTTTTAACGAACATTTTTACACCCAATACGCCATTACATGATGGAGCTGTAATAATCAGGAACAACAAGATAAAAGCTGCAGCCTGCTACCTTCCATTAACGGAGAACACCACACTGAGCAGAGAACTGGGAACGAGACACAGGGCTGCATTAGGAATAACTGAGGTTTCCGATGCGATATCAATTGTTGTTTCAGAGGAATCCGGGAAAATATCCTATGCACATAACGGAAATCTTACAAGAAACCTGACTCCTGATACACTGAGAAAAGCCTTGTATCGCTTTCTGCTTGACAAGAATTCGAGTAAAAAGCGTTTTTGGTTTAGAAAGGTGAAAGCTGATGAATAAAAAAATCAGTCTGAATAAATTCCTCGAGAAAGATTCTGTCTTAAAAGTTATTTCAGTATTGATTGGCATTTTAATATGGTTTATAGTACTGGACCATCAAAACCCACTCAGCGAGCGTACTATTTCAATTCCGTTAAGATCTAATTCGCAGGTACTTGATGCCAGTAATATAAGATTGGTTTCATCGACCATTCCTACCAATGTCGACGTTGTAATAAAGGGGAGAAAACAACGTCTTGATAAGGTGACAGCCAACGATTTCGAGGCATTTTTGGATTTTAGCGAAATTCAGGATACAGGAACTACAGAGCTTATGATAAATCTTCCAAAATATACAGGAGATCAGGATATTATTGTTGCCGATGTCAATCCCAAGGTTGTAAAAGTAAAGCTGGAAAACATTATCAGAAAAGAATTTCCTATTAATGTAAAATGGGTGGGTGAACTCCCGGAAGGATACGAAGTTGTAAATGTTAAGCTGAACCCCAATACTGTTATACTGCAGGATTTGGAAAGTGTAATGAACAGTGTGGAAAGTGTGGCTGTGTCGGTAGACACTGAGCAAATACTTAAAGGAGATTCAATAAATAAAAGAATTGAAGTATATAATAACAGCGGCAAGATTATATCATCCCTCGACGGCAGTGTACAGATTTCCGTTGGATATAATATTGCAAAAACCGTACCGATTTCAACCACTCTTACAGGAGAACCAAAAAACGACTACTATGTTCAGGATTATACCATCTCCCAGAACACCGTAAAAATCATGGGGAGCTATGATGTGCTAAAAGATATTGAATACATAGAAGCCGAACAGTTAAGTGTTGAAAATGTGAATGAATCCTTCCAGAAGGACTTGAACCTTATTCTTCCGGAGAATGTTCAGTTGTATAACAGCCCGGGTTTTGTAACAGCCCAGGTAAATATTCATAAATATTCTCACAGGATTATAACAATACCAAAATCATCAATTACTATTTTCGGAGGGGATGTAACCGGCCAAACAAACTACAGGATTCTTGAAGATGAAATAACCTTTAGTGTCAAAGGCCCGGCGGAAATATTGGATACGCTGGATGTAAAATCAATTAAAGGATTCGTTGATGTATCCAATACAGCCGAAGGTGTTCAACTGGTTATTGTACGTGTGTCCCTTCCATCGGGTATATATATGGAGGGCGAAGCCTTTGTGAATATTCAGGCAGAACCGGTAATAATATCGCCCACACCGTCACCGACTCCAGTTCCTGACAATGAAATAGATATAACGCCGTCACCCGTTCCTGAATCTGATAAAAACGAGGAAAGCCAGTCCGATACATAACTGCAGGGTTTACTAACTATAATATACTTGTGCACCGAAGTTTCTTTATGTTAAAATAGTTACCGATGTCGTTTTTTGGAGGTGCGTATGAATACTGGAGAAATTTTAAGTTTTTTGCCTGGCCTGCTGGGCGGTGTGGCTATATTTTTATTCGGCATGAATATGCTCAGCGAGGGACTCCAAAAAACTGCAGGCGAAAAACTTAGACATATAATCAGTATTTTGACGAATAATCCGTTAATCGGGATTTTTGTCGGTGCAATTGTGACTGCGGTTATTCAAAGCAGCAGTGCAACGACAGTTATGGTTATAGGATTTGTCAGTGCAGGTTTGATGACTTTAAAACAGTCCATCGGAGTTATAATAGGTGCAAATATCGGAACTACCGTGACTGCGTGGCTGGTGTCCATTGATATTGGTGACCTGGCTTTGCCCCTTGCGGGTATAGGTTTTATCCTTTATTTTTTTCCAAA
Source organism: Thermoclostridium sp. (assembly GCA_036562185.1). Lineage (GTDB taxonomy): Bacteria > Bacillota > Clostridia > DSM-8532 > DSM-8532 > Thermoclostridium. Next base: position 25,997 of record DATCKN010000012.1, read on the forward strand.
GTTAAAGAAACTGAAATATATCGGTCAGATTATTTTTTCTTTCGGACTTCTTTTTGTAGGATTAAATATAATGAGCGATATGATGGCTCCCCTTGCAAAATCCCAGGCTGTGGCAGACACAATGCTTAATGTGAGCAACAACAGGTTTCTTGGGTTGTTTATCGGGACTATTTTTACAGCCGTTATTCAAAGCAGCAGTGCTGCCATTGCAATTCTGCAAAAGCTGGCGATACAGACAACTGCTACAGGCGAACCTTTAATAACACTTAGTGCGGCGCTTCCCATTCTGTTCGGCAGCAATATCGGGACAACGGCAACTGCTTTGCTGGCATCGATAGGTGCCACTGTCAATGCAAAAAGGGCAGCATTAACTCATATGATTTTTAACGTTGTGGGAAGCCTCATATTTATTTGGTTTATAACACCTTTTGAACATGTTGTTTCTCTAATTATGGGCGGAACTGTCATGCCCCGTTCTATGGACACGGCGATAGCCTATTCTCATACTATTTTTAACCTTTTAAGTGCAGTTCTGTTTGCTCCGTTTATAGGGCTGCTTGCCAAATTTGTTACGCAGATATATAAAGGAAAAGGTGAGCTTGAAGACAGGGCACTTGTGTATATCGGTGACAAGGTTTCATCTCCGGCGGTTGGTTTGAATCTTGCAATGCAGGAGATGCTCAGGATGGGAAAAATAGTACAGAAAATGATTGCCTGTACCAAAGTTGTAATATTGGAGCAAAATGAATCTGTGATACAGGAAGTTGAAAAAATGGAAGATACAGTGGATATGCTCCAGAACGAAATATTGAATTACCTGTCAAAAATCATTTCTCAAAATGTGTTGAGCGAAGCCGAATCTGTCAGGTTGACCGGTTATATGCGTATGGTCCATGACCTGGAGAGAATCGGAGACCATTGCGAAAGTTCAACTATGCTTGGTCAAAGCAATATTGATAATAAGGTACAGTATTCCGAAAATGCATTGTCCGAACTTAAAGAAGTCTTTGAGAAGATTGAGTTTGTCATGAACCAGACTCTTGTTGCTCTGGAAAACAACGACAAGGAGCTGGCAAAGACAGTACTGTCTGAAGAAAATACCATGGATGACATTGAAAAAATCCTTAGAGAAAGACATTTGGAGCGCCTGAAAAATGGGGAATGCAATCCGGGCACAGCAATAACATTTGTCGAATTAATTCATACCTTGGAGCGTATGACTGACAATTGCAAAAATATTGCAGAATCAGTTATTGACGACATTAATCACAGATTGGCAGGGCATTATAATACAGACGGAACAGCATTGGAGTATAAAATACTTAAGTATTAATTTATTAGCGGGGGTAAATACAGTGACTATAGAATTAACTGATTTTCTATATCAATTGGTTAATAACCCTGCACTTGCCATAACAGTGCTTCTTACATTAGGGGTTATATTTGTCAATGGATGGACCGATGCACCTAATGCTATAGCAACTTGTGTTTCAACCAGATCATTAAGCCCCAGGGTGGCTATTATAATGGCTGCTGTATTTAACTTTTTAGGTGTGCTGGTAATGACATTTTTCAATGCAACAGTGGCGCAGACAATATACAACATGGTTGATTTCGGCGGTAATTCGCATAATGCACTGGTTTCGCTTTGCGCTGCCCTTTTTGCTATTGTTTTGTGGGCTACTGCAGCATGGTGGTTTGGTATTCCTACCAGTGAAAGCCATGCTCTGATTGCAGGCATAACCGGAGCCGCAATAGCGGTTCAGGGCGGACTTGAAGGGGTAAATCCGAGGGAATGGGTTAAAGTAATTTATGGCCTGTTTCTTTCCATGTTCATGGGTTTTATATTAGGCTGGATAATTGTAAAACTGATAGAATTTATTTTCAGTGGCTTTAACAGGAGAAAAACCACGCTGTTTTTCCAGTTTGCCCAAATCTTTGGAAGCGCAGGTATGGCATTCATGCATGGTGCCCAGGATGGACAGAAGTTTATGGGGGTTTTTCTGCTGGGCGTTTTTCTTGCCCAGGGTTATACTGATGTAACACAATTCGGCATTCCTGTCTGGCTTATATTCTTATGTTCAATAGTAATGGCATTAGGTACTTCAATCGGAGGGTACCGCATAATAAAAGCCGTGGGTATGGATATGGTCAAACTTGAAAAATACCAGGGCTTTTCCGCTGATTTGGCCGGGGCAATCAGCTTGTTCATAGCTTCGGTGTTTGGGTTGCCGGTTAGCACAACCCATACGAAAACAACTTCGATAATGGGGGTCGGAGCAGCAAAAAGGCTGTCAAACGTCAACTGGGGAATAGTGAAGGAAATGGCTAGCGCATGGATATTAACTTTCCCCGGCTGCGGTATAATAGGTTATCTTATGGCGAAGCTATTTATGGTATTGTTTTAACCTGGCAATGGTTACAGGTGGCGAATTAGATTTTTCTTTGCTGAACCGTTGGGGAAATTCTTACTTCTGATACGGAAAAATATTGGAAAGAGGTATGAATATGGCCAGAAAAAGAAGTGAAGATTATTTTGAAACTTTTGTGAAGCTTGTGGACTATTCCTGTCAGGCAGCGAATTTGCTAAACGACATAATGAGTGATTTTAATCCTGATTTGCTTCGTGAAAAAATGACCGAGATGCATGAAATTGAACATGCCGGTGATACTGAAAGACATGCAATGATCAGGAGGCTTTCAAAGGAATTTATCACTCCGATAGATCGCGAAGATATAATGCAACTGGCTGATGCAATTGACGATGTCACCGATACTATTGAAGATGTTTTGCTGCGCTTGTATATGTTTAATATACGAAGCATTAAGGATCATGCAAAAAAAATGGCTGAAATCATTGTAAAATGTTGTAATGCTTTAAAACAGGCACTGGCAGAGTTTAGGGATTTCCAAAAATCGAAAGTATTGCATGATTTATTAGTTGAGATCAATGTTCTTGAAGAAAACGGGGATAAACTTTATACCGAAGCAGTTCATTATTTATATGTAAACAGTAAAAATGTTGTTGAAATAATGGCATGGGATCAAACATATGATTATCTTGAAAACTGCTGTGATGCCTGTGAAGAAGTGGCAAATGTTGTTGAGAATATAATATTGAAGAATTCATGATATTTTGGCAAAAGAAACTTATTGCTGGTATAAATGATATTAGCGTATAATGAAAAGTGATTTACAGATGAAAAAGCACGCAGGCCGGCTACAGTTAAATTTATTGTTGTGTGGGGAGGAATCTAATTGGGCAGATTATTTGGAACCGATGGAGTTAGAGGTATTGCGAACAAAGAGTTAACATGCGAACTGGCATATCAGTTAGGAAAGGCCAGTGCTTATGTTTTGGCCGAAGAAGCGAAACTTACCCCGAAAATTGTTATAGGCAAGGATACGAGACGATCGGGAGATATGCTTGAAAAGGCACTTATTGCAGGAATTTGCTCAGCAGGAGCAGAGGCGGTATGCCTGGGAGTAATTTCAACGCCGGCGGTTGCATATTTAACTCGTTATTATAATGCAGATGCAGGAGTTGTTATATCAGCATCCCATAATCCTGCAGAATTTAACGGTATAAAATTTTTTGACAGGAATGGCTACAAACTGTCCGACAGCCTTGAAGAAAGAATTGAAGCAATAATCCTTGATAAAACAGAAGAATTGCCAAACCCTGTAGGTTGTTCTGTAGGTACTGTAACAGAACTTAAAGAAGCAAAAGAAGACTACATATCATATCTGAAAAATACAGTAAACACATCTTTCGACGGACTGAAAATAGCCATTGACTGTGCCAATGGCGCGTCATTTGAAACAGCGCCAAGAGTTTTCCGCGAATTAGGGGCAGATGTGATTGTAATAAACAATGTTCCCGACGGTGTGAATATTAATGTCAACTGTGGATCAACCCATATGGATATGCTGAGAAATACCGTACTTCAAAACAAATGTGATCTTGGCATTGCCTTTGACGGTGATGCAGACAGGGTACTGGCAGTTGATTCTGAAGGTAATTATGTTGACGGAGATAAAATCCTGGGCATTATCGGACTTGAGCTGAAAAAGCAGAACAGACTTTCAAACAATACGATTGTGGTTACTGTTATGAGCAATATCGGCTTCGACATCATGGCAAAGGAAAATGGGTTAATATTGGAGAAAACAAAAGTCGGGGACCGCTATGTCCTGGAGCAAATGCTGAAGAAGGGCCATGTGCTGGGCGGCGAGCAATCAGGTCATATTATTATGCTTGATTTCAATACCACCGGCGACGGGCAGCTTACAGCGCTTCAATTGGTGCAGATTGTAAAGAAAACCGGTAAAAGCCTATCAGAACTGGCTTCAATAATGACGGTATATCCTCAGGTTCTTAAGAACGCCAAAGTTAAGAACGAAAATAAAAACAGGTATATGGACGACCCTGAAATTGCTGCCAAATGCAAGGAGCTTGAACAGGATTTCCATGGAGAAGGCCGAGTCCTGATACGTCCATCGGGAACAGAACCCCTTGTGCGTGTAATGATTGAAGGCAAGGACTATGACTATATTGCCAGAAAAGCTGAAGAACTGGCTAACTTTATAGAACGGAAACTGGGATAAGCTCTATGTTATTTAGTAATAGAAATCACAGAAAGTATACCGGCCTTAAAGAGCAATTGCATTTTTGTAAAGTAATTAAGGAAAAACAGTTAAATAAGACAGGTATTAAAATTTGAGACGGAATTTAAATAATTACTTGTGAAGCACCGAGTCAAAATCATATGTAAAATTATATATAGATATAATAATATGGCAAAAGAAGGGAATCACCAGCCCTTCTTTTTAATTGGAGTATAAAACAACGATTTCAGAGGTGAGATTATTATGGATATAGAAATAAGAGAATACAAAAAAGATGATGTTTCAGAAGCCATCAAAATATGGAATGAAATCGTAGAAGAAGGCAATGCTTTCCCACAGATGGATCTTTTGAATGAAAACAGCGGTCATGAACTTTTTTCTGAGCAATCATTCACCGGTATTGCCTTTGATATCGGAAGCAAAGAGATTGTCGGCCTGTACATACTTCACCCGAATAACGTTGGCAGATGCGGCCATATTTGCAATGCCAGCTATGCGGTAAGAAAAGATATGAGAGGGCGGCATATTGGTGAAAAGCTTGTTATCCATTGCATAAATAAAGCAAAAGAACTGGGATTTAAAATTTTACAGTTCAATGCGGTGGTTGCGTCAAACCACCGTGCACTTCGTTTATATGAAAAACTGGGATTTATCAGGCTGGGAGTTATTCCCCGGGGTTTTTTGATGAAGGACGGTACCTATGAGGATATAATTCCACATTATCTTGTATTGTAGGAAAACTTACCGGTGATATCTCAAGGCAAACCTGTATGAGGTTTTAAGGTCTATATTACTTTTATCTGTCACTGTTCATGTATAAACTCTCAGTATTGCATGATTTTTGAACTTATGAAGGTCAGGATATATAATACTAAGAGTTACTGAATCTTTACATAGGTGAATGCATCAATGTTTTTGGATACATTAAAAGAAAAATACGGGATAAAATTGAATGAGCAACAGCAACAGGCAGTCAGACATATCAACGGTCCTGCACTGATTCTGGCAGGACCGGGATCGGGCAAAACAACGGTAATCACTGTCAGAACTGCTTATCTTATTTATGAAGCCGGAGTAAATCCCGAAAGCATACTTACCCTTACTTTTAACAAGGCTGCCCAGCTGGAAATGAAAAAACGGTTTGACAATATATTTGGTGAGGGTGTTGGAGCAAAAGTCAAGTTTTTGACTTTGCATGGTTTCTCCAACGGTATAGTAAGAAAATATGAGAAAAAACATGGGAAAAACCTGACAAGGATTGAAGGAGACGACGATTCTGGCATAAATAAAAGACAGATTCTCAGAACGCTGTATCAGCAAATAAACGGGTCAAATATCAATGATGACGAACTGGATAACTTAATCAATGAAATCGGGTTTGTGAAAAACAGGATGATAAAAGAGTTTAAAGATGCCGATGTTACAACAAAAAACTTTGAACTTGTATACAAAGCATATGAGGACTACAAGAAATCCAACCTGTATATTGATTTTGACGACATGCTTACATATGCTTACTCGATCCTTAAAACATGCCCCGACATACTTCATTACTGCAGGAGTAAATACCGGTATATCCAGGTGGATGAAGGGCAGGATTTGTCCAGAATACAGTTTGAAATTTTGAAGTTGCTGGTAACTAAAGAAAACAACAATATCTTTATTGTCGCAGATGACGATCAGTCCATTTACGGTTTCAGGGGCGCAGACCCGCAATACATCCTGGATATCCGGAAAGAGTTCAGGGAATGCTCTGTATATCGCCTGGAAAAGAACTACCGTTCAACCAGGAATATAGTGGAGATAAGCAGTAAATTTATAAAAAATAATTCAAGACGGTATGATAAAAACCATGAAACAGTTAATGAACCGAAAAATGACCCGGATATAGTATATGTCCAGGACGAAAACGAACAGCTTAAGTTTATTGTGGAAACCCTGAACCGGCACATGAAGGAATGCAGAAGTACGGCTGTTCTTTACCGGAACAATATATCTTCGATTGCCATTGCGGACATGCTGGACCGGAAAGGAATCCCGTTTAAAGTAAAGCAGAGCAGACTGTTCTTCTTTAATCATTGGATGGTGCAGGATGTACTGGCTTTTTTGAAATTTGCGCTGAATCCGTTTGATGAAGAGTCTTTTTCAAGAATCTGTTTCAAAATGAATCGCTACATATCTAAAGCCATGCTGGATTATGCATTAAGCAACGATTTGCAGAAACCGGTTCTGGACAGGATTTTAAACTGTGAAGTCATAAAACCATATCAGCAAAGGGTTGCTGCAGAGCTGAAGAATGAGTTTGGAAAGTTGCTGAAAAGCCATCCTTTGCAGGTATTAAAATATATAGAGCATAATTTCAGGTATTTTGAGTCTGTAAAGCAGTACTGTGAAAAAACAGGCCTATGTTTTGATTATATTTACAGCCTTTTTGGAGTATTACTGACTGTTGCTGAAAAATGCCCGACCATACCGATGTTTTTACAACGCATGGAAGAACTGCAGAAAATGCTTGAGAATGCAGAAAGCCCTGGTTATAAAAGGGCTGTTACGCTTTCAACAATGCATTCTTCTAAAGGTCTGGAATATGATGTGGTGCTTATGGTCGATTTAACTGAAGAAGAAATTCCAGGCACAAGGGCAACAGAGCTGGTAAAACGGAAACAGGATTATTCAATACTGGAAGAAGAGCGCCGTTTATTCTATGTTGGCATGACAAGGGCAAAAGAATACCTGTATCTTGTAAGCCCTGCGGTAAAAAACCGGGGTATGGCAAAAATTTCACCTTTTATTCGCGAAGTTGCTTCTGTCATGAGTGGAAAAACAGGTGAAGCCGGGGAAGGGGTCATTGTGAACCATAAACATTTTGGGGAAGGTGTAATCGTTGCAGTAACTGAGCGAAAAGGAGAAGGAATTTTGCTGGAGGTTGATTTCGGTGGAGTAAGACGGAAGCTGGACTTTTCAATATGCATGAAGAACGGCCTGATAAGCTTTTGAATCTTAATTTTAAATCTTTCAGCGAAACCTGAAAAGCTACTATAAATATTTATTAATTGCAATCTCCATTCACAGCTGAATCATATAGTTGTAAATGGAGTTTTTTATTTGCTTAAAATATTGACTCAAATTGATTGGCGTTATATTATTATATGTAGTTAATATAAATTTAAAATAATTTAATAAAATATAAAGTGCAGCCTGATTGGATTTTGTCATACAGGAACAAGGAGGACTTTGAATGATGGAACGAAACTTGGTAAAAACTCCGTATAACCAGCCATTGGTGGAGCAGAGGGCAGATCCGTACATATATAAACATAAAGACGGGTATTATTATTTCACAGCTTCTGTACCTGAATATGACAGGATTATTTTAAGAAAATCCAAAACAATTAAGGAAATTAGAAATGCAAAAGAGCATGTAATCTGGAGAAAACACGACAGTGGTGAAATGAGCAAAAACATATGGGCTCCTGAAATACATTATTTAAATGACGCATGGTACATTTATTTTGCAGCAGGAAAAGCGGAAAACCAGTGGGATATACGGCCATATGTGCTGCAGTGTACGGATTCCGATCCTGTAAATGGTGAATGGAGAGAGCTGGGAAAGATGCAAAGCGCTGACGATGATGAGTTTTCATTTCGTGCTTTTTCTCTTGACGGGACGGTGTTTGAAAACAATGGAACATACTATTTCGTATGGGCTGAAAAAGTAGGGGTTGGCAAGAAAATTTCAAATCTGTACATAGCCGAAATGGAAAAACCATGGAAATTGAAAAGTGTGCAGGTAATGCTTTCTACGCCCGATTATGACTGGGAACGGAAAGGCTTTTGGGTTAATGAAGGGCCGGGGATATTGAAATATAATGACCACATATTTCTTACTTATTCTGCAAGTGATACCAGTGCGAATTATTGCATGGGGATGTTGTATGCCAAAAAAGATTCGGATTTGCTTGATCCTTTGTCATGGAAAAAGTCAAGGTATCCGGTTTTGGCCACAGACAGGGAAAAAGGTATTTTTGGCCCTGGCCATAACAGTTTTACAAAATCCGAAGACGGTACTAAAGACATTATGTTATTCCATGCACGGCAGTATGAGAAAATATCCGGGGATCCATTATTTGATCCGAACCGCCATACCTTGATGATGGAGATTCAGTGGAGCGATGAAGGCATGCCGGTTTTCGAGTACCGGAAACAGGTATATGGTTAAGTTAACGGAGGTTTTAAGATGAGGAAAAAAGTCATTTGGCTGGTTATTGGAATTTTACTTATAATGGCAGGGTGTGGAAAAGAAATGGCAAAGAATTATGAAGCAGCGAAGGATAAAGATGAACAACCGGTTGAAACCGTAAACGGCAATGAAGAAAAAGAAGCAATAGTAATTGATGATGACATAAAATTAACGGCAGACAATATAGTCAATTATTCTTTTAAAAATGTTTCGGTTCATGATCCTTCAATTATAGCAGCCAATGGCAGTTTTTACGTTTTCGGATCCCACCTGGCTGCAGCAAAATCAAATGACCTGATGAACTGGGATTTGATTGGCTCAGGAGTCAATGCTGCCAACCCGATAATACCAGATGCGCTGAAAGAAATGCAGGAAGCGTTTGAATGGGCTAAAACCAACACCTTTTGGGCACCAGATGTAATTCAGCTGAATGACCGGAGGTATTACATGTATTATTGCACCTGTGAAGGCAGCTCTCCGTTATCTGCTCTGGGTATTGCCGTCTCAGACAATGTTGAGGGTCCGTATAAAGACCTGGGGATCATTTTAAAATCCGGAATGGGGTTTAATATGCCAAGCGAGGACGGGAACTATTATAATGCCAATGTGCATCCGAATGTAATAGATCCATGCTTGTTCCATGATCCTGAAGGAAGGCTTTGGATGGTGTATGGATCGTATTCAGGCGGAATTTACGTTCTCGAGATGGATCCCGAAACAGGCTTTCCGCTTGAAAAAGGTTACGGGAAAAAGATTCTGGGAGGAAACCATGCACGTATTGAAGGCCCGTTCGTGTTATACAGTCCTGAAACCGAGTATTATTACCTGTTTTTGTCATTTGGCGGGCTGGATTCAAAAGGCGGTTATAATATCAGGGTTGTCCGCTCAAGAAATCCCGACGGGCCATATTACGATGCTGGCGGAAATGACATGATTAACTGTAAAGGCGCACCCGGAACATTTTTCCACGATCCTTCAATAGAAGGGTATGGCGTCAAGCTGATGGGCGGCCACCGTTTTGAATGGATTGAAGGTGAACAGTCGGTATACAGGATGGGTTATCTTTCACCCGGGCACAATTCGGCATATTATGACGAGAAGACAGGAAAGTATTTCCTGATATTTCACACAAGGTTTGAAGGCAGGGGAGAAACCCATGAAGTTCGTGTCCATCAGTTCTTTATAAACGAGGACGGATGGCCTGTTGTGGCTCCTTACAGGTATACGGGGGAGACATTGGGAACCTTTGACGAAAAGCAGGTAACAGGTGTTTATAAGTATATAAACCATGGAAAATCAATTAATAAAGAAGCAATTGTATCAGAGCTGATTCGGCTAAATGAGGATCATACAATTACAGGAGCAGTTGAGGGCAGATGGAATTTAAAAGATGATGGAACAAGTATGGAAATAATCATAGAAGGAGATGTTTACAAGGGTTTATTTAACGTGCAGTGGGATGAATATGGCAAAAAGAATGTAATGACTTTTACCGCGCTTTCGGATAAAGGTGTTGCCATATGGGGAAGCGGTATTTGGGCTATTGAATAGGAAGCCGGGTATGCTTTTAGAACCCGGTTTTTTTTATACCAGCCATAATGCTTATGATAAGCCCTCAGACCAGAAGATATTTCTGATAATGCTTGACGATGGACAATGAGAAACTTCAGCAACCGCCGGCCTTATTTCCCAGGGTATAAGAAAATCCTGACTTTCCGAAAGAAGTCGCATGTATTGAAGTGCAGGTTATATTCAGGGATTCGTCGAAAAAAACAGGTAATGATAAGTTTAATCAGGTAAAATAGTAAGGTAAAAAAGAGTAAAAATGCTTAAAAACGAGGGAAATAACCCTCGCTTTTTTATTGCCCCGAATCTTTATACCCGGTTATGTATTGTAAATATACAGATGCGCGGTACATTTCAGCAGATTTGGAATTCAGCCGGGTTTGCACGTTCCAGGAAATATTTACCGGCATTAAAATCGGATGGAAGCTGTTTTTTAATCTGTATATTACTAAAATTAAGCATAAATAATGGTAAGATTAATTATAATTTAATAGCATTGAATTTTATGGATGCCAAGATTATTGTTGGAATCGTAAATAAATGCATCAATTAATGCACTAAAGTGCACCATAAAATGAATGGTTAAAGAGGTAGTTAAAGATGCTCAAGTCAAAAAGGTGGAGAAGTTTTGCATTAATTGCATTGCATATAGCTGCTTTTCTTGCCGGGGCTGTAATGCTTGATCAAGAGGCTGAAGCGAAATCAGTTTTATCCACGGATGCTTACAGGGAACTGCTGAACAGGGCTAACATCGATGTCATGCCATATAAAGATTACATTAATATGTATGACATAAGCAAAAGGCCTGATGCAGAATATATAATCGAGGCGAAAGACTATGTCCGTGCAGAAAATATGGAAATACAAGAATTTGCAGATTTCGAAGGAATGCCGGGTATTTCGGTGCACACAGGGGAGAAAGGCCTGATCGAGTATGAAGTCGATATTGAAGAAGAGGGCTTTTACAACATCTCCCTTCTTTATTATCCTGTAAAGGGAAAAAGCGCAGCCATCCAGAGAGCAATATTCATCGACTGTGAACTGCCATACAGGGAACTGAGCCTTGTAGAGTTCCAGAGGATATTTGTAAATGAGCTGGATGAATGGCAGAGGGACAACAGGGGTAATGACCTGAAACCAAAACAGGTTGAAGCACCCCGGTGGATTACAGGTTTCTGTTACGACAGTGAAGGCTACGAAACCCGGGAGCTTTCTGTTTATTTTAATAAAGGCACTCATACCATTACTTTATATTCTCTAAGGGAACCAATGGTTATCCGCAGGATTATCCTGAATAACACTGATAGCATACTTCCATACAGGCAGGTTAAGGAAAAGCATGATTTGCAGGGAGCTTCGGATACTTCGGGCTATTTAGTCCGGATTGAAGCTGAAAATGCAAGCAGGAAATCCTCGCCAATGCTGTACCCGACACAGGACAGGTCTTCACCGGCTGTTTATCCGTATGATGCAAAGGAACTGAGAAATAACACTATCGGAAGCAATGGAAACTGGAAGATTGCCGGACAGTGGATAGAATGGGATTTTGAAATCCCCGAAAGCGGGTATTATTATATTTCAATGCATACCAGGCAAAATTTTGTGAGAGGCATTTATACATCAAGAAAAATATCAATCGACGGAAAAGTACCTTTTGAAGAAATGAATGACTATGGATTCAGATATGAAAGCCGCTGGAAGATGATCACACTTAATAACCAGGACGGTGAGAACTATAAATTTTATCTTGAGAAGGGAAAACACATCCTCAGAATGGAAGTTGTTCTCGGCGACTTTTCACGCATAGTAAGCAGGGTTCAGGATGTTGTGAAAAATCTTAATGCAATCTACCGCAAAGTTATCCGCATTACAGGTGTGGAACCTGATAAATACAGGGACTATCATATAGAAAAGAATATTCCGGGTATTGTGGATGAACTTGTTGCAGAAAGGGACAGTTTAATAATTGCCATGGAAGAACTCAAGGCAGTTGCGGGTAGCGCAAGTGACCGTGAGGCAGCACTGAACACTATGGTAAAACAGCTTAATTATGTAATCGAAGATGTAGAACGGCTGCCCAGGATACTTGCTTCTTTCAAAATTGACATAAGCGCGCTGGGCAACTGGATTACAGGCGTGTTGGAGCAGCCCCTTGCATTGGACGCGATATACATACATTCACCCGATGTAAAAGTGCCGAAACCGAACAATTCCCTGTGGGCCAGGATTGTCCATACAGTCAAATCTTTATTCTACTCGTTTGTAATTGATTATAACGCTATTGGCAATGTAGCAGAAAACGGGGAGGATATAAGGACAATCACCGTCTGGATTGGCTCGGGGAGGGACCAGGCAAATGTCCTTAAATCACTGATAGATGAGTCTTTCACACCCAAAACGAATATTAATGTAAACCTTGTACTGGTGGATATGGGCATGCTTTTGCAGGCCACCCTGGCAGGGCAGGGGCCGGATGTGGCTGTTCAGGTTTCAAATGATATACCTGTAAATTATGGAATGCGGAATGCAGTGGTGGATTTATCCAAATTCCCTGATCTGGCCGAAGTAACGAAACGGTTCAGGGAAAGCGCGATGGTACCGTATGAATTTGACGGCCATGTATTTGGCCTGCCTGAGACCGAAACCTGCCTTATGATGTTTTACAGAAAGGATATATTGGATGAACTGGGAATTAAAGTACCGAAAACCTGGGATGAAATGAAGTCTGCCCTTTCTGTGCTCAGCAAAAACCAGATGGATGTCGGAATGCTGCCCACAAATGTAATTCCCCAACTGGCAGAACAGGTTTTTGCGATGCTTTTGTACCAGCACGGCGGGCAGTATTACAATGAAGACGCTACGGCTTCGGCTTTGGACAGCGATACTGCCGTACGGGCATTTAAAGAGTATTGCAGGTTTTATACGGATTACAGGCTGGACAGGGAATCTCCGGTGGACCAGCGTTTCAGGACAGGGGAAGCCCCGATTGTAATAGCCGATTATACACTGTATAACCAGCTACAGGTATCAGCACCTGATATTAAGGGATTATGGGGCTTTACGATGGTTCCGGGCACGGTCAGGGAGGATGGAACGGTTGATCATACGGTAACGAGTACCGGTTCAGCGGTCATAATGACGCGGCAGACAAAAGATGAAGAGGCGGCATGGGAGTTTATTAAATGGTGGGTTTCTGCTGACACCCAGATTCAATACGGCCGTGAAATGGAAGCGTTGATGGGTGCTGCTGCACGGCATCCTACTGCAAATATAGAAGCATTCGAGAGCCTGCCATGGCCTACGGACGATTATGAAGCTTTAAAAAGCCAGTTTGAGTGGCTGAGGGGTATACCTCAGGTGCCGGGAAGTTATTATTCATGGAGAAATGTTAACAATGCCTTTTACAGGGTGGTTATATCAGAGGATAAAAACAAAATGCAGCCAAGAGAAGCACTGACCGAATATGTAAGGTATATAAATGACGAGATAACATTCAAGAGAAGGGAATTTGGACTGCCAACCGCTGAGGATTAAATAAGGGTTAGGGTGAAAAGCATGAAAACCAATGTGGGTATAGAAAAATCCGGCAGGCGGCCTTTCGGCGCTCTGTTCAAATCAACCACCAGGGAATGGTCATTAATTAACAGGATAATTAAGAATAAGGCCTCTTATGTCCTGATAGCTCCATACTTTATTCTTTTCTTTGTTTTTACGGTGTTACCCGTTGCCATGTCGATGACTTTAAGCTTTACCAGCTTCAATGTGTTGGAGCCTCCGAAATTTATAGGCTGGGGCAATTACATAAGGTTATTCCTGAATGATGATATATTCAGGATTGCTATAAAAAACACATTGATATTTGCTGTTATAACCGGGCCGATAAGCTATCTTATGTGTCTTTTATTTGCGTGGATTATCAATGAGTTTAAGGGAAAGATTAGGGCATTTATAACCCTGATCTTTTATGCGCCTTCAATTTCAGGCAATGCTTATGTTGTGTGGAATTTGATACTCAGGGGTGACAAGTACGGCATCTTGAATGGTATCCTGCTTCGTCTTGACCTGATTGATAACGCTATAATCTGGATGAAAACCGAGAAATATGTGTTAATGTTTTTAATCATCGTACAGCTCTGGCTGAGCCTCGGTACCGGATTTTTAACCTTTATTGCAGGTTTGCAGACCATTGACAAGACATTATACGAGTCAGCAGCAATAGACGGCATAAAAAACCGGTGGCAGGAACTTTGGCATATAACACTTCCTTCAATGAAACCCCAGTTGTTGTTCGGTGCGGTGATGCAGATTACCCAGTCATTCGCCGTTGCGGATATATCCGTTAATCTCGCAGGCAACCCCAGTGTCAACTATGCGGGCACAACAATTGTTACTCACCTTATGGACTATGGTTCTATAAGGTACGAAATGGGGTATGCTTCAGCGATAGCTACGGTTTTGTTTATTCTCATGGTTGGCTCGAACAAAGCGGTCCAGAGATTGCTCAGAAAGGTTGGAACCTGACATGGAGAAGGTTTGTCGCGATAAAAAATGTCATAAAAAGCCGGTTAAAAGCCGTAGAGCCCTGAACCGTTCGATGGCAGGGAATGTGACGCTGTTTGTTTTCATGGGAATTTGCGGTGTTTTCATGGCAATACCCCTGATTTTTGTAGCAAGCAATGCCTTCAAGCCTCTGGACGAGCTGTTCCGGTATCCGCCCAGGCTGTTTCCCAGAAATCCAAGCCTTGATAATTTTGCAGACCTTAGGGTACTGATGTCAAATTCATGGGTGCCGTTCAGCAGATATATCCTGAATACCATAATAATAACAGGCGGGGGAACCCTGGGGCATGTAATGGTTGCATCGATGGCCGCATATCCGTTGGCAAAACACGATTTTCCGGGAAAAAACATCTTGTTCGGTGTTGTTGTATTATCGCTGATGTTTACATGGCAGGTGACCCAGGTGCCGAACTATCTGATTATTTCCAAATTAGGGATCAACAACACTTATCTGGCTGTTATTCTGCCTGCTTTTTCATACGGCCTGGGGCTATATTTAATGAAACAGTTCATGGAGCAGATTCCTGACTCACTGATAGAGTCGGCAAGGCTGGACGGAGCAAGTGAATACAGAATTTACCGGTCGGTTATCATGCCGAATGTAAAACCTGCATGGCTTACACTGGCAGTATTACAGTTCCAGACCATGTGGGGCAATACAGGCAGCCAGTTTCTGAGGGATGAACAGTTAAAGCCGCTGCAGTACGCCTTGCTGCAGATTGTTAACAGCGGTCCTGCAAGACAGGGAGCTGCTGCGGTTGTAACCCTGATTATTGCAGTAATACCAATTACGTTCTTTGTCATATGTCAGAGCAGCATCATCGAAACCATGACTACATCCGGAATGAAGGAATAGGGAAAGAGGATGGTAAAAAGAAAAATTTGGATAATTACAATTGTTACTTTGATAATGGTAATGGACTGCGTTCCTGCAGTGGCTGTCTCAACCGTTCCGTATCATACATACAACTATGATTATTGGGGGTATATATACTACGCACCGGCGGCGTACATACCAAGTGGAAACGTTTCGGGAACCGGTGCAGGAAGCGGCCCGTTCAATAACCCGCAGGATATATTTGTGGCCGGGGACGGAAAGGTCTATGTTGCCGATACGGGTAACAACAGAATTGTGGTGTTGGACTCAAAAATGAAACTGGAGCGTATTATTGACAGCTTTCAGTACGGCGGGAAAACCGAGACATTCAGCGCACCACACGGTGTTTTTGTAACCCGTGACAACATGATGTATGTAGCAGATACTAATAATTTCAGGGTTGTGGTGCTGAACGGGGACGGTACTCTGGACAGAGTCATCAGTAATCCCACGTCCGAAGTACTTCCCGAAGATTTTGTATTTGCACCGCTGAAAGTTGTTGCCGACTATGCTGAAAGGGTGTATGTGGTTGCAAAGAACATGTTCCAGGGAATTATGGCTTTTGATGAAAACGGTAATTTCACCGGATTTACAGGCACTATAAAAGTTAACATAACCACCTATGAAAAAATATGGAGAAGGCTTTCAACAAAGAAGCAGAGAGAAAAGCAAATCCAGTTTATCCCTACAGAATTTACAGGTCTGGATATTGATAATGACGGATTTGTTTATGCGACGAATATTGACGCTGATGGGAAACAGTCGGTGAGAAAACTTAACCCGAAAGGACAGGATGTTATTAAAAAGAGTACACGCAATATAAGCGGTGAAGTACCGTTAAGCGGAGACTTATTATGGAGGATGCAGGGGGATTACGCAGGTGCTTCACGGATTGTAGATGTGGTATACCGGGGTTCGGGAATTTACTCGATACTGGATTTTACCAGGGGACGCATATTCACTTATGACGATGAAGGAAACCTGTTGTATATTTTCGGCGGAAGGGGAAGCCAGGAAGGCACTTTTAAGAATCCTGTGGCCATAGAAGCCTTAGGAGACACGATATTGGTGTTGGATTCCTACCGCGGTGAGATAATGACCTTTGATGAAACGAAATATGGAAACCTTATTAACGAAGCCGTGCGTCTGAGGTATGAAGGAGATGAGGCTGCGGCTGTAGAACTGTGGAAACAGGTATTGGAGCTGGATTCCAACTATGAACTGGCATATGTGGGTATTGGAAAATCATACCTTGCCGCGGGAGATAACAGGAAAGCTATGGAATATTTCAAGCTGGGAATGGACAGGGAATACTATTCCATTGCCTATAAAAGGTACAGGGATGATATTCTCGAGGATAACCTCGGTTACATTTTAACAGGCATTGTGGTTTTGGTGTTGGCAGGAATTACAGTTTCATGGATAAGGAAATTTAATGCAAGCATTGCGGAAAGAGGGCTGTAACATGCTGAGCAGGGAAAAATTGAAATATCCGTTTTATTGTATGTTTCATCCCTTTGACGGTTTTTATGAAGTAAGGCACAGGGAAAAGGGAAGTGTAGGAGTTGCGTTGCTGCTGGTATTCCTGTTTGGCCTGTCATATTCGATAAACAGGAGATTTGCAGGTTTTGTAGTGAATTATATTAATCCCCGTTCTGTTGACAGCCGGACCGAAGTTTTGGGGATTTTTTTCGCCGTGCTGCTTCTGGCCTGTTCCAACTGGTCCATAACAAGCCTTATGGAAGGAGAAGGCAGGTTTAAGGATATTCTCATAGTTCTGGGCTATTCCATGCTTCCGATGGTGCTTACATTTATACCAGCTACCGTCCTTTCCTGGTTTATTGCCCAGAATGAGGACGGATTGTATTACCTGTTGATCAACGTTTCGGTCATTTTTACCGTTATACTGGCGATGATTGGCATTATGACAATACATAACTACTCTTTCGGGAAAACCCTGGTAACATTGATTTTTAGCTTTATTGCACTTTTAATCATAATTTTCATCATTTTGCTGTTATTATACCTGATTCAGCAGGTTTATACATTCTTTTACAGCCTGTATACCGAAATAATTCTTAAATTATAGGTGGGCGTAATGAAAAACAGTAGAGGAAAAATTTACCTTGTATCAATTATAACGGTAACCGTTGCCATTTTGGGATATATAGCGTATATCTGCGTGCACTATTTCTTTTACATGGAGTACAAAGAATGCCTGATTGACTATGCTTACGAAGCGGGAAATGAGTTTACTCCCCTGGAAGACAAAAATCCCGTAGCTGACGGCATGGTTTTGGCTGCTGAAACCGAGTTTTTAAAACTTTATACAAACACTAAAACCACTGAGATTGCTGTATATGATAAAAGAAGCCGGGAAATTGTTTATTCAAATCCTCCTGACCGGGCGCAGGACAAAATCGCCAGTGCAAGAAACAAGACCGCGCTGAATTCCCAGCTTGCTGTGACGTATTATGACAGCACAATGACAAGGGCTACAATGTATAATTACGACTACAGTGTGGAAAGAGGACAGTTCAGGATAGAATCTCTGGAAAACGGAATCAGATACATATATTTACTGGGCAATCTGGAAAGTCCTACCGGTATTGTCCCGCCATATATAACCGCCGGAAGGCTGGAAGAAAAGGTATTGAGCAAACTGGGCGAGACAGATGCAAGAACGGTCAGGAACAGCTACAAAAAATCCGAAACCCTTGAAGGTTTTATGGAACTGACATCGGGGACAAAAGCCAGTAAAGTAGGCTTGCAGAAACTGAATAAGCTTTTTGAAGAGGCCGGTTATACCCGTGATGATTTCTATTATGACGCAGAAATGGCATCGGCCGGTGATTTTCAGGAGCCGACCACATTTACAATTCCGCTGGAATACAGGCTGATTGGAGATAAACTTCAGGTTTCTGTTCCTGCGGGTCAGATTATAGAAACCGGTACAGGCAAAATCGAAAGGATTGATCTTTTGTGCTTCTTCGGAGCAGCCGGTATGGATGAGAAAGGATATATCCTTGTACCGAATGGTTCGGGGTCGCTTATATATTTCAACAACGGAAAAAAGACAGATCGTTACATGCAATATGTTTACGGTGTGGATGAAACCGCCCAGTCATATACTGTGGTTGAGAATACTGTCAATGCAATGATGCCTGTATTCGGAATAAAGAGAGAGAACAGTGCGATATTTGCAGAAATAACCGAAGGCGACACGCTGGCGGCGATAGTTGCCGATGTATCAGGCAATATAAACAGTTATAACTATGTATACCCTTCTTTCCTGCTCAGGGGTTCAGAGAAGGTGTCGGTATTCGGAGTAACCGGCGTGTCGGCCGATTTGCCTACCCTCGAGAAGAATATATATGACATAAATTATACAGTTACATATGCTTTCCTGGAAAAAGAGAATGCCAGTTATTCGGGTATGGCAAATTATTACCGCAATGACTTGATTAAAAGAGGGGCCCTTAGTATAAAGGATGAAAAGCAGGATTCAATCCCTTTCTATCTGGACATTGTAGGTGGAGTTAAACTGCAGAAAAGCTTTCTTGGTGTACCTTACATGGGAGAATATCCAATGACCGCATTTGATGAGGCAGAAGTAATAATAGATGCTTTCCTGGAAAAGGGTATTACGAATTTAAGAGTAAATTACCTGGGATGGTTTAACGGAGGTTATTATCACGATGTGCCGGACAGAATAAAAGTTCAGAGGATATTGGGCGGAAAAAGGAAACTGGAAGAATTGAACAGGAAACTCATCGGGAACGGTGCAAGCCTTTTCGGTGATGTGGCTTTCCAGAAAGTATCATATGAGGCCGGCAATTATAACTGGAGGCTTGAGAGTTCACAGTATTATGTAGGTTATGTGGTATCCCTGGGCCGTGTTAATCCCGCTACTTTAAGGCAAACAGGAGGGCTCGGATACCATGAAACAAATTATGATGTACTTTCCCCTAAATTCCTGGTGCGTCATACAAGGAAATTTATATCCGGGATAGAAAAGGTGGATATATCGGGTATTTCCCTGCGGGATTTGGGCAGTACCGTAGCGTCGGACAAGAGAAAGAGCAACATTATTAACCGGCAGGAAGCAAAGCAGGTTATTGTGGAGCAGTTGAAAAAAATTGCGGACACAAAGGAAAACATAATGATAAATGCTGCAAATGCCTATGCCTGGGCTTTTGCCACCGACATCGAGGATGCTCCGGCAAACCACAACATGTTCTTTATTGTGGATGAAGAAATCCCGTTCTATCAGATGGTAATACATGGTTGTATTGATTATTCCGGGGCAGCTGTAAACTTAAGCCACAGTTATGATAAACAGGATTTAATTCTTCACCTGGTAGAGTTCGGGTTATCACCGAGGTTTACGCTGTCGTACAGGAATTCAAGCGATATTAAGTATTCCGGACTAAACAGCTTTTACTCAACGCAGTATCAAATTTGGCTTGAAGATGCGGCGGATATATATCACAAGGTAAATGAAGTTATGAAACATACAGCAAACAGTACCATCATCGAGCATATTGTTTATGGACCGGGAGTTAAAAGAATTACTTACGATAACGGTGTGACCGTTTATGTAAATTTCAGCGGTGAGGATGCAATTGCGGATGATGTGACTGTGCCTGCCGGGGGTTACGTCCTTAAGGGGGTCGGGGAATGAAAAAAATTAAATTAACTTTAAGGCAGAAAAGAGCTGTGACGGGAATTCTGTTCATAACGCCCTGGTTGACAGGCTTTCTGGCTTATTATGTAAGAAGCCTGATCTTAAACGTACATTTTTCATTAAGCAAGATTGAGATATTGAAAACCGGCGGTTACCGGGCAACATATACAGGGCTGGAAAATTACCGGTATGCTCTTCTTGAACATGCAACATTTAACCAGGTACTGGCAGATTCCCTCAGGGATATTTTAATTGATATACCGTTCATTATATTCTTCAGCCTGTTCATGGCCATTCTGCTGAATACAAAGTTTAAAGGACGAGCAATCGTGCGTATTATCTTTTTCCTGCCCATTCTGATGGGTTCGGGAGCTGTTCTGGAAAGCCTTGAACAGGCAACAAGGAATATTACCGGCGGTGCCAGTGTGACGATTGCAGAATTGGCTAAAACCAACGAGGTTAATATTGATTATTTTCTTTACTTATTCGAGGACTTGGGGTTACCTGAGGTATTGGTTGACTATATTACAGGTCTTGTAGCCAGAATATTTGAAGTTGTCAGGGCTTCCAGCGTGCAGATTATTATATTCCTGGCTGCGCTGCAGTCAATACCCGGTTCTCTATATGAATGCGCTAAAATTGAAGGAGCTACGGCTTATGAGACTTTCTGGAAGATTACTTTCCCGATGGTATCACCGCTGATACTGACAAATGTGGTATACACCATCGTGGATTTTTTTGTTAACAGTGAAGTTGTTGATTTGGCATATGAAGTGGCTTTTACTAATTATAATTACGGATTGAGTGCGGCGATGAGCACACTCAGTACTGCAATTGTATGCTTGATACTGGTAATTGTCTGCACCTTAATATCAAGAAAGACTTTCTATTATAACTGAAAACCTTCCATTATAACCCGAAAGGAAGATGAAATTTGAATATCAGGGATGTCAGGTTTTTTTACGGGAAAATAAATGAAACGGTGCATGATATAACTTTCAGATCAAGAACCTTAAGCCGGGTAAAATCTATTCTGCTGTCAATATTCAGAACGGTCATAATTACAGGCATGTCGTACATAATACTGGGACCCGTAATTAATATTGTTAGCAATTCATTTTTCTCCGGTTCGGATATTTATAATCCGTCTGTGTTCATGGTTCCGTTAAATCCAACACTGGAGAATTACAGAAGGGCATTTGCCCGCCTGGATTACTGGAATACTCTGGGATATACGTTTTTTTATATTGTTTCTATTACAATGATGCAGATTCTCATATGTTCGATGGTGGGATACGGGTTTGCAAGGTTTGATTTTCCTTTCAAAAAAATCCTGTTTGGCTGTGTAATTGTAACAATAGTACTGCCCGCTCATGTGATTATGCTTCCGTTATACCAGCATTTCAGGAATTGGGATATTTTGGGGATTATTGAGGCTGTTACGGGAGATATGGGCAATCTGCTTTCCGGTGAAACTCCGATGTATCTTATGACGCTGTTTGGTACAGGCCTCAGGTCCGGATTGTTTATTTATATCTTCCGCCAGTTTTTCAGAGGGTTACCGAAGGAAATTGAAGAAGCGGCACTTATCGACGGTGCCGGGCCATGGTATACCTATTTCGGAATCATGCTGGTAAATGCAATGCCTGCAGTTATAACGGTAGCGGTATTTTCACTTGTCTGGCAGTATAATGATATGTTCTATGCAAGGCTGTTTTCAATGCCGGCAAGTCATATCCTTACCTTCAGGCTGTCCACTCTTCAGGCAACCGTTGAATTTGCGGACCAGGTTAAAGATCCCCTGATATCCCAGCTTGCAGTGTATGCCGGAATAACGCTTGTTCTGCTGCCAATCCTTGTTATCTATTTTATGCTGCAGAAATATTTCGTAGAGGGAATAGAAAGGAGCGGAATTGTAGGATGACACAGACTCTGAGTCTGTGAAAATAATAACAAGTTAGGAGGGATTTCTGTGAAAAAAATCTGCAAAAATTTTATCGCGGCTTTGTTAACTCTTGCCATGCTTCTGGCTTTTACAGCATGTGGCAAGCAGGAAGCAAAGGATACTACAACACAGGACACGAAAAAAGACACTGCCACGGTGAATACCGCAACCCCAACGCAACCGCCTGAAACAGATACCGATGTAAAACCGACCGAAAAACCGGCAGAAGAGGAAAATGACCCGTATCCGGCATTTGATTTCGGAGGGAGGACAATAAAAGTCGGCATCTGGTGGGATTATTACTATACCAGTAAACATACCAGCATAAGCGATGACCCGGGAATGACCAATGCTGAGACCGCGCAGATGAGGCTGGACAACGTCAGAAGGATTGAGAAGAAGTATAACTGTAAAATTGAATACGTCAACCTTGGCTGGAACGGCGTTATCGAAAGCATAAACACATCCATTGCGGCAGGTTCTCCTGAATGCGACATCTATCTTACAGACATTCAGTTTGGTATCCCGGCCGTTGCGAACGGTCTGGCTCAGAAGCTGGATGATATCGTCCCCGGGTACAGCGATTTGTTTGGTGCCCAGATTATACTGAAACCACTGGTGACCGAGGAATTGGGTGGCACATACCTGTTTGCCGAACAGGGTCTTCCTATGAGCGGCATATACATGGGTTATAACTGGACCATGATGGAAGAATTGGGACTTGAAGATCCTCAGGAACTTTACACGAAGGGGCAGTGGACATGGGAGAAATTCAGAGAGTATGCAATTGCAGGAACAAGAGATACAAATAATGACGGGACGATAGATGTTTACGGTTTCGGCGGAATATTCACAGATCTTGTCAACGGGCTTATTATGAACAATAATGGTTCGATAGCGGCAGGGAAACAGGAAGGTTTAAGCTCAAAGGCAACTGTGGAAGTACTGGACTTAATAAACCAGATATATAACATAGATAAATCTGCAAGGCCCTGGAATGGTGATGACTGGAATGACAACCTGCTGGCATGGTCTGATGGTAAGGTTATGATGTGGGCTGCGCAGGCATGGGCTTTGAAACAGGAAGCAGACGCGGCATTGTCGGCAGGTTCCGAACTGCCGTTTGAATACCGTATTGTACCGTATCCATTTGGACCAAGCAGCGATAAGAAAGTATACAGCCCGGTATCGGGTAACTGGTACATGATCCCGGTTGGAGTAAAAGAACCTTCAAAAGTATTCCAGATATTCGAAGAATTCATGAACTGGCATAAGGGGGATACCTCTTTAAGGGATGATCCTTCATGGTTTGAAAGCTGCTTCCAAAGGATTGAAGATGTAGAAATGGCCTATGAGTGCGGAAGGAATCTTAAAATGGACATATGGACCAGCCTGCCCGGATTTGATTTTGGCGCAACCATTTGGTGGCCGATTGTAGTAAATAAGGACACCACTGTATCCCAGGCAGTTGAAGCTGCAAAGCCTGTACTGCAGGATGCTCTTGACGCTTTCTGGGAGTAATGAAATTAAATAAAACCCGACAGGTTGCAATTCCATGACTTTGCAGCCTGTTCGGGTAAACATGGTCCTGCTGGGCCGGCCGGCTTTACTAGTGGAGGGAATTTCTATTATGAAGTCTTTTACTCGGATTTTATCCGTGATAATGGTATTTGGTTTATTGGCTGGCTGCAGTACAATGGATGAAACCATGAGTGAGTATGGTGACAATAGGGAAGAAGTGGCAAAGGCAGCGGATTTAACCTGGTTAAAGCTTTTTATTGAAGCCGAGGATGCAGCCTTAACAACCGGTAATGTGAGAGTGGAGAGTACACATCCGGGTTTTACGGGAAAAGGGTATTTAACCGGATTTGAGGATGACGGAGATACAGTCACATTTACCGTGCCGGTTCCGGAAGACGGTTTTTATGACCTGAATTTTATCAGTTCAGGATATGGCGGATATAAGGAGAACTATGTATATGTTGATGGGGAGCAGGTCGGAATTGCAAAGGTGTATGGGGATGATTTCCAGGACTCGGTATTAAAAAGAGTATATTTGTCAAAAGGAGAACATGAAATTAAAATGACTAAATTCTGGGGATGGATACGTTTGGATGCGTTGGAAATAACGGGATCTGCGCCGGTTAATGAGGATGTCTACAAGGTATCCTCCGAACTTGCAGATCCAAAAGCGACAGAAAGCACCAGAAAACTGATGCGGTATCTTGCAGATATGTATGGCAGCTACATAATATCAGGGCAATACTGCGACAGAGGATTTAATGGCCCTGAATTCAGGGCTATCAGGGAAGCTACGGGCAAATACCCGGCCATGCTTGGCCTGGATTTTATCGAATATACTCCGTCAAGGGCAGCCCATGGCTCTGTGGGAAAAAGCGTGGATTATGCCATTGAGTTTGCAAATGAAGGGGGCATTGTGACCTTTTGCTGGCACTGGAACGCACCCGAACCATACCTGTATAATTCTTCGGATAAACCATGGTGGAAGGGGTTTTATACCGAAGCCACGAGCATTGACTTAAAGGCTATAATGGATGGGCATGACCCGGAGGGGTATGAACTGCTGATACGGGATATTGATGTTATTGCGGGGCTGCTAAAAAAATTGCAGGATGCTGATGTGCCTGTTTTATGGAGGCCTTTGCATGAAGCAAGCGGAGGATGGTTCTGGTGGGGGGCGTCAGGTTCCGAACCGTATATTAAGTTATACAGACTGCTATTTGACCGATTAACCAATACCCATGGAATTCATAATCTGATCTGGGTATGGAACGGGCAGGATCCAAATTGGTACCCGGGGGATGAATATGTTGACGTTATAGGTATTGATATCTATCCGGGTGAAAGGGTATACAGCTCCCAATCAGCCAAATTTAATGAGATTTTGGAATGGACCGGAAAACATAAGATTATTGCCATGACCGAAAACGGATGTTTGTTTGACCCTGATCTGGTTTTCAGGGACAATGCCGTCTGGTCATACTTTGGAACATGGAACGGGGATTTTGTTATTCTGAATAAAACCTATACCCTGTCAGAGAAATATAACGAAAAACATATGTTTTATAAGGTGTATAACCATGAAAAAGTAATTACACTGGACGAATTACCTGATTTAAAGGCATATAGCAGCGAATAGAGGAGGATATATAATGAACAAGGAATATATGGAGATAATTTGCCGAATATTTCCTGGCAGGATAAGCCAAAAGGGGTTGAAGGACCGGTATGGAGATACTCTGAAAATCCGATCACAGTCAGAAATTCCATGCCCGGCGTGGCCAGAATTTTTAACAGTGCAGTAGCTCCGTATAACTGAGAATTTGTGGGTGTTTTCAGAGCCGAGCAGACCAACGGGATACCCCATTTATACCTGGGGTTCAGCAGGGATGGAATAGTGTATGGGAATTTGAAAAGGATAAAATTGAATTTTTTTTGCCTTCTTGAGCAAAATTAACACAATTGCATGCAAAAAATTCATTTTTATGGTATAATAAGTGGAACAAACGGATTTGATGGCGTACTTCACAATTTTACCAGTTAATAAGAATGATAAAAGAACGAAAGAAGGTTTGAAATCCTGTGAAACCCGACAGAAATACGGCTTTTGAACTTCTTAACAAATACAATAAAACCGACAGCTTAATTAAGCATGCCCTGGCAGTGGAAGCGGTTATGCGCCATTTTGCTGAAATTCTTGGTGAGGATCCCGAAAAATGGGGAATTATTGGCCTGGTTCATGATATTGATTATGAAATGTATCCCGACCTGCACTGCAAAAAGGCCAGGGAAATTTTAGAGGAAAATGGCTGGCCTGAAGAATATATACATGCAGTAGTAAGCCATGGCTGGGGTATATGTTCAGATGTTGAACCCGTTGAGAAAATGGAAAAGGTTTTATATACAATTGACGAGCTTACAGGATTGATTTCAGCTACTGCTTTAATGAGGCCAAGTAAAAGTATTCTTGACACCGAAGTTAAATCTGTTAAAAAGAAGTGGAAGCAAAAAAGCTTTGCGCAAGGTGTGAACAGGGAAATAATCGAACAGGGAGCAAACATGCTGGGCATGGATCTGGATTATATTATTGATGAAACAATAAAGGGCATGCGCAAGGTTGCCGATGATATCGGGCTTAAGGGGAATTTATAACATTTCCGGCTGTTAGTATTTAAAGATAATTCTTGAAAATATACTGATAATTGAATACCCTGATTGGACAGATCATCTTGATTGAGCACGCAAACAATTTTACAACTTGGGCAGGACCAGTCGAGATGATTTATTATTTATTTTTTGGTAAAATGAAAGGTATGCAGCCTACCGGCGACAATTCATGAAACCATAAATCGGTAAAAATTCATTTATGCAAGGCAGCGAACAGAATATGAAATCAGAATTGGGTGGTATTACAGGTATTAAACTTAATACTGGTTTAAAAAATGTTCTTGGCATTGACATAGGCTCTACTACCGCAAAACTGATTTTGGTGCAAAACGGGGAAATTACATGCCAGAAATATGAAAGGCATTTTTCCCAGGTCAGGCGTAAAATTCGCGAGATGATACTCGAAATTGAACCGCTGGTCGGTAATGAGCAACTTTATGTTGCAATTTCGGGTTCTGCAGGAATGGGACTTGCAGATGATGCCCAATTGCCGTTTGTGCAGGAGGTTTTTGCAACCAGTGAACTGATAAAGCAACTCCAGCCCGATACTTCTGTTGTCATAGAGCTGGGCGGTGAGGATGCAAAGATAATTTTCCTTAAGGGCTGTCCGGAGCAGCGGATGAATGGAAGCTGTGCTGGTGGTACCGGTGCATTTATAGATCAGATGGCAACATTAATGAACATGTCGGTTGATGAGCTGGACAGGCTTAGCCTTCAAAGCTCAAAAATATATCCCATTGCTTCAAGATGCGGTGTTTTCGCAAAATCGGATATCCAGCCATTGTTGAACCAGGGGGCTAACAAGGCCGATATAGCAGCGGGGATTTTCCAGGCAGTTGTGGATCAGACAATTGCAGGCCTCGCCCAGGGACGCAGGATAGAAGGAAAGGTCATGTTCCTTGGTGGCCCTGTTTACTATTGCAAGGGCTTGCGTAAAAGATTTGCAGAAACATTGAAATTAGATGAAAACAGCGCCATTTTCCCCGAATACGGACGTTTTTCGGTGGCATTGGGAGCGGCGTTGTTCGCGTCAAAACAACAGAACGGCTTATCCTATTCCGAATTAACTGAAAAGCTTGAAAATTGCGTAGGCAAAAGGCAGAATACCGTATACCTCAGACCCCTTTTTGAAAATGAAGAAAGTTTCAGTGAATTCAAAAAAAGGCATCAGAAGGCCAACGTAGAGTTTCTCGACATAAAGGACTACACGGGAAACGCTTATCTTGGTATTGATTGCGGCAGTACGACAACAAAACTTGTGTTAATATCTGACGATAAAAAAATTCTTTACTCCCATTACAGTTCAAATAAAGGCAATCCTGTTGACATAGTCAGGGAGCAGTTAACCGGAATATACAAACTTTGCGGCACCCGCATAAGGATAAAGGGTTCTGCGGTAACCGGGTATGGTGAAGACCTTATTAAACACGCATTTCATATCGATGATGGTATTGTGGAGACAATGGCACATTTTACCGCAGCAAGACATTTCAACCCAGATGTTGATTTTATCCTTGACATAGGCGGGCAGGACATAAAATGCTTTAAAATACGCAACAAAACAATAGACAGCGTCATGCTTAACGAGGCCTGCTCTTCTGGGTGCGGTTCATTCATAGAAACATTTGCAAAATCAATGGGCTATAATGTTGAAGAATTCTCAAGGCTAGGGCTCAAATCCAAAAACCCTGTGGATCTTGGAACCAGGTGTACTGTTTTTATGAATTCTTCGGTAAAACAGGCGCAAAAGGACGGAGCAGACATCTCAGATATTTCTGCGGGTCTTTCGATAAGTGTTGTCAGGAATGCACTGTATAAAGTAATCCGTGCAGGCTCTGTTGAAGAACTTGGAAGGAATATAGTTGTACAGGGAGGAACCTTTTTAAATGATGCCGTGCTTCGAAGTTTCGAGCTTGAGATTGGAAGAAATGTTATACGGCCACAGATTGCAGAATTAATGGGAGCATTTGGTGCAGCACTGCATGCAAAGTCGCTTGGTCTTGAGGAATCATCAATCATATCAGAAGATGGACTGAATAATTTTACGCATAATTCTGTTTCGACGGTATGTAAAGGATGCGGGAACAGATGCCACCTTACCGTAAATACTTTTTCGGGAAAAGAAAAATTTATCTCGGGAAACAAATGTGAGAAAGGACTGGGAAATGGGGATTCAAAAGCAGAGGAGATTCCAAACCTTCATGAGTTTAAGCGTAACAGGCTGAGAAATTTGCCTGAGGGAAAAAATATCCGCGGCACAATTGGCATCCCGCTGTCTCTTGGAATGTATGAACTGGCACCGTTCTGGCATGCGATTTTTACAAACCTGGGTTTCAGGGTGATTTTTTCAGGCTTTTCGAGCAGGGAACTTTATACAAAGGGACAGGGCAGCATACCTTCGGATACAGTGTGCTATCCTGCCAAACTGATGCACGGGCATATTGAAACGCTGCTTGAAAAGAAAACAGATTACATATTCTATCCATGCCTGACATATAATTTTGACGAAAAGACGGGGAATAACCATTACAACTGCCCGGTTGTTGCCTACTATGCGGAAGTTCTTAACGGAAACATGGAATCGCTGAAAAATACCAACTTTCTGTTTCCGTATTTGAACATCAACAACCGCAGGGAGCTGGCAAAAGAACTGTTTTCATTGTTTAAACCAAAATATCCGGATTTGACACTGAAAGAAATAAAACGGGCTGTTGATGTGGGATATAAAGAGTACATAAAGTGGATGGATGATTTACATAAAGAGGGCAGGCGTGCCATTGAATATGCAAAAGCAAATAACAGGAGGGTTCTTATACTTGCAGGAAGGCCGTACCACATTGATCCCGAAATAGGGCACGGGATAGACAAACTGGCTGTATCCCTTGGTTTTGTTGTAATAACCGAAGACAGTATAAGCGATATAATGAAACCTGAAAAAGTAGGGGTTCTTAATCAGTGGACATACCATGCAAGACTGTATAATGCTGCAGAATATGCAGGTCATCACGATTACTGTGAACTGGTACAGCTGGTTTCATTCGGGTGCGGTATTGATGCAATTACATCCGATGAGGTCAGGGCAATTTTGGAGAGACACGGAAAAATATACACACAGATAAAGATTGATGAAATAGCCAATCCCGGTGCGGTAAAAATACGGCTCAGAAGCCTGATAGGAGCATTGGAGGAAAGGAAGAAGCAAATTGGGTAAAAGAAGAGATATAGTGCTTTTTACCAGGGAGATGAAAAAGGATTATACAATTCTGGCTCCAACAATGCTGCCCCTCCATTTTAAAATGATAGCCGGAGTGTTGAATTCCTATGGGTATCATATAAATATACTTGAAACTTCAGGAAAGCATATTATTGAAAAGGGGCTTAAATACGTGCATAATGATACGTGCTATCCCGCTCTCATTGTAATAGGCCAGTTGTTGGATGCTCTTGAAAGCGGAAAGTATGATCCTGATAAAACGGCGCTTTTGCTCACACAGACAGGAGGGGGCTGCAGGGCATCCAATTATGTATCATTGCTCAGGAAAGCGGTTGCAAAAGCCGGTTATAAAAATATGCCTGTAATATCACTGAATTTTGCCGGTCTGGAAAGACACCCCGGTTTCAGGCTAACGGTGCCAATGCTTTACCGGATGCTCTATGCGGTATTGTATGGAGATTTACTGATGACTTTAAGAAACCAATGCAGGCCATATGAGATTAATAAAGGAGAAAGTGATGCTCTGGCCGGCAAATGGGCTGAAAAACTTTCAAAGGAATTAAGCAAAGGCAGCAGGATCCGCTATAAAAAAATCAAGGAAAACTATGCCGATATAGTAAGGGATTTTTCGGAAATACCGCGTAGAGAAGAAAGAAAAGTAAAGGTCGGCATAGTGGGGGAGATCTATGTAAAGTTTTCACCGATAGGGAATAACAACCTTGAGGAATTTTTAATATCGGAGGATGCTGAGCCTGTTATGCCGGGGCTTTTGGATTTTTGCCTGTACTGTGTTTATAACGGTGTGGTTGATTATAAACTTTACGGTATTCGCCGGGTAAAAGCTTTCTTTTGTAATATTCTGTACAAATATTTAATAAAGAAGCAACGGGATTTAATATGCAGTATAACTGATAACAGCAGCTTCAGGCCAATGGGCTTTTTCGAAAAGACCCGGTCTTTACCCGAAGGAGTGATAGGTCTTGGAGCAAAGATGGGAGAAGGCTGGCTTCTTACGGCAGAAATGTTTGAGCTGGCCGAGCAGGGGGTAAACGGAATAATCTGTACCCAGCCTTTTGGGTGCCTGCCAAATCATATTGCAGGGAAAGGAATGATAAAACCGTTCCAGATGAGACATCCGGATGTGAATATTGTGGCAATAGATTATGATTCAGGTGCTTCCCGGATAAACCAGGAAAACAGGATTAAGCTGATGCTGTCTGAAGCAAAAAGCAGGGCGGGTTGATTTAGTCGCCCAAAGCCTAAATAGAATTATATAACTTTGGAATGCTGAAATCAGAAGGGGAGTAAACATTGGTATATTAGCCTTATGTGAAGTAACAGGGCAGGAATTGTTTAAGCTTTAACGGTGATTTGGTGCTCTGATTTAATACATATTAATTAATAAGGGGATGATTTTTTGGATAAGGTTCTGGAAGCGGCAAAACTTATCAAAGAGTCGAAGAATGTAGTAGTTCTCACAGGTGCAGGCGCATCCACAGAAAGCGGTATTCCCGATTTCAGATCAAACGTAGGGCCCGCCAAAAGAAAGAAAAAATATGACTATCCTTCTGAGGTGCTTCTTAGCCACAGCTTTTTTATGTCTAATACCGAAATTTTTTACGACTATTATATGAGCAACATGATTTACAGGGATGCAAAACCCAATGACTGCCATAAATCTCTTGCTGAAATGGAAAAGTATTGCAACGTTCTTGCCGTTATTACACAAAATATTGACGGGTTGCACCAGGAAGCAGGCTCTTCCGACGTTATAGAGCTGCATGGCTCAACTAAACGTAATTTCTGCATGAAATGCGGGAAAAAGTTCTCTTTGGATGATTTGTTTGAGCTGAATGAACCGGTTCCGAAATGTAATAAATGCGGTGGTTTAATAAAGCCCGATGTTGTTTTGTATGAGGAACCTTTGAATGAAAAGGATTTGACAAGAGCCATTAACCTGACCATGAAAGCAGATGTGCTTCTTGTGATAGGTACAAGCCTTGTGGTTTACCCGGCAGCGGGTTTGCTGAACTATTACAGGGGAGGTAAGCTAATTATTATAAATATTGGAGCCACCCCATTCGACAGCATGGCAAAACTGGTGATACATGACAGTGCCGGCCAGGTTATGAAAAAGATTTTAGATAACTTAAGACAGGACTAATCTGCATTCAGTTCATCACACAATTTCAGGAATTTGTCCATTATCCTGTCTTTTTCCTCGCCTTCTGCAATGACAGGCTGATAATTGTTCCTGTTTGGTTCTGATGATATCAGGGCGGGGATGATATTGCAGCTGCAGCTTATTATTTCGCCAAGCCCGGAATCGACAGTTATAATATGCTGGTATATTATTGTGTCCTTGTCCGAAGGATTGGATGAGCCGCCATAGCAGAAGTTGCCAAGACTGTAAACTATGTTTTTGCCGTTGTATTTTTCCATGCCTTGGATTACATGCGGGTGGTGGCCTATAACCAGATCAACGCCGTTATCAATAGCATAATGTGCCATTCTCTTTTGCTGTGCGTTTGGAATATAGCTTCTCATATCACCCCAGTGATAATTAGCCACTATAAAATCAACACCCTGCTCTCTCATCTCGTTGACATGCTGTACCAGCAGTTTGTTTGATTTTTCTTCGTGGCTCCAGCCCTTATAACCCAAAAAGCCGATTTGAATGCCTTTTACTTCGATAATAAAATATGTATCAAAATATGTGTATAAAATTCCTGCTTCGGTAAGAGTATTAACCGTATCTTCAAACCCCTGTTCAAGGTAGTCGAGGGTATGGTTGTTTGCAAGGGTTACTCCTTCAACACTGCCTTTTACAAGAATTTCACAGTAGGATGGTTTGCCCTTGAAACGGTATTCCTTTTCCGCCTTTTTTACAGCATTCGTAAATGTCCCCTCAAGATTTACAAAAGTAAAATCATCAGCCTCAAATACACACTTAACACCGCTAAAAAAGTATGACGGATCATTTACCTTTTCATAAACCTGGTCAAAGGTGTTCCAGGTATAAGACTCATCACTGCCTATCGTACAATCTCCTGCAAATGATAGAACGATTGTGTCAATATTGCTTTTTTCAACCTGCCCGGTGTCAGAAGGAGCAATATCTGACCGAAAAAGTGCATCGCCGGAAAATTTTGTGGAAGGTGTATCAGTATCGGTTACCGGTACATCGTCATAAACCGGCAATGTCAGCGGAGTATCATCCGACGGAGACGGTTCAGCGCTGACAGGTTGTAACAGTTCTTCATACTGAACCGATACTGGAGAAGCAGCATCGGAACCAGATTCGAATGGTGATTCATATGCCATTGTTGACTTGCCGGCCATAAGCAGCAATGTGAGAAGCAAAATAAGTAATTTTTTCATAGCTTACCCGTAAAAAGCCGGAAGCATGCAGCTGGCGGCTAACGCGCGTGTTTTGGCGCGCAGTCTGTTACGCTGTTTAATTGTCCTATAGCTATATATAGTTGTTTACCTGAAAAAAAGTACAGAAAATTTGAAGCGTATGGAATTGTTAAAACAGGATGAAACTTTTCTGTCATGTTGACATAAATGATGTGATAATGATTGTTTCGTGTTATAATAGAATAAAGTAACAAATTGTACTGGCACTTTATGCCCTCAACATTATATCTTGAGACGGGGAAGATAATAATGGGTGATTACCGGCAAAGAAGCATATCTGAACGCTTATTATGGGCCCAGTTTGATACCCTTCAGCTTGGCTCGGGGTGGGATGAAAAGGATATTTCAAAACCCCAGGTTTTAATAGAGGATGTATATGGTGACAGCCATCCGGGAAGCACACATCTTATTAAGCTGTCAGAGCAGGCGAAATATGGCGTGATTGAAGAAGGTGGTTTTGCAGCACATTTCCATGCAACAGATGTTTGCGACGGTTGTGCGCAGGGGCATAACGGAATGAACATGATTTTAGCCTCGAGGG
This sequence comes from Thermoclostridium sp., assembly GCA_036562185.1. Classification (GTDB taxonomy): domain Bacteria; phylum Bacillota; class Clostridia; order DSM-8532; family DSM-8532; genus Thermoclostridium. The sequence continues at coordinate 59,864 of DATCKN010000012.1, forward strand.
AAGCCATTTGCGATATGGTGGAGGTCCACGGAAGTGTTGTTCCATGGGATGGAATTATACTTGCTTCATCCTGCGACAAATCGGTTCCTGCCCATTTAAAGGCTGCTGCAAGGCTTGACATACCGGCTGTCTTTATACCCGGCGGCAGCATGAGGCCGGGGCCTTATATGACAACATCCCTTGGAAATGGTGATATTTCTTTAAGGCAGAAAAAGGGGGAAATTACCGAAACAGAAATCCGCGATTATAAACTTACAGGATGCCCGTCTGAAGGAGCATGCTCATTCCTGGGGACTGCAAGCACAATGCAGTGCATGGCTGAAGCATTGGGAATGGCATTGCCCGGAAGTGCTTTAGCTCCTGCAACCATGCGCGATATCCTTTCTTTTGCCCGAAATTCGGGAAGAAAGATTATGGAACTTGTAAAAAAGAACATTACCCCGTCAAAAATTATGACCAGAGAGGCATTTATAAATGCCATCATTATTCACAGTGCCATCGGCGGTTCTACAAATGCAACAATCCACCTGCCATCAATAGCCAGAGAGCTTGGCATTATTCTTGAGCCCGAGTTGTTTGACGAAATTAATCATAAAATACCTCACATAGGAAATATTAACCCAAGCGGCAAGCATCTGACCGAATCTTTCTGGTTTGCAGGCGGTGTTCCAATGGTGCAGTTATTGCTGAAAGATTATTTGAATCTTGATGTATTAACAGTCACAGGAAAGACTCTCGGCGAAAATCTTGAAGATTTGCAGAAGGACAATTTCTTTGACAGGTATGTTGGTTACCTGGCTAATTACGGCTTAAAACGCGAAGATGTAATAATACCTGTTGAAAAGGCAACGGAGAAAGGTTCTATTGCAATCCTGAAAGGAAATATCGCACCCGAAGGTGCAGTTGTAAAATACTCTGCATGTGCTGAAAACATGAGGAAGCATAAAGGGACGGCCAGGGTATATAATTCTGAAGAAGATGCTTATACTGCGGTGGTTAACGGAGATATAAATCCCGGAGAAATTATAGTTATCAGGTATGAAGGGCCAAGGGGCAGCGGAATGCCCGAAATGCTGATGACAACCGAGGCAATTGTTTGCGACAGGAAACTGAACGGAACCGTTTCCCTTGTTACCGATGGCAGGTTTTCGGGTGCAACGAGGGGGGCTGCAATAGGGCATGTTTCTCCTGAAGCAGCTGCAGGCGGTCCGATAGCATTCATTGAAACAGGGGATATTATCGAGTATGATATAGAAAAAAGGACTCTGAATGTAGTTGGCATTAAAGGAAAAGAAGTGCCTTTGGATGAAGTGGAAAGAGTATTTAAAGAGCGGAAAGAAAAATACGGGATTATTCCTCGTCCGCCACGGAAAGGGCTTTTTAAACGGTATACCGAGTCTGCCCTTTCGGCAATGGAGGGAGCAGGGTATTAAAAAGGAGAGTCAACATGAACGCTGATTATATAACCCCGGTGGTTACGGCATTTGACAGCAAAGGCAATCTTGATACTGATGCACTGAAAGCCATATACGATCATTTAATAAACAACGGAATAAAGGATATTGTTATTCTTGGCAGTATTGGCGAGTTTTTTGCGTTATCTTCTGATGTAAAGAAAGAATTAATTAAATTTGCAGTTAAATATATAAACAACAGGGCTAAAGTAATTGCCGGCACTGCCGGAGCAAACATGGCAGAGACTGTTGAGCTTACGAAATATGCCTTTCAACATGGGGCTGATGCTGTTATAGTTATTTCACCATACTATTTCAGTTTTAATGACAACAGCGTGGAAGAGTATTATGACATGGTGGCTGAAAATTGCCCCGGGGATTTATACCTGTACAACTTTCCCGACAGGACCGGATATGATGTTTCACCAGGAGTTACGCTTAATCTTGTCAGAAAGCACAAAAATATAGTGGGATACAAGGACACATTGGCGGGAATGGACCATACAAGGGAACTGATAAAGCTGATTAAACCTGAGTTTCCGGAATTTAAAATTTATTCGGGTTTTGATGATAACTTTGCACACAATGTGTTATCCGGGGGCGATGGGTGTATTGCCGGGTTATCAAATGTATTTCCCAAACTTTGCGTATCCTGGGCAAAGGCAATTGAGGAAAACGACATGGAGAAGGTATCGGATATACAGCAGACTGCAAATATATTGATGGATATTTACAATGTCGGCAGGCCATTTGTACCATATATTAAAAAGGCTATGCAGATAACGGGCTTGCCAATCGAAGATTTCTGCACATTTCCAATGCCAAAGGTTACAGAAAGTGAAACAGAGAAAATAAGAAGCATACTGGAAAAAGCCAATATGCTTTAATCATAACAGGTACAGGGTGATTACATGTTTGAGATAAAGGAAATAAAAGCTGAGAATAAAAATGAATTATACAACCAGATAAATACTTATCTTACAGGCTTAATCGGTGATGACTCCGACTGGCTTGCAGGTATATCAAATGCATGTTCGCTTTTAAACCAAACCCTTTCAGATATTAACTGGGTGGGTTTTTACCTGTGGAAAGGAAATGAACTTGTTTTAGGACCGTTTCAGGGAAAACCGGCATGTATCAGAATAGGCCTTGGTAAAGGTGTATGCGGTACTGCTGCAAAGACAAGAGAAGTTCAGGTCGTGGAAGACGTGGAACTGTTTCCCGGGCATATTGCATGTGACAGTGCATCAAGGTCTGAAATAGTAATACCAATAATCAAAGAAGAAAAGCTTATAGGTGTTCTGGATATAGACAGCCCTATAAAAGCCCGTTTTGATAAACAGGATGCGCAGGGGTTGTCCGAATTTGTTAATATTTTAAACAAATATCTGGACTGGCCAGATACTTTTGTATAAATCTTCAGTATTCATTTTTTGAAGCTTTAATCCACAGAAGCTTTACCATACCCCAGCCAACAAGCGCGTAGATTGCCATTGCGATTATGGTGGCGGGATCAAACACAGATCTTGCTGACAGGCCTGTTGTGGATACCGGGTTGAATATGCCTGAAAAAGGTGCTATGAAAATACCCGTTATGGCATATAAAAATGATGTGAATCCACTTCTGGGATTGGCTCCAAGCAGCATGAAAATAAACCTTAGGCCCAGCAGGGTTTCAATCACTCCAAGTATATAGTAGATTATGCTTTTGGCCTTGAAATACCAGGTGGGCGTATGTTCGCGCTCTATAACTGCATTGCCTGAAGTTTGCCTTGAAAGGTGGACCACATTATCTTTTTTTTCCTGTGAAGTTTCTCTTGCATGATCCATTATCATTACCCCTTGTATAATTTATATTGTATGAAACCATGGCAGTTATTGTGTCTCGAAATATTATGTTTATTCCTTAGTATTTTCGGAAAATGGTTTATTTATTCATTCTGAAATTTCCTGCAATTATAACCGGAGGTATTAACATAGTGGTGCCAGAAATGAAAAGAAGCACAATATAAGTTTTATTCATATAATGTTATGTAGTCTTTTTTGCGGAGGTTTGTAATGCACGATTATTATGCGATGCAATCATACTCACCGGTGTATGGGTATAGCGGAATGCGTATGCCGTCCAGGAACAGCTGGCAATATTACTCTGCTCAGCAGTCGTCACCCATGATACAACAACCTCAAAGGGTTATAAGAGGGTTTGCACCATATACATACCCTCAAAATTTCATGGATGCTTTGGAACTAATACGGGAAGCTGTAAAAGGTGAAGCTGAAGACAGGGCATTTTACGAGTATTTGCTTGAAAATGCCCCTGACGATGAGGCAAGAGAGATAATCAGAGGAATACGGGATGATGAAATAAATCACTTTTTCCTGTTTGGACAGGTATACAATGTTTTGACGGGACAAACACTTACATCACAGGAAGAAGCTGAGTTTGAAGAACCTGATTCATATTGCGCGGGCATTGCAAGTGCAATTATCGGAGAACAGGATGCGGTTAAAAGGTACAGGCGAATTCTCTATGCACTTAACGACAGAGTATTAATCAACGTATTGACAGATATAATAACTGATGAAATAAGGCACGGGATACTGTACAATTATTTGTATTCCAAGGCAAAATGTTCGGTTTAGAAAATCCGTTTACATCGGGTAAGTGCTGTCTGTTAGAGTTAAAAAAGAAGGCGGAGTAAAGCTCCGCCTTCTTTATTTATTGTTTTGCGCAGTAACAGGTTTTTGAATGCCAATCAGAATCATTCCTATCAGAAGAATTATAACCCCCGATATGACGTATGAATTCATGTATTCGTCAAGAAACAGCCTTGACCAGAGCAGTGTAAACAAAACAGAGGTGTTGCTGATGATTCCTGCTGCTAGGAAGGATATTCTTTTTAAAGCTTCGGCATTAAGATAGAAACTTACACCTGTAACAAGACCAAGACCCAGTAAGGATAATATGGCCGACATATTCGTATTTCCTGTAAAATTGGAAGCAAACGGTACCGGAATAAAAGTAACCATCGAGGACAACAGGAATATTGAAAAATTCATATTTCCTGAATCGATGGAAGCAACAAGGGCTTTTTGGCTGGTAACATGAATACCGGCACCGATAGCTGCAAATATAAGCAGAATGGATGAGAGCAAGTTCCCGTTAAATAGTTCGGCCAAAGACATACCTTTCCAGCTTACTAAAAATACCCCAACCATGCAGAATATTGAAGCTGCAATTTTAACAGCGGTAATTTTTTCCCGGAATATAACAAATGCCATGATTAAAAGGAACACCGACTGGACAGGCCAGATGATAATATTGCTGTAAGCATAACCGATTCGGATGGCTATGTTTTCAAATATATAATTCATGCTCTTGCCTATAACTCCAATCCATATCCATTTATCCTTCCAATGGATTGAGATCTTTCTTCCTTTGGCTTTCATGAAAAGGGCAAGAAAAATAAAACCAAACAAAAAACGTCCGAATGTTATCAAACTGCTGGAAAACATTGAAGAAGCGGATTTAACCATTACCCCGACAAAGCTCCACAAAAGTGTTGCGATTATGATATATAAGTAGCCCATGCAGTCATCCCCAATGCATAAATATTATTCTGCCATTCAGCAAAACTAAAAGTATTATATTACGTATACAACCGGGAAGCAATTGAAAAAGTTGCTTTTCATGAACGAAGGGCATACATTTGCAACAGCGCAGGCGTGGTAATTGATTTATGAGCTGACAAAGTTGCAAGTTATACTATGGTAACTTGCAACTTTTACATGTTATTTTATTAACAGATTTTCAGGAACTGACATAAAAAGTTTTTATTAAATGTAATTCAGGATAATTTGTTTTAATAAATACCTTCATGTCAAAAGATCGTCTCTGGTATAAAATGAAGTTTATTAAAAAATAAATTTCATAAAACTATTGACATCAATTATTTAACTGTATACAATAAATCAATAATATCAGCAGATAGACTAATATTTATAAATTACAGCCTCAATTATTTTATTTTCAAAGGTATATGCTGTGTAATACAGAAGTGTATGTAAGGGGGATTGTGTATGAACAATAATGCAACCAATTGTATGACAAAAGAGCAACTGGAGCAATATTACGAGCGTTCGGCAAGTATTATTGATAGAGAAAGTTACTATAGTCCTGATTTATATGCAAAATATAATGTAAAACGAGGTCTCAGAAATGAAGACGGTACCGGAGTAGTAGTCGGACTTACAGAGATAGGTGACGTTCAAGCCTATACCTTTGAAAATGGTGTAAAGGTTCCGCAGGAAGGAAGATTGATATATCGTGGGATTGACGTATATGACCTTGTGAATGCATGTATGCAGGAAGACAGGTTTGGTTTTGAAGAATGCGCATATCTTCTTTTGTTTGGTGAACTTCCAAACCAGGAAAAACTGGATGAATTCAGAAAAGTACTGGCTTGCCACAGATACCTTCCGGATGGTTTCGTCCGCGATATAATAATGAAAGCTCCGAGTGCAAACATTATGAACAAGCTGGCAAGCACCATTCTTGTGGCTTATTCTTATGACGAGAATCCCGAGGACACCAGCGTAAAGAATCTTTTCAGGCAGAGCATGGAGATAATTGCACGAATGCCGTTGTTAGCTTCGTATGCATACCAGGCAAAATCACATTACCATAATGGCAACAGCCTTTTTATACATATGCCCGAGCCTGAACTTTCAACAGCAGAGAACATGCTGCGCTTGATACGGCCCGATTGTTCATATACACACCTTGAAGCATCAACTCTGGATATAGCGTTAATACTGCATGCAGAGCATGGCGGTGGCAATAACTCGACATTTACAAGCCATGTTGTTGCTTCTACCGGCACCGATATTTACTCATGTATTGCAGCGGCATTGGGATCGCTTAAGGGCCCGAAACACGGAGGAGCAAACCTTAAAGTAATGGAAATGATGGATGAAATTAAACGGGAAGTAAAGAATTGGGACAGTGATACACAAATAAGTGATTACCTGGTGAAAATCCTTAAAAAAGGTGCATACGATCAAAGCGGTTTGATTTATGGTATCGGGCATGCTGTATATACGCTTTCTGACCCGAGATGTGTCCTGCTGAAGAAAAAGGCTAAGGAACTGGCAAAGGCAAAAGGAAGAATGGAAGAATACATGCTGTATGAAAAAGTAGAGCATCTTGCTCCAATAGTCTTTAATGAACTGAAGAAAACCAACAAGCAAATGTGTGCAAATGTAGACTTTTATTCCGGCTTTGTATATGACATGCTTAACATTCCCACCGATATGTTTACACCAATTTTTGCAGTAGCAAGGGTAGTTGGTTTTTGTGCCCATATAATAGAAGAAAGGGTTAACGGAGGGCGGATCATAAGACCTGCATACCAGTATGTAAGAGAAAAATCTGATTATGTGCCTTTACATATGAGAAAATAATAGTATTATCGGTAAATGCGTGATCTTCAGGAAATGAAAAAGTATCTGCTTCTGCGTGTGGGGGGCAGAAAGTAATATAAACGTTGCAGTAATTAATTAAATAATATGATGTATATAGGACAGACAGTTAAAAAATTATCTGTCCTGTATTTTTTTTATTAAAGTAATAAAATGAAGTAGAATGAATTGGAAATTGAACACAGGAGACATTAAAATGAAACTTGAAGATGCGGCATCAAGCAGCATCTCCTTGAAAGCAGCGTTGCGGAGTGCAGGCTGAAAAATTTCGATATTTAAAAACATATCTTGCTCATCTTATCCTGCTTATTTGATTTCGGGTGCCGGGTAATTCCAACAAACGGATTGTTGCTTTACCCTTAATTTATGGTAAAATAAGTTTGTTATACTTAAAACATTATTATTCAGAGCAGCAGTATATCTGGACAAATGACAATTTTATGTATATACGAAAAGACTAAAGATTTTCGGGGTGGACAGATTGTTTTTAAAAAGCATCGAATTACAGGGATTTAAGTCCTTTGCCGATAAAGTAGTTCTGCATATCAATAAAGGAGTAACTGCGGTAGTAGGGCCCAATGGCAGCGGTAAAAGCAATATATCTGATGCAGTCCGCTGGGTGCTTGGCGAGCAAAGTGCCAAGTCTCTGCGCGGCAGTAAAATGGAAGATGTAATTTTCGCCGGAACACAGCATCGCAAACCCGTTGGTTTTGCACAGGTGTCTCTGTTGATTGACAATTCGGACAAAACTCTTCCAATTGATTTTTCTGAAGTGACAATAACAAGGCGTGTATACCGCTCGGGTGAAAGCGAATACTTTATTAATAAAACCCCGTGCCGGCTTAAGGATATAAACGAACTTTTCATGAATACCGGTGTTGGAAAGGAAGGGTATTCCATTATTGGCCAGGGCAGAATAGACGAAATTCTCAGCACCCGCCCTGAAGACAGGCGAGCTATTTTTGAAGAAGCTGCCGGCATTATGAAGTATAAAGTCCGAAAGAAAGAAGCAGAACGCAAGCTGGAAAGCACAAGCCAAAACCTGCTTAGAATAGATGATATAATCCACGAGCTTGAATCGCAGCTGGGTCCGCTCCAGGAACAGGCCGAAACAGCCAGAAAATACCTGGAATTAAGCAATGAACTGAAAGCGCTGGAAGTTGCGCTTTATCTTGACAACATTGAAAAAAGCCGGGAAAAAATCGAAGAACTGGAGACCCAGTTTAAAAATGTTGAGAGAGACATACAGGAAGAGAGAGCCCGGCTGGAAGAAAAAATAAATGAAAACAGGGATAAAACCGAAAAGCTGGACAAGCTTAAAAAAACCCTGGAAGTTTTACGGGCTGAGCTTATTGAACTGGATAAGAATATAGATCAGCTTGACAGCCAGATTAAGCTGGATGAAGAAAAAATAAGCCATATAGAATCAAGCAATGCTGCTTCCAGCCAGGATATAGAAGAGTTGAAAGCAAGACTGAAGACGCTGGAGGCTGATATTGAAAAGAGGAACAACAGGCTTTCGGTATTGGATAAAGACAGGGAAAAATACAGGGAACTGCTTTATGAGGCAGAAGAAAAACTTAATGCAGTGCTGTCCCGGCTTGATGAAAGTGAAAAGCGCATTGAGCTGATGAAACAGGAGGTTATGGATAAACTTGATGTTTTATCAGAATGCCGTACCAGGTATAACAGCCTGAAAAATGAAAAGGAAACTTTCAATGCCAGGCAGAAAAAAATTGAAACCGAAATTAACAAGGTAATACTTGATCGGGATCAGCAGATGATGCAGCTAGAGCAGGTACAAAATGATTTGCACAGGTATAGGGAGACGCTTGAAGCTAAAAAAGCCGAGATAATACATAATGAAGAAAACTTGCAAAACCTGAAAAATGATCTGGATAAACTTCGAAAAGAGCAGAACCAATGCCTGTCCGAGCTACAGGCAGTTAAATCGCGCAGCAGAATATTAAAGGAAATGGAATCAAGCCTTGAAGGCTATAACAACAGTGTTAAGGCCATCCTTAAAGCCTGCCGTGAAAGGGAGGGGTTTGGAGACGGTATTTATGGAGCATTGGCACAGCTTATTACTGTGCGTGAGAATTTTGAAACTGCAATAGAAGTATCACTGGGCCAGGCTCTCCAGAATATAGTTACACAGGATGAATATACGGCGAAAAATGCCATTAATTATCTTAAACAGAACCATCTTGGCCGTGCCACGTTTTTGCCTGTTACTGCGATAAAAGCCCGCGTTTTGGAGCACGAGACCGTAAAGAGGCTTGAAAGGGAAAAAGGCTATTTGGGGCTTGCAAGCGACATGGTACAATGTGACCCCAAGTTTAAAGATATCATTTCTAATCTTCTGGGCAGAACGGTTGTAGTTGACAATATTGATAACGGTATTGAAATATCCAGGAGGTTCCAATACAGCTTCAGGGTGGTAACGGTAGAAGGAGAAGTTTTAAATGCAGGCGGATCCATGACGGGTGGAAGCCAGCCGGCAAAAACCTCAAGCCTTTTGTCAAGAAACCGTATTATTAAAGAACTGGATGAAAAAATTGGTGTTTTGACTTTAAAACATCAGGAGCTTGAGAAAGCCTGCCAGGACAAGACTAATGACATTATTAAAATGGAAGGGCACATTAAAGCCCTTCAAAAAGAGCATCAGGATTTGGAATTAATAGTTTTGCGTGAGGAACAACGTACTCTCTCAATAAAGGATTCAATAGAAGAGTTAAAATCCAGGCAGGATATGCTGCTGATAGAAAAGAAAGAGCTTCAGAAAAACATAGAATCCACTGAACAGGAAATCCTGCATGAAAACAACAGGATTTCCGAGATTGAACAGAGAATAGCATCGCTTAAAGCCACCATAGAAGAAAACCAGCTGAAAAGGAAAGAAGAGCAGGATGCAAGAGATGCCATTCACCAGGACATTAACAACTACAAGGTTTCGGTAAATTCCATACTTGAGAGTATGGACCAGACCCGTGAATCCATAAGGAATTTGATTGACGAGAAAAAACAGGTCGAAACAAATATTGAGAAAAGGATTCAGGAACAGATTAAAAACAAGGATCGTATTGAAGGCCTGCAATCAGAAATAGCAGTTTTAAAGGAAAAAATCAAAGAGCAAAATGAAATTAAGGCAGGAAAAAGCATAAGAATTGAAAGCCTTTCTGAAGAAGTGTCCGCTTTGGAGGAAGAAGTTTCGGGTATTGTTGAGGTGGTTTCAACCCATAACAATACGATTCAGATACTGCAGGAGCAATATAATAAGCTTGAAGTAAGGAAGACAAAGCTTGAAACAGAGCTTGAGGCAGTTCAGAACCGGCTGTGGGACGAATATGAATTAACCTATGGAACGGCACAGGAATATAAAACCGAAATTTCAAATTTAAAACAAACACAGTCGAGAATTAATGAGTTAAAAGCTGAAATACGCGAAATGGGACCGGTTAATGTATCAGCAATAGAAGATTACAGCAAAACCAAGGAAAGATACAGCTTTATGGTAAAACAGCGGGATGATCTGGTTAAATCAGAGGAAAAACTGAACCGTATAATCCGTGAGATGCTGTCGATTATGAAAAAGCAGTTCATGGAGGAATTTCAGCGCATAAACAAGAATTTCAATGAAGTGTTCAGGGAGTTGTTCGAAGGAGGAAGGGCTGAAGTAGTGCTTGAAGATCCCGAGGACGTACTGGAATGCGGCATAGAAATAATTGCCCAGCCCCCGGGGAAAAAATTGCAGAACATGATGCTTTTATCGGGTGGTGAAAGGGCAATGACTGCAATTGCGCTGCTGTTTGCGATATTAAAACTCCGCCCGGCACCTTTCTGTATTCTTGATGAGATAGAAGCATCCCTTGATGATGCGAATGTCTATAAGTTTGCTGACTATATTAAAAAGCTTGCCGATACAACGCAGTTTATAGTAATTACCCACCGGAAGGGCACAATGGAGTCATCAGACGCATTATACGGGATTACCATGCAGGAATACGGAGTGTCATCGGTTGTTTCACTAAAGCTTAGCGATGTCGACAAGGCAGTATAGAAGGATATACATGATATAATAATGTTATATTATATAAAGCGTCAATACTTTATATCAATTTCAAATAAAGGAGTTTTGCACAATGTCTTTTTTTGAGAAGCTGAAAAACGGGTTAAAGAAAACAAGGGAAAGCATTACCCAAAGGGTTGATCAACTGCTTGTTTCATTGGGTAAAATAGATGAGGAACTGTTTGAAGAACTTGAAGAAATCTTAATTACGTCAGATGTTGGTGTGGACACGACTCTGAAAATAATTGAAGATTTGAAGCAAAGGGTAAAAAATGAAAAGGTAACAGACCCCAGACAGGTAAAAGAGCTGCTGAAAGAAGAAATTACAAATATACTGGTTTCTGGCGATGCGGGCATGAAACTCGGTACAAAACCTTCTGTGATAGTAGTTGTTGGTGTTAACGGCGTCGGAAAAACCACTTCCATAGGGAAAATTTGCAATATGCTTAAGATGCAGGGGAAAAAGGTTCTGGTCGCAGCAGGCGATACATTCAGGGCAGCGGCTATAGATCAGCTTGAAATATGGGCCAAAAGAGCAGGTGTAGATATAATTAAGCATACCGAAGGTTCGGATCCGTCGGCTGTTATCTACGATGCAATTCAGGCAGCAAAAGCCAGGGGCTTTGATATAGTTGTCTGTGATACTGCCGGACGCCTGCACACTAAAAAGAACCTTATGGAAGAACTTAAAAAGCTCTTCCGGATCATTAACAGGGAACTCCCTGATGCGGATATTGAAACATTGCTTGTCCTTGATGCAACTACAGGTCAGAATGCTGTTTTACAGGCAAAGACTTTTGCCGAGGCAACCGGTGTAACGGGCCTTGTCCTTACAAAGCTTGACGGAACGGCAAAAGGCGGTATTGTTGTATCAATCAAGTCTGAACTGGACATACCGGTAAAGTTCATTGGCGTAGGCGAGAAAATAGACGATCTCCAGCCTTTCGATGCCCGGAGCTTTGCTGAAGCGTTATTTTCATAAATCTGTCCAAACTGTTGAAAGTTTCTGATTACCGCCGGATAAGAAATGATTGACAATGAAATAAAAGTTTTATAAAATAGATAAAATTTTATGAAAAGAACTAACCGATGAAATCAACGGATTTCGTGCATGGTATTGTAATATGTATAAATTAAGGAGGAATGGAGATGGCATTTATATACCCTGAAGTATCGAGAACTTTCAGTGAGTTCCTGCTTCTGCCGAATCTGACTACAAAAGATTGCACACCGTCGAGTATTGATTTGACAACGCCTCTGGTTAAACATTCAAAGGACGAAAATCCTCCTCTTAAATTGAATATACCGATTGTCAGTGCTATAATGCAGTCAGTTTCCAATGATACTCTGGCAATTGCCCTGGCAAGATGCGGAGGCCTTTCGTTTATATATGCTTCACAGCCAATAGACAGTCAGGCAGATATGGTCAGAAAGGTGAAAAAACACAAATCGGGTTTTGTTGTAAGTGACTCGAACGTTTCGTTAGATCATACGCTGAAAGACGTACTTGCGATAAAAGAGAGAACAGGCCATTCAACTATAGCCGTCACGGATGACGGTACAGCAAACGGTAAACTGCTGGGGATTGTTACCGGCAGGGATTATCGCTTAACCCGTGATCCGCTGGACAAGAAAGTAAAAGATTTCATGACACCTTTTAAGGATCTTATTGTAGGCAAGGTAGGGATAACATTAAGCGAAGCCAACGATATTATATGGGAACATAAATTGAACTGCCTGCCGATAATTGATGATGAGCAAAGGCTTCATTACCTTGTTTTCAGAAAGGACTATGATGATCATAAGGCAAATCCCGAACAGTTGCTTGACCCTAAAAAAAGGCTTATGGTCGGAGCAGGCATCAGCACCTGGGATTATAAGGAAAGGGTTCCAGAACTGATAAATGCCGAAGCCGATGTGCTTTGCGTGGATTCATCAGATGGTTTTACCGAATACCAGAGAGAAGCAATACAGTATGTAAAGTCTAATTTCCCGAATGTAAAAATCGGCGGGGGAAATGTTGTAGATAAGGAAGGCTTTATGTACCTCGTCGAATCGGGTGCTGATTTCGTGAAGGTTGGAATCGGCGGAGGTTCAATATGTATAACCAGGGAACAAAAAGGGATAGGCCGTGGACAGGCAAGTGCGGTTATTGAAGTAGCCAAGGCAAGGGACGAATATTTTGAAAAGACCGGCATCTACATTCCAATCTGCTCAGACGGAGGAATTGTGCACGATTATCATATAGTACTGGCTTTGGCAATGGGCGCAGATTTTGTCATGATGGGCCGCTATTTCGCAAGATTTGATGAAAGCCCGAATAAAAAGGTTAAACGCGGAAACAGCTATGTGAAGGAATACTGGGGTGAGGGCTCGAACAGGGCAAGGAACTGGCAGAGATATGATTTGGGCGAGAAGAGCAGCAATCTTAAGTTTGAAGAGGGAGTTGACAGCTATGTTCCATACGCCGGTAAACTTAAGGATAACCTTGATATAACTCTTTCAAAAATACGCTCCACAATGTCCAGCTGCGGCGCCAAATCTATAAAGGAACTGAACAAAAACGCACGGCTCACGATAGTTTCTTCTACAAGCATTATAGAAGGCGGAGCTCATGACGTAATTCTGAAGGAAAGTGAATATTAAAATTTTCTGATTTTAAGCAGATGATGTTAAAAGTTAAAGGGTACTGTCCAGCGTTTTATAAAACGTTGATGGTACCCTTGATTTGTTTCTGATAGGTCTGAGTTACCATTTTCAAATATATATTTCATTTCGTGGGAATATTTCAATTCCATTTGACCAATACTGATTTAAGACATGTTTTATAGGAGGTTATCTTTTTGAATTCCAGAATTCTATTTGCGAAAGAAACCGAAAATGCAAAAAACAATGAACAAACATCCGACGAAAAAATGGAGAATATAAAGGAAATGGGTTCTGTTGAGGTTCAGGAAAGGGGCAGAAACATACATTGCCTGACCATTATCGGCCAGATAGAAGGCCATATGGTACTGCCCCCGCAGAACAAAACCACAAAGTATGAGCATGTACTGCCGCAACTGGTTGCAATTGAAGACGACAATAAGATAGATGGATTGCTTCTCATATTAAATACCGTTGGAGGTGACGTTGAAGCCGGCCTCGCTATAGCAGAGATGATTTCATCAATGTCAAAGCCGACGGTGTCGCTGGTTTTAGGCGGTGGACACAGTATCGGGGTGCCAATGGCTGTTTCAACGAACTACTCTTTTATAGCACCGTCAGCCACAATGACGATACATCCGCTCAGGTTAAGCGGGATGATAATAGGTGTTCCGCAGACTTTTGAATATTTCGACAGAATGCAGGAGCGGGTTGTTGAGTTTGTTGCGAAAAACTCAAAGATCTCGAAGGATGCTTTCAGAAAATTAATGCTGAAAACCGGAGAGCTGGCAAACGATGTTGGAACGGTTTTGTTTGGGGCGGAGGCTGTGGAGCATGGTATCATAGATGAAGTCGGCGGTCTTGCTTCAGCTTTGAAGAAACTTGATTATTTAATCGAACAAAAGAAACAAAACACTGAAGGGGGACAACTGCAATGATCTACTCAATAATACCTTCAGATCAGCTGTTGTTTAATCCCGAGGACTATAAACAGGAACGGATGGAAGTCAATATTAACGGTGAGCAGGTTGTCATTCTGAAAAACAGCAATAACACTTATACAATTGAAAGGCTGATCTCAACAAACCCTAAAGCGTATCTTAACCCTGAACTTGCGCCCGGAACTGTTATTATGACAGTTACATCAAAAAAGGAGAACCCCGATGTCAAATGGGAAATCTTAAGCAATGGCTTTACCATTAATAATTAGTGGAATTTCACCATTTGCTGTATTTATCCTTATAGATTCACCCGAATCACCCGCTTTAAGTATACTCTGAACCCGCGGGTCCTGCTTCGGGTGTTTTGCCTTCTTGAGCAACAAAGCACCTGCTGAGCCATCCGCTCCCAATTGTTAAACTATTCCTAGTGGTCTCCATATCCCGGGCCGCCCAGTTCCACGCTCCGGCTTACGGAGATGCAGCAAGGCTACGGAGCATGTTGCTCTGCGCCGTCAAAATCACCCGAATCACCCGCTTGAAATTCACTCGTAATATTCTGTACCTGCCGGTTGGTAAAAAGCTGGCAGGAGAAGATTAATAAAAAAATAACAGAAGCTCTTGACATTTGGTTTTTTAGTAGTAATATATTAATAACAATAATTAGCAACAGCAAACCGAATAAAGCCGGATGAAGATTGAAGGAGAGCTGCTGTCAGGGCACACCGAAGGAGTAAATCTCTCAGGTTCAAAAGACTTCAATCGGACGGACCTCTGGAGAGACCAGGTATGGCGCCGAAGGGGCAAGCCCGGAAAGGGTGTATCTCTCAGGCAAAAGGACAGAGTGTATAATGATTTTAGCAAGATGCTGAAATCTCTATTTGCCTACACTTTAGAATTTCAGAGGTCAAACAAGTTGGTTTGACTTATTTTTTTAGGAGGGGTTTTTTGTGGCAAAGATAATAGTAACAGACAAAATGGCACCGGACGGAATAGATTATTTGAAAAGCAAAGGGTTTGAGGTTGATACACCATTTGGAATTTCCCATGAAGAACTGCTTGAAATAATTGAAAATTATGATGCTATTATAGTGAGAAGTGCTACAAAAGTCAGCAAGGATGTTATTGAGCGTGCAAAGAATTTAAAGGTGGCAGGAAGAGCCGGTAACGGCGTTGATAACATTGATGTGGATGAGTGTACGAAAAGAGGTATAGCCGTAGTTAATACTCCCGAAGGAAACATTATGGCAGCTGCTGAAATGGCCGTTGCAATGGCATTTTCGATATTCCGCAATATCCCCCAGGCACATCTTGCGGCCAAGAACAAGGATTTCAGACGAAGCAAGTTTGTTGGTGAAGAACTTGAGGGTAAAACAGCAGGCATTATTGGCGTGGGAAAAATCGGGTCAATTGTTGCCAGAAAACTCCTTGGAATTGGTATGAAGGTTGTAGGGTATGATCCATATGCTGCTGATGAAAAGTTTATACAACTGGGCATCACACGCTGTGAGACATTGGAGGAGCTTCTGCAGATTTCAGATTTAATTACTCTGCATATACCTAAGAGCCCGCAGAATATGGGTTTAATCGGGGAAAAAGAACTTAAAATGTGCAAAAAAGGAGTTCGGATTGTCAATGTTGCCAGAGGCGGCATGATTGACGAAAAAGCTCTTTATGATGCAATAGTTGAAGGGCATGTTGCTGCAGCAGCGCTTGATGTTCAGGAAGTGGAACCCAACTTCACTAAGAAACCCGAAGAGCAGGATTACTGGAATCCGCTTCTTGATTTGGATAACGTAGTATTTACACCCCATCTTGGTGCCTCGACAAAAGAAGCCAGTGTAAATGTAAGTATAGGTGTTGCAAAGCTGGTTGAAGGTGTTCTGAATGGCGAGCTGGTACCCGCTGTTAATATGCCTCCGGTATCTGGGGATATAAACCAGTTGAGACCATATATCGATTTAGCCGAAAAACTGGGTAGTATCTATTACCAGGCTGAAAAAGACAGGGTTACGAAGATAGAAGTTGTATACAGCGGTGATGTTGCAAACATGGCTACAAAAGCCATAACCCTTTCGGCTGTAAAAGGATTCCTGAACAGTGCAGGAGATCCTGACGTTACTTATATAAATGCTGAACTGAAACTAAAGGAGCTTGGCGTGAAACTGGTTGAAAGCAAAAGCTCTCACATTGATAAATATACCAACCTTATTACAGTTAAATTTACCACAGCGAATAAGGATCTGGCGGTATCAGGAACGGTATTTGCCAAAGATGTTATCCGTATTGTTGACTTCTTCGGATATAAGCTTGATTTTGAACCCACACCTCATGTCATTGCTCTTCAGAACATTGACGTTCCCGGAATAATCGGAAAGGTTGGTACACTGCTTGGAGCAAATAACATTAACATAGCAGCAATGCAATGGAGCCGTAACAGAAGAGGGGAAAAGGCCGTATCATTTGTAAGCGTCGATGCTGAAATTTCTGATGATATACTGAAACAGCTGCTTAAGATCGATGGAATATTAAAAGCTTCAAGACTTAATTTTTAATTGGTCCATGTACTTATACTGCTGGGTTATAATGCAAAGGTCGGCTAATCAACCGGCCTTTTATTATTGTCGAAAATGGTATATTATTTTATTATGCTAAAAATACTTGTATAGGATCTATAATTTAATTTTGGAGGTTTTATATGCCGGTTAAAGTAGGATGCATATCCCTTGGTTGTCCGAAAAACCTTGTGGATAGTGAAATAATGCTTGGAATGTTGGATAAAAATGATTACGAAGTTACAACAGATATGCAAAAGGCCGATGCAATTATAGTTAATACATGCGCCTTTATAGACGATGCTAAGGAAGAGGCAATTGATGCAATATTAAATGCTTCTCTGTATAAAAAAACCGGAAACCTGAAGGTACTTATCGTTACGGGCTGTATGGCTCAACGGTATAAGGATGAAATTATAAAGGAAATTCCCGAAGTTGACGCAGTTGTCGGAACGGGAAATGTTCATGAAATTCAGAATGTAATCAATGAACACATAAAAGGTAGCGGTCAAAACAGGGTTTTTGTAAATGATCCGAAAGATGTGGATTACCTTGATAATCTTCGGATGTTGTCGCAGGCGGGTGCTTCCCAGTATCTTAAAATAGCCGAAGGATGCAGTAACCATTGCACATACTGTATTATTCCATACTTGCGCGGGCCATTCAGAAGCAGAACCATTGAAAGTATTGTTAACGAGGCCCAAAACCTGGTAAATGCCGGAGCAAGGGAGCTTATCCTTATAGCCCAGGATGTCAGCAAGTACGGTGAAGACAGGTATGGTGAATACAAACTTGTTGAACTTATAAGGAAACTGTCGGATATTGAAGAGTTAAAATGGATTCGGCTGTTATACTGTTATCCTGAAAGAATAACCGATGAGCTTATTGATGAGTTCAAGCGTAACCCAAAACTATTGAAATACCTTGATATTCCGATTCAGCATGCATCGGACAGGATACTTAAAGCCATGGGGAGAAAAACCGAAAGGCAGAAATTAATTGAACTTATCAGAAAACTTCGCTCCGAAATACCGGAAATTATCCTCAGAACAACCCTGATAACCGGTTTCCCGGGTGAAACTGACGAGGATTTTGAAATCCTGAAAGATTTTATTGCAGAGTATCCTTTTGACAGGCTGGGCGTTTTTGCGTATTCCCGCGAAGAAGGCACTCCTGCTGCAAAAATGAAAAACCAGGTAGAGGAGCGGGTAAAGCACCGGCGCAGGGAGGAAATACTGTCAGTTCAAAATGATGTAGTATTGCCTCTAATAAAAAAGAGGGTTGGTAAGGTATTTGAAGTAATAGTTGAAGGCGTTGCAGACGATGGTATTTTTTATTATGGACGTTCCTATGGTGAGGCTCCTGAAATTGATCCTGTAATATACTTTACGTCGCCTGAACCTTTGGAAACAGGCTCTTTTGTTAACATAAGAATTCTGAACGTAGATCAGATGGAGCTGATCGGAGAAGTCATATCCGATTAGTCAGGCCGTAAAGAGAGGAGTGTTGCTATGAATCTTCCCAATAAGCTAACTATATTCAGGATTATATTAATACCTGTTTTTTTGATTTTAATTTTGCCTGTATATAACGGGAAAACTCTTTTTTCAATTCCTTTGGAAACAGGCAGGGTTATTGCCGCGATTATATTTGTCATAGCTTCATTTACCGATTACCTGGATGGTGCAATTGCGCGTAAGAGCAATACTGTTACCACGTTTGGAAAGTTTTTGGATCCTATCGCGGACAAACTGCTTGTAACATCAGCATTGATGGCTCTTATTCAACTGGGGGATATTTCTGCCTGGGCAGCCGTCATTATAATTGCAAGGGAATTTATTGTTTCCGGTATTCGCATCATTGCGGCAAATGACGGAGTTGTAATAGCTGCGAGCAATTTGGGAAAAGCAAAGACCTTTATTCAGATGCTGGCAATTTTCTTTATTCTTTTGCGTAATTTTCCGTTCTCGTATTTCACGGGTATTCCTGTAGGGCAGGTATTGCTTTGGATTGCGGTTATTCTGACCGTCTATTCCGGATATGATTATTTAAAGGTTAATTGGGACAGAATTATGAACTGATCACGATAAATTTGACAATTAATAAATAAATTATTGCATTCTCGAATAAAATATTATATACTCTTATCAACAGGATATATTACTAGGTAATAAATCCTGAAAACGGAAGCAGGGTGTTTTTGTTGAATAAAAGTTCGAAGGCTAAAAAGGAAAGACACAAACGACTTTTAGAGATCATAAAAGAAGATCCGTTTATGACAGATGAGGATATTGCTGAGTACCTTGAAGTCAGCGTCCCGACGGTCAGACTGGACAGACTGGAGCTGGGTATTCCTGAGCTTCGCCAAAGAATCCGCGAAGTTGCTTCATTAAATCATCAAAAAGTTAAAGCTTTGCACGCGGATGAAATTGTCGGGGAAATAGTGGAAATCAAACTTGGTGAGAGCGGTGTTTCAATTTTAGATACAACAGAGGAAATGGTATTTTCGCAATCCAAAATCGTACGTGGGCATTACATATATTCACTGGCGGAATCACTGGCCATTGCTGTTATTGATGCCGAAGTTGCCCTTGTGGGAGTGGCCAATATAAAATATAAAATCCCTGTTCACGCAGGTTCAAAGCTAATGGCAAAAGCAACTGTGAAGAGATCGCGAAACAGAAGTTATATTGTGTGGGTGTTTATCTACCACAAGCGGAATGAAGTTTTCAGGGGCAAATTCATTCTGGTATCAATTGAAGACAATAAAGCCATTGAACCCTCAGAAACATAAAACTTTAAGTCAGTCTACAAATTACAACCATCTATGGAAGGACTGAGTGCAGATGAGAATCATGGTAGACGCAATGGGTGGGGATAATGCGCCCGAAGAGATAGTAAAAGGCTGTGTTGAAGCGCTGAAATTGAAAGACGGATTTGATATTGAGCTTATCGGCATCGAAGATGAGATTAGAAAATATTTAAATAAATACAACTGCAACAGCAGCCGTATTTCGATAACGCATGCGCCGGAGGTTATATACAACGACGACAAACCTACCGAAGCCATACGTCATAAAAAAGATTCGTCGATGGTAACAGGACTTAGGAAAATACGGGATAATGAAGGTGAAATTTTTATATCAGCAGGCAGCACCGGTGCATTGCTTGCAGGAACTTTGCTGGTAGCAGGCAGAATAGAGGGTGTTTTAAGGCCTGCCCTTGCGCCTGTTGTACCGTCAATGGCCGGAGGTACTATGATTGTGGATGCAGGAATGAATACCCAATGCAGGCCGATAAATTACGTCCAGTTTGCAATTATGGGTTCTGTGTATATGCAGCAGGTTTACAAAAAAGAAAGCCCACGGGTTGGACTTGTAAATGTAGGGACCGAAGATGAAAAGGGCAATGACACTCTGCGGGAAGCTTTGGTTTTACTAAGGAAAAGCGGGTTAAATTTCATCGGAAATATTGAAGGAAGGGACATTGCCGAAGGAAAGGTTGACGTGGCTGTCTGTGACGGTTTTACCGGCAATGCAATGCTGAAAATGATGGAAGGTACGGGAAAATACTTTTTCCATCATATGAAACGAATTTTTAACAGCAGCTTCTTTTCAAAACTATCGGCTCTTTTGGTAAAAGCGCATCTGAAGAAATTAAAAGACAGCGTTGATCCTGAAACCGCGGGGGGTACACCAATACTTGGAGCGAATGGATTAATTTTTAAATGTCATGGCAACAGCGGGGCTAAGGCAATAAGAAATACCATAATAAATGCATATGGTATTTCCAGCAGCGGTTTTATCGAAAAGATTAAAGAAAGGATTTCAAGTATGGAGGTTTAATTCATGGTTGATTTTGGCATAGGCGTCCTGGGCACTGGTAAGTATCTGCCTGACAGAATTCTAACCAATGAGGATCTGGAAAAAATGGTTGATACATCAGATGAATGGATAGTAAGGCGTACCGGCATGAAAAAAAGGCACCTTCTTGATGAGAACACCCCGTCATATGTAATGGGGGCCGAAGCTGCCAAACTTGCTATTGAGGATGCAGGATTAACCCCGATGGATATTGATTTGATTATTGTCACGACAGAAGCACCCGATTACCTTTCACCTTCAATGGCATGTTTGATTCAAAAAGAAATTAAGGCCGAAAATGCGGCAGCATTTGATGTGAACGCAGCATGCACTGGTTTTGTATATGCAGTGACCATTGCCCAGCAATTTATACAGACAGGTTATTACAAACATGTTTTGATTGTTTCAAATGAAGGGTTAAGCCGCATTGTGGACTGGAAAGACAGGAGTACGTGTGTTTTGTTCGGTGATGCGGCAGGCGCGGTAGTTTTAGGAAGAGTAGATAAAGAATACGGGTTAAAGGAAAGCTACCTTGCCTCGTTCGGAAATCTTGGCCATAACCTGACAATTCCATGCTGTTATATTTCTGAAGAAGACAGACAAAAAAGAAGTGAAGGGAAAGAACGGGTGGTGTGGCAGGACGGCAGTGAGGTATTTACATTTGCTGTAAGAGCAATGGCTGATTCGATAAGAACGGTCATTGAAAAAGCCAATATTTCAATGGAAGATGTTGATCTGATAATACCTCATCAGGCTAACCTGAGAATAATCAACGGGGCGGCGAAGAGACTGGATGTTGGCGAGGATAAAATATCGGTTATATTGCATGAGACAGGTAATATATCGTCTGCTTCAGTTCCTGTTGCACTGGACATGGAAAGCAAAAGCGGCAGGCTTAAAAAAGGAGATACCGTGGTTTTAGTCGCTTTTGGCGGTGGACTTACCTGTGGTTCGATCCTTTTAACATGGGGGAAATAGTTTAGTTACGGAGGTATGGGATGAGTAAAGTAGCATTTGTTTTTCCGGGACAGGGAGCTCAATATATTGGAATGGCGAAGGAAATATGCAGCCAATACCCTGAATCTGCCCAAGTTTTTAAAGAAGCTTCTGAAGCACTCGGCTTTGATATTGAAGATATGGTGTTTAACGGTGACGAGGAAACATTAAGAATAACCGAAAATACCCAACCTGCGATAGTCACTGCAAGCATTGCATGCCTTAAGCCCCTTATGAAGGAGGGAATTAATGCCGATTTTACTGCAGGCTTAAGCCTTGGAGAATATGCCGCCCATGTATATTCAGGTACTTTTTCATTTGAAGATGCAGTAAGGCTTTTACGAAAGCGCGGAAGGTTTATGCAGGAGGCAGTTCCTCTCGGCGTAGGTTCCATGGTGGCAATATTAGGCCTTTCAAGGGAACAAGTACTGGATGCATGTGCTCAGGCAAGGGAAGAAGGGGTTGTAGAACCGGCCAACTTTAATTGCCCGGGACAGATTGTAATATCAGGAGAGGCAAAAGCTGTTGAAAAAGCCCAGGCAATTGCCATTGAACTGGGTGCGAAAAGAGCAGTGCCGTTGGCTGTAAGCGCTCCGTTCCATTGTAGTTTATTGGTTTCTGCCGGTGAAAAATTAAAGGCAGAACTTGAGCAAGTGGAGTTACACGAAATGAAAGTGCCTGTTGTTGCAAATGTTAATGGTGAAATTGTACCGTCTGTCGACTATGTAAGGGAATCATTGTATAAGCAGGTGTCGAGCCCTGTTTTGTGGGAAGACTGTGTAAGAACAATGATTGGAAAAGGTGTGGACACATTTGTTGAAATTGGTCCTGGAAAAGTACTTAGCGGGTTCATAAAGAAAATTGACAAGAACGTAAAAACGCTTAATGTGGAAGATTTGGCTTCTCTTGAAAATACATTGCGGGAGTTGGCTTAAGATTTAATATCAAGGTTTTTATGTTTAGTATATCGTATATAAAAGGAGTGGTACCGGGATGGATTTTACAGGTAAAACCGTTGTTGTTACCGGATCAAGCAGGGGAATCGGAAAGGCAATAGCTGAAAAATTTGCCATGCTTGGAGCCAATGTGGTCATTAACGGTACTTCGAAAACCATTTTTGAAACCGAGAAAGAGTTTGCCGAAAAAGGCTTTAGCGTTAAAGCTTTTGAAGGCGATATAAGCGTTGCTGAAAATGCAAAGGCTCTTATAGATTTTGCAGTGGAAACCTTTGGCACAGTTGACGTTTTGGTCAATAATGCAGGCATAACCAGGGATAAGCTGCTGGCCAGAATGAGCGATGAGGATTGGGCTGCCGTCCTTGACGTGAACCTGAAAAGTGCGTTTTTATGTACGAAAGCTGTAACCAGAATTATGATGAAGCAAAAGCACGGGGCAATAATCAATATTTCCTCGGTAGTGGGAGTTACGGGAAATGCAGGGCAGGCAAATTACGCAGCATCAAAAGCAGGTTTGATAGGTTTTACGAAGTCTGTTGCCAAGGAACTTGGTTCATGGGGAATAACCT
>DATCKN010000014.1:0-6024 GCA_036562185.1 Thermoclostridium sp.
TATCCTCTTTCAAGGAAGAGCTTCTTCCTCAGAAAGAAATTGAATTTCCTGCTTGCGTTTACCATGTATTTTTCAGGGGGGTTAATCCCCATCTATATTGTTGTAACCGGTCTTGGGCTTTATAATTCGCGATTGGCAATGCTTATTCCGGTTTTAATCAGTGCCTATAACGTTATGATTTGCCGTTCGGCCTTTGAGTCTGTATCCGAAGAACTTTACGAAAATGCTGCCCTGGAGGGTGCAAACGACTTTATTATTCTCTATAGGATAGCAATACCAGTAATAAAGCCAACATTGGCGGTATTGACTTTGTATTACGCAGTTGCACATTACAACGACTTTTTCAATGCAATGTTATATATCAGCGACAGAAACAAGGAACCGCTGCAGTCATTCCTGAGACGTATACTGTTACAGGCTTCAATGGAGATTATGCAGACAACAAGTATTGATATGGCTGCACTCAACCAATCCACGCTCCAGGTTCGTTATGTATGTATTGTAGTTGCCATCATTCCTGTTCTGATATTTGTACCTTTCGTACATAAATACCTTGTCCAGGGTACAATGCTGGGTTCGGTAAAGGGTTAAAAACCATATATTTTGTAAAATACCTCGATATACGTATTTGGCATTACGCCTTTTGCCGGGTATCGGGGAATTTAATAAAACAAAACTTAATTAATCTGCCGCTTAGCGAACGGCAATAACGGAAAAAGGAGGAGAAGTTATGAAAAAACTGGTAGTGATGCTTTTGGTTCTTAGCATGATCTTAACTTTGGCTGCATGCGGTAAAGGTTCGACAACAGGCACAACAACACCTCAGGGGAGTACAACCGCACAGGCAGAAGCTGACGATCATTATGACGGCAAACCACCAATTACCAAAAAATCAGGCCAATCCTTAAAAATTCTTGCCAGGACTTCAAACTACACAAATGTAGACATTGCTAACGCAGAAATAGTTAAAAAAGTTATTGAAAATGCAGGCATATCTGTTAACTGGCAGCTTGTTGATCATGGAAACTATGCTGATTCGGTTGCCCCAATGCTGACATCGGGCAATGTGGATGCAGATATCATTCAGATTCCTGATAAGGATCCAAACCAGACATATATTAAATCGGGATTATTTGTACCCATTGATCAGTATTTTGAATATATGCCCAATTTTACAGCATGGTTGGAAAAGAACCCTGTAATAAAGGCTGAAATAACTGCTGATGACGGTCATATCTATTATGTTCCCGGAACAAACGTAGGTAAGGATTATCAGCCCGTATTGATGTATAACATGGTATGGCTGAAGAAAGCAGGAAAAGATATTCCCAAGACACTGGATGAGTTCGTTGAACTGCTTCGCTACTACAAGGCAAACGACATGAATGGCAACGGAGATCCCAATGATGAAATTCCTATGAGCGTAACAGAAGCATTCCTACCATATATGTTTGGCCCGGCTTTTGGTCTTGACCTTGTAAGCGGCTTCCAGGCTGATGAAAACGGAAATGTAAAATATGCATATGCTGATAAGGAAAACTACAAAAAGTACCTTGAATTCTTAAACGGACTTTATAAAGAAGGGCTTCTTGAGGTTGAATATACATCCCTCAACCGCGATCAGATTACTGAAAGGGTTTCAAAAGATTTAACAGGTATCACCTTCGATTTCAGCTGGCAAATGTCCATGCTTTACAGCCCTTCACTTCCATATTATGACGGAACCGAAGAAACCGGATTTGTAGGTGCTCCGCCGTTGTCCGGAACTTATGAAGGCTTTTATGTAGGCCGTGTTGAACTTGGTAACCTGTTTGGTGTGAATACCAAGTCAAAGAACATAATCCTGGCCTGCAAGTTCCTTGATTATGCAATGAGCGATGAATGCCAGGAAATGTATCAGTGGGGTATAGAAGGCAAGAGCTATGTTATAGAGAACGGAAAGAAGAAGTTCACCGAGCAGGCGAAGGACAACGACTGGCTGCAGCAGTTAGGTATCAATCCTGCATTTGTATATCCGGCACAGCAGTCGGTAGCATCCACAGACGAACTTGTTGCTGGCTGGCATGCAAAGAAAAATGCAGAAATCAGACAATATGTAAAAGATCCATGGCCTTTTATCTATTCAACCGAGGATGAGGCAGATATCATCAATACTTACTATGTAGATATTGAAACTTATGTTAAGGAAAATTCAACAGCATTCATTACCGGTACAAGAAGCCTTAGCGAATTTGATGCCTACATAGCAGGGCTTGATTCCCTGAATCTTTCACAGGTTCTTGATGTAAGAAAGGCCCAATACGCACGTTACCTTAAGGCTTTAAAGAACTAAAGAAGCATGAAAGGAAGCATGGGGCCTGTTCCGATGCTTCCTGACAGATACACAGATTAGGATTGGATTGTCACGATAAACTATTTTTTACCCCAACTCCCTTTTTCTATTGGGAAGGAAGCAGGAGAATCCCTCTCCTGCTTCTTATCATTTTTCTGTAATTAATCTGAAACTTGCATATCAGGAATATTATGAAGACAGGGATTTGCCGAAAATTCAGACAGCGTCCATGTCCGTTTTTTCCCGCGGTATTATTTACTGCTAAGAAGCCGGAAACTTATTTCCCGGCTTCTGTAGCTTTAATGTGTCCCGCCGGTCCTGTAATCATCACTTGAGCGTTTATCCGTATCATAGAATATGATATCCCCGTCCTGAAGCTGAAAGGTTGCGCCATGACAGTCGGTCTTTATATATGAAAACCCCTCGCGCTCAAACATGTTACAATTCGGTGCTCCCCAATAACTTAATATTGGGTTGCTGAAATCATCATTCCTTACCGTTTCTATGCTGAAATTAACAATAATGTATCCATCCTTGAGCCAAAAGCTTTCTTTCCCGGTTAGCCCGTTATTTTTCCTGCCATATTCGGCCACGTCAAAACCAACAGGGGCAGCATAAACATCGTTGGGAAGGTAATACTCGCCATACCATTTCTGCACTGATTTACCAGCCTTGTTTTGATCAACGCCTGAAGGCAGGGAATTTGTTTCACCGATAAATGTCCTCTGGTATTTTGAAAGTATTATCCTGTCGAACCATCCAGTCTGCGTTAGCCTGTTCCTGAAGAAATTTTCATCTAAACCAAGTACCTGTGCAGTGTACAGTATTTCTTCATCAGGAACGTTACGGTAAACATCCCCAAGCTTCATAAATTTAGGATTATCCCTGTTTATTCCTGTGGATTCAATCTTGACAAAATAGTTCATTTTTCGGTTAAACTCCTCATGATACCATAAATCAACCTTCTGCCTTCCTGTTCCGTCCTTTTTTACATAATAGAATTCCGGCTTGATGCTGATATAATCTTTATCCCGGTAATACTCTCCAACGGTTGTAAGGTCAAACCTGAACGTATATCCTGTTTTTAACGCTCCCCGGTTTTTATATCGGGCATGGCTTCCTTCCAGAATAGGAAGTGTAAACAGTTGGTTTATGCCACGAGGCCTTCCTTCCTCATCATTAGTACCGACATAGTAATAATTGCCTGTATGCTCCAATGTGCTTTCATTTCTTCTGAACACGTTCAGCCACAGCTTGTCCGTGATATCAGTTATTTTAAACCCGTAAATTCTCCCGATTACGCGTACAGGGCTGTTTCTGACAGCTACATAATTATCCGGATTGAGATTTGCGAGGTACTCGGTATTGTCCAAATCAGGAGCATTCACTGCTATCTGCCTGAACTGAACCTCGTAATCCCCTTCAGGCACCCATGTGGGAATGTAAATATTGAATTCGTCATATGCCGAATCCATTGGTATTGAAAACCAGGTATTTTCGGGCACGAAATATGCGCTGTCGGGTTTATCTGTACCTATGTATACATCAAAGGGGAACCGTACCTGCCTTTCCCCTGTGTATTTCCTGCAATCCATAGCTCCATTTAAGCTGTAGCCTTTAATTTTCAGGTGTTCGCCAACGGTAAGAACCCTTATGCGTGACGGTCGCCCCAGCACAAGCGCAGAACGGCTTCTGTCAGGATTAAGAGTCTGGTCATTGTTCACATCATCCAGAACACCTGAATTACATACAACAGGTGTATGTACCCTTACGCTGTTAATGTGAGATATTGGAATTTCCAGTGTTTCATTTCTTACAGCGTTTACTGTTTCGGGCAGCCTTCTGTATGTAACTTTTCCGCTGCTTACATGCACCCCGTTTAAAGTGTTGTCAGGAATTGTAAGACCATTTTTGAAAAAAGCATTTTCATGGCATATAGCGCTTTCGGGAATTTTTATAGGATCTGTTGTGTCACCGTTTACTGAAACTGTGTTGTCCATTATTTTAATGCCGTTAAATACCAACAGATCATTTTTAGTCCTGTATTGATCAATATAGTTCTCAACTGTCTTACCGGGGTTTGAAATAGTAGGAACAGACGGTCTTGAAGTACCACCGTCTATTTTTTCACTTCCAAGATCTATAACATATGAGCCAATTTCAGAATCATAAACAACGGTACCTGACGATATTGCATCTGAAAAAGGATCGTTCAGGACATGAGCTGATATGTTTTCACTGTGGGACAGAGTAATTTCGGGTACAGATATTCCTTGCTGCCGGATGTTTATACTCCCGCCTGGTAATGCTTTATTGGTCACTGTTGCCTCATCCGGAACAAATACCTCAAGATGGTCAACAGTCCAGTAAGAATAGCTGCGTGTCACTGTATACGGATCGGAATAAACAACTACAGTATCATGCATATCCACCCAGTTTGAAACCCAACTGTCATGACCCGGGCAATAATCTTCTATTCCATCGCCATCTGTATCACGGCATCCTGTATAGCTGTGCCCCGGACAGTCATCATTGATTCCGTCGCCATCAGAATCTTCACAGTATGTACCACGTACATGATAGTAAGTGCCAGAACCACAGTCTGTTTTCTCATAGTAACCCCTGTCTTCTTCCCAGGTAAGGTGATATGTTTTCCTTATACGTATTGTTTCACTTATCGAGTATGTATGTTCTGTGAAGGTTGTGTCATACAGGTATTCCTTTGTTTTTATGTTTACATATAAATTCTCCCGGACGGGGATTCCCAGGCTCACATCAAACTTTTCATTTCCCCTGTCATCAGCGGCTATTTTGCAGTCTGAATCATGGTTCATATGAGAATCGTCAACAGGGCTGAGGTTTTCCGGGATGGTTCGGTTAACAGGTGTTGGAGTCGTGACTGATGTTGGAGCAGGGGAGGGAGTTGGACTCGGCGTCGGTGTTACAGTTGCTTCGGGGTAAACGGCATAATAATCAATTCGTATCGGGTACCAGAAGCGTATTGATATTGCTCCGGCATTTGCAAAGGTTCCATACCCAATACGAAGGTTATCACTCAACTCATTTACTCTGCCTTCCGGGGTTTCTTTCGTGGTAACCGAAAAACCCGGTACTAAATTTCCGGATATATCCTGTATACCATAAAACGGGATCGTATGCCTGTCCCCATAAGCCGGATCTGGAGAATATGCTTCACCTGCAATCGAACCGTCATGATGATACATGGCATACCCGAGGCTTCCAAAGCCGGTTTGAACAAGGGGGATGCGGTGAGGATATTGGAATTGCAATACTTTTTGAAAATTAGAATTTCTTAAGCAATTTAGTTTTGGTAATGCTCTGATGATTAAGTAATTATCATATATTTCACACTCGGGCCTTTCAGGTAACCCAGGCGGTAGATCCGCAGGTAATGGTTCAAAGTTAAAAAATTCTGATGGAATAGTGTACTCATCAGAATATCTAAGGGTTCCAGTGTCAATACTCATTACTGGAGTTATTGTTGCACCAACAGCTAGTGCATCCAATACTTCTTGGGGATGATAAATTTTATATTCAAGTGAAAATCCGTTTTGGTAAACTTTTTTAAGTAAAAAATTTAAATCAGAGAAATTTTGTGAGTAGGCTTCATCATCTCGAATTATAACTTCTTTAATGCCATTTTCTGTGACAGTCGTCGCTTTCCAATACCC
>DATCKN010000023.1:0-4578 GCA_036562185.1 Thermoclostridium sp.
TAGCCGATTAATGCCACGCAGAAGTGGTATCTTAATATCGTATGGAATCATCTATAACAACAGAAGGAGAATGCGTATGAGATTCTATGTGGATGCAAAGGCCGGGCGAGACGGCGACGGTTCTTATGAGAGACCCTTTAAACGCATCAATGATGCTGCCAGGGTGGCGCTTCCCGGCGATGAAGTGCTGGTAGCGCCCGGAATTTACCGGGAATATGTCGATCCTATCCATTCGGGCACGGAAGAAGCCCGTATCACCTATATCAGCACCACGCCTCTGGGTGCCGTGATTACCGGTGCGGAACAGGTAAAAACCTGGCAACATTACAAAGACAATGTCTGGGTATGCCGGATCCCAAACAGTTTTTTCGGCGATTACAATCCCTATACAACTATAGTATATGGAGACTGGTATTTTGCTACACTAAATAAACATACCGGCTGTGTTTTCTTAAATGACAAGGCGATGTATGAAGCCACAACTTTAGAAGAGTGTATCAAAGGCGAAGTTTATGAATGCAGTTGGGTACCGGAAGAATCTATTTATAAGTGGTATACCGAACAGGACCCAGACACCGATGAAACAATCATCTATGCCAATTTCCAGGGTCTGAATCCAAATGAGGAAAATGTAGAGATCACTGTACGCCGCAGATGCTTTATGCCATCTAAAACAGGCGTCAGCTATATTACGGTTAGAGGATTCAAAATCGATAAAGCAGCCACCACCTGGGCACCGCCTGCAGCTTTTCAGGATGGCATGATCGGTCCTCACTGGAGCAAAGGCTGGATCATAGAAGACTGCGAGATTTCAAACAGCAAGTGTGCCGGCATTTCTCTGGGCAAATACTATGATCCTGACAACGACCATTATTTCACAAATAAGCACGTAAAAAGTCCCACACAGATGGAACGCGATGCGGTTTGCCGCGGCCAATATCACGGTTGGCTGAAAGAAAAAGTCGGCAGCCATATAATTCGCCGCTGCAACATCCACCACTGTGAACAGGGCGGCATTATTGGCCGGATGGGCGGTGTGTTTAGTATCATTGAAGACAACCATATCCATCATATAAACAATATGCAGGAGCTTGGCGGAGCAGAAATCGCTGGAATAAAATTGCATGCGGCCATTGATGTGATCATACGCCGCAACCATATCCATCATTGCACAATGGGAATCTGGTGCGACTGGGAAGCTCAGGGCACACGTATTACCCAGAACCTGCTTCATGATAACCAGCGGCCGCCGTATGCCAAAAAGCTTGAAGGCGGTATGAATTCTCAGGATATATTTGTAGAAGTCTGCCATGGTCCAACACTAATTGATAACAACATTCTGCTCTCAGACGTCAGCCTTCGCTTTGCGACACAAGGCGTGGCTTTGGTTCACAACCTCATCTGTGGTGCATTTACATCCGTTGGCGGTGGAACCACTTGGCGTTATACACCATATCACATACCACACCGTACAGAAGTGATGGGCTTTATGACCATTCTTCACGGCGACAACCGTTTCTACAACAATATATTTATCCAGAAGTGGCCATCTGAAGACTATGTGATCCGTAATGATCATGATCCACAACTGACTATTCGGGAAAACAGACAGGTCGGCACGCATGTTTTCGACGAGTACCCAACCTATGATGAATGGATTGCGCAGTTCGATTTTTCTAAGCGTCCAGATATGAGAGCTTTAGAGCCTGTCCATTTTGGTCATCTGCCAATCTGGAGTGAAGGAAATGCATATTTAAACGGTGCTAGACCATGGAAAAAAGAAGTAAACTGCCTGTTGGTTGAAAAGAATGATCAGGAGCTTAAGGTTGAACTGGTGGAAAAAGATGGTCAATATTACCTGATCACAAATATATTTGATTACCTCAAGGATTTTAACGTTCGGATGATCAACACCCAAGTACTCGGTAAAGCATTCGAACCGGAACAATACTATGAGAACCCGGATGGAACACCGATACGCTTTGACACTGACTACTTTGGAAATCATCGCGGCCTTCAAGTTATCCCAGGGCCGTTTGCATCACCTTCTAATGAGATTAAACTATAATCAGCAATATAAGCATTATATGTAATAAATAGTAGACGTCTCATTTCTGGCATATTAAATGAAAAGCTTTATTAATGCCAGAGGGAGACATCCTTTTTTATCATGCGTCCTTAACACCCCCCACGTACAAAAGCAGTCAACAACGGGGTAACTTGTAAATAAAAAAAGACGAGCTGTAATAATCAGCTACCATAAGGGAAGCATATCATCGCCAATGCATTTGTAGTCTCACTTTTTCAACATCAATACAAGGTTCAGACATGGCACGAGCCGCTCGAATTATTCCATATCTATTTCAAGTAATATTGGTGTATGGTCCTGTCTTGGCCCTGAATCAATCATTTCAGATCTAATAACCCTATCAGCAATACGATGGCTTACCAACCAATAATCAATTCTCCAGCCAGAGTTGTTAATTTTACTAGTTTTGGCCCGCTGGGCCCACCAGGTATAAACTCCAGTTACATCACCGTGGACATACCTAAAGGTATCTGTAAAGCCCTTTGACAGTAGATTAGTAAAACCCTGACGTTCTTCATCAGTAAAACCAGCAGATTGACGGTTGCTGTCAGGATGAGCTAGGTCTATTTCCTTATGGGCAACATTGAAATCACCTGCTGCAATAACAGGTTTCTTCTTATCCAGTTCCGCTAGATAATCAGCATACTTTTTATCCCATATTTGGCGATCTTCTAGGCGCTCTAAGCCTTCTCCTGCATTAGGGGTATATACCTGTGTTAAGTAAAAGTTTTCAAATTCTAGAGTAATGATTCTACCCTCATAATCCATGGTATCTGGTGCACCAATTTTAGGGTAGGTAACAATGGGTGTCAAATAATTTTTGTACAAGAACATGGTACCAGCATAACCCTTACGGGCTGGCTCTACTGAAGAATTCCAAACAATTTCATAATCAGGGAACATATCCTTTAATATTGCTAACTGTTTTTTAGTAGGACCAGTACTTGGTAGCTTTGTTCCCTGTAAGGCAATAACCTCTGGATTATGCTCTATAATAGTTTCTAATACTTTTCGAGATAATAAGGCTCTTTTTGAAGTGCCTGTTAATGCAGCATTTAATGAATCAATATTCCATAAAATAAATATCAATTCTTTTCCCCCTTTATGTTCTTTTAATTTAGCCTATTTAAACCCTTAAGACATAAATTTTAAAGTAATGATAGTAATAGTTTATAACAAATCTCATTCTCTCACAAGCAGTGTTACGGCTTCAACATGGATGGCATACAGATTTATATATCCTAAACAATCCTACTACCGTCAAGCTTTTAGCGGCTAAGTTAATACTGGCTTGTGATGCCTATATATCCAGCCGGCTATCGGAAAGACAGATAAGAGAATTGATATTTCATTATATTTCAATAATAAGAATATCTTCTAAATTATAAGCTAACCTTTTTTTGATTTTTCCATCGACGAAAAAGAATGCGCCGCCATATGATCTTGGTGTTTCTGAAATTGAGTTTATAAGCAACGCATGATTTGCTGCAATATATGCTTGCTCTGCATATTCATTCTCATATTTCGCCCATTCATCAAGTGTGAAATTAACGTAAACCGGCCAAATTAAAAGACCATTTGTTTTGAATCGTTCTGGATAATCCCACATGTCGCCGCACAGTGCAATCATGATGCACTTCCCGTGATATAAGAATTCGCCAGTTTCTGTTCCTTCTTTATAATGGTGATCAGTAATTCTATACTCTTTCCAACCTTTCGAAATTCTTCTGTAATTATGTATTAGTCTTCCCTTTTCTATAACAGCACAGGATGAATAAATACTATCGCCATACTTTTCTATGTACCCAAATAGCAGGTCAACTTTATATTGCAATGTCATATCACAAAGACGCTTCATGGTTTTTGAACAAACTGAGATGGCAATATGTTTGTCAATTTCATAATTCCAACTTAGCGCATCAAACCCTTGCAGGAATGCTTCTCCAAAACACAGAATATCGACAGCACCTTGTGTTGATTTCATGGCTCTTTCCATTTGTAATATATTAAATTCAATATCATTATTCATAAATTTATATGAAACCAGCCCAATTCTCATATCAGTTACTCCTCTAAAATATATGGTAATCACAATACCAAGCGTTTGCGGGAACATATCAATGGGTTTTTGGCATTTTTCCCCGTACACCGACGTTTGCGGAAACATATCAACATATTGCCTGTTGTCCGAAACGTATCAAAACTGCAACAAACTGAATTCTCACTTATTACTCTTATTTGCAAAATGAAGGTATGACAGTATGCATATTGGCAAGAAGTAGCAACACCACACTTCTAAAATCAACACTCCAATCCAATCAACACCATCCATTTCCGAATTAAACACCCCAAGCATCGGTGTAAGAAAACAACCTATAAAAAAGACTCCATGAACCATTAACAGCCCTTTTAGCCACTTATCCGACCTGGATTTGGCGTTAATCGTGAGACCAATGAAAAAAGTTGCTAAAGACATAACTCCATACCCT
>DATCKN010000025.1:0-44961 GCA_036562185.1 Thermoclostridium sp.
ATTTTATCAGTACAATATCTATTTTTAAGTTTGGTTATTCATAACAAATTTACATGAATCAACATGCATTTTTTTATTAAATATCATCATTATCCAAACTTATTCACACAGGTTTCAGCTGCCCGCTGCTAAGCCGGTATACCACATCCATCCTCGGGATAACGCTAAGGTCATGGGTGACCATTATAACACAGTAATTATCATTCCGCGCAAGACTCAAAAGGATATCTATAATGTTCTTGCTGTTTTCCTCATCCAGGTTCCCAGTGGGCTCATCTGCAAGAATAAGTTTTGAGTCCATGGACAGCGCGCGTGCAATTGCCACACGTTGCTGTTCTCCCCCGGAAAGCATGCTTGGGAAACGATCAAGAACGGTTTCGGGCAATGCCACTTTGCGGACCAGTTCTCTTGCTTTCGCCCGGGCAGGTTCGCCCTTAAAACCGCGCAACTCCATCGGATATGTAATATTTTCGGAGATAGTAAGCAGCGGAAACAGTTTAAAGTTCTGGTATATAACTGCAGCGCATTCTCTCCTGTATCTGTCCAAATCCATTTGAGAAGTGGACACTCCTTCATAAAGGACCTGTCCGGAAGTAGGGATGTCCAGCCCTGCCATAAGCGACAGCATGGTACTTTTACCACTGCCCGATTTGCCGACTATGGCATAAACCTTTCCAGTGTCAAAACTACAGCTTATGTTTTTCAATACTTCGTGATTCTGATTTTTGCTCCTGTAACTGTAGCAAACATTCTTCAGTTCTAAAATGCTCATCATACCTCAATCCTTATCCGATAATATTTCAAAAACAACTTTACCGTTCATTATTATAATCGATGCTGCACTTCCAATAAAATAACAAGTCAGAAATCCAAGTACCAGTATCCTATGCATCGGTATTACAGTTCCCATAAAAAGCACCCAGATTATGATTCCCAAAATACAGCCTGCTACAGATAATACAACCTGTTCGGTGAAGAAAGTGAAAAATGTATGTCTCTTAGTACCTCCCAGGCCTCTCATTATTGCAAACTCCATCCTTCTGCTGACAGTCATAAGATATGAAATAATCAGGGCTATGAGTCCTACCAATGCATACAGGCAAGGGTACAGCACCTCTATATATTTCATTTGCTGATTAATATTATTAACCACATTATTGAACCTTTGATCACGGAGCACAACAAATTCGCGGATATTTCCGATTTTATTCACCTGTGAATATCCTTTCTGGTCAAGATAGTTTTTAAATTCCACAAGCCTGTTTGTATCCAGAAGCTTAAATGCTGCGCTTGTAAATGTAAACAACGGCAAATAGTTTTTTTGCTCTTCGGTTAATGTATAACCCGTGTCAAAAGTCTCTGAAGGTGCTCCTTCCAAACGGTTTTTATCACCCCAAATGTAATCCGTATTAAATACCAGGTAAAGGGGTACGTATATCAGGTCCTTAACACCCTGTTTTTCAAAACTTCCTACAACCTTAAGATCTACATAGTGGTATATTTCGGCATTATAATCCGGATTAAATCCAGTCCTGTCCAATGCAATTCTGATTGTATCCCCAAGGCTTATGCCTTTCTCCTCCATAAGAGAAGAAGGTACCATGCAGTAATATGAATTATTAAACCCGACCGCTGCAAGAAAAGACTCATCAAAACCATCAATAAACTGCATGATTATATTATCGGCATAAAAGAATTCCGGAACCGTCCTTATATCATTGGTCCCCACCATCGAAGGGCCACGCTGAATGTGATTTCTTAATGTTTCAGCCGCATAACCCTGGGGGACATATAAAGGTTCAATTTCCTGCTTTGTACCATCTGCAAATTTGCTTATGCCAAGGTAATAATATTTCCATTCCCGGGTTACGGTCAGATCCGTAATATAGCCCGAATGATAAAGCTCGTTTATATTATACGCTCCAACCAGCAAGTTGCCTACCTGTTTGGCATTAATATCGGTAAAATATCCGCCGATAACAGTATTGTTATAAATTTCCGAAAGCTGCTTTTGATAGTTACTTGATGTATTCGCCATATAACCGAATAAAAATACGACAGCCACAGCAATTATGGGTATAACCGCACTTCGTGTTCCACCTCTTTTAATGGACAGCAAAGCGTATTTCATGCTTCCACCCGACAGGCGCGAGGTTCTGCCTGCTTTCCTGGGACCCGACATTTTTCTTTGTCCGGGTTTGTTACGGGTAAAGGTAAGAACGGTAAATGCCAGGCAAAACAGTATGGCCAATGCAAAAACCGCCACTCCGGCGTATAAGAACAAGCCTGGTTCTGCTATAAGATTAAAATCCATGGCCTTAATAACAGAAAGGTTTCCATCACTGAATCGTCTGTCAACAACGGTATAACCTTTAGCAATACCAGATACAAAGCTGACAACCTTCTCGTGCAGGTAATACCCTGCAATAGCTCCTAATGAAGATGCAATTAGCGAAATCAGTCCCGAACTGTATAAAAAGTACGCGCATACTCTCTTTTTCCCCGATCCCAGCAGCAGCATAATTTCGGACGCATCCTTCTGGCGGTAAACGAACAGGAATCCGAAAAGCACAAGCATTGCAACTTCCATCATTCCACAAACAACGGTTACAATTTTAATGACACTTAAAATTATTTCAAACGGTTCAGCCACTGAGGAATAACCCTGATCGTACATGGTAAGGTTAAGCCGCCCCGTCATTAACGGCGCCATGTACTCATAAAATGCCCCGGCCTCTTTGTTCTTTACAACAGCCTGTCCCACCGTATAACCGATAAAATACGGTGATGAAGGAAATCCGGCGGATTTTGGCACAAAAACATAATAATCCTTATCGGGCGTACTGTTTGTTATTCCAACCACAGTAAACTCATCACTGAACCGGAAACCGTCTTCAATCCAGAAACTGTTCTCAACACCGGGATAATCTGAAACGACCGCAGACAAATTTATTGTATCGCCAACTCCGATGCCAATGCGTTTTGCCGCATTGTCGCTGATGATACAGACTTTGCTGCCGTTTTTGTATTCGTCGTCTGAAAAAATCCTTCCTTCTGTGATGTATAATTCCTGCTGGTTGAACGGAAACAGTGACATTAAATTATCTGTTGAGCACACAAGCACACTGTTGTTTATAACTTTCCAGGTATCAGCAACCTGATACAGCGGGCAGTCTTCAGGTATTTCGTACAATTTCCCGCTTTTCGGGTCAGACGTGACATCCAAAAAATTAGGTACTTCTATTCCCTTCTCTTCTGCAATAAGGTTTGAATATTCATCAAAGCTAAAATACAGAAAGCTGGATGCCGCACGATAAACATTACCGTAGATAAGATAAAAATGCCCGTATTGCAGTTCTTTATCCCCTGCATCTATAATAATTTTGGTATTTTCCCGGGCTAACTCGGAATAGATAACCTTACTCACTATGGCGCTATAATATCCTTGTTCCGAGGGCGTAACGCTACTGACAACAAGAATGGATGCCCCTTCATTGGGCCTGTATGAATCTGTCCTGAAAAACCCGTCAATATAACCAACTGTACGGGAGGACTTGTCCCAAAGAATTGTACTTTCGAAGTCTGTTATCACGGAAAAATCAAAATCTTTCAGCGTTTCAGTCATGGACAGGTCATAAACCGTATCATTGGGATAATCTACCCCGATGTATTCAACAAGGCCAATAGTAGTATAATGACTATCCAGTTCTTCCAAAAAACCTTCCACAGAAACCCAAACGCTGATACCGAGACACAAAGATAACGTAAGAGCAAATATCAGCAGTGTAAACAATACTGTTTTTCCTTTAGTACGTAAAATACTAAGTATGCTGTTACGTAATATCATATACAGTCACCCAAGCTCCGTTGCATATTTTAGGTTTTATACCCGAATATGTCCAGTATTTTATAACATAATACCATAAAATTTTATTTGTTAATATATATTGTTTATAAAAATTAGTCGCATAAAAGACTTAATAGTCTCTTATGCGACAATGCCTGTCAGATATTAATTTCCCTCAATAATTATTTTCTTGATTTTTCAGGCAGCCTTGTGCAGTTGCCTGCCTCAAATGCGGCCAATTTTTCATCCATTATTTCCTGATAACCGGCTTCAAGATATTTCTTGCTCAATTCTTCATAAAGAGCATCAAATTCATCCGGATCACACTTTACAAGTTTTGTGTAGTACTCCTGGAACAAGCTCTGCAGCGAAGCACGGTATTCATTCAGGGATTCGATCGGAACTGAGAACACAGGATCGGGGTAGATCCAACCGCGTTTAACTTTTTCTGCTTTTATGTAATACATATCAATCATGCCCTGTGTAAAGTCCTGAGGCAGGCCTACGGGTGCAATGGCTGCTATGGAGTCCTCTATCGTGTTTCTTTCCCTGGACTCAACAACCACACACCACATATCTTTATTATCGTTATAATTCAGCCTTTCTGTTTTACCCGACATATCCTTAAGAATGGGATACCCACGTTCATCAAGCTCGGTGTAATGGATTCCTTCAATACCATACTGCATTGTGTGCAATACGTCGTCCTGTTTCATCCATTCCATATACATCCAGGCCGCTTTCACCTGATCTTCAGATGCAACGGATGAGAAACCAATAACCATGCCATATGGTGTATTAGAGCGTTCCTGAGGTATCAGGCCGTCCGTCATATCGAAGGTAATATTGCCTTTTTCATCATACAGAACAGTACCGACAGACAATTCAGCATCGGGATTATTCTTATAGAATGCATCCAGCCAGTCCACGTACGATGCCATATACCCATAGAAGCAATACAGTTTTCCGGCAATAAAGTTAGCACGCGCCGTTGCTTCATCATTTAATTCAAATTCTTTTGTAACAAGGCCAAGGTGCCAGTATTTGTTTTCTTTCCGTATCTGTTCCCTGACCGGATACCATGGAAGAGCCGCTACATCAATTCCTACATGCATTGCCCACTCTTTCTCATCCAGCGGGAACTCACGATAAGCATTTGCCTGGTAATTGGCCGTTGGCAGACGTAAGTCCATTGGCTCAATATCTGTAAGACCTGCCTGTTTGATCTTTGTTAGAGCATCAATTTCCTCCTGTATGTT
Organism: Thermoclostridium sp.; assembly: GCA_036562185.1. GTDB lineage: Bacteria > Bacillota > Clostridia > DSM-8532 > DSM-8532 > Thermoclostridium. Next base: position 5,107 of record DATCKN010000025.1, read on the forward strand.
GGTGGGAACATGATCATATCCCACTTTTCTTAACCAGTCCATTCTGTAGAAGTTAATCCACTTATATTCGGTAGCCGCATATGGCCTTACAGCACATACGAAATAGGTTTTACCTCCCAGGCTGGTATATATGAGAAGATTATTGTCAACCATCGCCTGGTAATATTTGGGGGATACTTTCGCAAATTCATTCAGGTCGATGGTTCTCATGGCTCCTTCAGCAGCCCATTGAGAAACCTTCGGATAGTCATATTCCATTAATATGGTAGGGGTTTCCTTGGCGGCAATCAGCAACGCGTATTTTGTCATTACGTCATTTCTCGGGATTGGTTCATATTTTACCGTAATATTGTATTTATCCCCGAAATTCTTTTGCACCCAGTCTGTCCAGTAGTTGTTGTCCACAGGCGGCAAGCCTTCCACACCCCTGTCATAAACAGGTATTTTGATGGTTACATTTTTTTCAAAAGGCTTCCAGCCTTCTATGCCGGGTTTTGTCTCTTCCGGCTTTCCAGTTTCGACCCCGTCCTTCTTACTGCTGTCGTCAAGCTTGCCGTTATTACCTGTCTGTGCACCGGTTTCTTTTCCAGGCGGAGGACTGCAGGCTGCCAGGGTGCCAAGTACCAGAATGACAACCAAAATGAGAGATAAAAGTTTCAGCCTTGATTTCATATTACATCCACCCTTTCTTTTATTAACTGGTATAATTTTTAAAACCTTTGAATTTCATATTTACAAGGCCTTAATTACATCTGTTTATTGTTTTAGCTTATGCCAGTCAATCATGAACAAAGAATTTGCACATGGAGATACATCTATCCGGTTATTCTGATTTAATTAATGATACATAAACCGTGTCAGCCCTTTATTGCACCTATCATGATGCCCTTTACAAAGTACTTCTGAGCAAAAGGATAAACACAAAGCACTGGTATTGAAACAAACATAATGGCTGCCGCCTGGATAACCTCGGGTGTTGTTGTCACCAGGGAAGCTTCGGAAATACTTATTTTCTCGGTTTCCGAAGCAGACAGAACCATCATGCTCAGCAAATATTGAATCATATGCAAAGACTTTTTTGTGATAAAGAACTTGCTGTCCTGATATGCGTTCCACCGGCCTACTGCAAGGAAAAGAGATATTGTGGCAAGAATGGGTTTTGAAATGGGTAGGACTATTCTGACCAATATCTGTATGTTTGATGCTCCGTCCAAATATGCGGACTCTTCAAGACTTGCGGGTATATTGCTTTGAAAATATGTTTTCATAATTAAGAAATTATACGGTGCAAATATAAGAGGTAAAATCAAAACCCACATTGTATTCAGCAGTTTAAGTCTGCTATAAAGCAAGTACGTTGGAATAAGGCCTGCACCGAAATACATTGTAAACATAATAATAAAGGTAAAAGCAATCCGTCCTTTAAGCCGTTTCCTGGACAACGGCCAGGCAGCCATGATGGTTGTGACCAGTCCCAGCACTGTAAAAATCAAAGTAACCAATACGGAATACAACATTGAATGTGTCAGCTGCCCATCTTTGAAAATCGCAATATAGGCTTCAAAATTCAAACCTTTTGGAAGGAAATATACATCTTTGGCCAAAACATAGGAATTATCACTTATGGATTTTGACAATAAGTGCACGAATGGCAGCACACATGTCAAACACAGCATTATAATTATAAAAATCATTATTAAATCAGCAATTGTAAACCTCTTCAGGATATTCTTTCTGTTCCTCATGTTCTCCATACCCTCTTTAAATCATACCTTCTTCGCCGAGTGCCTTGGCGAACTTATCAGATGCCAAAACAAGAAGCAAACCTACCAACGACTGGAAAAGCCCTACCGCAGTGGCTCTGGAAAAGCCTGTGCCGCTCGCAAGCCCTTTTTCATATATGTATATTGCCAATTGATACTGGACAGCCTTGACATTTACATTTCCCATTGCGCTTAACCGCTCATAATTGCTTCCCATGAGCCGGCCCAGGGTCATAATAAGTAAAGTTATAATCGTTGGCTTAATTCCGGGCAGTGTAATATGCCACATTCTTTTCCATCTTCCGGCTCCGTCTATCATGGCAGCTTCATACAGTTCTTCGTTAATACTTGATATTGCAGCTAAATATATTATTGAGCCCCAGCCCATTCCTGCCCATACCCCTACTGCCAAATACGTGATTGACCAGTTAAGATTTTCAGTTAAAAAAGGAATCCTCTCAGAAGCTAAACCGGTGTTAATCATGAAGTTGTTAACAAGACCGGTTTCGGTTCTGAACAGAGTATAAGTGATACTTCCTATGATTGCCCATGACAGGAAATGCGGCAAATACAGGATAGTTTGCGATACCTTTTTAAACCTTGGAATTTTCAGTTCATTTAATATTAATGCCAGAATGATCGGCATCGGGAAACTTACAATAACTTCGGCAAAATTAAAGATAAGGGAGTTACGAAGTGCAAGAAGAAAATCCCTGTCTCTGAATACCTTTCTGAATGTTTCAAAACCAACCCATTCACTGCCTTCATATCCTTTAGCAGGTAAATAATTCATGAATGCAATCCGCAAACCGGGATAAGCACCGTACTTGAAAAGAATTGTAAGAAGCAAAGGAACGCTTAACAATAAGTAAAGTTCCCAGTCCCTCTTCCAGGCTTTCTTCCAGGATATACCTGTCCCAGGCAACGTACTATGCAACCGGTTTTGATTTATCATGCTGGCTCGCCACTCTCCGTTAAAATTATATTAATAGTTTGATTACCTTATTAACGTGTCCAGAATCTACCTGATGTGATATATTTAACTGTAATTGCCCGGTGTATTTTCAATTTACTACCCCCATATACAGACTTAATATAATTTTACAGCTCTCAAAAATATTAATTTTCAGGCTTATGACGGATACGCCACGCAGCATAATACGTCAGTTAAACGTAATCCAATGAAGAATCAGATTTTTGACTTTTTTTGTAATGCAATATTTTGATCAGTAAAACTCTGTTCATAATTTTAAATATATTTATAAAATATTTTATGTTTGTTAAAAAAAGTTTATTACACTTCGGTATTAATTCCAGTAATGCATAAAATGGAAACAATAGTATGACGCCAATTGTATAGTTTTACCGGCAATACAAACGCTAAAAAATAGCAATATTAAATATTTTATAATAATATAAAAGTTCAGATTTAATTCCTCATGTGCAATTTAAACCGTTAACCTTCTGTTAAATCCACCGGGAAGTAAAAATGCGGAAAATATTAATACCGGTTTCAGACGTTACCATTTACGGCTTTTGGGAAATTATAAGCGGATGTATATTGAACCAAAAAATCTTTCAGTTGACAAATCCAGGATACCGTGTTATTATATTTATGCAAACAGTTGCATAAATTAACTGTGAATATTTTACTTGTGTATTCTAAATAGTTATATTTACAGTATTCTACGATATTATTTCAGAAAACGATTGCATGAAGGTGATAATGTGTCGGTAACAATCAAGGATGTTGCAAATGCTGCCGGGGTATCTCCTTCTACGGTATCCCGAGTTATTAACAAAAAGGGTGTAATTTCTCCCGAAACAGAAGAGAAAATTTTTGCAGTTATGAAAGAGCTTAATTATATTCCTAACAAAACTGCCAGAAGTTTTGCCTCAGGCAGCACAATGGCCATTGCACTTATTATTGATGTTGCCGACGTCAGGGCATATTCCAACAATTTTTTCAACAACAGCGTGTTTGGTATTGAAACAGTAGCTCACCAGAATGGATACGATCTGATAATCACCAATGGCCGCAGGAACGATATCGAAGGCTCCATGGAAAACATTGTACTAAGCAAAAAAGTGGATGGTATCATTCTGCCTGAAACCATGGTAAAAACGGATTTTCTCCGGAAACTGGACGAAATGGATTTTCCATATGTTATTCTCGGGCAGCCGCCTGTTTCCCACCAGTGGTGCAACTGGGTAGACATTAATAACGTGCAGGGCGGTGCGCTGGCTGTTGAACACCTCCTCGACAAGGGTTACCGGAAAATTGCCTTTTTGTCCTCGGGCGAAAAAGAGGTGTTCAATCGCAACCGCATTAAAGGGTATCAGGAAGCTCTTAATCAAAAACAGATGCCTTTATTTCCCGATTATATCCGGCACTGTCAGTCCTCAGTGGAAAGTGGGCTAGCTATAGCAAAAGAAATGCTTACAGGAGAAAATCCGCCCGATGCTTTTATATGCAGCGACTATTATCTTGGCATAGGAGTGAAACGGGCTGTTGCCCAAGTCGGACTGTCCATCCCTTCCGATATCGGACTTATCTTTTTTGACAACTCACCGGTAGCAGAACTAATCGAACCGTCAATCACTACCGTTGATATCGACACATTAGGATTGGGTCAGCAGGCAGCATCCATTCTTATCAGCAAAATAACGGACAAACAGCTGGGCGGAAGACAAACGCTGATAGGTACAAAAATCATTGAAAGGGAATCTACCCAGCGTGTAAAGGAGAACAGGATATGAACATACCGGCAGTCTGTCATCGTCCCACAGAAGCCTATATTTCAGTAAAGCAAACCAACCGGATTGCAGTGCGGATAAAAGCGGCAAGAGGGGATATCCGTTACTGTAAGTTGTATTACTGGAAAAGGGATTCAGACAAACATAAAAACCGACAATGTATTATTTTGCAGTGTGTAACACGCGATGCAGCAAATGATTATTTTGAAGGGGAAATTGTTCTTTCACGGACGGTTTATTATTTAAAATATTACTTTGAATTGGTTGATACCGATGGCAATGTTTATTGGTATCACGCATTGGGAATTTCCGAAAAGGAACCCGAAAGCAGATTCTTTGATTTTACTTACGCAAACACGGGAGACATACGAAACAGTCCCGCTTGGGCCAAAAAAGCAGTTTATTATCAAATATTCCCCGAACGTTTTCGAAACGGAAACCTTTCAAACGATCCTCCAGATACCGTCCCATGGGGCAGCAGGCCTACCCGGGAGAATTACATGGGCGGTGATTTGCAGGGAATCATGGATAAACTTGAGTATCTGACAAATCTCGGCATTAACTGTCTTTATCTTACACCAATCTTTCAGGCTTCCTTCAACCATAAATATGCGACAATTGATTATTTCAGCGTGGATGAGCATTTTGGCACTTTGGATGATTTAAAAAGACTGGTCCGGATGTGCCATGAGAGAGGAATAAGAGTAATACTTGACGGTGTTTTCAATCATTGTGGCTATTATTTTGAACCCTTTCAGGATGTTATTAAAAAAGAGGAAAACTCCAGATTTAAAGACTGGTTCCTTATAGAAAGCTTTCCCGTAACCACCGAGCCGCTTAATTACGCATGTGTGGGTGATTGCCAATGGATGCCCAAGCTAAATATGGCAAACCCCGAGGTGCAGGATTACTTTATCTCGGTGGGAAAATACTGGATAAAAGAAGCAAATATCGACGGCTGGCGTCTTGATGTTGCCGACGAGATTGATACCAGGTTCCTGGAAAGATTCAGCTATGAACTGAAAAAAGAGTTTAAGGATATCCTGCTTATAGGTGAAACATGGGGTGACGGAGGAAAGCTCCTTCAGGGCAATCGCCTTGACAGTGTCATGAACTACCTGTTTAAGGACGCTGTCACCGAATGGATAGCAAAGGGATGTATATGTGTTTCTGAATTTGACCACCAGATAAACCGGATGCTGGGCATCTATCCATTCGGACTGGCCAAACAGATGTACAATCTTCTGGACAGTCATGATACACCACGCTTTCTGTTTGAATGCGGCGGAGATAAGAGCCTTATGCTGTTAGCCGCCGGACTCCAGTTTACATTTGTGGGCTGTCCTGCCGTTTACTACGGGGATGAAACCGGCCTGACAGGAGATAATGATCCCGACTGCCGGCGTGCAATGCCATGGAACACAAATGAGTGGGATGAAGAACTTTTGTGCTGGTACCGCAAGTTGGCAAAAATACGCAAAAGCCACCCGGTGTTTGAAGATGGCGACTATCGGACGGTTATTTGCAATGATACACGGCAGGTATACGGTTTTACCAGATTTAATGAAGAAGCCGAAGCTTATGTTGTCATTAACCGTTCCGAGGAAACGGTACATATTGCGATACCCGTTCGAAACAAGTGCGGCTTGTACCGGGATTTGATCTCGGGTGAGAACTTCACAACCATTCCGGTCAGCTCAGCCGATCACTTTTATAATGATGATGTTAATTTATATCAACATAAAATAATGGTTCAAATCCCGGGGCGGAATATCAGAATATTGCATAGCGTTTCCAATAAGCCATTTGAAAAAAGCGGGACAGACCATACTTAAACTGGCAATTTCAAAACAAATAACCTGGTAATGACCTGAGAAACGCTCAAAAAAATTTTTGAATTAATGGATTTTGAGCGTGTAGTGTCCTTTTGCCTTTATTACAGGTAAGCAAGTCTTTCGGCGCCCGAAAGCACTTATATCATTTATAAAAAGGAGGTAAAAAAATGAAAATGCGTGCAGTCAGAAAGCTACTTGCAGTTACCATTCTATCAGCTATGCTGACATTCCTCTATGCCTGCAGTACCCAAGACATATTATCAGACAAACCACAAAAGGATCTACCTCAAACCACACTGGATTTTTGGCATCATTACAGTGCACAGTCACCTGAAAATGAAATTCTCACAAATGTACTGATCCCGAAATTTGAAGAGGAAAACAAAGGCTATAAAATTAACGCAGTTTCTCATGAATGGGCAGATCTGCACGATAAATTCATCATAAGCACCAGCTCAGGAATTCTGCCCGATGTTGCCCGCATGGATATTGCATGGCTGCCTGAATTCCATAAAATGGACATATTGGTGCCACTGGATAAAGAATTCAGCGAATTTGAATCTGTTTCGGGTGAATTATTGGAAAACGCGCTTAATACAGCGAAAATCGGCGATCATTATTATGCTTTGCCGCTGAATACGAACACCAAGATTTTATTCATCAACAAGCAGGTATTTGCCGACAAGGGTAAGAAAGCGCCCTCAACAATGCAGGAAATGATGGAGACGGCTAAAGAATTGTCCGGGAAAACTCCTGACGGAAAGCAGATTTGGGGCTTATGTGAACCCGCGCTTAGCGGCTGGAATGTTCTGCCTTACATCTGGAGTTTCGGCGGTGACATTACCGATGAAACTTACACGAAAGCTTCGGGCTATGTGAATAGTCCCGAAACAGCAGAAGCCATCAATATGCTTAAAGAGCTTTATAAGGCTAATGCTTTGACGGGTTTCAACAGCGGAGATATCCCTATGACCGACGGATTTGGTACCGGAAGATATATGATGTTGCTTGACGGTCCATGGAAGATAGCCGAGCTGAAAGGCAGCTATCCTGATTTTCAGTATGAAACAGCAAATGTCCCCGGCGGGAAAGGCGGCTCTGTTTCGGTACTTGGAGGAGAAGACATTGCCATGTTGAAAGGCGGAAACAAGGAAGGTGCATGGGCATTCATGAAATTCATGACAGCGAGTTTCGCCCAGGAAGAAATGTCAAAGGCAGGCCAAATCCCTGTAAACAAGGCAGCCTTAGAATCAGCCACGGTAAAAAATGCATCTTTCTCGCCATTCCTGAATGCGATTACCACAGCAAAAATAAGGCCTCCGATAGCCACCTGGTCTGAAATTGACAATGAATTGAGCATTGCTGTCACTAAAATACTGACAGAAGATGCCGATACCCAAAAGACACTGGATGAGCTGGCAATAAAACTGGATGCACTGCTGTCCGGCAGGTAGACTAAAAGAAAAACGCACAGGGGATGTATTATCTGTACCTTGATCAAAATGAGAGGAATGGGTTTAAATGGATTTAAAAACCACTAGGAATCGAATACAGGTTTTCCTGCTGCTTTTGCCAGGAATACTTATGTTCTCCATATTTACTGTTTATCCAATTATAAAGCTGTTTGTCATGAGTTTTTACAGGTGGGAACTGGGCTCATTTCACAAACAGGAGTTTATATGGTTCCAGAATTATTCCGCTGTATTATCCGACGAGGTGTTCCGGATATCCTTTATAAATACACTGTTGTACACAATTATAACAGTTCCTGGACAAATGATACTGGGATTGCTTGCCGCGGTTTTGATTAATTCTTTACCTCGATTCCAGATACCATTCCGTGTAATTTATTATCTGCCTGTGATAACTCCATGGGTTATTGCCTCCCTTGTGTTCAAGTACATCTTTAATACTGAAGGAATGCTTAACTATATTCTTTATGAGGTGTTGCACTTAACCAATAGAAATATTGCCTGGCTGGACAGCCGCTGGAGCGGTATGTTTGTGACAGAAATACTTGGAATCTGGAAGGGTGTTGGCTGGAATATGGTTGTATTTCTGGCTGCATTAAAAAGTGTGCCGATGGAGCTTTATGAAGTAGCAGACCTGGATGGTTGCGGAAGTATAAAGAAATTCCTGTACGTCACCCTTCCGTGTATTAAAAATACAATCCTATTTGCTATGGTTATGTTAACTATCGGCGGCTTTAACGTATTTACTTCTATCAAGCTGATTACAGACGGCAAACCTCTTCACCGGACCGAAACGGTGCTTACCTGGATGTATTACAAAGCTTTTCGCAGCGGCAAGTTTGGTTATGCGGCAGCATTGTCCTTCATTGTGGTAGTAACGCTTATACTGCTGGCAGCTCTACAGTTCAGGATTATGAAAAACCGCAATGAGGAGGGTTTTATATGAAGCACGGACACACATTCCGAGTCGGCAGACTATTATGTTACATAATATTAATCCTTGGCGGTATTACTTCGGTTTTGCCAATGGTATACATGCTGGGTACTTCACTGAAGCCAAACGGTGCGTTGTATGAGTACCCTCCGAAAATTTTTCCCCATCTGAACGTCATTACAATTGAAAACTATATATATGTGCTGACAAAAGAAAAATTTCATATTAATTTTATAAACAGTGTCATAGTATCGGTGTCAACGATTATACTCGCCGCTGCAATATCAACATCTTTGGCCTTTTGTATTGCGCGTTTCCGGTTTCCCGGAAGGAACCTTTTATTTGGCATTGTAATAGGCACAATGATTATCCCCGGCACCACCCTGATTATAACACAATTTGAACTGGCCTCTTTTCTTCGTGTCATAAACAAGCTTACAGGCCTGATTCCGTTTTATGTAGCATGGGTGATTCCATTTTCCACTTTCATGATAAAAGGCTTTATTGAAAACATACCCCGGGAGTTTGACCAGGCTGTTTACATTGATGGTGGCAGCGTTTTTACAGTATTTTTCAAAATTGCAGTCCCACTTGCCAGCCCTGCAATTGCCTCGGTGAGTATCTTTAATTTCTTAACCGCATGGGAAGAATTCCAGTGGGCACTTACTGTCCTGAACGATAATGCCAAGAGAACATTCCCAATTGCAATTTCAGGCTTTTTTGGGCAGCACCAGTTCACACAATGGGGATATGTATTTGCAATGTCTGTCACAAGCTTAATTCCTGTGCTTTTAATATTCATTTTCTTCCAGAAATATTTCATTGCAGGATTAACAGCCGGAGGAATAAAAGGTTAAACAGCAAAATTCCGAAAAGAGGATGACTCATAGAAGTACCTGTTTTTAAGAAATAAGTATGTCGTACAGTCGTTAAATCCACTGACAAAATAATTAACTTAATTGTGCAAGGAGGTAAAATTAAATGTCAAAAGGATTTAAGAAACATCGTTTTTCAAAAATCTTCTTATCTTTGATGCTCATACTTGCATGGTTACTGCCTCAAGTCGGCTCATCGCTTCCGTCCCAAGCCGACACAATCAAATCCGGCCTTGATTATGCCGTGACCCAATCCAGTTCTGTTTTGAATGAACAGGATATTGTATATATGATACTTACCGATCGTTTTTATGATGCCGATCCGACAAATAACGGAACATTAGGACAGGAATACCGTCCCGGACAGCTTAGATTTAACCAGGGCGGGGATTGGAAAGGGATTACACAGAAATTGGACTATCTCGTAGATTTGGGTGTAACCGCAATCTGGATTTCCCCTCCTTCAAAAAATGAATTATTCAGCCGTGACAGAACCGAATCGGGATATCATGGATATTTCACCCACGACTACTATAACCCCGATCCGCATTTTGGAACGAAGGAAGATTTAATTGAGCTGGTGAACACTGCCCATGCAAAAGGACTGAAAGTAATCCTGGATGTAGTTCCGAACCATACAGCTGATTACCTGCGCCCTTATGCCACCCAGTATGATTCGGCAGATTACCAGCCTGCACCGCCTTTTAACAATCCGGACTGGTATCACCATAACGGAGATATTACTGACTGGAATGATGAATGGCAGGTTCTTAATTGTGACCTGGGCGGGCTTGATGACTTGAATCAGGATCATCCTGACGCACGCCAGGCAATTAAGGATGTATATAAAATGTGGGTGGATGATACCGGGGTAGATGGCGTTCGTGTTGATGCAGCACGATCTTTACCTAAGGATTTTCTGAGGGAATTTGAAAATTACCTTGGCGTTCCAACCTTTGGGGAAATATTTGTAGGCGATGTTGACTATGTGAGCGATTTTCAGAACTATCAGTGGGGTGTTTTGGATTTTCCTTTATTCTTCCAGTGCCGTGAGGTATTTGCGAATGATGCCAGCTTCTATACTGTAAAAGGCATTTTCGATCAGGATTACAAATATAAAAATGTCAACAGGCTGCTTACTTTCATTGACAACCATGATCGGGATCGTTTCCTGTGCCTTGCAAAGGACAATTACCAGAAATTGCGCCTTGCCCTGACTTTCCTGTTTACAGTAAGAGGCGTTCCGGTTATATATTACGGAACAGAGCAGGCTTGTTATGGCGGCGGCCGCCCCACAGAATGGGCCGGTATTGCAAATGAACATAACCGCGAAATGATGCCGGGATTTGATCAGGATGGAAACCTTTATAAATACATGCAGCGTCTTATCCAAATACGTAAGGATTACGCTTGTCTCAGCAATGGCACACAGCGGGAAATGTGGGTGGAAGACAAAATCTTTGCCTACTCAAGGCGTGACGACAGAACCGGCCAGGAGATCATTACAATTATAAATAACGGTACAAGCAATGAAACACGAAATATACCCATCCGCGCCGAAAGTTCTCTGGCTGTCGGTACTGAACTTACCAATCTGCTTGATACCTCGGTTAAGGTGAATGTAATACCCGGCGGTGTCACCGGAAGGCAGCTCAACCTATATATACCGGCAAAAACCGCTTATGTTTTCACAACCGGTCCTGTAGAAAGTTATTCTCCCCCGTCAAGAACTGTAACAACCATACGCGTACATTATGATGTAGGTTATGGAAACACCATGTACCTGCGGGGCAACAGCTACCCGCTTTGGTGGAATGAAGGCAGAAGCATGCTTAATGTAGGTCCGGATCTTTGGGTTTATGAAATTGAGCGTATCCCGGAAGGAGAGATATTTGAGTTCAAACCGCTTATTAACGATTCAATCTGGTCCTCGGGCAACAACTTTGTCGGCGTAGGCGGGCAAACTATCGACATTTATCCTAATTTCTGATATAACTTGTAAAATTGCTTTATATTATCGCACAAAATGATTAATTCATATTTCATCCCCACTAAAATATTCACCCCCCATTAAAACAATCGGTTAGGAGGTATTCCACCCCCTAACCGATTTACTTTCCTCTCTTTATATTGTCATTTTAGTACAGCCTGTAATCCATGAATTGCTTTCGAAACAGGAATCACTTTCAATAATCGTATTTACCCTGTTTTTAACCGCATTTGGAGTAACCGCAGCTGCGGCACATTACACATCCGCCTTCATGCTCTACAGGTTCTCCGCATTCGGGACAAAGGTGATCATCATCTGTCCCTTCTCTCGGGATTTTAAAGGAATCAGATAATATTGGTTTCACTTCTTCCTTTTTTCCGTTTCCGTTACCGTTCTGATGGATCATTACTTTTTCAATCAGACGGCCAATAGCATCGGGACAGGACAGAACCTTCATATCACGCTGGCGTATTGTTGACGGGCAACGGATTCCCTTTAGTTGCTCTATAATCGATTCTGCATCTATGCCCGAACGAAGGGCAATTGAAACAAGGCGTGCGGTGGCTTCGGACTGGGATGGGCATCCACCCGCACGTCCGGTATTTGTAAACACCTCGCAAATACCCTGATCATCGTAATTAACGGTAATATACAGATTTCCACAGCCTATTCTGACCTTTTCCGTAAATCCGTTTGTAATATCAGGGCGGGGTCTTGGACTAATCTTAATCCTGCCTTTGCTTTCCACTATCTGATCGTTTTCTTTGCCTTTTACCTTGCCTATATTTAAAACCTGTGAGTCTCTGCTTCCGTCGCGATATATTGTTACCCCTTTGCAGCCCATTTGATAAGCAGTTAAAAATACCTTGCGGACATCGTCAACGGTTGCATCATGCCTTAAATTAACAGTTTTTGAAACGGCATTGTCGGTATGTTTCTGGAATGCGGCCTGCATTTTTACATGCCATTCGGGAGATATATCATGGGCTGTAACGAAGATTCTCCGAACATCGTCCGGAACTTCCTCCATATCATGCAAACCGCCTTTTTTGGCAATCTTCTTCATCAGCTCATCAGAATAAAAGCCTCTTTGCTTAGCTACTTCCTTAAAAATAGGATTGGTTTCCACAAGTTCATCATTATCCATAACGTTTTTAATGAATGAGATGGCGAAAAGCGGCTCTATTCCGCTTGAAACACCGGCAATAATGCTTAAAGTGCCGGTTGGTGCTATGGTTGTGGTTGTAGCGTTTCTTATTTTCACTTTTTTGCTTTTATAAATACTCTTGTCATAATACGGAAAAACACCCTTTATTTCTGCAAGTTCCATGGATTTCTGACGGGCCTCTTTACGGATAAATCCCATTACCTCTTCAGCCAGTTTAATCGCTTCATCCGAATCATATGGAATGCCAAGCTTAAGCAGCATATCTGCCCACCCCATGACACCCAATCCGATTTTTCTGGTTCCGCGGGTCATCTGATCTATTTCGGGCAGCGGGTATTTATTCACATCAATAACGTTATCCAGGAAGTGTACCGACTCATGAACAACTTCTTTCAGCTTGTCATAATCAACTTCAAAACCTTTACCGGTTTTTTTCAGCATCAGGCTTAAATTAATAGAGCCAAGATTGCAGGCTTCATACGGAAGCAGCGGCTGTTCACCGCAAGGATTGGTGCTTTCTATTTCGCCAAGTTCGGGGGTTATGTTGTCACGGTTTAATCTGTCGAGGAAAATTATACCCGGTTCTCCGTTCTTCCAGGCCATTTCCACCATCAGGTTAAAAACTTCGCGGGCATTCAATGTTCCGGACTTTTGCTTTGTTTTCGGTTCTATTAAATCATAATCTCTGCCTTCTTCAACCGCCTTCATAAAAGCTTCGGTTATGCCAACGCTTATATTGAAGTTGGTAATGTCGTCGTTGTTCTGTTTGCAGGTTATAAACTCAAGTATATCGGGGTGATCCACGCGTAAAATTCCCATATTGGCACCTCTGCGTGTTCCACCCTGTTTAACCGCCTCTGTCGCGGCATTAAAAACTTTCATGAAGCTTACAGGGCCACTGGCAACACCACCGGTAGAATTAACAGAGGATCCTTTTGATCTTAACCTGGAAAAACTGAAACCTGTACCTCCACCGCTTTTATGTATAAGTGCTGCGTTTTTGACACTATCGAAAATGCCTTCCATGCTGTCTTCTATAGGCAAAACGAAGCAGGCACTGAGTTGTCCTAAAGGTCTTCCTGCGTTCATCAATGTTGGAGAATTGGGCAGGAAATAAAGCTGAGTCATAAGGTTATAAAACCGTTCCTCAATGGACGAAAGTTCTTTCTCATCTACATAATCTTTATCAGCCATAGCCACGGCTTTTGCCACTCGCCTGAACATCATCTCAGGTGTTTCAATAAGCTTACCTTTTTCGTCCTTCGCCAAATACCTTTTCTCAAGTACCTTAACAGCATTTTCTGTTAAATTCATTACATTTACCCCCAATATATTGTATTTTTATAGAATTTATTGTCAATATATTGTATATTATAATAGGTAAATTTACTTTTTGTAAAGTATCATTTTCTTTTATTAAACCCACCGGCTAATCTCCTAAGGATATCCCTCCGTTGGCTGGATATGCCACTGTCTGCATGGGGGTAAATCCCTAAATGGGCTTCTCTGGCTGATTCCACTGAATAGAAAATCTTCTTGTCACTATCATTTATAATTGCAAGAAAGGAATCCAGGTCTTTTCTTTTAATTACAGAAAAGAGGATTGTAACTTCATTTGTGGCTCCTTTTCCTTTAATGGATGTTATTCCGAAACCGGCATCAATTATTTTCCCCATTATCTCATCTGCGCCTTCGGTAACAAAAAGGCGGATAACCAAATGCCCGATAGCCAGTTTTTCCTCAGCTTGTATACCAAGAAAGTTACCTATTGCAAAGCCCAACGCATATGCCACGTAATTTATTGGGTTATTCAAATTTTGCATGATTTGGCTAATAGCGATTACCCACACGAGCACTTCAAAAAAACCTAGAATCGGTGCTATAACCCGATTTCCCCGGGAGACAAAAATAATACGCAAAGTACCCAGCGTTACATCAACCATACGGGCAAGTATTATTAAAAGGGGGAAAACCACCCATTTAAAAATGTCACTGGATATAAACTCCTGCACAGTTGCCTCCTCTAATACAATTTTATAAGTATATCTTATACCGCCGTCAAAATTTTAGTCTTCACCATTTAATCTTACCATGAATATAAAACTTTAACCATTCCTTTCTTTCAAAAAAATGCAAAAATTTATCAATTTACAACAAAAGAATTTATCCGGCTGATGTATTTTTTGTCGATTTCTACCTCCACAACAGAAACATCCTCTTCATAATGAACTGACTTTACTTCTCCGTTCTCATACAGGAAAGGCAACACCCAGCCTTCTGTAAACGGAATGCGTAGTTTAAGCTTTGTTGTCTCGGGTTTTATATTATTCTTTATTGTTTCCTTTAATTCTTCAAAACCATAACCCGTTATCGCCGATACATTTACTTCAATAAACCTGTCCCTGAAAAATGGGGTATGAAAGTCCTTATCCACCAGATCCCATTTATTCCATACAAGTATGGACGGTTTATCGGCCGCACCCAAATCAGCCAATATTTCATTAACGACGCGGATATGATCGGGAGAATACGGATCAGACGCATCGGCGACTATTAAAATCAAGTCAGCAAGCAGTGCTTCCTCAAGGGTTGATTTAAATGCCTCAACAAGATGGTGGGGAAGCTTGCGTATGAATCCAACCGTATCGGATAACAAAACAGTTGTATTATCCCCAAGGTTAAGTTTTCTTGTAGTAGTGTCAAGGGTTGCGAACAGTTTATCTTCAGCAAAAACATCCGCATCGCATAAAGAATTTAACAGGGTGGATTTTCCTGCATTGGTATACCCGACAAGAGCAATCACCGGTATCTTGTTCCTCTCCCTTTCCCTTCTCACCGTTTGCCTTTGGCTGCGGATATCATCCAGTTCTTTTTTCAGGTAATCTATACGCCTTCTTATATGACGCCTGTCTGTTTCCAGCTTGGTTTCACCGGGCCCTCTTGTGCCGATACCGCCGCCAAGCCTTGAAAGGGTAATACCACGCCCATGAAGCCTGGGCAAGAGATAATTCAGTTGGGCAAGTTCGACCTGTACCCGCCCTTCCCTCGATTTGGCCCTCTGTCCAAAGATATCAAGAATCAGTCCGGTCCTGTCCACTACTTTTGCATTTGTAAACTCTTCGATATTCCTGAGCTGCGATCCCGATAGTTCCTCATCAAAAATTATCAGGTCAATCTCTTTTTCCTGGACTATCCTGCTGACTTCGGATAGTTTGCCTTTCCCAATCAGGTATGCAGGGTCTTTGGAAGGCCTTTTCTGCAAAATGGTATCAACAACTTCCGCCCCTGCGGTTTTGGCCAGTTCAACCAGTTCCTGAAGTGAAATGTTTGCTTCGCTCACTCCCATAATGACAGGAGTATCCGAGGTTTCAACACCGATTAATAGCGCCCGTTCTTTATCCTCTCTTCTAAGAACTGTGGCTTCTTTCCCAGACTTGTCGGTATTCTGAACAATCTCTGCTATTTCGTTAAGCTCATTGCCATACGGGTTAAACGGCCCGAAATATTCAATTGTCTGCATGTCCTCACCCAATATCGCGGCAGATATTTCGGTGGGGGTTCCGTTTAACACCCCCAAAGCAATCATCATATCCAGATGAAACTGCTTCAATACACTTATATCCAGATCGGATAGTTTGCTTCTTCCGCCGGGGTGTGTGTGAATGCACCTGACACCTGACAAACCTGTTTCCCCCCGCCTGACATTAATCGGGTAAACACCGGCTGAGTTGCTGTCTCCTACCCTGACATCGAGCACATTTCCCTTCCTGTCGGTTAGAACAGATATTTCACGGTTGGCAGAAGAAGAAACCTGTGCCAGAACAGTAACCAGTTCTTCCGTTAAAACCTCTCCTTTCGGGATTTTCATATCATATAAACTCTCTAATGACTCCAATACAACTTTCTTCAATCCGTCAGTCTGACCGTTTACCTGCATATTCAACCATCACCTCAAAACATAACTCTTAAATACCTTTTTCGTACGTGGCTCTTTTTTACCTGTTTATTTATTTTATATTTTAACGGCAAAACATGTTATACGTAAGTGCCCAATATACGTATAAACAAATTACATTGATCATGGAACCAAAATCATTAAAATATGTCAAAATAAATATAATATATAAATATAAACCCTGGAGTGATAACCATGCGCAAACTGAAGCTAATAATCGGTATCCCTCTGTTGATCCCGCTACTGTTTATATTTCCGGTAAAGGAAGGTTTAAATAATAAAATAAATAACATGATTATGAGGCTGGATAAAAAGACTGCCCTGATCCCCAAAACAGAATATAAATACGGTCAAAACGCCGGTGAATATCTGTGCGACCCTAAAATGCTGGTTGAAGGACCCGATATTGATCCAAAAACAGCCTTGGCAGGTCCGGATATTGATCCGGGAATATTAATCTCACCCCCTGCGGGAGACTGACTTAAAATCACTACAGGCTTTTTAATGCATCTATTGGATTTAAACGGCTTGCTTTCCTGGCCGGCATGTATCCGAAAACTATGCCGACCGATGCAGAAAAGCCCACGGCGAGTATATTTGTCGACAGGGAAATTGATACCCCTATGCCTATGATGGCCGCCAGCAAATATGACAGCAACGCTCCCAGTACCAAGCCTGTAATACCGCCGATTAGAGAAAGGATAATGGATTCTATTATAAACTGGAGCCTGATTGCAAAAGGCGTGGCACCTAACGCTTTACGCAGCCCTATTTCAATTGTTCGCTCGGTTATGGATACAAGCATCATGTTCATAATGCCAATCCCTCCGACAACGAGGGATATTGCCGCAATACCCGCAAGAAGCATTGACATCATTGACATTATTGACTGGAAAGAATCTATTATATCACCCATATTGTATACGTTATATGCATCCTCGTTATAGTTGAAAGCCTGATTTAAAATGCCTTTTATTTCTAAAACAGTCTGGTCTGCGAGGTTTGTATCCTCAAGGTAGGCATCCAGCGTTGATATGTTTTCCACTCCAAGGCAGCGCAATGCTGTTGTATATGGTATTATAACAGTATCATTGGTCGAACCGAGGCTAAATCCCGTTGACTCTTTAAGCGTGCCGATAACGGTATATGTCATTCCATTTATAATGATTTTTTCTCCTATAGGATTTATTCCGAAAAACAATTCCCTGACTATGTTGCTGCCGATAACAGCGACCTGGTTTTTGCTTCCCAGATCAAGGATATTTATCGCTCTGCCCGAACTTAACAATTCGGGATCTGCTCTGAAATATACTTCATTCTTTCCTTCAACCACTATGTCCTTTAATACTTTATTATTATAGATTACAGCAGTTTTCCCTGATATTGTAGGTGAAACACCGCTAATATTATCGAGGGCTGCGATCTGCTCGGCATCATATTGTGTTAGCCCCTGTTTCAGCGGAGTTCCAAATACATTAATAAATATTTTGTTGCCCCCAAGCTTTATAACTTCGTTACTTATATTATTTGTTGCCCCCTGCACAATTGTGATTAAAGCTATAATTGAAGCCACGCCAATAACAATGCCAAGCATTGTCAGGATTGACCTGAGCTTGTTCTTAGTTATATTCATCAAAGACATCCTGATGCTTTCATAGATCATCCAGAAACTACACCTTCCGTTAATTTCCCGTCAAGTATGTTCACGGTTCTATTCGCATGCGCTGCAACTTTTATGTCATGGGTAATAATTATTATCGTTTTGCCTTCAGCGTTCAGTTTTTCAAAATATTCAATAATGCTTGTACCTGTTTTTTGATCCAGAGCACCTGTCGGTTCGTCGGCAAGAATAAGCGATGGCTCGGTAACAAGTGCCCTGGCAATTGCAACCCGTTGCTGCTGGCCTCCCGAAAGCTGGTTCGGAAGGTTGTTCATTTTATCCGCCAAACCCACCCTTTCAAGCATCACTTCAGCTTTTTTCCTGCGTTCTTTCTGCGGTATGTCTGAATAAATAAGTGGAAGTTCTACATTTTGCACTGCTGTTAACCGAGGGAGAAGAAAAAAACTTTGAAAAACAAACCCTATTTCCTTATTACGTACCCTGGCAAGCTCAATTTCGTTCATTTCAGAAATGTCGTTTCCGCATAAAATATATTTTCCCGATGTAGGCATATCAAGGCACCCTATAATATTCATCAGTGTGGTTTTTCCGGAGCCCGACGGTCCCAGGACAGAAACAAATTCTCCTTCTTCCACCTTTAAGTTTATGTTCTTTAAAACCTGAATTTCCTGATCACCAATATAATAACTTTTGCATATATTTTTCATATTAACGATTTCACTCATCTTTTGCTTCTTTGGAATAAAACCTTGTATTTTTCCCTCCTTCAGGAAACAATAATGTTTCAATTTTCAAATCATTTTTATACAGCACTTCTTCGCCGTCCGAAACCCCGTTTTTGATTTCTACATAAGTTCCGTCATTAATTCCTGTTGTTATCCTTTTCTTAACCACAGAATTATTATTGTCATACTTAAAAACATATGGCTGGTTTTGCTCGTCAAACTGGATCACATTCATTGGAAGCGTAACAACCTTTTCTGCTTTACCACTTACCAGCTTCACTTCGGCCGACATGCCTGTGCGAATATTGCCGTCCTGTTCAATATCTATCGACGCAGTATAGAATGTCACGCCATTTGCAATCTGCCCTTCCTTTGATATTTCCCGGATAATCCCTTTAAATTCCTTTTTGAGTGCAGGGATATTGACAACAGCCTCCTTGCCCGTACTCAGCGCTCCGACATCATACTCGTCGGCTTTAAAGACCACCTCAAGTTCGTTATAATCAACAATTTCAATTAACAATGTACCCGGTGTCACCTGCTTGTTTTCTTCCACATTAACCACTGCCACTTCGCCGTTTATTTTTGCTTTCAGTTCATCACCTGCAGTGGTGGTGCATAAAACATCTCCTTCTTTAACCTCTTGCCCTTTTTCTACATTAATCTTTGATATTTGCATTATTTTCTCGGCATAAACAGACTGCCGCTTTTTCGAAGCCACGTTGCCTGAAAATGAATAATAGGTTACAATATCACTTATCTGGGCTTTTACCTTTTCGTAAGACATATCAGTACGGCGAAATGTAAAATATGATACCAGTATCGTCAATGAAACAGCTATAAATCCTATTATTATCCATGTCCTTGTTTTTTTCTTTCGCTTTCCATTCATGATACAGGCCTCCGTGAAATATACACTAAATTATTGTTCGTAAGTGATTTTGTTAATATACACCGAACCTTAAGCTGCTGAAAAATTATTTTTAGTGTTTAATATGGCAAATGATCAGCAAAACAAAAACCCTGCATTGCTTTTTCCTCAATCGCATGCAGGGTATGAACGAAAATTTTTATATACCGGTTATACCGGTTATGGCCTATTCTGCAATAAATTCTTCGGTTGACGGCAAACCGTTCCATATATACCCGTCAGAACGGTAGTATAACCTTTCTACTGAACCGTCTTTTTTCGTAAGGTCTATGACGAAAACCTGCCCCGTTTCTATAAGCATCGGGTAATTATTATAAGGCAATACATCTCCTGTTTTTTTGTTATTTTTAAAATCATCGTATGCATTTTCCAGGCGCCAGAATTCACGGTAAACATAATCTCTCAAAGTAAAATTCTCTTTTCCGAAATAACTGGCTTCATATTCTTTATTGTTGATGGTAATTCTGTCCACTCTTATCGGTTCAATATCTTTTGCTATCCATGTAAGATCCTCTGAATAAATAGCATCCCCGTAACGCTTTTTCAGTTGATTCGCCATACACGGAATCTCCGGGGCATTATACGCCATGGCTTCAAAATTTGTATGGGCCGCACCGTAAATTCCCATGACGCTTTCGCCGTCCAGTTTTTCAAATTCGCGGATAAAGTTCTCCACCATCTTGTTTTCTCGATATTTATCGTCATTTTCACTGTAATAGTATTCTCCCTGTTCAATTGCTTCTTTCGTCAGTTCGTATTTCTCTGTATCTTCAGGTTCATACAGTTTGAGGTACGTTAAAAATCGTTGCCCGGTTGTATCATACTGGTGCCCCACATCGGTACCATGAAAAACAGTTTCTGGACATTCGGCCTTTATCTTTTTATAAAATTCCTTTACGCATAGTTTATATGATACCGTACCTTTCCAGTCCCTGAATACCTCATCCAATATAATATCGTTGTCTTCCCGCATCCAGATGTTTAAAAACTCTGCCGTATAGTACGGGATCTCGATAAATAAATGCCGCATATTTTCCTCATTATAATATTTACTCCATAGTTCAAATTCTTTTTCCAATATCTTTTCATTACCATGTTGTTCGCCATACAGGTAAATCCGTCCTGTTGATTTGTTGGAAGATATGTCTGCATTATTTGAGGTATTGCTTTGTGAGCAGGCAACCAAAGTAAACATCATGGAAACAGCAATAAAAATAATTATTCCTTTATTTTTCATAAGCCCTCCTTATAAAATAATTATTTTTACTGGTTTGTATGCCATAATTTGATTAAGCTTTATCAATTTACTGTTTCATAAAAATTTAAAAGTCTTGGTTGTATTATACCATTTTTTGTTTTCCCCTGAAACTCAAAGCCCTTATGGAACATGTACCTCACACAGCCTGTAAAATGGTTTTGTACGCATTATAAATACATGAAGTATTAATTGTTCCGGCTATAATAATTAGACAAAATCAAAAGCTGCTTTGTCTGCTGCCCGGCATTGTTTTATGAACGCTTAAGGGATCATTCCATATCCTGGCCGCATCCCGCTCTTAGAAAAACAGCGTTTGAAAAAAGCGGATTGATTTGATAAAATTTAGCCAAAATAATACATAAATCTGCATCATTAGTAAATGCAGTGAAAGGGGCAGGACTTTAATGTCGCTTAGTGAAATAGGTATAAAAATATTTGCAGGAAGTTCAAGTACTAGTTTTGCCGAAAAGATGTGCAAATATCTCGGAATAGAACTTGGCCGCTCACAGGCAATCAACTTTTCAGAAGGCAATACGTTTGTAAAAATACTGGAAAAAGTAAGGGATAAAGACGTTTATATTGTTCAGACCATAGGGTTGCGTCCTAATGACGATTTTATGGAACTGTTATTCTGGATTGATGCATTCAAAAGAGCAAGTGCCAGTTCGGTAACAGCAATTCTGCCTTATTTCAGCTATGCTAAAGGGGATAAAAAGGATGAACCAAGAGTATCAATCAGAGCCCGGGTTTGCGCAGATTGCCTTGAAGTTACCGGAGTGGATCGAATAATTACAATGGATCTGCATAGTCCTCAGATTCAAGGTTTTTTTAAAAAGCCGGTTGACCATTTATATGGTACGCCAATTTTATGTAAATATATAAAGTCTAAAAACATAGAAAACATGGTAGTTGTTTCGCCTGATGCAGGGTTTGCAAAGAATGCAAGAAAGTTTGCACAAGCGCTTAAAGCCCCTGTTGCAATCGGAGACAAAACACGCAGAGGCCATGATGAGAAGGCTGAGGTACTGGAAATCATCGGGAACGTCAAAGGTAAGAATGCAATAATTGTGGATGATTTTACAATTTCCTGCGGAACGCTGGTTGATACTGCACGTGCTTTAAAAGAGAACGGTGCGGAAAAAATATATGCATGTGTATCTCATGCGCTTTTGGGCGACAAAGGCCTTAAAGCTTTGGAAAACAGTTTGATTGAAGAGCTTATTGTAACCGACACGGTTGAAAACAGGAAGGCTTTTGAACACCCCAAAGTAAAGGTAGTATCTGTTGCACCGCTCTTTGCAGAAGCCGTAAAAATAATCCATAACAAGGACTCTTTAAGCCGGCTTTTTGATAACATGGATTATCACCTGGATATAACAGACTAAAGGATAATATTTTTCCCGGTTACGCTACAGAAGGTAATCTGAAAGGGAATTTCACTGCTTTATGTATTTTACAATTAAAGGCAGAAATATCCCTTTCTTTTATTTATTTATAAATTTTCGTAAGGGAAGCAAAAGTCTTCTGCCCTTTATTCCATTCATAACCCTCCTGAAAGCTATATCCCCGCCTGTATGCCAAATCATTTTTTTAGCGGTTATTTACAAGCAATGCTTTTTTTATTTCATTTTAATGATACATTAACCCCTGTCCGGTTCAAAATCATATTTTATTTTAAATTAAACTTTCTGAAATGTTTGCCTGATACTATAATATTATTGCCTAAAATATTTATTGGCCGCTCTCGGAATTTTTTCCCTTTCAAATTTTCATAATAATTATGAATAATCCCTGGATGAAACGTACATAATTAATACTGGTAGATGGAGAAACTTCCTTACTGGTTAAAAGGAAGAAGCTCCTTGAACTACCAACCCCTATGAATTTTATGCTTCATAGGGCAAATAGCAGGTCAAACTGACCTGCTATTTTTCCATTTACGATTTGCTTACCGGTATTTTCAATGAAATATAATCAACCTCTTCTGCCGCCCCGATTGTTGCCGGGTTTTTTTCTGCATCAGTTATTCTAAGCTTTCATATTAAATCAGTTGCCTGACTTTTCTGGTATTGCCGGATGTACTGGGAAGAAACAGTTCATAAGCACTACATAAGAGCATATTCCACTGCAGAAACAGCATGGATGGTTGTATACTGTCTGCAAAATACATTTGCACCAATTAAACAACAAACTATATGTTCCTTCAGAATCGTATTACCGAATACAGAAAATCAAAGCATCAATTCATACAAATTACATTCATGTACTCTTTTAAATTTACTCCTGATTTCGTCCTTATTTTTACCTATATAATGCGCGAAAAAATTACATAATAATAAACCTTCAATTTTGGGATTGCCGATTTCATTGCATTCTTTATACTCTCCATAGACATGCAGATATTGTTCTTTTAATTTAAATCCTCTTTTCATGTACCAGTCATTAACCCATTTATCGTCCCTTGTCCACGCTTCAAGCCTTTTTATGCCTTTTGCCTTTAATATGTCTATCGCTTTATTCAACATTGAAGTTGCTATCCCATGGTTTCTGTACTCAGGCAAAACTGCCAGATGCCATATTACCGCTCCCAATTCATCAGTGCAATAACATACGGTTCCTTTTTCTGTTTCATACTCTATATCTATTAAGCCTACTATTTTATTATCTGTTTCTGCAATCAATTCTATTGAAGGATTGTTATATTTCTCCTTTTCCTTTAAAACATTGTCAAAATAGGCAGTATCCAAAAAGGAAAGAACCCTGCATCTCACCCATTCCAAGTTATCCTTATCCTCGTATTCTCTTATTATCACTTACCGCCCCTCCTTAAATTACAATTTATTTCTGCAGTACCCTCATGATAATGTCAATTAAATAACCAGTTTCTGCGATAATAATCCTGCAATAATACCTCATGTCACTTATGGTAAGTTTCATTGTTTATTATTTTAAAACAACGATATATCTGTTCCAAAAGGATTACCCGGGTTAACTGGTGCGGAAATGTGAGGTTTGAAAGGCACAAACTATAATCGGCCTCTTTTACAAGCTTTCTGTCAAGCCCAATTGAACCGCCTATAACAAAAGAAATACTGCTTTTTCCCTGAAGCATCCACGAGGACAGCAGTTTTGAAAACCCCGGTGAATCCGGCTGTTCTCCTTTTAAATCAAGTACAACGGTAAATGTATTTTTAAGAAGTGAATTCCTAATCCTTTCGGCTTCTTTTTTAAGCACCTGCTCTTTTTCTGCAGTGCTTAAAGTTTCGGGTACTTTTTCTTCAGAAACTTCGTTTATTGTAACTCTGCAATACCTGGAAAGCCTCTTCTCATATTCTGAAACGGCGTCTTTCAAATATTTTTCCTTAATATTTCCTACTGCAACAATCTGTATTTGCAAAGCTTTAACCTTTCCACCTTTTTCCTCTGGCTGTAATTTAAAATATCAGTCAAATACTTATATCATACGCTGATTGCTTCACTGACCCTGTCCCTGTGCGCAACTCCGAGATAGACATCCCGTCCGGCAATGATCGATTTTTCCAGAAGGGCATTTTTTACCGTTTCAAAAGCAAGCTCAGGGAAGTTATTCTCTTTGCTAAGGTGCCCGAGAAGAAATTTCTTTGTTCCCATTTTTGCAAGGTATGCCACAACCTGCGCTGCAGTTTCATTGCATAAATGTCCTGTATCTCCTAATATTCGTTTTTTTAAGGGCCATGGATACCTGCCCATTTTCAGCATTTCAATATCATGGTTTGACTCAATCAGAATCATATCGCACCCTTCCAGGCATGAAAGAAGGCTGCTGTTCATATGCCCCATATCTGTAGCTATGGTTACTTTCTTACCATTGTACAAAAAATTAAAGCCCACCGGTTCAGCAGCATCATGAGGTGTCCTGAATGTATGTATCTCTATGTCCCCTATATAAAAATTATCCCCTGTATTAAACATACGGATGCATTCGGGTTTAATATTTTTTAATGTTCCGTACATTGAGTCCCATGTTCTTTTATTTGCGTAAATGGGTATACCAAACCTGCGGGCCAGGACTCCCGCTCCCATTACATGATCCATATGTTCATGGCTGATTAATATTGCCTGTATGTCACGTATGTCTTCGCCAATTGACGAAAGAGCCTCTTCTATTTTCTTTCCGCTTAGTCCGGCATCAACCAGAATTTTGGTATTATTATTTGATACATAAATCGCATTGCCGCTGCTGCCACTAAATAAGCTTACAAGCGTTATCATAAAATACCCCTTTGAATTAATTATGGGATTATAAAAACGGAATTGAAACAGGATATTGTGATAATTTTCTTTATTCCATCCTTTCAATGTCTGCCCCAAGTGCTTTTAATTTTTCTTCAAGTTTTTCATAACCCCTGTCTATATAGTTTATATTTGAAATAACCGTCTCCCCGCGAGCCATTAAACCGGCAATTACCATTGCAGCTCCCGCTCTTAAATCCATAGCCCTTACCGGTGCCCCGGTTAAACGTACAGGACCTTCTATTACTGCCATACGGCCTTCAACTTTAATCTTCGCACCCATTCTCTTCAGCTCATCTACATACTGAAACCTGTTGTCCCATACTCCTTCTGTGATAATACTTGTTCCTTCAGCCCTGCATAACAACGCAGTGATAGGTGGTTGAAGATCTGTCGGGAATCCGGGGTAAGGAAGCGTCTTTATATTCACTTTCTGAATTTTGTCCTTGCCACATACACGTATACTGTCATCAAATACGTCCACTTTAACATTCATTTCCTGCAATTTTGCAGTTAATGATTCCATATGCTTCGGAATGACGTTTTTAACCAAAACATCACCTTTAGTAGCCGCTGCCGCGATCATATAAGTCCCTGCTTCTATTTGATCAGGGATAATGGTGTAAGTATGACCGCCTTTCAAATGTTTTTTACCTTTTATTTTAATTACATCAGTACCTGCACCCTTTATATCTGCACCCATGGCATTTAAGAAGTTCGCAACATCTACAATATGTGGTTCTTTCGCAGCATTTTCAATTGTAGTCACACCTTCAGCCTTAACCGCTGCAAGCATAATATTTATAGTTGCACCTACGCTGACAACATCCAGGTACACCGGTGCACCCACAAGCTTTTGCGCTGTTATTATAATCTTTCCATGTTCTATTTCAACTTTTGCTCCCAAGGCCTCAAAACCTTTTATATGTTGGTCTATTGGTCTTACACCGAAATCGCATCCGCCCGGGAAAGTAACGACGGCCTTATTAAACCTTCCAAGAAGTGCCCCCATTAAATAATACGAGGCACGAAGCTTT
The DNA here is from genome assembly GCA_036562185.1 of Thermoclostridium sp. Classification (GTDB taxonomy): domain Bacteria; phylum Bacillota; class Clostridia; order DSM-8532; family DSM-8532; genus Thermoclostridium. The sequence continues at coordinate 31,700 of DATCKN010000025.1, forward strand.
CCAATTTGCTTATTGGTTGCAGTGAAAGAATTAATGTTAGAGTTGTCTATATAAAGGGAAGTATCATTTAATTTTTTAATATTGCTTCCCAAATCTGTCAATATTTCTTTTAAAATTGAAACATCCAAAATATCCGGTATGTTTTCAATAATGCAGTCACCATCAGATAAAATGGTTGCCGGAAGGATAGCAACAGCAGCATTTTTAGCTCCGCTAACAGTTACTTCACCCTTAAGCCTTTTCTGGCCATGTATAACCAGCTTTTCCAATAATCAACACCTAGCTTTCATCCTCTATAGTAAAAAATCTTATTATCCGGTTATCAAAAATTATATGCCATCTTAAATTATTATAACATTTTGTGTTTCGAAAGCTCAATCATGAAATTTCATTATCTGATTTCTCATCATTCCGGGTTCTTATCATTCTGATACACATTGAAAATCAAACATCCCGGCTCATCCTTGTAATAGTCCGATATTTACGGATTACATATGGTTTAAGTCTATCCATTCTCCCGTAATGGCGTTAAACAACAGCTCGCCACCTGTGGATGTTTTTATCCTCCATACAGGTGTATCATGCAATTCATCTTTCTGAGCGAGATAATATCCCAAATCTATCGATTCAACTGCACCTTTTATCATATCCTTATTAGTAAGCAAAACTATCTCTGCAGATACAACATCATCTTCCTTGTTGGCCCTTAAATCGTAGAATATCCTGCAGCTTCCCTCAGCCTGTACAAGAATACCGTTATCAATTTTAAAGGTAATTTTATTGCTGAAAACAGGCATCTTATTATATAGCTGAACATATTCTGCTATAACAGTACCATCTTCCTGGTATATATTATCCAAAACAAAATCTGCTTTTGATATTTTGTTTTTCCTTATCCAATTTCTCAGAGTTTTATCAAGCCTTTTTCGGTTAACAACAGGAACAGTTACACTATTGGTATTGTCGGTGTATATAAACCTGTTATCAAAAAATTCAAGCGTCTTTCCGCCGGCATAATATACCGATTTTGAATCTTCTGTTCTTCCCTCGGTATTTCCCATTAAACTCCTGATCATCTCTGTATATACATTTTTATCTTTCTCTACAAAACTTATACGCTGAACAGGTTTATTACTGGAAGGTATGGAACAATTTATTTCAATGTTTAATACGGTTAATGCCTTTTGCGCATTGACGCGATACTCCCTTGAGGTTTCAAAGGTTATTTTTATATTAATAATGTTTACTAACAGAAATATATTCAGCAATAACAGTAAAACCAGAATAATGTTTTTCGCTTTGGACCAATCCATATTAGTCTCCTTTTCCCTGCATTCTGAGATAGGCATTCTGATTCTCAGTTTTTATAATCCAATAAGGTTCGGCCCTCATGCTGTTTTCAGGACATATGTAGCTTACTGAAATATCGTATATATCCGGATTATATAATAACTGAGGATACTCCTCTATCATTCTATTTTCAAAAATATCAAAAAAGTAAATGCTGTAATTGTTATAGTAGTCATTGTTTGAGAATGTTTTGATATACCACTTTACATCAACTACACGGTCCCTGTTCGCCGTTACCGTAATGGCAGGCATAAGGGCACGATCCTGTGAATTCATCATTTTTACTTCCATTCCATTCAGTACATAGTCAAAAGTAAACACATAATTTTCACTTTTCTCTTCTATACTGGTTAAATATATATCAGCACCTTCTATCAGGCTGCTTCTTCTGTGCTCAATAAAAGTAATGGCTTTTTCGAAGGCTTCGTTAACAGGACCTTTTTCCCCAAGGCTTTTGTTTCTGTATTGATAATCCAAAAACCCGTTATTATAGTACCGTAAAACTTTCTCAGTATCGGAGAAAATAATGCTTGTACCGTCATCTCCGAATTTTTTAACCATTGAACTCTTATAATTATCACCGAGAAGATAGTCCTCTATTTTATCCACGTTATCACGGTTAAGCATGATCTTGTCAGGCGTTTTAACAAGCAAATCCCAGATCTTTTTTTCACGGTTTTCTTCAAAACATACAAGCAAATCTTTGTTTTTTACACTTGGATAATAGTTGATTAATCTGCTCATGGGTATTATATTTTCATCCTGGCGTATATTTCTTATGGCTTCAATATAATCTTCCTTTTTCATATTCCCTGATTCAATTTTAACAACATATTTATACACATTACTGCCATCAAATACATATAATGTGTTCTCATTATTATTAATGCTCTCAGAGGGGAATATGGCTATTTTGTATATTTGCTTGAGATTTTTGAATAAAGTTGACTCCTCACCTATTATCCAACGTATTATATCAGAAGGTACCGGGTTTTTAAACTCAACAACTATACATTTCATTTTTATTAAAGAATACCAGTCCATCTCATACGGTTTGCTGCCTTCAACCGGCTTCATTTCAAGAATTTGCTTGAAATAGCTTTGGTTAAAATCGTTCCAGATTGATTGAAATAAGCTGCTCTTCTGGTCAAGCATCCAGTATAGACTGCCCGAACCATCAGATACCATGATTTTTTCAGGATGTATATAATTGGCCTTCACCCTGTTTATATCTGTCAAAGTATCATTATACCAGCGTTTTTGGGATGAAAATATAAAGGGAACTCCTGGATTTTTTTCTGTCCAAAGAATTCCCATCTGAAGCAAAGACAAAGCTATAAGAAATAACATCAGAACCGACTTTTTATATTCAAGACTAAATATGCGCATGATTTTTCCTCAATTATTCCGGTATGATGCTGGTATTAAATGTTTTCAAAATATCCTGCGTTGATTTTAGTGACCCATGAAAATCAAAACTCTGCTCAACAATAATTATTTCAGTATCATATATCTGAATATTATCAAGTCTAAGTTCCTTATAGTCGTTTTTCAGGAATGCTATTATGCGTATACAGTTTGGATTATCGTTTCCTACATTAGGTAAACTTATACTAATGTGTTTTGTAAACGCCTTATTAAATTCAACAGGATCGCTTAAAAGCTCAAAACCATCACCCGACTGGATAAAAACCATTACAACAATGGTATTTCCCTTTTCAAGCTGCGCATTTTCAGATGGTGTGGCATAAACATAATAATCATGAATATCTTCTTTAGAAGCACTATATTTTTCTATCACTATATCCTTAATATATTCAACATCCGTTTTGTTTTCAGCGTCAAAAAATAAAGAAGAATACATCTCTATTACCGATTCATAAGAAAACTCATCTTCCTGCTCTCCATAGGCCCCATCTGTATCAAAAAAACCTGAAGGAAGATTATTTAAAGCAAATCTGCTCAGTATGAGCTCTTCATCTTCAATTGCCATTGAAACCAAAGCCCCTGCAATCATTAAAGCGAAAACCAGCAGTATAAAAGCTATCTTTTTAAACATAAATACCCTCCTGGCAGGGTTAAATAAAAATTTCCCTAAATACCAAACCTATATTCGTACTTATATTATATAATTAAAATTATTACAATTCCATTACTTCACTTTTAAAATGCTATTACTGATACAGATAATCATATATGCATCGGGAAATTATTTCTCATTTATTTCTTCATTAAATTCATCTTAAACTCTCTCAACTGTAACTTCATCTTCATTTAATTCTTTAATTATACCCGGCAGGGTTACAGTAATAGTAGTCCCTTTATTAGGCTCACTTTCGGCCTTTATTTTACCACCATGAGCTTTTGCTATTTCACTTGCAATAGACAAGCCCAGCCCTGTTCCTCCCATTTGCCTTGAACGTGCCTTATCAACGCGGTAAAAACGCTCAAAAATTCTCTCCAAATCATTCTTAGGAATTCCTATACCGGTATCCACAACTTTAATACATGCATCTGTATCGCTTCTTCCAACATATACGGTAATGGAACCATTTTCAGGCGTATATTTTATCGCATTTCCTATAACGTTAACCAGTAATTGCTCAAGGCGATCCTCATCACCGTTGATGTCCGGAGCTTTTTCCAGTTCAATCACGCTTAACTGCTGGTTCTTTTCATCTGCAGATATTCTCATTCTTGCCACAACGCTGTTTACAAGATTCAAAGGAGAAATTCTGGTTAAATTCAGTTTTATCCCGCTGTCATGCTTCGATAAAAGCAGCAAATCCTTTACAAGACGGTCCATTCGGTTTGATTCGGAATATATAACTTCAAGGAACCTTCTTGCAGTTTCTTCATCCTCCAATGCACCGTCAAGCAATGTTTCTGCGTAACTTTTGATTGAAGTCAGCGGCGTTTTCAGTTCATGCGACACATTTGCAACAAATTCCTTACGCATATTGTCAAGCTTCTGCTCTTCAGTATAGTCCTGCAAAACGGTAATTAATCCTTCCACATTGTTTTCTTTATCAGTAAAGGACGCAAACTGGACTCTGAAAAACTTTTCTTTAATCCGAACATTTTCACTGATATCCGCATTTTTGCTTCTTAATATTTCCGATAACTCATATTTAAGTCCCAGCCTCTGCATAATACCTGAAAAAGTAAGGGAACACTGTTCCATTTCAAGAACGGAAAGGGCGGCGGAATTAATATGGATAATAAACCCGTCCCTGTTAAAGGCGATAACGCCATCTGTCATATAGTTTATTATCATCTCAAACTTGTTCTTTTCATTTGAAAGCTCAAGAAGCATGTTTCTAAGCTGGCTTTCCATGTAGTTGAACGTGCTGGTAAGCTTACCAATCTCATCATCCGATTTAACTTCAAGAACCTGGCCAAAATCGCCCGATGTAATATTCTCGGCTTTATGAATTATATCAATTATAGGTTTGGTAATGGTTTTAGAAAGCAAAATGCCTATGACCACCGTAACCATTACCGCAATAATCATCCCTGACACGATGACCTGGCTGAATTCGCTTATAATTGAAAGGGCCTGCGTCCGGTCATATTTAAAAAATAAAATATAGTCACCGTCAATTAGTGGTTGACGGATGACATAATCATAAAAATCACCTTTTGATGATTTTGTCAGATATTTTCCCTTTCCTTCATTTTCGCCGCTTATAACAGCCATCAAATTCCTGGATTTTAAAATTTCGTTCCTGAACCAGATTTCATCTTCCAGATACCATACATCCGATGAATATATAATCTCATATGTTTCATCTTCTATAAGAGTATAACTTTTCATACTGCTGATAAACTGGCTGAGAATAACAGGATCTTCATTAAACCTTACAAGCAGTTCCTCAGCAGTCATTTTTTCGTTAATGTTCAGAGTGGCATAATTATCAGATATTGACTTTTTAAAGTCATTATAGAAAATGTCATCAACCTTGTAATTTAGAAAAACCCAAATTACCGACATTAAAATAAAGGTGATGGCTACGATAATAAAAACAAGTCTCCACTGCAAACTTCCTGAAAACATTGCATCCCCCGGACTTTATAACATGAATGGCAAAACATCTTCACCCTAAACCAGAAATAATTGCTTTTACATGGAGGGATTAAAATAATAGCCAACACCGCGCTTTGTAAGTATATATTCGGGCTTGCTTGGAACCTTCTCAAGCTTTTCTCTAAGCCTTCTTACTGTAACGTCGACGGTACGGACATCACCGTAGTATTCATATCCCCACACTTTTTCAAGCAAATTTTCCCTTGTAAATATTTGCCCTTTCTGAGCTGCAAGAAATTTAACAAGCTCAAATTCTCTCAGCGTAAGATCGATAACCTCGTTATTGCGTCTTATTTCATAACGATTCACATCAATTGTTAAATCACCGCATACAATCAATTCACTTGGTGTTGTCTGATTGTCTTCAACCACACGGCGTAAATTTGCTTTTACCCTGGCCATAAGCTCCCTGGGGCTGAATGGTTTCGTTATATAATCATCCGCTCCAAGCTCAAGTCCCAATACCTTGTCCACTTCTTCTTCTCTTGCTGTAAGCATTAAAATCGGAGTATTAAGGGTTTGCCTTATTTTCCTGCATACCGTAAACCCATCATACTCAGGAAGCATAATATCCAAAAGTATTAAATCAGGCTTTTCGCGTTCCACCATTTCCAGAGCCTGTTTTCCGTCATATGCTTCAACGGTATCAAAACCTTCTTTTTTAAGATTAAACTTTAATATATCCACAATATTCTTTTCATCATCGACTATTAATATCTTTCTCTTCATAGAATTACACCTACTTTATATAATAATAAACAAAAATCAACACAAATTAATACCTGCCGAAAATATTTTCAACCAAAGGAGAGCAAAAAGTAGGACAATCATATTATATCAGATTTTTAATAATTTTGTAGTGTTTTATGCTATTTCCATTATAAGGCGAATAAGTGCATCAGGTTGGTTACCCGATGCACTTATTCATCTTATTCATATCGAAGAGCTTCAATCGGATCTAGATCGGCTGCCCTTTTAGCCGGGTAAACCCCAAAGATCAGACCAAGTATAACAGACATGGCAAAAGAACCGATGACAGTAGAGATATCCACCGACGGGGGAATTTTAATCAGAGCAGAAAGAACATTACCCGCTATAACCCCCAGTATTATGCCAATAAGCCCGGCAAAGCCGGTCATTATTATTGACTCCATAAGGAACTGCATTACAATGCTGCTTTTCTGTGCGCCTAAAGCCTTACGAATACCAATTTCCCTGATTCTCTCGGTAACCGATACAAGCAAAATATTAATTATTCCGATACCACCAACAATAAGTGTTATTATAGCTATAACCAATAAAACAGAAGTAATAACCCCAATAATGCTTGAAAACATCTTTTGAACATCTTCAATGGACTGTATGTAATAAAGGTCTTCTTTACGGCGCGTCCTTTCCAGTAACCCTGTTATGTTCTCTGTTACCCTTTCCTTATCAGCGTCCATATGCAAGGAAAACATAATAGTATCAAGTCTTTCGTTGTTTGTCAGTGACTGTAATGTTGAAACGGGCATATAAATCACAGTGGGTATCTGATCGCCAACCATACTGCTTAGAATATCATCACCCGTGCTTAATACACCGACTATTTTTACTTTTATATTGTAACGATTCACTTTCAGGTTTACCACTTCGCCCACAACATCTGTTTTATTAAAATATCTTTTTGCAAAATTTTCATCCACAACTATGACCTTTGCTTTAGTTCTGTCATCGAAACTGTTTATAAACCTGCCTGCTGCAAAATCTATTACCGTAAAGTTCCTGTACTGGGATGTAACACCGCTGATTAAGGCCGTTCTTGTATCCTTTCCGATTCTCAGTTCCCCCATTCCCTGGGATATTGTGGTGATATTCTTTATTTCGGGAATATTGTCAACCAGCAGATCGATATCTTTGGTCGTGAGCCAATCATTCTTGGTAATATCCGATTTTTTATAATATATATTGAAAGTATTGGCGCCAATCTTTTCAAACTCACTTGCTATGTAGTTTTCGGTTGCATTTCCGATAGCCATGATTGCTATGACTGAGAAAACACCCATTACAATTCCCAGCATAGTGAGAAAAGATCTCATCTTATTTGCTTTTAAGCTGTCAAATGCCTGTCTGAACAATTCAATCCATATCATTGCTATTTCACAACCTTTACTTTATCACCGTCTTTAAGACTGGGCTGGGGATCCACCACAACCATGTCTCCCGGTTTCAGTCCGTCAACTATTTCCACCAGCATATCAGAATAAATGCCAAGAGTAACATACCGTTTGCTTACTGTCATATCTTCTTGATTTATCACCATTACATACTGGTTTCTGTCCTTATCGTCAAGGAAAATGTTAAATTCAGCAACAGGAATTCCGCTCTTTTCATGGGTGATAATGTCACAGTCCACGTTAAGACCGGGCTTTAATATATCAAAACCTTCTTTTGGCTCGATTGTTACCTCTATAACGGTTTCAAAACCACCGGATGACTGTATTCTTGTTGCAACAGGTGCAACTGAAACAACTTCACCTTCAAGCTCTATTGTGTCACCCAACGCATCACCGGTAATCTTAACTTTTTGACCCGGTGCAATTTCTTTCGAATTGTACTCATCAACAGTTGCTGAAATTTCCAGGTTCTGTCCGTCAATAATTGTAAAAGCAGCCTGGCCGCTTACAGTATAGCCACCCTCAATCAGGTTGATTTCGGTAACATAGCCTGAAATCGGCGCTATCTCAAGGTTCTTTATCTTTTTTAATTTATTCTCTATTTCAGCAATTTGTTTGCTCATCAATTCTATATTTTTAATTTGAGCCTGAATATCCAGATCATGACTGCCCACACTTGAGTTGTAGTTCTTTTCTGCTGAATCCAAGGATATTTTTGCATTATCCAATGCCGCCTTCGCGTCTTTTACGGCCTGATCATACTGTTTTAACTGGGTTTCGGAAATAACTCCGCTTTGATAAAGTTTCAGCTGTTTGTCATACTCATCCAAAGCCGTCTTATAATTTTCTTCGGCCCGATCATATGAATTTCTAGCAGAAGCCAGGTTGGTTTCAAGGGAAAGAAGATTTTGTCCCGATTCAAGCTTTTTTAATGTAAGCGATTGAATTTCCTTTTGGATTTTCAGCTTTTCCAGCTCATCATTCAGGGTGGAAACATCAAGCTCCACCAGCCTGTCACCTTCCTGTACCAGGCTGTTTTTCTCAACAAACAAATTCAGTACTCTAAGCGGGGTATCAAAAAATACCTGAACTTTATTAACTTCTTTTACCTGGCCCGGTGCGGATACATACGATGAAATGCTGCCTGTCTCTATAGTTGTGGCTTTTACGGCAACAGCATTCCTTGAAACTATCCGGGATGATGCTGCTGAATCGTTATTTTTATTCAGATTTAAATAAATCATCACTGCAATAATTGCGATTACTGAGACTGCAATAACAATTGTCCTTTTCTTCATATGATTATAACTCCTTTAAAGCAATGATTTCTGATAATTTGATATCTAACTTTCAGGTTTAATATTGCATAGCCGCAAGCTGGCTTGATAAATTCGAGCTTCCTGCTGTTACAAGAGTAACTATCACAAACAGAACTGCAGTAATTATATATGCTCTCTGTTTTTTCGCACCGCCTGTATAAACAAATCCAACTCCATACAGGATATATGTCCAGATATTGAATACTTCAATATTTTTTGCAATACCATACAAAAAACTTCCCACAGTCTCGGAGCTAATCAGTGACGCAAGACTTGTAACCTGGGCCGTTAATATACTTTCGCCGGTAAAATATACATAAATGCTGTGTAATAACTGACCTAACACTGAAATAATGGAAATATACGCAACCATTGAAAAATATTTTTTCAAACCCTTTTCACAGCCCGCCAGGCGGAAAACCAAATAAAGAATCAATGTTGTTATAAGCCACGTGATCACCAGAATAACCGGTGTGCTTGCAACAGTGCCAATTGCGAACCATTTCGCCATATTCTCTGCCTGATCTACGCTTATTTCACCGCCTGCAGTTTTGGTTGCATTGTAAAATAAATCCGTATATGTACCCTGATATTGCTCCATCAGCAGTAATTGAGTTACAAGTGAAAGAATGCACAGTATAACTACCGGGAAAAGTATGGTCGGTTTCCTGGCTGTATAGGAAAAAAGTTTCTTTGGGTTAAAAATCAGATTACCTATTCTCTGAAAAATATTCATCTTTTCAGGTACAAGTTCTTCACCCAACTGATAATTCTCTGTGTTATTATACATTTTTGTTAACCTCCCGTTTAATATTACTGGTAAATAATATTGTTTTCTATCATAGAATTTAAAATGCTTTCAGCATTCAGCGGATTCTCAACGCGTTCGTCACTTATAATAAGTCCGTCCCTGAAGGTTACAATTCTGTTAGTATGCCGCGCTATATCAGGCTCATGCGTTACCAGGACTATTGTAACCCCTTCATTGTTAAGTTTCTGAAATACATTCATAATTTCCTCACCGGACTTGCTGTCGAGGTTTCCGGTGGGTTCATCTGCAAGAAGAATACTCGGATTGTTAACCAAAGCCCTGGCTATTGCAACTCTTTGCCTTTGTCCTCCTGACATCTCGTTTGGTTTATGATTCATTCTTTCCAGCAAATCAACCTTTGACAGAGCTTCAATTGCCTTTTCCCGGCGTTTCTTGGCGGGAACGCCGGCATAAATCATCGGAAGCTCAACATTTTTTAATGCCGACATTCTGGGAAGCAGATTAAAAGTCTGAAAAACAAAACCAATCTGGCCGTTTCTTATTTTCGCCAGCTCATAATCCGATAAATTGGATACATTTATATCATTAAGCATATAAATACCCGATGTCATCCTGTCAAGACAGCCCAATATATTCATCAGTGTTGACTTGCCGGACCCCGAAGGACCCATTATCGCAACAAATTCTCCCTTGTCAACATGAAGATCAATGCCTCTCAGTGCTTCAACCGAAATTGAGCCGTTTTTATATATTTTCCAAAGCTTTTCTATATGTATCATAATACCACCCGTTTAAACTTATAATATGCTGTCTTTTCCACTCACCGTATAATAGCACATAAAGTCTATTATGCATACTAAGATAAATATTTAACAAATAATTCTTTTATTGTTACGGAACCAAACCATAATAAGTCTGAATTTTATTTGCACAAAAATGGAACCGGCAAACGAAGAATATATTGTTACTGTTGCTGTAATGCAACTGATTATTATGGTTAACAGGAAAGAATGCTCAAAGAATGAATTGTCAATATATTGTCCACACTAAATTGCCTGTATCATCATAAAAGTAAAACTCCTCGTCAGGTATCTCTCCGTCACCGATTAAATAGAAGAAGCGCAAGCCTTCGGCTTCAACTATCTTTGCATCCTGGCCATGCATGGCAGCACGGGTAATATTGTTGTCCCGCAAAATGCCCCAGGCACGCCACTTCCTCGCTTTTCTGTATTGTCCGTACATTAACGAAGCCGGAAATTCTGACTCCACTGCCAATTCAGCTCCGATATTGGCAATGTTATAGCCGCCAAATAAGTTGCGCTCAACAATGGCAAAAGCTAAATTATTTCTTTCATTGTAGTAGAATATTACAGTACCGTCATTGCCTGCGTCAATTTCTGCGATTACACGATGTGGCCTGACACTGGATATTTCGTTTCCTAACTTAAAAAACAGCGTGTCAATGGCATTATGCCGATTTACCGAAGCTCCCAAAACAACAATAAGGCAAAGAACCATGATCAAAGTCACACATGAAAATATCTTTGCTTTTTTACTGTGCTTTTTACTTTTCATGATTGCATACAGTCTTTCTTTCAGCGATTCCTTTTCCTCACACATCATTGTGGGCAAGAATAATCTGTGGGATTTACTGTTTGATGACATCTCAATGAGGGTATAGCCATAGCTTTGTTTGCCCCGGTTATCAAAGTCTTTTATCACCGCTTCATCACATGCAAGCTCACAAGTCCTGTTAATTTCCCTCTGTACATAATATGCAACCGGATTGAACCAATGGACATATACAGAGGAGGCGGCAATCCATTTTATCAGCACATCATGCCGCCGGCAATGAACCAGTTCATGCAACAGGATATTTCTAAGCTGCTGATTTGAATATTCCCTGTCCGGCAAATAAATTTCCGGCCGGAAAATCCCCATTGTCATAGGAGCAGGTAAAAGGGGATTTCTGTACAAACGTGGACACGCTTTATTATTGCAGAGTTCACGAAGTAATGCCACCTCGCCTGTTTCTGCATTTATTCGTTTCCGGCGCAGTTTTGCTGCAAAAACAGCATATCTATAAATATCCACAATAAAACCGGCCCAACCAAGGGTAACAAGAGCCAACAGAAAATAGTCATTAAATTTCCCGTTAACCAGCCCTTTCTGTCGTAATGATATATCAAGTTGCTTTTGTGCATCCAATGCCACGAATTCCATCCCATATTGATCCCGGGAAAGCTCCTCCCGCCGTTCTACAGTGGTTTTCACTTTTTTCTCAAGGATTTCATGCAATGGTGATAAAGGTGTGTTAAACGGAAGCGAAGCAAAAAGTGAAAAAGGCACAAGAAACGCAATAATAACAAAAACCCAGAGATAATACTGAGTGCTTTTCGGTAAGTAATTTTTCAGTAACGGCTTAAAAGCAAATAACAGCAATGCAACAATACTGCCTGTGGCCGACATAAGTAAAACAGTACGGACTAACTCACTTAATAGTATCCATGGATTCATTCCTTACCGTCTCCCATCCTAAATAATTCTTTCAACTCGTCAATATCCGATTCCGACAGTTTCCCGCTTTGACAAAGCGAAACCACAAATTTTTTTGCACTTCCGTTATATAGTTTGTCTATCAGGTTTTGCTCCTCAGCTTGTGCATAATCGGAATATGAAATATTTGGGGTGTAGTATAGCACCTCCTGCTTATGTGCCTTTACTATACCCTTATCAACAAGACGGCGAATTAACGTGTTTATAGTGGATTTTTCCCAGTTCATTTTGCTTTGTAATTCAACACGAATGTCCGAGAAAGATACAGGTTTATTTTCACGCCATAATATTTTCATCACTTCCAGCTCCGCATTGGATATTTTCCCTGCGTGATCCATTACCAATACCTCCGTGCTACAATTGTAATATATATACTACACCTGTAGCACGCAATTGTCAATGTTATCCATATATTTTCAGGGATGGATCATGGAAAAGCCTTTACGCATAACTTTTCAGATCAAATAATATTTAGATGTATCGGTCAGGTTCAATTCTTTATGAGAAAATTTCTTTGATTTCCATGTAATAATCCACAGAAACGATAACAATTTGTATATAACTTTCTGATAAAGTAAATTCAAAAATTGAAGATTGGCATGTTTCCGGCAATTTCCTTGTTTATACATTCGGCATTAATCAGGATCAATCAAGGATGTATATGTAGTACCTCCTGAAATGGCTCCTTATGATTTAAAATGCCGTTAATCTTAACATGTAAGTATAAAGGTAGAATTTTCGCAAAAATACTTACTTCCTTTAGCTTCCCTTGTTGCAAATAAAGCATATATAAAAATGCTAAAAACGGAAAAATCAAAAGAACCTTTTTGCTCAGTTTTCAGGATCAAAAAAGCCTTACGGCTTAAAACCATAAGGCTTTTATATAAATCCGGCAACGACCTACTTTCCCAGGGCGTTTCCACCCAAGTATCATCGGCACTGGAGAGCTTAACTTCTGTGTTCGGGATGGGAACAGGTGTATCCTCTCCGTTATTGTCACCGGAAACTTTTCTCTATTCATT